>CAINJJ010000040.1 GCA_903849645.1 uncultured Acidobacteriaceae bacterium | reverse complement strand
CGCAGCTACGAACGCGAAGCCACGATCTACGATCCGCTGCACTATCTCGCACTGTTGGAGCACAAGAGCCGCGCACTGGATCAGGCTGCACCGCTGGCTGGTTGGCAGTTGCCGGAGTGCTTTGTTCAACTGCGCCGGCTACAGCAAGTGCACCGACGTGGCGGGCGCGTTCAGGCTTGCTGGCGAGGAGTTCGCAAGCGCGAAGCCCGCGCCGAGCAACAGGTACCTGCTGGTGTACTCGGACCTCATTGCCGAGCCCCCGACGTCGTCGGTATCCACCTGCGCCAAGCCAAGCAACGGGCCGACGGCAGACTTTCCGTGGGAGACGCTGCAGGGCGTCTCGGTAACTGCACTCTGGCTTCCTGCCGATCAGGCCTTCAAATGGAAGAAGGCGTTCGAGGAGCATGGGCTGAAAGGCCAGCTCACGGTGTTTAGCAGCTCGGAGTCGCCCGCCGTCACGGTGAAGCCGCCGGAGGCGGCGACGGTGACGATCTCGGATGAAGAAAGAGCGAAAGAAACCGCGCGCTACCAATCGTATCTCTACGGGGCGCTGAAGACGATCGGCGCTGCGGCCGCCCTGATACTAATTTACTTTCTGTTCGCGAGCATGTCAGCGCGACGCCGGGGCAGGACGGCCCAGGGCAGCACGCCGCCGCGGCCGCAGATCCTGACTCCAGCGCAGCTTCGTGCGCGTAATGCAACGCAGCCGCTGCGGCGCAACTAACCTGGGTACGAAAGGAAGGGCGATATGGCAGTCATTACACCACTTGCTACCGGCGCGGGAACGGAACTGCGCCAGTTGATCGCATCGAGCCAGCAGAGCGGCGCGGTGCGCGCGTGCCTGCTGACCACGCGAGACCGCGAGCACGCGATGAACATCGTGAAGGAGACGGTCTGCTCGCTTCAGCATCCGCTGTATCACTTCACGGTGGCCGGGCGGCGGCGTCTAGATCCCAATACCCTTGCCTGGAACACGGTCGGCGACTGCAACGAACCGACTTCTCTGCTGACCAACGCGCGCGAGCTCAAAGGCGGAGCCGTGGTAGTCTTCGAAGATTTCGTGCGTTATCTCGGAGACGAGAACGGGGATCGCCGCGTGCGTATGGTGCTCAACCAGATGCTGTCGAGCGAAACCGTACATCACGGATTGTTGCTTGTGTTTATCGAGCCGCCGGAGTCGTGCCGTTACCTGCCCGCGATGCTATCGGACCAGTTTGTGCGGATTGAAATCGGCTATCCCAGAGCCGACGAGCTGGAATTTATCGCGCGCGAGCGGCTGGCCATGATGCACCGCGAGGACAGCGTGCTCGACGTGCCGCGGATCCAGAGCGATGCCCGGCGCCTGGCGCCAGGTTTGGTCGGGTTGACGAGGAGCGCGGCCATCGACGCGCTATGCGACTCTCTCGCGCTGGACAACAACGTCGATGCGGCGTTTTCGTGTCTGCACGCCAGAAAGTGCGCGCAACTGCGTCGCGAGCTGGAGATGGAGGTGCTGAGCACAGAGGGGGCCGAGATCCCCATCGGGCTCGACTACCTTGTGAACTACCTACAAATCCATATGAACAAGATGCGAATTACAGGGCCGTCACGTGCGCGCGGTGTGCTGCTCGTCGGACCTCCCGGAACAGGCAAGACGATGCTGGCGCGCGCGATCGGGTATATCGTGGGACTGCCCGTTGTGAGTTTCAAGATATCTGCTCTCATGAGTTCTCTGCTCGGAGAAACCGAGCGCCGGTTCGCGCAGGCCTTTGCCACGCTCGAGGCAATGAGCCCCAACGTGGTCTTCATTGACGAGATTGAAAAGGCATTCGGTGAATCCACCGAACGCGACGGCGGAACCATGATGCGTTGCTCCGGAGCACTGCTGAGCTGGCTATCTGATAATCCCAACCCTAACTTCATCGTTGGTGCTAGTAACTCCCTAGCAAAATTAGGCGAAATCGGGCTCACCATGACACGATCAGAGCGTTTTGATAACAGTTTCTTCGTAGATGTGCCGAATACGCGTTCGCGCCAGGCGATGCTGGAACGGTGGCTCGCCAACACCCTTCCCGATGTCTCGAATGTAGCCGCGGCGCTCGCCGATGTAACCGAGCGATTTTCCGGAGCGGACCTGTGCTCGGTAGTGAAGCTGGCGCAGAGCGAAGCCGAATCGAGAGGCTGCGAACTGACGCGAGCGCTGATCGAATCGCACGTCGACAGAAAGCGTCTTCGCGTCCATGCGCTTTACGAGCAGTTCCGCAGCCTGCGCGAGTGGGGCAGCATGCACTGCGATCCGGCCGGCCCGGTCGACTAACCAAAAAGGAGAAAGACAATGAGCAACACGAGTTATGTCACCCCCTATGAGTCGAACGACTCGGTTGAATACGACGCGGGCGAATCCTCCGGCTATTATGCCTCAGTCCTCTCCAATACAGACACGGATCGCGGCGCGGACCGCGAGAAGTGCCGCGAGATGGACCGCCTGGCCGCAGAGGAGCGGGCGCGTCAACTCACGGAAGACTACGCTCGCCGTAAACAGCAGGCAGCAGTTCCGATAGTGTCAGTCAATCTGCATCTCAAAGACGCGTCGTCGCTACTTCGTTCAGCGCCTGCGGCTGGATACCGCGTAATTCAGCAGCTTCCGCGCCCCAAAGCCGATATCGTAATCCTGCAGAACATGCGCGGCGATCGTGTTTTGATCGAGCAATCCCGCGCAGGCGGCGTTCGGATGCTTGCCTTGGAAACGCGACTGCCGATCAACGATATCGTGCATCGCCGTACGTTCGATCTCGCCATGGACCACCTGCGCCAATCGGGACGGGAAGTCGCCAGCCAGGTTCTGACAAACGGCGAAGTCCAGATGCAGGCACGGTCCGCGGCGGATTCAGGAAGGGGAGATCTCCATGTGCAGATCCGGCACGATGGCTCGGTCGTCGTGGACGTGGTTGGCGCCAAGGGAGCAACCTGCATGGAAACCGTGCAGGAGTTTGCGCAGGCCACCGGAAGCGTCATCGAGCAGACGATAAAGAAGAGCGACTACTTCACGCTCCCCGGCGAGCTGCGCCGGGAGAAGGTCCGCGCCCGATGAGCGCTTCGCGCATTCGTATCCTGGAAGACGGAGCCCTTGAGATCGTCGATCCGCGTTGGGAAGACGCGGAGCTGTTGCGGGCTCTGGATCCAGGGTACGAGGTGCGCTCCGAGCCGCTTGAGGGTTTCACCGGGCCACGCTTTCAATCCATGCGGGATTTCGGCTGCGGATATGCTACCGCGGAGATCGAGCCAGCGCCGCTGGACAGACTGTGGGCGATGCACAACTACGCCCTCGATGCATGGCGGCGAAGCGAGGCAGCAGTGTGCGCATCCGGCGAGCAGTCGATACTTGCGCTAAAGTGCGAGATTGCGCGCCGGTTGCTGCGCCGATGCGTACTCTGCGCCCGCCGCTGCGGAGTGGATCGAACCGCGGGCGATCGGGGATTCTGCGGGCTCGATGCGGAGGCGATTCTGGCCGAGAGCTTCGTTCACATCGGAGAAGAGCCGCCGATCAATCCATCGCATGTGATTTCACTCGCCGGCTGCGGCTTGCGCTGCCGCTTTTGCCAGCAATCGTCCTTGCTGTTTCCAGAAGCAAGATCCCGAACTCCGTTGAATAGGCAAACGTGGGAGACAGTCGACACAGGGCTTGCACGCTCGATCTCATTTCTTGGTGGCAACCCGGATGAATCAGCTCCAGCGATACTCGACTTTCTCCATTCCGCTCCGTCCCAGTTTTCATTGCCGGTTGTGTGGAACTCGAACGCCTACTCTTCACCGGAAACGCTGGCATTGCTCGACGGAGTGGTGGATGTGTATCTGCCCGACTTGAAATACGCCGACGATGCCTGCGCGAAGAGATGGTCGAACGCGGAGGGATATTATCAGGCGGCGCAAGGCGCGATTCGCACCATGACGGAGCAGGGTGTGCTGGTCATCGTACGCATTTTGCTGCTGCCGGGCCATCTGGAGTGCTGTCACCTTCCGGCTCTGGAGTTTCTGGCGCGGCTGCCTCGGCTGCCTCTTGTATCGCTTCGCGGGCAGTACAGTCCCGATTGGCGTATCGCCGACCGCGACGGGCGCATGGCGTCGCGTCTTCCTGCCGAAGAACTGGCGCGCGCAGGCGCCGCGGTGCGAGCGCTCGGGCTTGCGCTCATCGAGTAGCCTGCCGCGCTCGGGCAAGGTCTTGTTTCCGATCCCGAGCTTGAAGGCGACCTATGTGTGTGCGCAAGCTTGCAACCGCCTTGAAACCCTCACATTTGCATTATCAATAGGAAGGGCGATTCGCATCGCATTCGCCTCGAATCATCTTCACGCGGGGGTAAAGACAATCCGAGCGAATTACAGCCACTCACGCGGAGCGATCGAAGAAACAGCGCCAGCCAACTTCGTTCAGGCCCAAGGCTGGCGGCAGCGAACGATATATGGAGGGAGCACCGATGCATAATGCCGAGCAGGGCGAGGCGTGTTGGCGGCAAATCGAGCCTCTCACGCAACTGGTCCCCGGGCTCGAGGGCACGATTCGCGAGCTCCGTGAGCGCTTCCCCGGCCTGAATGCCGATGCTCTGTCAAAGATACTCGGACTGGCTCCTGCGCTTCACCCCGAAGCGGATGCGGCCTGCCATAACTCCTGATCTAGGCTCAAGCGATATGAAGATTCCAGGCATTCGTTCGATCTGCAATTGCGGCGTCCACGAGGCGACGTTTGCCTTGTCGCTGTACGAGATTCGTCCCGAATCGCTCGGTAATTCCGTTCAGGCATCGGAGCACGAGCAGCGCATCGCGGCCCATCGGCGCTGTGTCAGCCTGATGAGCCTGCTCGCTCGCTGGTCGCATCCCTTTTCCTTCGAGCTCCACATACAGAGTTTTCCTTCGTTGCTTCCCTCGTTTCCGGGGCGGACATCGATCGCTCTGTTATGGCATGTGCGTGGAGACAGCGCCCAAGGCGCGCTGGAACTTGCGCTGGCGGATTACGTCGCGCTGCTGCCGATGCTCGAGATGTGCTGGCCCACCTGCGAATGGGCAAGCATGGAAGAAGGGGAACTACGGAGGCTCTATTCCGCCTTCGATCCACGCGGAGGCGTGAACGTTTGTCATCGCTCCGAGCCGGTCTCCATCTCCCGGCCCTTCTTTGCCGAAGCGCAACCTATTGGCTTTCGTACACGGCCGGACGCACGGTCGGATTTACAGGCTGGAGGCCTGGTCGAGCACGCGTATCCCTGGGTTCCCAACTTTGGCGACGAGCTGACTAATCTGCTGGGCGCGCAACTCGGCTTGCCCTCGCCGCGGTGGATCGTCATTCGCGCTGGCAAAGACGGCGGCTCGAAACGGGAGCGGAACACGCAGTCGCGGCTCGAAGGCACCATCGAAGAGTGCGAGCGCTATCTGGCCGGACACTCCGGCGGCCAACTTGCGCTAACGGCGCGCGCAAGCGAATTGCGCGGCGCTGCCCTGGCGCGGTGCGCGCAGCTTACCGACGGCGCGCTCAGCGGGTCGGTACTGCTGTTCTCGCCCGGCGAGCCGGACTACGTCACGGCCAACTTGCTTGGCCAGAGCGTAACCGGAGATCACGCCCGTCGCAATACGGAGCGCATGCTGGAGGGAGGATTCATGCTCCAGTCTGTGGATCCGCGCCTTGCTCTCTCGCCCTTCAGCTTCCCCGACGAGGAGCTATGGTCGGCCGAGGAGGGATCCGGGGCATTCCGTTTACCGACCTTCGGGCTACGTGGCTCACTTGGACTACCGGTCATGCGACATCGCAGCGTCGAGTTTCAGCCCCCGACCGTGCAGCCCAGCGCTCATGCGCTCAAGCTCGGAATCAATCGGCACAGGGGCATCAGCCGCGAGATCCATATCGAGCCGGGGGAGCGCCTCCACCATACCTTTTGCATCGGCGCGACCGGCGTGGGCAAATCCACCTTCCTGCTAAACTGCATGTTGCAGGACGCCCGCGACGGTGTGGGCTTCACGCTCATCGACCCGCCCGGCGAGTTAGCCGACGATCTGCTGGCGCGCTTTCCTCGGGAGCGGGTCGACGATCTGATCGTCGTCGACTTCGAAGACCGCGACCGGCCCGTGCCATTGAACCTGCTGGCGTGGAAGGAGCCTGACGAGCGCGACCTCATCATCGACACCTTCTACACCACCCTGCTCTCCATCTATAAGTCTCCAGACATGTTCGGGCCGGTCTTCGAGCAGTACTTCCGCAGTTCGCTGCGCCTGCTGATGGGCGATGTGCCCCACTCAGGCGAGTTCATTCCCACGCTGCTCGAGTTTCCGCTGGTGCTCAGAGACCGGAACTTGCGCGCCTTTCTCAAGTCGCTCACCGACGACGAAGAGGTGTCCGGCGCGGCCACCGAGGCTGAGAAGGCCTCCGGCGAGTACACGCTGGCCAACGTGGCGCCGTATGTGAACTCCAAGTTCAGCCGCTTTCTTCAGGACTCAACCCTGCGCAGGATCATCGGCCACGGCCGCATGTCTCTGGACTTCCGCGAGGTGATGGATTCCGGCAAGGTGCTCATCGTCAAGCTAGCCCAGGGCCGGTTCGGACGCAACGCAGCAGAGATTCTGATGACCCAACTGGTGGCCCGCCTGCGCATGGCCGCCATGAGCCGCGGCGATATTCAAGCCACCCAGCGCCGCCCGCACTATCTCTACGTGGACGAGTGCCAGGTGCTTGCTGACGCCAACATCGCCGAGATGCTGTCGCAGTGCCGCAAGTACTCGCTCGGCCTGATCTTGGCCAACCAGTACGTGAGCCAGTTACGCGCCAACGGAGTACTCGAAGCGGTACTGGGCAACGTGGGCACCATCGCCGCCTTCCGCGTGGGCTATGAGGACGCGCAACTGCTGGAGCCGGTCTTTCAGCCCTCGGTGCGGACACCGGACCTGATCGACTGCCCGAACTGGAACGGCTACATGCGGATTCGGTCGGCGCGCAATCCCATCCGGCCGTTCAGCTTTGAGACGCTGAGGCCGAATACGACCGCTCCCGACGCAGCCTGGGCCGCGGAGCTGCGCGAGACTAGCCGCCGCCGCTGGGGCGTGCCCGCCGCCGATATCGACGCCGAGATCAAGGCCCGCCGTAGGTTCATTCGCGGACTCGCAGATCAGTACGACTGAGGGGCCGGGCGGGGCAGCTGTTTTCAATTGAATTTTGAATTGGCGGGAAGCGTGGAGAGCGGCGAGGCCGTTCCCGCCCTCGTCGTGTTTTATGGAACGTGTAGCGAAACAAGTCTTGTTTTCATCGCCTCAGAGGCGGCGGGGTCTTTCCTACAAATGCGCCTGCAATACTGCTCTGTTTATTTGTAAGTGTCTAAATCGCCTCAGTGGCGGAGAGGGGTTTGGTAAGGCAATTATGCGAGGGGTTGGGTGGGTTGTCAATGGACTGGTGCGCCGGATTGAAAGCGAATTCCCTCAGGGGTTAAAGCCCCGATCCATTTTGCTGAGTCGATGTACATTTCTATCTACCCTGTACTGATTGAGCTCGGCTTGGACATGACCGCAATCTCCAACGTCCCAGCACGAGAGCCGCAGGCACGCATTGGACTTGTGGCTTCCCCCATCCCTGCTGTCGGCGGCGGAGCCGAACAATGCGTGTTCCCCGGCGCTGTGCGCGAACAACCTGATCGTTGTTTCCGCCCAGGCTGTGGCGATGCGAGATGCGCCACCATTCCCTGAGCAGCGCCTTGAACTGCGGCGTGCGCCACTGTCCCTGCTGATCCACATTGCCCAGGAACGCGGGCGTCT
>CAINJJ010000039.1 GCA_903849645.1 uncultured Acidobacteriaceae bacterium | reverse complement strand
CCGCAGGATCATGGGCTATCGCGAACTCTGGACCCTGGAGGCGATTCTGAGCGAATCGCAGTTCGCCACTCAACAGGCAGTGGCGTAGTAACATCAACCCAACCGCCGTTGCCAACTATCAACTATGCGCGGGACATCCTCGTCTAAATGATTCTCACTCTTTTCAGTATCTCTACAAAGTTACCACCTCGAATTTGAAAGATAGACCATCCTATACGCTGAAGTATTTCATTCGGGTCTGGGACATCGCAATAACGAGCGAAAAGTCTCGGAATCGTTTTATTTGCGGATACGAAGTTTTCAGACATCCCATACTCAACACCTCGTCTATCTATAAGATTGAATGCATCCTCAGTATCTAGACCGATAAGCAGAAGCTCCATTTTAATGGAATCATTGAGTTCATCGCGAAACTTATGATGATGGGAAATGATCATCGCCTTCATCAACGAATACGCCTGTTCATACTTGATCTTACCTGACAGCCTAACCGTATTTATGGATGCTACTACTGCAAAATATTGGAGAGCGGAGGCCTCCAATAAAAACCGAGTTTTGTTCATTCCAATCGCAACTGCTTGACTCTGAAACAGGATGTCTTGCTCTATCGGCTTGTTAAGTGGTTGAATGGCAGCATCAGCTAAGAAATCCGCCAATCCATTAATATCTATCGCGGTTTTCCCGAAGCCGAACACTTTCTTGATGCTTGTCGGATAACTTCTATTTGTCTGCTTGCTGCTCTGCGAAGGCATTGCAGATCCGCGCGATGCAGCGGCAACCTGTCCAAACGGTACCCAGCCAGGGTCGCCTTCTCGGCCAACCCAATCGTTCGGGGAGACCCTTCCCTCCAGTGCCATACATTGAAGGTCTTCAAGTGTGAAGGGCCCGTATTGTTTTCCATTCCGCGCGAGCCAATAATTCATATCACCGAAAGTGTAACAGGATTTGAGGGTGCCCCAGATCTCGCTTTTGATACCTGGGACTCCTCACAACCCTCAACAGCCTCCTTTTCGGTACCACAAAATGAATTGCACGGAGTAGTGCAATGCACTACAATGGTTTTTGCCAGACACGCCCCCCATCACGGTAGTGGAAATGGACGAGTTACTTGCCGCGACGAAGAAGTTGATGGACGACTCGGAACGGGCGGAACTGGTTGGATATCTGGCCTGCAACCCTACCGCGGGCGACGTGATTCCAGGAACTGGCGGAGTCAGGAAACTGCGATGGGGCCTTGAAGGGCTCGGCAAGCGGGGCGGCGCGCGGGTGATTTATTTTTTCCATGACATGGACATGCCGCTTTACCTCCTTGAGGCTTACGCCAAGAATGAACGCGCAAATTTGACCCAGGCTGAATGCCGCGAACTGCATCAGGTTACTAAGCTGATCGTGGAATCGTACAAACGACGGAGGGCAGGACGATGAGCAGAAGAATAGCTGATGGCATTCTGCGCGGGCTGAATCAGGCACTCGCCTTTGCTGAGGGCACCGCGGAAGAAGGTACCTATGTGGTTCACATTCCCGCAGAGATCGATGTGAAGGCGATTCGCGGGCGGATGGGATTAACGCAGCAGGAGTTTGCCATCCGGTTCGGCTTTAACATCAACACCCTTCGCCATTGGGAGCAGGGCAGGCGCGTTCCCGAGGGACCAACGCGCGCTTATTTAGTGGTGATCGGCCGCGAGCCGGAAGCTGTGCAGCGGGCGCTTCGAGTGGCATGATTCTTCAATGACGGTGCTGTTTTGTTTCCCGTGTTACGATAAACGTTAAGCATGATTCAGTCCTTCGCCGATGAAGATGCAGAGCGTGTTTTTCTGACCGGAACGAGCAGGCGATGGGCAGCCATTGCGCGGGTTGCGGCACGGCGATCACAGGCAGTGGACTTTGCGTCGGCAATCGAGGACCTGAAGAACCCGCCCGGAAACCGATTGGAAAAGCTGAAAGGCGACCGCGAAGGCCAATGGAGCATCCGCATCAACGATCAATGCCGGGTGTGCTTTGGCTGGGACGGGAAAGATGCCTGGGATGTGGAGATTGTTGATTATCACTAAGGAGAACCGCAATGAGCATCGCGCGTAAACACGGCCAAAATGGTATGCCGATTCACCCCGGCGAGTTCCTGCGTGAGGATTATCTTGTCCCGCTTGGACTTTCGGCGAATGCTTTGGCCCTTGCGTTGCGAGTGCCGGTTACGCGTATCTCCGAGATCGTTCGCGAGCGACGGGGCATTACGGCGGACACGGCTTTGCGGCTGGCCCGGTACTTTGGAACGACTCCGGATTTTTGGATGAAGATGCAGATGTCTTATGATCTTGCGCTGGCTAGCCGGGATGTATTTGCCCGGATTGAGGTTGAGATATTCCCAGCGCCACGGACGGAGAGCGGAGAGTTGAAGGCCCGGCAGATCGCATGAGCGCCGGTGTTGAGTTTGAGTGGCGAGAGAGCGAAAGGCAACCGCAATTCCTTGGACTGCTCTGCGCTTCGCTCAGGATGACAGTCAGTTGAGAGCTTAAACAGGAAACGAGTCCAGACAGACGATGCCCACGACCCAGAACAAGGACTACTACGCAACACTCGGCGTCAAGAAGACGGCCACGTCGGACGAGATCCGCAAGGCCTTCCGCAAGGCGGCACGGCGGTATCACCCGGACGTCAACCCCGGCGACAAGAAGGCCGAGGAGAAGTTCAAGGAGATATCGGAGGCCAACGACGTTCTGAGCGACGAGAAGAAGCGCAAGGTCTACGACCAGGTGGGCTTCTATTCCGACCAGATTGACCCGGCGCAGGCGGCGGCGTATGCGCGCCAGCAGGGGGCGGGCGGACAGCCTCCTGTGGATTTTGGCGGGTTTGACTTTTCCGGCTTCCAGAGCGGTCCGGGGCAGCAGCCGGGCCAGCAGGCGGGGGCGGGTTCGCAATCGTGGGGCAGCTTCAAGGATATTTTTTCCGGCATCTTTTCCGGTGCGCAGCAGCCGCGGCAGCGCGGGCCGCAGGCAGGCACCGACCTCGAATATCAGGCTACGGTGGACTTCTGGACCGCCGTGCGCGGCGGGCAGGCGCGGATTGAAGTCAATCGCCAGGAGACCTGCCCCACCTGCCACGGGCAGGCGTCCACGGGCGGGCCCATGCAGTGCCCGGAGTGCAACGGGACGGGCCAGGTGACGCAGATGGGCGGGCGGATGAAGTTCAATATCGCCTGTCCGCGCTGCAACGGGGCGGGCCGGACGGCCAATGCCTGTTCGACGTGCGACGGCGAAGGTGTGGTGAACCGAACTGAGCAGGTGGAGTTTCGCATCAAGCCAGGGACGCGGGACGGCCAGCGCATCCGGCTCCAGGGCAAGGGCAACGCCGGAACCAACGGCGGGGCGCCAGGCGATCTTTTTCTTATCGTGCGCACCGGGCCGCATTCTGTATTTGCGCGGGTGGGCGACGACATTCACCTCACGGTTCCGGTGACGGTGCCGGAGGCCTCGCTGGGCGCCAAGGTGGACGTGCCGACGATTGATGGGCGCGCGCAGTTGAAGATTCCGCCGGGCACGCAGAGCGGCCAGAAACTGCGCATGCGGGAGCGCGGCGTGGAGAGCGCGCAGCACCCCGGCCAGCGCGGCGACCAGATTGTGACTGTCGAGGTGGTGGTGCCGACCTTGCAGGACGAGCGCAGCCGGGAGATCATGCGCGAGCTGGCCAAGCTGAACTCGCAGGACCCACGGGTGGCGCTGTTTGACAAGCTGTAATTTGCTAGTATCGTTGGAGTTCCCAGGCTAGCCGCACAGGACGGATTGGATGAGCCGCAAGCACGACGAGGTCGACATCCGCGGAGTTGTTTTCGAATGGTATCCACCGAAAGCGCAAAGCAATCTGAAGAAGCACAAGGTTTCGTTCCAAGAGTCATCCACGATCTTCGGCGACCAAAATATACTGGAACTACCGGACCGTGAACACAGCGAAGAGGAGTTGCGATTCATTGGCGTTGGACGTTCGGATCAGGACCGCCTGCTTTTTGTGAACTTTACGGTTCGCGGTGACAAAGTCCGAATCATTAGCGCCAGGGAAGCAGAGTCCTGGGAAAGGAGAGAGTATGAAATCGCCAATCGACATGAATGAAGCTGAGATTCGCGCAAGGTTTGATTTTTCAAAGGCTACACGCGGCAGTTTTGCGGCGCGATATCAAAATGGGCATACTGTCATCCTTCTAGACCACGACCCGGACGAAGAAGAGACGCTCCTGCCCGCAGACATAGTTGAGACTACGAGGCAGTCTGGAGCCCGCATATTTGAATCTCAGGTCCGTGAGGCCGGTCTAGTACTCGTTGAACCGCCGAAGAAGAACGGGATCGACTACTTTATCTACCGCGAAACGCAGGTGGAAGAGCAAAGGGCTTCTTTTCCCGTCAAACTTAAGACCTCGATCCATGAAGTGTTTTCTTTGTACAAGAAAGAATCGAGGATTCCGGGTTTGCTGATGGCCTACGTCTGGCATGTCAAAGAGCCGAAGGATAGCGAAGTTTACGCTCTGACGTATGACGAAGCATTTGAGATTATGAGGAGTAAACCCTATTTCACCTCTCAGGCCTGGATTGACGAGGGCGGCTATTCCATTACGCATGCCGGTGCCGAGCTCAAGAAAATGCTGAGGGAATACAGGATGACTCCGAAGAAATGGCACCAACGGCTGCAATCGATCCAAGAATCTTATGGCGGCTAAACGTAAATCCAAGGGCGCGTACATGATCTCGGCGGTGGCCGAGATGTACGAGATTCATCCGCAGACGCTGCGCCTGTATGAGCGCGAGGGGCTGCTGAAACCGTCGCGCACCGAGGGCAATACCCGGTTCTATACGGACGAAGACCTGGAGCGGCTGGAGTTCATCCTGAACCTGGCGCGGGACCTGGGCGTCAATATTGCCGGGATTGCCATCATCCTGCAGATGCGCGAGCGGATGGAAGAGATGAACCGCCAGATGCAGAGTTTTGTGGAATATGTGCGGACGGAGATGCTGGCGCGGTTCCAGCAGAATGCGCCGAGCGCGGCGGGCGCCATCGTTCCACTGCGCAAGCCGACCATCCTGAGGCCGGTGGCAGGCGCAAAGGCCACTGCCAAGCGCGACAGCAAGCTCTGATGGGGCTTACGGCTGGAAGAAGGCCTTCACGACGATGGCATTGGGATTCCTGCCCGCGGGCAGGAGCGTGAAGAGCGACCGCGAGGCGGTTCGGACCACTGCCACATCGCCCGACCGGGCATCCACCACAAACAGCAGTTGGCCGCCGGCGGAGAAAGCCAGCGCCGAAGGCCCGTCGCCCACGTGAATGGAGCCTGCCCGCTTGCCGTCGTCGATGGCATAGACGGTCACTTCCTGGGATCGCTGGTTGCCCACATAGAGCATGGAATTGTCGGCTGACACGAGTCCCCGCACCGGGTTGTCGCCCATGATGTAGGCGCCGCCCACGTCGTCGGTGCTGGTGACGACTTCAGAGATCGAGTCGGAGACCGAGTTCATGGTGAAGAGTTCGCCGCCGTCGGGCTTCAGGGCCAGTTGCAGGGGGGCTTGGGCCACGTCGAGCACTGCTTCCAGGCGGTCAGGTTGCGCCGGTCCTGGCTGGGCGGGGGTGCCCCCGGCATGAGCCAGGGCAAGGGCCAGCAACTGGTGGCCGGTGGAGCAGGCCGCGAATGCCTTGGAGGAGTCAGGCAAGATAACCACATCGGCAGCGCCGGGGCAGCCCTCAAACACCTGGCGTACGCGCCGCTGTTCGGCGTCCACCAGGGTCACGGAGTTCCCCTGGCGGTTGGCTACGACGAGAGTCTTGCCGTCTGGAGAAAGCCGGGCGGCAACGGGCTCCTCACCTGTGCCAATCGTGGCAACCTCGCGGCGATTCTTGAGGTCGACAACCGAAATCGTATTCGACCCGGAGTTGGCGACATAGGCCAGCTCGCCCCTGGCGTCAACTTCGATAGACACCGGCAGCTTGTGCACCTGGATGGTGGCCACCACCGAGTTGTTCTCGGCGTTGATGACGGAAACGGAGCCGGAACCGGCCGCAGTGCCCGCATTGACCACGTAGACTTCATTGCGCGTGGGGCTGGCGGCGACCGCCGACGGATTCTGGCCCACGGCAATCTCACGGTCCAGACGCACATTCACCGCATCCAGCACGGTAACGGTGCCGCTGCCGCCGTTGGTGACATAAGCGTATTCGCGATAGTCGGCGGGATGCTGGGGAAAGTCGTGCGTCCGGCACCCGGAGAGCGCCAACAGGCCCAGCGCGACCGCGCCGGCGAAACCTGCATTGCGCGCTGTTCCTGACCTTTGTCGATCTTGCCCGTCGATCATGCCTTCACGCTCGCGCCGCCTCGATGTGGATGCCCCTGGGAAGGCTGCGGCCCACCACCGGCGCAATCTGCGCCAGCTCATCCATCATCAGGGCAAACTGCTCCGGATAGATGGACTGCGGCCCGTCGGAAAGCGCCTTCTCCGGGTGATCGTGAACTTCGACCATGACGCCGTCGGCGCCTGAGGCCACGGCGGCGCGCGCCATGG
Organism: uncultured Acidobacteriaceae bacterium; assembly: GCA_903849645.1. Classification (GTDB taxonomy): domain Bacteria; phylum Acidobacteriota; class Terriglobia; order Terriglobales; family Acidobacteriaceae; genus Telmatobacter. The sequence goes on along the minus strand of CAINJJ010000039.1, from coordinate 36,975 downwards.
GGAGGACGCTGTCGCGCCGGCCGGTTGCGTGGCTGGGGTCAACCAGGATGGGCAGATGGCTCAGGCGGCGCACCGCCGGAATGATGCTGAGGTCGAGCGTATTGCGGGCATGGTCGGCAAAGGTGCGCACGCCGCGCTCGCACAGGATGACCTGGTAGTTGCCTTCACTCATGACGTACTCGGCCGCCATGAGGAACTCTTCGAGGGTTGCCGAGAGTCCGCGCTTGATGAGCACCGGCTTGCGGAGCTTGCCGGCCAGCTTGAGCAGGGCGAAGTTCTGCATGTTGCGCGCGCCGATCTGCACCACGTCGGCCCACTCGGCCACCAGCCCGAGTGTGTGGGCGTCGATGGCCTCGGTGACGATGCGCAGTCCAAAGCGGTCGCGGATCTCCGCCATGATGCGGAGAGCATCGAGGCCGAGGCCTTGAAACGCATAGGGTGAGGTGCGGGGCTTGTAGGCTCCGCCGCGAAAGAACTGCGCTCCGGCGGCCGCGACACTTTCTGCGATGGCAAAGGCCTGCTCACGGCTCTCAATGGAGCAGGGACCGGCAACAACCGCAACACCGCGTCCGCCGATGGTGGCATCGGAGCCGGCAAAGCGGATGATGGTGTCTTCTTCTTTCACGTCCCGGCTGGCGAGTTTGTAGGCTTTGGATACGCGGATCACTTCCGCTACGCCGGAGAGTTCTTCAAGATTGCCGCGGTTGAACTCACCCTTGTTGCCGGTGATGCCGATGGCGGTGCGCTGGGCTCCGGGGAGTGGGTGGGCACGGAATCCCAACTGATCGATATAGTCGCAGACCGCCTGGACTTGCTCCGGCGTAGCCTGCGCTTTCATGACAACCAACATGGCTGGCCCCTCAAGAACCCAAGTTTACCGGGTGGGGCGGTGAAGAGCAATTGCCGCCAGGGTGGGAGGGCCTTCATGGGCCTCGCTGCTTCCCTGGGTTAGTGGTGGATGCGTTGTTGTCCACAACGCAGACTGGGGCATCCGTGGGAGACGGAAACTGGAGAACCTATTCGCCCTCGTCCGCGGCGTCCGCGCCGGACTTGGCAGCAACGATGGCAGGGGCAACAACCATACCGATAAAGGCGAGAGCAATAAGAAGATCGTGCATGACTTTTTTCTCCTGTGCGGCTCTTGAGAGCCTGTCACAACTGGATCATCGGCCAGATTAGAAGAAACTTAAATACCACTAAGACAACTTCCGGGAACAAGTTGGTGTCATCCGTATGACACAAAAGTTGTACGTATGCCCGAGGCCTGCCTTCCAGACAAAGCGCAGGCCCCGGAATGCCCAGGGCCTGCGCCGTGCAAGATACTGATTGTATGCTGGTTATGCAGCAGATGCGGGCTTCATCGGGTCTGTTTGGCGTTGCGCTCGGCGGTGCGCTTCTGCGCCCGCCATTTGAGCCCCAGCCAGGCCAGATAGCCCAGTTGGATGGCCCAGGTTACCGCATAGGCCGCCACTGTGAACTGGTGATCGAGAATCGCTCGTGTATCCATTGTGTCCCTCGTCTCAATAAATCAGGGTTGATGGCCCGGTCTCAGGCTTCCAGTGCGTCCTGCGCATCCTGGGCGGCAAACTTCTGCTGCTGGCGCTCCACCTGGTAACGGAGGGCCAGAATCAGGAGACCCCAGGCCAGCCAGGCAAGCACGTTCCAGCCAAAGGCTGCCAGCATGGCAGGGTCCTTGATGCCCGAGTCTTCGCCGCCGCCGAATACCGGGGCGGGGTGCTGCGTGCGCCACCAGCGGTTGGACATATAGACGATGGGCACGTCGAGAGCGCCGAAGATGCCCAGCACGGCGGCCAGGGTCTGCATCTGCGGCCCCGCGGCAAAGCGCCGCAACAGCAGGTAGCTGACGTAGATGAGCCAGAGAACCAGGGTAGTGGTGAGACGCGCGTCCCATGTCCACCAGATGCCCCAGGCGCGACGGCCCCACAGGGGGCCGGTAATCAGCACCACCGTGCAGAAGATGACGCCCACCTCGGCCCCGGCCAGCGCCCATGCGTCAGAGGCCTGGGCCCAGTCAGCCCGGCTGCGGCGGAAGCTCAGGTAGCCAATGGACCCGGCCAGCGAGATGCCGAAAAACAGAAAGGCCACCATCGCCGAAGGCACATGGTAGTAGAAGATCCGCTGCACCTCATGCATGGTGCTTTCGTCCGGCGCCACATAGATCGCCTGGTAAAAGCCCCAGACCATCAGCACCGCCGTCACTACCGCAAACAGACTCAGAAGGGTTTTTTTCATAGGGGAATCCTGCTCCAGCCCTTCCAGTTTACGATGCCCGCGGCGGGGAGTTGCGGGACGCCAACAAAACCCACCGCATTATTCCCAGGGGATCTCACTTTTCCTGCTGTGCTGCCGATACTTGTCTCTGGAGAGTCCCATGAAGCCCCTGCGTCTTCTCTTGATTTCGGCTTTGGCCGCGCTGGCGACCGGGGCGGCCACGGCCCTTCCCCCTCTGGACCCCCAAAGCGCGTCTCCCCCTGCCCAATCCACCGCCTACTTGTTCCAGTTTCGGGTTCGGTTCGCCCATCCAATAGCCGCCGGCTCCGTCCTCCTATGCAGAGCGCGCGTAGAGCCGGACCTTGGCGCCTACAACGGCTTCAGCCAGCGCATGGTCCCGGTCGAGTCGGCCCCGGTCCAGGAGAGCGCTGCCGGCAGCTCCGCAAACTGCGCCGTGCAGATTCCGTTTTTCCTTACATCCGGCGCCTTTAACCAGTTGAGCTATGAAGTGGATCTAGTCCAAGGCACTTCCGCCGTCCCCGCCACCCGCGTCCGCCGAACACTTTCTGTCCCCCGCCCGGCCGACGGAGCCGTCGCAGCCCTGAGCTTCGATCTCGACCTCTGAAGCAGAACGCCGGCCAGGACTGCTTCCGGTGGCGCACAAGGCTCAATGGCCTTGCCACGTTGTACACACCCCGCGTCGATGCGCTATCCTGTTGCTTAACTCATGATTTTTTCACGCGATTACATTGGGTATCTGGCCCGCCGCACGGTCAAGCACCTCATCGACGCCAAGCTGATCACCACCAGTGACTTGAAGGGGTGCGAAGCGCGCGTTGCCGAAGGCTTGATAGAGGAACTGTCTCTGGAAGACCGCATCAACGAAGAAGTGCGCGTCATTCTCGACGCCTACTCCGACGAGATGCGCAAGTCCGGCGCCCAGTATGCCGAAATGTTCAAGAAGGTAAAGACCGAGCTGGCCAGAAAATACAAGGCGGTGCTATGAGAATCAGCCCCGACAAGCTCAACAAGCTGGCCCACACCGTCGCCGACACGCTCGCCGACATCGACGCCGTAGGCTTCATGGAGGATCGCAACACCATCCGCCAGGAGGCCCGCAAGGCACTCACAACCCTCCTCTCCCAGGAGGCAGGCATCGACCAGGCCGCCCGTCTCAAGATCGCCTCCCAGAAGAAGATCGTGCTGGAAGGCTCGCAGGAGTGGGAGATCCTGTACCGCAAGTACTACAACGACGAAGTCCGCAAGCTCGGAATCTGAGTTTTACCCAGGGTCGTCCGGCTCCGCTTTGGTTTCGGGCCGTTATTTGTTAAAGTGGATGAGTAGCCGGAGACGGCTGCCCCCCGCAAGTGTGGCGCTATCGTCTAGGGGTTAGGACGTGAGATTCTCAATCTTAAAACCCGGGTTCGATTCCCGGTAGCGCTACCAAAGACTCCTTATTTCCCCGGTTTCTGGTCCCTTTTCGGTTCTTTCCCCACCCCATTTCTGGCCGATCATTGAGCGGCGCTGCTGCGATTTCGGCCGTGCTCTGATCGAATCTGTGCGCGCAGGCCGGCCGTTGGATAGCCGGCGAGTTGGGCGCGGTAGCGCCTGAGCGATGCAAGCAGCCCGACGCGCTGGCGGTCGATATGCTTGATTAAAAATGGATTACCCTGCGTTTCAGCGTTGCTCCCCCAGGCAGTGAACGTTGCGCGGCCGGGGTGCCGTTGTGGCGAGAGGGTGGTCAATTCAGTCGCTCGGCACCGATGCCGGGCTTGGCTCCGAGCCTGCATATCAGCAAGTTTGGGCTTTGGACAGGTCACTATTGGCAAATTGGAGCAGAAAAGAACGGGCTGGCTCTGGGAGCGAGGGCCGGCCATTGACTCAACGCGTGGGTGGAAACCTGCAACTAAGAGGGAATTGCGGTTAAGCCGGATTGAGGTCACACTTGTGCAGGGGTGATCGATGGACGAAAGCCGGGCCTTGCACTCCAGTGTTGAGGAGATTGCCGAAAGCGCCGCCATGCTGGCAGAGGATTTCGGGGAATTCCCTGACCTGCTCGAAACGATCACGGACACTTTTCGCGAGTTCTTCTTTGCGGACCTTGAGGCGTTGCGCGCGGCTGCGAGCGCGGGCGACTGCGAACGCGTGAGGTTTCTGGCGCACAAATTCAAGGGTTCATTCCTCGCCTTCCACCTGGGGCGGGCAAGCGCCCGCGCGGCCGCGTTGGAGGAACAGGCAGGGCAAGGCGACCTTTCAGCCGCAGGGGCCAGTATTGAAGCGATTTCATACGCCTTTGGAGAGGTGAATGCGACGGTGGAGCATGCGGCACGGATTCTTGCCGAGGGTATGGACGGTAGTGCGGGCGTGGCTGGGATTTGACATCGCGGCACAGGGTGGATGAGGTTAGCATGTAGTTTCCACGATTCCGGTTGCCTGGCGCGTGGTCCTGCATGAACGATGGGCTCCAGAGGCGGAAGGCAGCCTGGCAGGGGCGGACCAATTGGAGGTCTCGATGGCTGGCGGTTCGGCTAGGAGGATTCTGGTCGTAGAAGACGAGCGGCACATCGCCCGGTTCCTCGAATACGTTCTGCGTAAAGAGGGGTATGCCGTTGAGACGGTCTTCGACGGCGCGGCTGCGGAAGACAAGGTGAGGGGCTCGTCCTTCCATGCGATCCTGCTTGACCTGGGGCTGCCTCACCGCACCGGACTGGAAGTGCTGGCGCTGATCCGCTCAGAGAATCTGACTCCGCGCCCGATTGTGATCGTGCTGACCGCCAAGTCTTCAGGAGACGTTCAGGACCAGGTTCTTTCAGCAGGGGCCGACGCGTACTGCCCCAAGCCGGTTGCGCCGTCGGCGCTGTTGAAAAAGCTCACGGAGCTTGGCGTGACGCCGCATGACGTAGGTTCCGGCCCGGCTGCGGCCATTCATTGAGGAAGCGAGGCAAGATGATGATCCCGGTTGCCAATGCGCCCGATCGCCTCAGCCTGGTGCACCGGAGATTCTGCGACGAACTGTGCCGCCGGCTGCTTGCCGCAGCTTCAACCACGTCGATTGGCATGGCATTTCAAGCTCCCGGGCTTCCCGAGGAGTGGATCATTCCGTTCAATTCCGACAACTGCAAGATCACTCGTACCGTTGAATTCACCCAGGAGCCGCTCAGCGAGTGCCGCTTGCGGCTTTGCGCTTCGAGCGAAGACGCGGCCGGACTCCTGGCCCTGATTGAGGTGGTGGCTCAAAGCGTGGCAGAGATCCAGGATGTGACGTCCCGGGAGGATCTGCTGATGCAGGAACTGGGCGCCAGTTGGGAGACGCTGGCCGCGCTCTATGAAAGCAGCCTCGACCTGCAGAGCTCCGATAACCTGCAAGGCGTGATTGATCGCCTGCTCGACCGATCAGTCCAGGCCGCCGGCGACTCGGCCGCTGTGTTGTGGATAGCGAACGAGGGCATGTTTGAGGCCATGGCCGAGCGCAATTGCGAGCGGCTCAAGCCGCGAACGGGCGCAAAAGGCCTGATGGGCGCGGCTCGCCTGCGCGGGGACCCCATGGTTCTTGACGCAAACTCATACGAGTTGCAAAGCGGGGAGGTCGAACCTGAGCTGCGCGGCGCAGGCGCGGTCGTACTGATCCCGGTGCGTACGCGCGCGGGGCTTGAACTGGTGCTCCAGGTCTGGCGTGCAGCGGGAAGCCAACCGTTTGAGTCGCCCGCGGTCCGGTTGCTGGAGGCCATTGCGCTGCAAGCAGCAAGCACAGTTGAGAAGGACCGCTTCCACCATGCGGCGCTTGAAGGCGAAAGGATGCGGCAGGAGATGGAAGTCGTCGCCAGCATCCAGCAGCGCCTGTTGCTGGGCGGGCCGCCAACGGGGCTGGCCGGTGTTGACATTGCAAACTACATGCTGCCCTCGCTCCAGGTGGGCGGGGACTTCTACCAGTTTGTGCGGCACTCCGCTACATGCTTCGATGCGGTGGTGGCGGACGTGATGGGGAAAGGGATTGGGTCGGCTCTGATGGGCGCGGCGACCAAGGGCGCGCTTCACCGGGTGATCGCCGAACTCAAGGGCTGCGAAGGGACAAGCCAGCTTCCCCAGCCCTCCGAGATCGTCTCGGCGGCCAATCGCGAGATGTGCGGCCAACTGATTGAGCTGGACAGCTTTGTGACGCTGTATTACGCGCGGCTGGACTTGGAGAAGATGATCCTGACCTATGTGGACGCCGGTCATTCCCACGCCCAGCACTTCATCAAGTCAACAGGCGCGGTGGAAACGATCAGTGGTGACGGAATTCCGCTTGGCTTTCAGGCGGATGAAGCCTACACGCAGAGAACGGTTTCCCTGGAGGCAGGCGATGTTGTTTTCCTCTATAGTGATGGCGTGTCGGAGTCGGCATCGGAGAGCGGAGAGTTCTATGGCGCCGAAGGAGTCGCGGAGTTTCTGACGCGGCAATCCTGGCGCGGCGCGGCGGAGATCGCCAGCGAGATCAACCGTGAAGTGACCGAGTTTCGGGGGTCGCAGGAGCTGACGGACGACTTTACCTGCCTGGTGATCAAGCTGAGCGAAGCGAAATCCGGCCTGGCGCGAAGAATTGAGTTGAAGGGGGAGTTGGATGAGCTGGAACGCCTGCGGGAATGGGTGCGGAGCTCCCTGGTGGAGTGCTCTTCCACTGCGCTCGGAGAGCTGGATATCTTCAACATTCAGCTCGCATTGCAGGAAGCGGCCACCAATGTTATCTTTCATGGGCTGATGCCCGGGGAGTCCCGGCGAATCGAGGTGAGTCTTGCGTTTGAGGACCAGACCGCGGTGTTTCAAATCGCCTATGAAGGCGAGCCCTTTACGCCGGAAGATGTGCCTGAGCCGGATTTCGACGGCTCTCGCGATCACGGCTTCGGAGTCTTTCTTATGAAAGAGATCATGGACGAAGTGGCATTCACCAGGGAGAATGGGAAAAACACGATCCGCATGGTGAAGTCGCTCGATTCGAACAAGGAGCAGGATTGAATGGTCACGCTTACGGTTGTTGACGATGTTCTGGTAGTGGCGTTGGAAGAGAAGGTTCTGGATGCGCGCAACGCGAAGGCCTTCCGCAGCGAGGTGGAAAGCGCGTTGAATGCTCATCGGCAGGTCGTGCTTGACATGGGAACGCTTACGTTCATGGACAGTTCGGGCCTGGGCGCGCTCCTCTCCTGCCTGCGCCAGGTCACTGGCCACGGCGGCGACATGAAGATCTGCGCACTGACTCCGCAGGTGCGGGCGATCTTTCAACTGGTGCGCATGCATAGGCTCTTCGACATCTACAACACGCGCGAAGAAGCGATGAAGTCGTTCAGCGCGTGATTTGCAACTGATCTTAAGAGTGGATTGACATGAGTTCTGGGCCGGATCCAAATCCGCACACGCAAGCGCAACGCCTGGAGTTGCTGGAGGAGCTGTCACGCCTTTACGCTGCGCCGGGCATGAGGCAGGCCCCTTTGTCGCGCCGGCTGCGCCTGCTGCACAAGCGCTACGCCTGGTGGACCATCGTTGGTGGCGCCAAGCTGCTGAAGCGCGCGCTCGACATTTTCGTTTCGCTGAGCATGCTGATCGTGCTGGTTCCGCTGTTCCTGGGGGTGGCGCTTTGCATCAAGCTCACCGACGGCGGGCCGATCCTGTTCTTTCAGACCCGTGTGGGCAAGTGGGGCAAGGAGTTTCCGTTTCCCAAGTTCCGGTCGATGGTGGCAAATGCCGAGAAGTTGAAGGACGAACTGCTCTCGAAGAGCCAGCACGATGATGCGAAGACCTTCAAGATCAAGCGCGATCCGCGCATCACCTGGATCGGTCGAATCATTCGCAAGTTGAGCATCGACGAGCTGCCCCAGCTCTGGTGCGTGCTCAAGGGCGACATGTCACTTGTGGGACCGCGTCCACCGCTGCCGCGCGAGGTAGCTCTCTATACTCTGGCTGACCGGAGGCGGCTCGACATCACCCCTGGCCTCACGTGCATCTGGCAGGTCAGCGGACGCAGCGACATTCCGTTTCCAAGGCAGGTGGAACTCGACGTCCAGTACATCCAGAGCAGAAGTCTCTTCACTGACCTCCGCATTCTTTTCATGACGGTGCCCGCGGTTCTGTTCGGCAAGGGAGCCTACTGATCGGCAATGAAACCAAGGCCGCCCCACGATTCCGACTTTGACTCCGCGCTCGCCGCGGAATCCTCGCGGTATTCGAGATGGGGCATCCTAAGGCGGCGGCTCCGGTTCCAGTGGCTGGGCGGCGTGTGGCAGTTGGTGCTGCTGCTGAACCGGTGGGGCAAGCGCATTCTCGACCTGTTGCTGTCCTTGCTTCTGCTGACGATTCTCTCCCCTGTCATCCTTGTTGTTTGCACCCTGCAGATCGTGCAGGGCAAGCGATGGCTCATGCTGGACGAACGGCTTGGCCGATGGGGGGTGCGCTTCCAACAGCTTGAATTCAGCGTTGACGGGCCACACAAGGGAGTCCTGGGGGCTCTGGGCTATCGGCATCTGGGCCGGCTCATCAACGTGCTGCGGGGAGACATGTCCTTCATTGGGCCCAAGCCCTCGCGCCCAGACGATCTGGACCTGCACCAGCGCGCGTTTCAGAAGCGCTCCTCCGTGCGACCGGGGATTGTGTCCCTCTGGTGGTTGCGCAAGCGCGCCAACATCGATTTCTCTTCGGAGATTGAGATGGATCTGGAGTACATCGACCGCCAGAGCGTGCGCGGCGATGTTGGCATCGCCCTGCGCGCGCTGCCGGCAATGCTCTACGGTTCAGGCGCCTCCACCGCGCCGGACAGGGTGGATATCCTGGGAATCCCCATCTCCAACATCACGATGGACGAGGCTCTGGAGTACATTCTCGACTCCGCGCGCGGCTCCAGGCCCCGCCAGCTCTGCTTCATGAACACGGACTGCGCCAACATCGCGCAGCGCAGGCCGGAGTATGCGGCGCGGCTGCAGGCTGCCGACGCCGTGCTTGCCGATGGCATCGGCATTCGCATCGCGGGCAAGTTGATTCGCGCGGAGATTCGCCAGAACGTAAACGGCACCGACCTGTTTCCTTTGTTGTGCCAGCGTCTTCAAGGCAGCGAGCTTGGCATTTATCTGCTCGGCGCAAAGCCAGGCGTGCCGGAGGCGGTGCGCGACTGGGTAAGCAGTCATTACCCGGCGGCACGCGTCTGCGGTTACCGGAACGGGTATTTCACGCCGGAAGAAGAATCGGATGTGTTGCGCGCGATTCGCGACTCCGGTGCGCAGATTCTTCTGGTGGCCTTTGGCGCGCCGAAGCAGGATCTTTGGATCGGCGAGCATCTGGCTGAAACCGGCGCGCTCATCGCCATGGGAGTCGGGGGTTTGTTCGACTTCTATTCGGGCCGTGTGCCGCGTGCCCCGCAGTGGATGCGCGAGCTGAGCCTGGAGTGGGCCTTTCGGCTCATGCAGGAGCCCTCCCGCATGTGGAAGCGCTACCTGCTGGGCAATGCCGTCTTCCTGGTACGTGTGATCTGGTGGTCCATGCGCCGCGGTTCCGGGGCGCAATCCGAGTTCGAGGGAAAGCTATGAGAGCGGTTGTGATTGCGACCGGCGAAATGCCGGCCATTCCGGGGATCAACCTCCGGCAAGCCGTGCCGTTGCTCTACTGTGTCGACAGGCCGGCCCTGCAGCATGTGGTGGAGACCGTGGTGGAGCAGGGGGTGACCTCCTTTGACTTCATCCTGCACGAGGCGTCGGAAGAGATTGAGGCGTTTCTCGGCGACGGCGCGCGTTGGGGCGCCAGCTTCCGCTTTCACCTTGCGCGCAATGCAGCCTATCCCTACCGGTTGTTGAACCTGCTTGATCTGCATGAACCGGTCCTGCTGGCACACGCGGACTGCCTGCCCGTTCTTGACCCCGGCGAATATGCGGCGGAGAAGGCAGAGTTGAACGCACTGTTCTGCTTTGCTCCGGACTCCACAGAAGCGGAGCGCGTCTGGACCGGGTGGGCACGCCTGACACCTGAGACGGTGTCGGCTCTGAGCGGAGACCTGACGCGCGCGCAGGTGGAGGCGGCAATCTTTGCGAAGGCGGGACAGGATGCGGTGGTGATGGCGCCGCGACTGCTCGAACTCGGCACTCTGAGTGGGATTCTCAATGCACAGCGGGACATCCTTGAGAGCGCGCTCCCCGGCGTGCACCTCTCCGCGCGACAGGTTGAGCCGGGAGTCTGGATCTCACGCAACGTGGTCATCCACCCCACGGCGACTCTGACGGCTCCCCTCTTCATCGGCGAGAATTCACGGATCGGAGCGGGGGTGCGTGTGGGGCCAAACGCGGTGGTTGGACACGATTCGGTCATCGACCGCCAAAGTTCGATTCAGGATGCGACGATTCTGCCCGGCAGCTACTGTGGCGAGGGCCTGGAACTCCACCAGGTCTATGTTGACCGCAACCGGCTCATCCACGTCGGACTCCAGACAGAGGTGCACATCTCAGACAGCTTTATCCTTGGCACCATGCGCGGGTCGCGCAAGGCCGGGACGATTGCTGCGCTGGCTTCGCGCATCGCCGGTGTTTTGCTTTTCGTGGTGACGCTGCCATTGCTCGCGCTGGCATGGATCGTTCGCGGAGGCGCGGTTTCAAGCCGCATGGTACTTCGCCTGCCCGCGTTGCCTTCGCTTGATTCCTGGGCCTTTGTTCCGATTCGATCGTTCCGCCGGCGCGACGAAGCGATCTCACGAGCGGGCTGGGGGCACGCACTTTTCGACATTATCCCAAACCTTTTCCTGGTAGCTGCTGGAAGGCTCCGGCTTGTGGGAGTGGAACCGCGCACCAGGGAGCAGGTGGAGGCACTGCCCGAGGACTGGCGTGTGCTCTACCTCGAAGCCCGGGCGGGCCTGATCACGGAAGCCGACGTGGTTCACGGCGATGGAGCCACGGAGGACGACATCTATTCGTCGGAGATGTACTACACCGCGATGGGCAGCATCGGGCATGATCTGAAATTGATCCTGAAATTCTCGGCCCGGCTCATCGGCTTGCGAATTTGAGCGGATCCTCTTCCTGATCGATGTATGTCATTGAATTCAGCGCGAAGGAGAAAGCGCTTCAGGCCGTGCGCTCCGCACGAGCGGACGGGCGGGTACGCCTCCGACCACGGTGTTGGCGGGCACATCGCGGGTGACGACGGCATTGGCGGCGACGACGGCGTTGTCTCCGATGGTCACCCCGGCCAGGATGGCCACGCCGCGGCCTATCCATGCGTTGCGGCCGATGACGATGGGAGCGCCGGTGTAGCCGGAGGTGCGCAGATCGTCCTGGCCCATGACGTGGTTGGCGTCGCGGATGCTGACATACTCGCCGATCATCACGCCGTCGCCGATGCGGATGCCGAAATGGCTGACGATGTGGGTTCCGCGGGAGATGACCACACCGTCGCCGATTTCGATTGCGCCCTGCTGCTGCGTCTCAAGGTAGAGTTCGCGATAAAGGTAGAGGTTGCGACCGAGGGAAATCCTGGCGGTGCCGTGGACTTCGGGTACGCCGAGGACAACGACGGATGAGTCCAGCTTCGTGTCCAGCATGGAGGCAAAGCGCACGTAGGCCCAGAACTGCGCAAGATTGCGGCGGATGCCATTGGTGCGGCGGAGAAGCGCGACCAGAACAACGGAGAAAGCGTGCTTGAAGATGCGCTTCATTTGTATTCGATCAGGTCCCGGCGGTGGGCCGCGGCCATGTCGCGCCGGTAGGCGATCTGGCCGGCGAGGATGGGGAACTGCTGGAAGTGGCTATGCACTCCGTAGCAGAGTAGCGTGAATGCGTCTGTGCTCTTCCAACGCGCGCGGAAGGCGGTGCGCACGATGAGCGCGACAGTGAGAACAACGGAGACTGCAACCGGGATCCAACTGCGCAAGAGCAGAGAGGCAAGCGGCAAGCCGACCAGAAGCGCCGCCAGGGCTGCGCCGCGCACCAGATTGCGAAGTGTCTCGCCGCTCCACATGGGCTGGACGTAGTTGCGGGTGCGCTGACGGAGCTGAGCGTACGCGTACCCTGCCCTGACTGCGCGCTTCCAGTACTGCGAGAAGCGGCTGATGGCCAGGTCGTGGCCGGTCATGGGCGCATCGATGTGCAGAATGATGTAACCCTGGCCGCGAAGGCGGGCGCAGAGCTCGGGCTCCTCGCCGGCAATGAGGGTATCGTCAAAGCCTCCTGAAGATTCGAGAACCGCGCGGCGCATGAGCACGTCGCCGCCGCAGAACTCGCTGGGGCCAGGGGCGTAGACCCAGTCGAGGTCGAGCACGCGATGGTAGAGGTTGGCGGTGGGCTTGAGCTCGCGGCGGTGACCCCAGACGGCCGCCACCTGCGAATCGCCGGCATGAGCGAGCGCTTTGAGGAGAAAATCGGGATGGAGCACTGTGTCGCCGTCGAGAAAGAGGATCCACTCGCCGTTGGCTGCCCGCCATCCGGCGTTGCGGGCGCGGGCGGCCGAGCAGCGGCCGGTGAGCGCGACCACGGAGGCGCCGAAGTGCAGCGCGCATTGCACACTGCCGTCGGTCGAGCCGGAGTCAACGTAGACGATCTCCGTGGACCGGTCGCGGCCCACCATGTCGCGTACTGACTCCAGGCAGCGCACGAGCCGCTCGCCTTCGTTCCTTCCGATGATTACGATGGAGATTTTCGAATTCATACCCAGCATTCCTCGATGATCTTGCCGTACTGGCTTGCGCCACTCTGGGCGCTGTAGTGGTTGCGGAGTCTTTCAGTGGCGCCATCTGCCAGGCGGTTCAGCTCTTCCGCATTGGCTGACTTGAAGAACTGCAACTGACGTGCCAAACTGCGGGCGTCGTTCGTAACAAAGTGGAGGCCGGAGAGGCCAGGCTCGATGATGGCTCCGGCGCCGCCCTGGTCGGGGACGAGGATGGGCAGGCGCGCGGCCATGGCTTCGAGAATTGCCAGCCCGAAGGGCTCCTCGCCGCAGAGGTGGAGGAAGAGATCGGCCTGGGCCATCTCTTCTGCCGCGGCGGAGCTGAACCCCATCAAATGCACGTTGGGATAGCTCGCCGCCCGCGCACGGAGCGGCTGTTCGTCCTGCCCGCTGCCGAGAATGCGGAACTCGATATCGGCAAGCGACGGGACGGCGTCGATGGCGTCCATTACCAGATCGATGCGCTTGATTGGGTCAAGGCGGGAGACGACCAGGACGCGGCGCACACCGGCCTCGGTGAAACGGGGGCGCACGTGCGCGTCGGCGATGCGCTCGTCAGAGAGAAAATTCTCGATGACCCGGACAGTTCCTGGGTCGGTTCCGTTGGCGATGAGACGGTCCTTGACGTAATTCGAAACAGCCACCTGTTTCGCGCCAAAGTAGCGCAGGATCTTTTTGCGGCCGTAGCTGAGCCGCTCTTCCACCCCGCCGTGGACCACCTGAAGGTTGGCGCTGGGGCGCCGGTAGATCGTCTCCCAGAAAGCGGCGGCAATGGAATGAACCACGCGGGTGTTGATGGAGAGCACGCGCCGGTTGCGTGCGTAGAAGGGCCGGATGGCCCGGAGGTACTGGAAGAAGCTTTGGAAGACGATGGTTTCGTAGCCGAGGCGGCGGGCCTCCTGGTGGACCGGCCCTTCAGGGGCGATGATGACCACGCGGTAGCCCGGTCCGAGCGCCTGAGCGGTGGCGAGCGCCATGCGCTCGGTCCCGTACAGCGCGCCGCTATGCAGAGAGTAGAGCAGCGGGATCATTTTTCTTTCCATTCTTGCGGCGCACCAGTTCCACCTTGTTGATGACAGCGCCAAAGGTGCGTGGATGCAGGCGCTCGATCGTTTTCATCATTGCCTTGAGGTCCTTCTTCGTGTCCACATTGGCTTCGGAGACAAGCAGGACGGCGTCGAGGTCGCGGATCAACTCCTCGGTGAGCAGGGATCCTTTCACGGGCGCGGCGTCCACAAGCACGAGGTCGAAGTCCTTCGCGGCCTCCTCAATGAGGCCGCGCATGCCGCTGCCGACCATCAAGTCCATGTCGTTGGCGCCTTCGCCGGTGGTAATGCGGGCCGGAAGATGGCCCAAGGCAGGGGCGATGCACTCATCCAAAGCAGCCGTGCCGGCCAGCCACTGCGCATAGCCGGGACGAGGGATTCCGTCGCTGTAGCGCGCGTCCGGGGTCCGGGAGTTGACCTCGACGACGAGGGTGCGTACGCCAAGCTGGTTCAGCGCGGTGCCCAGGCCGAGTGAAATGGTGCTGGAGCCGGAGCCATGGCGCAGCGAGGAGATGACCAAAGCGCCAGAACTGAGTTCCGCCACGTGACGGCGCAGAACGACCGCGAGGCGCACGATCTCCGTCCGGCTGCCGTGCCGGCGTTCGTTGAGGGGCAGCCAGCCGGTTACGGGCAGGCCCAGCGCGGCTTCCAGTTCGCTGGCCGAGCGGACCGAGGAGTCCATGTAGTCAATGCCGACGGGCACGCCGAGGGCCAGCACCATGCCGGCCAGCATCACCATCATGAGCAGCTTCTTGCGCCCGCCGGAAGTGGGAATCTGAGGGGTCATGGCTGGAGAGAAGATGCGAACCGAGCCCGGCGACTTGACCTCGAGTTCCAGGGAGCTGATGCGATCCTCGGCGGCGGTGAGGCGCTTGCGCAGGCGCTCGAGTTCCTCGCCGAGTCCCATGGCCTCCTCGTAATCCTTCATGTAGGCGCTGGCGCGGGACTGGATCTCCTTCGCTTCCTGGTTCAGGTGGTTTTCAAGATCGGCGCTCTGCGCCAGCTTGCCCTGGCGGGAGTCGCGCAGCTTGACCGCTTGAAGCTTCTTGGCGGCGGAGGTGGCGCGATCCAGCTCGGCATCGATCGCGGCGATGTCCTTTTCCGCGGCGATGCGGCCGGGGTGGGTTGCCGAGAGACCTTGAATGCGAATCATGAGCTCGGCGCGGCGGCTGGAAAGGGAGGACCGGTAGGCGGTAATGGCGGGATCGCGGTCGACGAGGTCAGAGGCCTCGGAAAGGACGCCTTTCTCCACGTCCGGCGCCGCAGAGCCCTCGCCCAGCGCGGCTTGCGCGGTCAGGCGCTGGCGGCGGGCGTCCATGAGCGCGGTCATATTGTCGCCGGCGGCCTTCTCGTAGTTGTTGATCACGCCGCCGGAAAACAGCGTGGTGCCGAGGCGTTCGGCAATCTGATCGCGCTGGGCGGAGGTGGCTGCGATCTGGTCGGCAAGGTGCGACCGCTCCTCGTCGAGCAGCTTCAGGCGCGAGTCGCTGTCGTAGAACATCTCCTTGCGCGCCACCTGGATGTAGTTTTCCATCACGGCGTTGACGACCTCGGCCAATCCCTGCGCCTTCTTGCCCTCCAGGGCAACAGTCATCTGATACGTGTCGGGGACGGAGGCAATCTCAAGGGCGCCGCGCAGCCGGTCGGTGGCCGAGCGATCGCTCTCGCCCTTGTTGCGGAAGTAAACAGCGCCGGCCGCCGTGCCCTGCACGATGGGCAGGACGATGTCATAGCGGTTGATGGTGTGCGCCTGCTGGTCCATGTACTCGCGGAACTGGTTGTTTGACTGGATCTGCTGCTCCTCGTCGGAGTCGAGGTTGCGCAGGTTGTGCGGCGAGACGTAGATGACGCCCTCGGCGCGGTAGACCGAGGTTCCCTTCTTCCAGGCAAAGGGAACGCCCACCGCGAGGACAAGGCAGAAAACGATCAGGCCCTTGTACCAGTGGCGGCGAAGCGCGCCCTTGATGTCAATTGCGCGCCCCGAGCCGGTGGGGGGCTCGGCGGGGGGACCGGCTTGGATGAGGTCGTGGTTCATGACTAGAAGTTCTTGATTCCAGTTGCGAAGAGCATGTACGTTGTGGCCGGGCTCAACTGCTGCATCAGGTAGCCGACCTTGGCCAACCCGCTTCGACCAACGTAGAGGATGTCTCCGTTTTCGAGCGTCACGTCGGGGTCGCCCGTCCGGGTGTGAATGATCTGGTTAATGGCGATGTCAAGCTCGGCGCCGGAAGAGTGCCGGACAAGATGAATCTTCGCGCCAGCATCCTTGGTGGGTCCGCCTGCCTGGGCCAGCGCGGCCATGAAGGTCATGTTCTGGGTCAGGTGCACAGCGCCTGGGCGGGCCACCTCGCCCATCACGTAGACGAGCTGATCGTCGCTGTCAGGGAAGTAGATGGTGTCGTCCCGCTGCAGGTGAATGTTGTAGGACAGATTGGCGTTGTTGAGCAGGGCGCGGAGGTCGATCCAGGCGATCTTTGCATTGCCGCGGAAGACGACGCAGCGGGTGAGCGGGGTGCGATCCGCCGCTGAACCAGTGACCGGCAGGGTGCCGGCGCGGGAGATCACTTCCAGCAGCGTGGGCTGGCGGTCAAACTGCAGGGCTCCGGGGGTGCTGACGCGCCCGAGAACGTAAACCCGCGTGCCCTGGTAGTGCTCCACGCTGACGGAGACTTTGAGGCTTTCGTAGGAGTCCTTCCAGGCGTTGACCGCGGCGGCCTCGACCTCTTCGCGGGTCAGGTTGGCCACCTTGAGCGAGCCGCCGTAGGGCAGGGTGATCTTTCCGTCGGGACCAATGGTGTGCTTGCCGCTCAGCTCGGTGCGGCCCCAGACGTCCACCTCTATCTCGTCGCCCTCGGCGAGCTTGTAGTCGGTCTCGGCGGGGGCGTCGAACTCGTGGAGCAGATCGGCGGGGGTGGCGGTGTGTTCAGGAACCGGCGGGGAGAACCGGGCGGGGGACGGCTGTTGCGCTTGCGCGGCGGGGGCCGCGGCCAGCGCAAAGAGCGCAAACAATGCAAGCGGAACAAGGGACAGCATGGGGAAACCGTGCTGGAATATCCAGGAGGCAGGCCGGGAATTGCGGAGGTGCACCATGCCCTGCATATCTGCACTCGCTGTGCCAAACCGGAGGGGGAGTTGAAACGTATATTTATCTATATTTTACGGGCGCTGCCATCCGTTCCGCCGGCCGTCGGCGGGCTGTGGGAAGCAGAACAGATGGCACAGTGTTCCGGCACGAAATGGAACACATGGAAATCAGTGGCGGAGCGGGTCTGCGGAACCCCGACCCCGGCCGCGACAGAGCGAAGGCCCTGCCGGAGATCATGCGCGCCGGACGCCGGGAGCCGATGCCGGAGGCGGACATTTTGCACCCCGGCAAGCTTTGCCGCGCCAGGTTGTTCAGGATGGGCAGGCTACCAGGGGCGAGCGGGAGAGAGCCGTCCCCCGTTCGTCTCCTTCCATGCCGTCTTGTAGAGGAAAATCACGGCGCGGGACTCGCCGAGCTTGGCCGCGGCTTCCGTGGAGGAACGGAACCGGTTGCGCAGGCAGCGGAGGCTGTGCCAGCCGGTTTCCATCTTCATGGCCAGCCATGCCGCTCCGGCGTGGTGCTTGCGATAGTAGAGCAGGGCGCTGCGCATCCGCCACAGCGTGAGCTGGGAGCCGGATGAGGAGAGCGAGAGGCGCTTCATCTGACGCGAGGACTCGCCGCCAATGTGGACGACCTCGAGTTCGGGGCGGTAAAGGATCTGGTAGCCTGCCTGGTGGATGCGGCGGCAGAGGTCGACTTCCTCGTAGTAGAGGAAGAAGTTCTCGTCAAAGTAGCCGATCTGCTGGAGCAGGTCACGGCGGATGATGGAAAAGGCGCCGGGGAC
Organism: uncultured Acidobacteriaceae bacterium; assembly: GCA_903849645.1. Lineage (GTDB taxonomy): Bacteria > Acidobacteriota > Terriglobia > Terriglobales > Acidobacteriaceae > Telmatobacter. The sequence continues at coordinate 19,163 of CAINJJ010000039.1, read as the reverse complement.
CCAGTCGGTTTCCGTGGGCTGCAAGGGGTCTGCCCAGGTGCGGTCGGCGCGGCCAAAGAAGCGCGAACGGGGAAAGCGCGCCGCCAGGCCCGTCAGGGAAAGAAAGTCATTCAGAAGCGAGGGAAACAGGCGTGCGGAGGGCTGCCAGCTTCCGTCGCGTCCCACCAGTCGCCCGCCGGCGAGCCCAGCCGAGGGCTCTTGCTCCATCAAATCGAAAGATCGCTGGAGGGCCCCAGCGGGCAGGAAGGCATCCGAGTTCAGCAGGACAACGTACTTGCCGCGGGCGACCTCAAAGGCGCGGTTGTTGGCGGCGGCAAAGCCCAGGTTGCCGCCTCCCGCAAGGGCAACGGCCTGCGGAAATTCCTTGCGGACCATCTCAAGCGAGCCATCGGCGGAGTCATTATCCACCACGATGAGCTCATAGCTGGGGCCGGTCTGGGAGAAGACCGTCTGCAGGCACTCGCGGAGCAGGTCGCGCGTATTGAAGCTGACAACGACTACGGAGAGATCAGGGTAGTTTTCCATCGGACTTAGACGACCCCCTGGGGCGAGCGGGAGGTGCGTACCCAGGCCGCGCCGCGCAGGCTGGCGGCGACGATCATGGGCAGGCGGGTGAGCTTCCAGAGAAGGTAGAACGGCACGGTTGCAATGGCGCGCAGGTCGCGTTTGAGAGAGTTGCCCATGCCGATGGCGGCGCAGAGGTGGAGGAAGAGAACAGCCAGTCCGGCCAGGCCCAGAATCCGGGGCCACCCGGAACCGGCGCCGGCGGCAAAGCCGATCAGCAGCGTGTGGAAGGCAAGCGGCAGCAGCAGCAGTTCGGCCAGCGGTTCCAGGCAATCGAACCTGCCGGAGAGCACGCGGGCCATGAGGCCGGGGGCCACTTCGCGGATCATGCGGAAGCGACCGCCCTCCCACCGGGCACGCTGCGTGGAGCTGGCTTTGCCGCCGGTGGGCATGAGTCCGGCAACCACGGATTCGCGGAGCAGTTCAACGCGGATTCCAGCGCGGAGAAGAGCAAGGTGGTACTCCAGATCCTCGACCACCGAGGTGGCAAGGTAGGGAACCTTCTCCAGCGTTTGGCGGCTGAGCGCAAAGCCGTTGCCGAGCAGGCCCACCGACTGGCCCCACCCATGGCGGCCGCGGGTGCGCACCTGGTTGAATGCCCGCTGGCTCAGGTCCATGAGGCGGGTTGCGGAGGATGCGTCCGGGTTGGCGACGCAGTAGATGCACTGCAAAGCCTGTGCGCCACGGCTAAAGGCGCTGCGGAAATGGCCAAGGAAGCCGGGCGAGACCACAGAGTCTGCATCCAGGATGACGAAGGCGTCGTAGCCGCGGCGCAGATAGTTGAAGGCGAAGTCAAGAGCGTAGCCCTTGCCGCGGCGGGTGGTATCTTTCCTCTCAATCACGCTGACGCCTTTGGCGCGAGCAGCTTCGGCGGTCGCATCGGTGCAGTTGTCGGCCACCACGAAGATGTCAAAGGGGCATTGCTCCGGATTGGCCGAAATCACGCTGTCGAGGCAGTTGCCGATAACCTCCTGCTCGTTGTGCGCGGGAATGACGACAGCCAGGCGGACGGGGCTGTCTTCTTTCCCTTCCCTGCGGCGGGCGGGCAGCAGCGAGCCCAGGGTGAGATGCGCCAGCTCCAGCGTGCCGGGCAGCGAAAGAACAGCCGCCCCGGCAGCCAGAGAGGTAAAGATCATTGCGGAATTCATGCACAGGCTCCTTCAAGCAGAGGGGCGGCCACGGGCTCGCTGAGGCGCGAGCGGAAGATCTCCGCCAGCCGGTCCACATTCTTTTCCAGGTTGTAGTCGGCCAGGACCTTGCGGCGGCCATTGCTGCCGAGTCGCTGCGCCACAGTGGGCGAGTCCTCCAGCAGGGCTATGGCCTCGGCGAGCGTCTTTTCGTCGGATGCAGAGACAAGGATGCCGTCGTGGCTTGTGGTAATCAGTTCCGGTATGCCGGTGATGCGGGTGCTGATACAGGGCATCTCCATGGCCATGGCCTCCATGAGAACCACGGGGACGCCCTCGGCAAAGCTCGGCAGGACGAAGGCGTCGGCGTTCAAATAGAAGTCGCGAATGGCGTCCTGGTTGACCGCTCCGGCAAAGCGGACGTGGCGGGTGATGGCAAGCCTCTCGGCCAGAGCTTGAAGCATGGGACGGTCAGGACCGTCGCCCACCAGCGTGAGCGAGACCTCGCGGTGCTCCTGAACGAGCCGGTGCAGGGCTTGGAGCAACACGGCCTGGCCCTTTGCCGCGACCAGACGCCCCACGCAGAGCAGGCGGAATTCAAAGGAAAACTGGTGCGGGACGGGGCGGAAGTGGTCCGGGTTGACGCCCAGCGGACTCACGTCGAGCTTGTCCCAGTGCTGCGGGGCGCTGACCTTCATGAGCTGGCTGCGGCAGAACTGGCTGATGCAGCAGACGAACTTCGCGCGCCGGACCTTTTCAGCCAGGTGGTAGGCATCCACGTTGTAGAACTCGTCGGGTCCGTGGACGGTCATCGAAAACTCGATCCCGGCGAAGCGGCTGGCGATGAGGGCCACGGTGGCGGCCGGGGTGGCAAAGTGGACGTGCACGTGGCTGAGGCGCTTCGAGCGCATCCAATCGGCCAGCACCATCGCCTCGACAAGATAGAAGAGGTTGTAGGCCGAGGCGCGCAGGTTGAGCCCGGAAAGCCCGAGCGCGTAACCGAAGACGCTGAAGAACCGGACCGGGGAGGCGGCGAAGGTGGCAAGCAGCGCCTTGCATACCCGGCCCAGTCCCGCGGACTTGATGAACAGGGTTGCCTCGGCTTCGGCGCGCTCTTCGGCCGTCAGCTTGTCGGCCGGGCGGTCGGGAAGATTGATGGAGGCCGTGTGGATCTCAAAGCCCCGGCGGCGAAGCGCCAGCACCTCCCGCAGAATGAAGGTGTGCGAGATGGCGGGGTAACGGCTGACCAGGTAGGCGATGCGTGGATTCATGACACCTTGGCTAGAGCAAGCGGCGTGCCACAGTTTTCCGGGGTTTTGGCCCGGAATTCAAGCACGGGGCGCGCCTGAAACGGAACACCTGCCGCCTCGGTGTTCCGGAACACGACAGCAGCAAAGGCGAAAACAGCCCGATTCTTTGGCACGCCCCGTGCAATGGATACAGGCATGAAACTGAACGACCTCTTCCACCATCCGCAGGTCATCAACCTGGCCCACCGGAGCGACCGTCGCCGCCAGGTGAATGCCCAGCTCAAGCGCGCCGGGGTACAGGCTGGGTTCTTTCTCGCCCAACGCATGACCGAGGCCGGTGACTGGCCAAGCGCCGGCGCGCGGGGCTGCTTCGACAGTCACTTCCGCATCCTGGAGCAGGCCCTGAGCGCAAACGAGCCCAATGTGCTCCTGATCGAGGACGACCTCGAGTTTGCCCCTGACTTCCGCGCCGTGGAGGAGCTGGTGATGGCGCAGATCGCCGAGGCCGACTGGGACATCTGTTACCTGGGCCACCTGTTTGCCGACGAGTCCACCCCACCGCACGCTCTGGAACGGACCGATGAGCCGGTGATGACCACCTACTTCTACGCTGTCAACGGGAGGATCCTGCCCCGGCTGGTCGAGTTTCTGCGCCAGGTGCGGGAGCGCCCCGCGGGCCATCCGCTGGGCGGGCCACAGCATGTTGACGGCGCGCTCACCATGTTCCGGCAGCAGAACCCTGACGTTTGCACCCTTCTGGTGAAGCCGCGGCTGGGCATTCAGTCGGCATCGAGGAGCGACGTGAACGCAGCCTGGTATGACCAGCTTCCACTCGCCGGCGCGCTGATCAACTTTGCCCGGCGCTGCCGGCGCAAGCTCTCCCTTGCTGCCTGAATCCTGAACTGATATTGATTTGCTGTGGGGGCCTGAGAGGCCCCCTTTTTCTTGCTTGCCACGAGCACATTGAGGCGCCGCGGACAACGCGGAAACGCCCGGCCAAGGCCGGGCGCTCGGGGAACTGTTTCGCGACCTGGAGTTACACGGTGGGCGCCAGTTCAGGAATCCGTTCGCTGGAGACCGCAAGGCGCGCCTTGGCCGCCTCCTTGCGCGACTTCAGGTAGCGCGCGCCCCGGCGCAGCGCCGGCTGCTCGATCAAGTAGAAGCTGATCACAGCCATCAGCAGGGTGCCCGCGCAGAGCAGAGGAATCTGCAGGATAAACGCGCGATCGGAGGCGCCTGCGAGAACCGGGTGGAAAATCGGCAGCTTCGCCAGCATCTTGCCGAGCGCATTTTGGGTGGGAACAAAGAACATCTGCTGCCAGATGTAGAGGCTGTAGGAGAGTCGGCCGATCCAACGGACCCATTTGGCTTCAAGCCATCGCGTAACGAACACCTCGGGACGAAGGGCCGTGGCGGCCACAAGGGCGGCGATCAGCACGCGCTGGAAGAGCACGGCCATGGGCACCGGGACATAGATGATGGTGAGCAGCAGGGCGGCGGCGGCGGCAATGCGCGGGCCGGTGATGTGGCGGCGCACCGCTTCCTTGACGCCGGGGGCGGCAAGGATGAGCGCGGCGAGGGCGCCGAAAGCGATTCCGTCCAGGCGGATGTCGGAGCGATAGGGATAGGGAATCCCTGGGAACACCTTGTCAAAGATGTGGAAGCGATAATCGGCCACGCGCCAGGTGGTTGCGGCGGCGATGAGCCAGGGCAGGAAGCGGCGCATCCTCGACGAACCAATCAGGATCAGCACGGCGGGAAAGATCAGGTAGAAGTGCTCTTCGACCGACAGCGACCAGAAGTGGCCGGTCTTCCACGTCCACAGGGAGGCGGGCAGGTAATTGCGGGTGAAGGTGAGGCAAGAGATCCACTCCGCCAGTTGGCGGCTGCCGAGTCCGAAGGGGATCATCATGGCCAGCGCTGCCAGGTAGGTGAGGTAGGGCGGCAGGATGCGGAAGGCGCGCCGCAGATAAAAGGCCTTGATGTCGATGAACCCGCTTTTCGCGCGCTCATCCAGCAGGCGCGAGCAGATGAGGAAGCCGCTCAAGGCAAAGAACACATCCACGCCCAGGGCGCCCTGCTCGCTGAAGTTCAGCCACGGGTGCACGCCGAGCAGCGGGATCATCGCATGGTGGAAGATCACCGCCAGGATGGCCACGGCACGCCAGCCGTCCAGGGTGGGGATGTAGCCGGTGAAGCCCGTTTCCTGAAGATCGTTCTTCGCGCCGGCGAAGCGGCTTGTCAGTTTTGCCGTCAGGTTCCGAATCAGTGCCATGTCGATCTCTGTTTCTCTCTCTCCGCCCGATGGATGGGTGCGGACGGTGTGGGTTCATGGTGTGCGCGGCAGGGCAGGTTGCTCCACGGTGGCCGCGCCGGCGGGGTTGGGTCAGGCGCCTACGGGTTCTGCCGGACGCAGGAAGGCAAGAAAGCTCTGGGCTTTGGACTTTTCGCCGGCGCTGGCGACCAGGGTCCACCAGAGAGCAGCCAGAATCAGTGCGAAGATGGCGAAGCGCCCGGCAAGCCAGCACCCCAGCAGGATGCGTCCCTGGGGCATGGTGACCAGGCGCATGGGAAGGCCGGAAGCGAAGGCCGCGACGTAAGGCAGCATGCCCGGAAAGACCGAGTGGCGGAAGAACTCGACCGTGCCCACCTTCAGGGTCCGGTTGGCCGTGGAGATGAAGTAGATGGCCGAGAGGACAGTCGCCGAAGCGACGGCAATGCCGATGCTGATGGCGCTCCAGGAACCGAAAAGAAGCCGGGAGACCGGGACGGTGATGAAGAGGGCCGCGATGTTGGCCAGGCTGTAGTGAAACTCCATGCGGGGCTTGCCGATGCCCTTGACCATGGAGGTGCCGGGGCCGGTCATGAGGTGAAACTGGGAGCAGATGGAGAAGGCGATCATCAGCACCGGGGCGCCCTCTGGAACCTGCTTGAGCCAGAAGGCCAGCATGGGGCCGGCGACCACTGCCATGAAGCCCAGCAGTGTGCCGGAGACTCCGTTCATGTAGCGGGTCACGGTGAGATAGACATGGCGCACCAGGTCGAGCTTTTCTTCCGGGGTGCGCTCCCGGCCGTGCACGTCCGAGATGGAAGGAAGGGCCGAGGTGATAAAAGCGCCGGGAATCGAGAGGGCCATATAAGGCAGGCGGGTGCTGATGTCGAGCAGGCCAACGGCGGAGAGGCCGCAGAGCGGCGCGGCGAGAACGCGTTCCACCGTGTTGAGAAAGATGGCGAGGAGGCTGTTCAACTGAACAACGCTGCCGAAAGAGAGCAGGCGGCGCACCGCGGCGCGGTCCACCATACGGATGGAGATGCGCAGCCAGGGAATGGTGCGGATGGCGACCACGGCGCTTGCGCCCAGGTCGATGACCGAGCGGGCCACGAAGGCTATGCCCATGCCACGCAGGCCCCAACCGCGGCCGACAAGCACAAAGATCAGGGCCGATTCGACCACGAAAGAGGAGATCCAGATGCGCTGCACGGTGGCAATCCTCTGCAGGCCGCTGAGGGCGTCGCGGTATGCGGAGAGGCCGAGACACATCAGAAAGCTGCCCACGATGGTGAAGCCGAGGAAGCGGGCGTCCGCTGCCATGGCCGCCGGAACGTGCATGCGGATGGAGACAAAGTTCCAGCCAAGCGCGAAGACCGTGAAGACGGCCAGGGCGATTGGAGTGGTGATGAAGATGCCGGCGGAAAGCAGCCGGTTGGCCTCGTCGTAACGCTTGCCGGCGGCAAACTCCGCCACAAACTTGATGTACGCGCCAGAGAAGCCCACCGTAGAGACGCCGATGTAGGCCACGAGGATGAAGAAGGTCCCATACAGTCCATAAGCCTGCATGCCGATATGCGCGAGCACGAAGGGCGGGATGAAGAAGCGGGTGGCAAGGTAAAGTACGCGCGCTCCCGCTTCAGTGCGGATGTTCCGGAGCAGCTTTCCGCGGATCTGTTGATGTTCTGACATGGTTCCCTCTGCCATTACGAATGCAATCGGCGTGCAAATCCGCAGGGAGAACGCAAGTTATTGATTCACAAGACGGTTGGGAATTCCGTCGCCATTCAGCGCCGTGGGTTGGGCCGGTTCGCGGTGTTTCGATCCGGAACAGGCGTTGGCTCACTGTAAGCCGCTGCAGCTCCAAATGGATCCAGGTGAATCCGCAGGCGATTGCCCTCGACGGCTGCCGGCTCCACGCTGAGCTTCACCTGAGGCCCGTCTTCGTTGCTTGCCATGGGGCCCGGGCCGGTCAGGTGTGCAAGAGAGCGCGGCATAGGCCCCTGCCCGGCTGGCAGATCGATCACCAGGTCTGTTGGATGGGGCGAAGCCGAAGCGGCCACGACCGACCACCCCTTCGGGCCGCGAAAGGCGCGAACGGCCACATCCCTGGCGGCCTGCGCATCGGTGCCCCGCGCGGGCGTCAGATCCCAGGCGTCGCCGCCGATGGCCCGGTTGGCGAGTTCCATGGCCAGCCCGGTGGGCCGCAGCCTGCCGTCTTCCGTCAGGTCCCGCGCCAGCCCGAAGAGCCGGATCAGCGTGCCGTCGGAGCGGAAGGTGTCAAAGGCCGCCAGCGTGAACAGGCATTGGCGGGTTGCGCCCTGCTCCAGGGCGCGAAGCGCGTGGAAGAGAATCGCGGTGCCTGCCGCCTGGCCTGTCACCAGGGCCGAGGCCTCGACAGGCGTCGCGTCCCCGTCCATGCTGTGCGCGTTCATCTCATAGATGGCCAGTTGCTTGCCCGACTGGCGTGCCAGCCGCCCATACTCCTCCGCTGGCCGGTCTTCCGTGGTGAAGAGCTGCGCCACATCGGGCCCGCTCGGGCCCGCCTTGCGCAGGCTGCGCGCGTAGTAGGGGGCTACGGCCAGCAGCCGCGCGCTTGGGGCCATCCGGCTCGCGTCCTTCAGCATTGCAGGGTTCACGAACTGCCCGCCGATGGCGGGAAGAATCCGTGCGTCGTTGCCGGCGGCCTGGTTCAAGAACCGGAAGCCGCGTTCCGCCGCCTCCTGCATCCGCGTCGCGTCCTGGATGCCCGCGGGACGGAAGATTCCGTTCCAGTTCTCATTGCCGAACTCCACCACGACCTCGCGGAATCCGTACCGGGCAATTTGTCCCTTGATCCAGGCGCCAGCCGCCGTCCACTCTTCGTCGGTGAGGGTCACGGGCAGCACAATCCATGGCTGCGCGTCGACCTGGTGGCACAGCTCGAAGAAGTCGGGCAGCGAGTAGCCCCAGGCGGTTTCATCGCCCGGCCGGTAGCGGAAGGGCTGCCGCGCCCACTGGCTTGCGATCCGGTTGGCGAAGCTGTCCCCGAGCTGCCCCTGCCAGTCGCGCAGGTAGCCCGGCCGCAGGCGGCTGAGCGTCTGCGCCACCTCGGTCCGGAAGCCGCCCTGCGGCGCTCCTGCCTGCGCGAGCGAGACATCGTCAACCCAGACCTGGGAGCCAACGCCCTCAGCCTCCAGGCGAAACTCCAGCCCCGCCGGTGGGCCAGTGTCAAGGGGAGAGAAGCGAAAGCTGTAGTGCCGCCATGCCACGCCGGGCTGCACTGACTCTCGAAGGAACGGCGCGCCATTGACCCGCCGGAGTTGCACGGTGAGCCGTCCGCCGGCGATGCTCCTGGCCCAGAATCCGGCCTCCCATGCGCCGCGGAGGAGGAGCAGCTTCCCTGCCCGGTCGCTGATCTGATCAATGTAAGAGATGGCGTCCGCGGGTCCCGCCAGGTCCGGCGACATCAGAAGCGATTGCCTTCCCTCCGACTGCGGCCGCCGCTCCCCGCTGGCGCGAATCGCCCCAGGGTTCTGCCACCACCAGTGCGATGGCAGCTCGGAGCCGCCCTCGCGCTCAAGGGCGACCACGTCGCCGGGCGCCAGCCCGGTCAAGACGCAGCTTGCGCGAAAATGCGGCAAGCCCTGCCACAGGCCCGACTCGAGAATCCGGCCCTCCACTCCCGCCAGCCGCCCGGTACGCACGCTGAAGCGCGCGCCCTTCCAGAAGCTCGCGGGCCGGGCGAGCCACCCCGCGTCATCCGTGAACTCCGTGCCGCTGACCGCATGAACCACCACAATGGCTCCGTCATGGGTGGCTTCGAAACCGGGGTTGGCTAAAATGTTGGCGGTGAGTTGCTCGGCCCCCCAGGATGTCTGGCTGCCGAGATTCACGCCGATGCGCGGGACATCGTGCTGCGCGGGCTGGCCTTCGGCGTGAAGTTCCATCTGCTGGCCGCAGGCTCGCCCGGACCAGACGCCGGCGCAGCCGAGCGCCACGGCGAGGACCGCCGGCTTGAGCGCGCAGGCAATCCTCCGCCCGTGCGCCGCCAACCGCCTCCCGCCGCAACGCAAAGCCACATCGCCGCATGACTGCATCGGACCTCTTCCCTCGTGCCTACCGGGCCGCCACAGGAACTCTGCGGTATACCGTCACGATGTAGGATTCCTCGCGCAGTTCACTGATGAGGCCGCGAAAGACCGCCGGGCTGCGCGGCGCGATAAGTTGGCTTCCGGTTGGTTCCCAGCCGGCGCCCATCGCCTTTTGCGCGGCGGGCAGATCCTCCGGCCGTAAAAGAAGAACGTTGATGCGTGAGATGTCGTCGCCGCGCAGCGCAGGAATGTAGGTGGGCAGAATGGTGGGCGCCTGCGTGGAGCGCAGCGCGTAGTAGAGCTTGAAGTCGGCCAGGGCCGTTTCACCTGGAGCAACGTTGCTCTCGACAAACGCCTTCACGCGTTGGGGATCGCGTTCCTGCCAGGTGGACAGCACGGAAAGGGTACGCAGCGGCAGGCCCACCAGCATGGCAAGCGCCAGCAGCGTCGCGCCGGCCACCCTGGTGAAGGTCCCGCAGGTGCTCCACACCGCGCTGGCAAGCGCCGCGAATGCGATCACGAGCGGCAGGAAGATCATCCACCCGTAGTAGACCGGGAATTTGCCGGCCATCTGCATCGCCACCGGCAGCAGGATGCTCATCGCCAGAACTCCCCCCAGAAAGCGCTTCTGAAGCCCGGACATCAGTGCCCGCTGCCCCAGCGCCAGCAGCAGCAACAGGGCCAAAAAGAGCAGGGCGCGGCTCTTGTCGTTGACATAAACCGAAGGAAGCGACAGAAGCTTCTGCACCAGCGACTGCCCGATGATCCCGATGGAACGCGTGGAGCGCTGGAAGTCCTCCCAAACGCCAAAATGGCGGTAGAGCAGGTTGAGGGCCACCACTCCCCCGGCGCAGCCGCCCAGGAGCGCGGCGGAACGCTTGACCGCCCATTTGCCTCCCAGAACCATCAGCACCGCGCAAGCAAGCACAGCGGCAGGCAGAATCTGCAACCCGGCCGCGGGCATGAAGAGGCCCGCAACCGCCAGATAGATCCAGCCCCGCTCCTCAATCCACAGGTTCATGCACACCGCGGTCAGGAACATACCCAGCACGTCATACCTGCCGGAGCGGTAGGAAAACGTCATGGCGTGCCCCGTGGCCAGCAGCACCAGCGCGACCATCCTCCATCCGGGGCTCGGCACCAGGCTCGTACGCTTGAGGAAGCGACCCACCAGTGCCAGAATGCCCACAAAGAGGCCGAGGTTGAACAGCCGCTCCGCGATCAGTCCCGGTCCCACCATCGACAGCCAGCCGCCCAGCAATCCTGAGAACAGCGGAACGTTTCCGGCAAAGAAGTGGTGCGAGTCCTGCCCGAACCACGCCGTGGAGGTGAATCCCTGTCCGCTGGCCAGCCGCACCGCGGGGTCTGCAAATTGGATCTCGTCCACCCACACCGAAGGAAAGCGGGTGAGTGTCAGCAGGTTGACCCCCAGAAAAAGGCCCACCAGAAGCAGGAAGTTCCGCGTTTCATTCTTCATTGAGTTATCCCCGGCAGCGAGAACCCGCCAATCGCCGCCATCGCCAGAACCGAGAAGCTCACGGCGGCGCATATCCATGTCACGCGGTCGCCAGCCGCAAACAGAATCGGGTCTTCATTCATGGCGCCGCGGTGCGAGAGCATCCAGGCGCGCGTTGTCCAGTAAAGCTGCACCAGCACGATAATCCAGAGCCACGAAGGCTGGCGGTAGAGCACTCTTACCTGCCAGCCACCGATATACATGCCCAGCACCAGGCAGGCCAGGTATCCGGCGGCGATGCCCGAAATATTTACCTGCGCCAGGTCCCAGCTGAAGTAGCCGCGCCCAGCCGTGCCGCTGCCTGACTGGCGCGCCAGCCTCGTCAACTCCGCCGAGCGCTTGAGGAAGGCCAGGCTGAGGAATTGAAAGACCGAGAAGGCCAGCAGCCACACCGAGCACACCAGCCCCGTTGCCGCCGCGCCCGCGACAATGCGCACCGTGTACAGGATCGCCAGCGCAAACACGTCCACCAGCATCTTGCGCTTGAGGTAGAAGGAGTAGACCGAGGTGAGGACGAAATAGAAGCCGAGGATGGCCAGCACGCTCCGGCCCAGCGGAAGCGCGATGGCGAATCCCGCCGCAAACAGCAGCGGCGCGGCCACCAGGCCAACACGAATCGGGAGGGCGCCGCTGGCAAACGGCCTGCGGCACTTGATGGGGTGGCGTCGGTCGGAGTCCAGATCGACCAGATCATTGACGAGGTAAACCGCGGAGGCAATGAGGCTGAAGGCAAGGAAAACCACCAGATTGCGGGCGATCAGATCGCGCTCCATGAAGCGGTGGCTCGCGAACAGGGGCACGAAGACCAGGATGTTCTTGACCCAGTGCTTGACCCGCAGGGCGCGCAGGAAGGACTTCACGCGCGAGCCCTTACCCGGAAACGTGCGATCGAATCCAGGCTTGGCAGCCGCGGAGCCGGCCGCGATCCGCTGCCGCGCGTGCTGCCAGACAGCAACATCGGCCGCGCTGTCGCCGGCGTAATCGAAGTTGCCTGAACCGAAGCGATCGCAAAGCAGGCGCGCCTTCACCTTGCCGGTCACGTTGTCCACCTCGGTGGAGGCAATGACCTCGTCAAAGAGTCCAAGATGACTGCTCACCGCGCGGGCCACGCTTGTATGCGCGCCCGTGGCCAGCACGATGCGGCGGCCGCGGCCGCGCTCCTCGCGAAGCCACGCGACAAACTCATCCCGATAAGGCAGCGTCGTCGGGTTGAGTGCGACGATGCCCGCCAGTCGGGCCTTGAGGCAGGCGCGGCCGCGCAGCAGCCACACCGGGAGCAGAAAGAGAATCCACCAGCGCCGGGCGAGAGCTCTGACCAGAACTTCGTAGAGCGTATCGGTGCGGAGCAGCGTGCCATCCATATCCACACAAAGCGGGGGCTCGCTCAATCCGGTTTCATCGAGTTTGAGAGAACTGGGTGCGGTTGCCATCTTTCGGTTGCTTTCTGTGCCGGGTTATCGATTTTTGTCTCTGCGGACCGCGCCGGCTCTGCCCGCGGACCACCTGTTCAGAATCAGTGATTTTGCTTTTGCGGCTAATCCCCTTTCGGGGGCAGGCGCTGCCAGGTTCAGGTCAATCTCTTGCGACAAAGGCGGCATATTCGAGCACCGCGAGGCCACGGGAGGCCGGCTCTGGCGGTTCATGCCATCACCACGGCAAAGCGGGGCGGCGCCGGCTCCTGCAACACCGGGACGCCGCCATCCACGCCGGTGCTGCTGGAGGCGTCGCCGCCTGCCAGAAGGTACCCCTCAACAAAGCCCGTGAAGACAAAGAAGACAGGGATGGTGTTTTCGCCAAAAAAGACGGTGAAGAAGGTGAACAGCAGCCCCAGGTAGATGCCCGCCAGCGTATAACTCAACGGGTTTTGAACCTTTCCCTTCCTGGCCGTCTCGAATCCATTGCGCAGCAGCCTCACCATCATGGAAATCTGCAGAAAGACATAAAGGAACGAAGCAATGAAGCCGTGCATGAGAGCCAGCAGCAGGTAATAGTTGTCGATCGAGGGCATGCCGCTGACCTTTGGCCATCCGTTGCGTCCCCAGCCCAGCGTGGCGTGCTGCTCCGCGATGTCGTAGTACTGGTCCAGAAGTTCCTTGCGGTAGGCCGCGGACTCCTGCGACTCGGTCTTGGCATGGGCGCGGCCGACCGCGGCGTATTGATAGGTTTGAATGGCCATGGGAATGCCAATGGCGGCCGTGACGCCCAGCACCACCAGCGCGCGCTTGGCCGGGTTGCGGCCCCAGCCGATGGCGGCGATGACCGTCGCCAGTACGGCCCCGATCTGCGGACCCCGCGCCAGGGTCATCACCAGTCCCATCACCATGACAATGGTGATGATCCGCCCCTTGGTCCAACCAAAGGGACGGAAGTTGCCAAAGTACTTTTCCCAGTGCCCGCCCTTGCTTAGCCACATCTGCAGGCGCACGCCGATGAGGAAGACCGCGCCGGCCAGGATGCAATGGGCAAACGGTCCTGCCGTGCGCGCAAAGCCATAGCGGGCGGTGGTGATCCACGCCGTCCCAGGAAAGAAAATCTCGGTGACGTAGCGATAGGGATTGACCCGGAAGCGGAACTCGTACAAAAACGCCAGCACCACCCAGGCAAGGATGGAAACAATGCGCTTGAGAAACTTGATGCGCAGGCCCTGCGGCTCGATGAGCCCCTTGGCCAGCATGTAAGGAAGAGCCGCCTGCGCAAAGTATCCGAAGCCCAGGTTCTGCGCCTCGTTGTAGCCTGCATTCTTATACTCGCTGACGGTCATCAGCGCTACCCAGCCAAACACCAGTGCGTCGGCGAAGGACCAGCGCCATTCCTTGCGGTGCCGGATGAAGAAATAGACCGCGATGGGCAGCACCGCCGTCTCGTGAAACGTCATCTTCGGGATCTTCGGCACCGTCCACCGGCACCACCCCGGAAAGGCGAAGACAGCCAGCAGGTAAACGCTCAGAAACACATCGGACACAGACTTGCCGCGCAACAGGAGGTAAAGCGCCCACACCCCGGTCAATGTCGCGACAATGTTCAATTTGCTCGTCCTCTCGCTAACTCCAAGTGTGCAAGCAGGGTTCCACAGTGGACTCGCTCTGCAAACCTATGATTCGATTGCCTATATGCAATTTGAATCAGAAAAACCACGAGGAGCTTCTTCGGCCCGGATGGGAACAGTTCCCAGGAGGGACGCACAAAACGGAACAGGTCCGGAATGCCGGATTCTCGGGCACACGACGCCGCGCGTGACGCAGTTGTGCGCGCACCTCCCGCCCGGCTTCATGGCCATAGCGGTGAACAAGTTGGATGGAGTGTTTGCCGGTTCCCTGCCGACAGGGAAGGAACCCGTTTGGGCGGTGGATACGGACAGCGTACCTTCGCTTTAGACCTCGTAGCGTCCCCGCTTTTCGAGAGCGGCCTGGAATCGCTTGTAAATTACTAATCCTATTGGCGTCCCCGACGGGATTTGAACCCGTGTTATCGCCGTGAAAGAAGCCCCAGAAACCGTGGTATGAACGCATTACAACGAAGCGAAGTGCATCGGAACACATCGCAACGAACCCCAAATTCACGGTAACTGGTCCCCGAGTGGTACTCGAAACGAAAATGAGCCTCTCGGATTCCAAAACGCAATTAGAAGTTCCTGTCGTCTTCTCTCATCCAATGGGCAAGACGGTCGATGCTGCCCGACAGGTGAGCAGAGAGCAGACCAGCGGTATTGCTCTAATCTTATTTATTGTCAATCTTTTACGGTCATCCGACACATCGTTGTTCTGTAGCTGATCCCCGCAGACCGTCCAATTGGTCCTCGACTGGTCCCCGGAAAATGCCCGGTTTTCGCTTATTCGATGCTCTCCTCAGCTTTGGTACCGCATTCTCAGTCTCCCGAGGGTAAAATAAATACTCTGGCGCGTCAGAATAATTACTATAATAGGAGTTGGAGGTGCCTCGTGGAAACCCTGATGGAACGTCTGACAACTACGGAAGCGGCGGTTGCCGCTGGGGTCTCGATCCCGCAAATCAACCGAATCATCGACGAGAAGATTCTGCCTGAAGGTCTTTACAGTACTTCCCCCATCCGGACCTTTCGCACCGATGCCTGTCTCATGATCGCCTTCTACTTTGAGACGGCGGAGTGGCTTACTGCAAATGCGCGCCTCGAAACAATCCGCAATGCAATGGCTCATTGCTCGACCTGGGACCAGTGGAAGGACTGCACCGTGGGAGAGCACTTTCTAACCGTTCACTTCTCCGATCTCTGGAGGGCAGTCGATGGACGGCTTCGCAGACTCTCGGAAGCGCGCAGAATGGTCGCTGAAGACCCCGAAATTCTGAGTGGGACACCGGTCATAAGAGGTACGCGAGTTCCAGTGCATGACGTCGCCGCTCAGGTCGATTCAGGAATTCCGACGGAGCGAATCCTCAAGTCCTATCCTAGCCTCAACGCATCACAGGTGGAACTCGCCTCAATCTACTCGAAGGCGTTTCCGCAGCGGGGCCGGCCACGGCGGCTCTCAATTCCAGGCGCCACAAGAATCTCAATCACGAAAAAGCGGCTTTCCAACTCCTCTGTAGGAGACTGAAGATTGCTGAGATTTCTGATTGACGAATGCCTGAGTCCGGACCTCGCACACTTGGCGCGCGACCGCGGCTACCATGACAGCTTCCATGTAACCTGGCTGGGCAAGGCAGGCTGGAAGGACTGGCAGCTCCGTGAGCTGATCATCGAGCAGGACTGGACGTTTGTCACGAGAAACAGCGTCGATTTTCGTGGGCCGGCTAACCAGCCAGGGTCCGAGGGGCAGTACGCGAATGTTCCGATTCACGCTGGTCTGATCTGCATAAACGGTACGGGCAGAATGACTGGCGAGGTCGAGATTGAGCTTTTCACCGCTGTGCTCGATCAAATCGGAGCAGCAGAGTACCTCGTCAATGAGGTGATCGAGGCTTACCTTTGCGAGGAAGACGGTGAATTTGAGATTGTAAGGTATTCACTTCCCGACAACAGGTGAAACGGGGTAGGTTGATAACGCTCCCATTCCGAACGCATCCTTGCAAACCATTTTACGGCTCATCGTCGGCGTGCGCAAAGGGTGCCCACGCTGACAGAATTTGGCGAATTCCAACAGCAACAAATCCGGAAGCACATTGCTGACGCGGTCAATGGCACGGAGACCACTAACCCCGTTGCGAAACCCTAGCCCATGGAGCCAAGCAATTTTCGCTGGCACCATTCGGGAAACCTGCTAATGATCCTAGTCGGTCGCTAGAAAGGCATAGCGGTCCGCGAGATAGGCCGCCCATGGGTCTCGTGGCATCTCCGCGATGAGGGGACCGAATGCCTGCTCAATGGTTCGAGCTATGAACCGGTCGTCATGGACCAGCATCTTGGCAAACACGGCGAAAGCATCCTCCCCAAATTGCTTCAGGGCCGGGGACGTCACCGCATGGAGACGCAGGTTTCCCGCTGGCGAGATGTGCAGGACACGCACGCACTGCGTTGCGGCCTCGCAGGCTTTTTCCATCTGGAAGGCCAGCATCTGCTGGCGCAGCAGTTGGTAGAAGGGCTCCCAGAAGAAGTCATCCAGTTTGAGGTTCAGGTCAACCCTGATCGGGCCATCAGGCGCGAACATCAGCTCGCGATATCGCTCGGCGCGCACTTCGTTCGAGCTGCGCGTGGCACCTTCCCGGACCCTATTTAGGATCGGAGCACCATACTTCTCGGTGTACTTCCATTCAATCAGGAGCGTTTCGACTTGCCCTGCGTGCCGGAACCGGACGATGGCATCCGAACTGGTGGCGTTAGCCCCACGCGTACGCGACGAAGAACCTACGCCCTCGTTCAAATAATTTTCTTCGCCGATCCACTCGAAACCGACGAACCAGGGATCTCCGTCTGGCCCGCGCTCGACCTCCAGCATCTCCGGAGGCTCGATCCCAAGCGCATTGGCGACAACCCGTGATAACACCTCCGGGCGCGTAGCCAAAGGCATAAGGAAGTTGAGGCAGCACACCTGTGAAGACAGGCCATGGTTCGCATGCGTGTGCCATGTGATCTGCTTCTCGGTGAAGTAGGCCTGCGCCGCCCTGCGAATCGTTGGCGCCAAGTTGAATTCCCGAAGATGCGGCGCGAGCCGGTAGGCCGAGCCCTCATAGCCTGGATGCGGGCAAACGGCGGCGAAATGAGCGGCTTGTGAAAGTTGTTGCCTTCCAATGAACGCGTTCGCGGATTCCTGTCTTTCAGCCAATGGGACTCCTTGATGGCCTTTGGGCGGTCCGGCTGGCGAGGATCTGCAGAAATGAGAGCGATGCGTTTCCTGCAGTCGGAGACGATGTTGGGTATCTGCAATTCAGTTTACCCCTCGGTATTTTGCGGGTAAAGTGTGTGCACACCATGCGGCCAATGGGCTGATCGTGCAGCAGTGCACGGTTTGTCAATATAGCACTTGAAATGCACGATCACATATGCTATGTTATCGTGCATATTCATTGTGGCGGAGCCGCAGGTGCAACCCGAACTCCAGGAACTCGAGCGCTATGTTCACGACGCCCTGGGCGCCAAGGTGAAGACTGCGCCTTGGCGAGGAGCAGGCAATTTGCCGCCCGTCCTCAGGGAAAGGTACAAATTCGCGCAGGCGGAGCTGCTCGGACTGCACGCCCTTCTCGTTATCGACTCTAACCCCGAGGAGCAGCCGCCGGCAACGGTACGCAAGCACATGGACATGCTCCAGGCCAGGCAGCAAGCGGACCTGATCTATGTCCGCGCGCAGGTGACGGCGTACAACAGGAAGCGGTTGATCGAACAAAAGGTTCAGTTTATTGTTCCAGGCAACCAGATGTACCTGCCCATGCTGGCAATTGATTTGCGCGAACATTTCCGCAGAATCCGAAAAGAGACTCCCACCTTTAGCCCATCCACGCAGGTTGTCGTCCTCCATGCGTTGCTCCGCGATGCAGGGCATGTGCTGATCCCCGCCGAAATGGCTCCGCGGTTGGGATACTCGGCCATGACGATGACTCGCGCCTTTGACGAGTTGGAGACGGCGAACCTAGCTGAAGTCACGGTGCGCGGCCGGGAACGTTGTCTGCATTTCATTGGAGGCCGAAAAGAGCTCTGGGGAAATGCTCTACCCTTCCTCCGCAGCCCGGTAAGCAAGCGGCTATTTATTCGCCGCACCAAAGAAGCGGAAGGCGCAATTCGCGCGGGGCTCACGGCGTTAGCGCATTTCAGTATGCTGGCGCCGCCAGAGTACACGATCTATGCGCTGAGCCGTGAGGATTGGAAAGTCCTTCGGCAACGGCACAAGACCATTGAGGTTCCAGCTCAAGACCCGGATGCCAGCGAGATTGAGGTCTGGTGGTATCCGCCGGCGCTCTTCGCCGAGGATGGCAACGTCGATCGGTTATCGCTCTATCTTTCCCTGAAGGAAGACCGCGACGAGCGCACCGAAACCGCGTTGGAAGAGATGATGGAGAAATTCAAATGGTAAAAGGGTTGGAGGTCTTTCGTGAGCACTTCCGGAGTTTTGCCGATCGCTATGTGCTCATCGGCGGTGCCGCATGCGATATTGCCATGACCGGCGCCGGCCTCCCATTCAGGGCCACAAAGGACCTGGACATCGTTCTCTTTGTCGAGGCGTTGGATAGCGCCTTTGTCCGGGCATTCTGGGAGTTTGTGCGCGCGGGCGGCTACGAGGTCCAAGAGAAGTCAACCGGCGAAAAGCAGTTCTATCGTTTCCAGAAGCCCGCGAACGCGGACTATCCTTTCATGCTGGAATTGTTCTCACGTCAGCCCGATGTATTGCAGGTTGCCGAGGGCAGTCATCTCACGCCGCTACCGGTTGAGGAGGATGCGTCCAGTCTTTCGGCGATTCTTCTCGATAACGACTACTACAATTTCATCCGCGCGGGTCGGCAGGAGATCGACGGGCTCCCCTGGGTGGGTGCCGCGCAACTCGTTGCTCTGAAGGCCCGGGCATGGCTTGATCTCACTGCGCGTGCGGAGCGCGGTGAACAGATCGACAGCAAGACAATCAAGAAACACAAAAACGATGTCTTCAGACTTTACCAGATCCTCGATCCCGCCATTGATCCTATGGCTCCGGAGGCCGTCAAGAGGGATATTGGCGACTTCATCGCCCGAATGCGCGCCGAGGAAATTGACCTCAAATCCCTCGGCCTGCGTACCGGTACACGCGACGATGTTCTGGCAGAAATCGTTCGCGACTACCGTCTCTGTCAAGGGCGGCGTAAAAGGGAACCACTGTGGCGGCGTAAAAGGGAGCCAGTAGAGGGTTGAGTCGGGCATTTCGGGGGAGGAGGGGCGCCGGAGCGTAGCGGAGGCGGCCCTCCTCCCCCGAGGCGCGTTGGGGAGGG
>CAINJJ010000038.1 GCA_903849645.1 uncultured Acidobacteriaceae bacterium | reverse complement strand
TGGAGGGCAGGGACTGGGAAGCGGCGCCGGGAACGGCAGCCGCAGCCAGAGCCAATGCCGTTATGAACAAAAGTTGACGCAAGGGGTGAGCCCTCCTGGTTGCCATGATTTCAGTTGCGATGATTTCACACGAAGGGTCCGGGTGAGGGTTGTGGTCTCCCCGTTCCCCAAAGGCGAGGGACCCGGGGTACCCTCATCTGGGTTATGAAAGGTCTCCGTGCGAGGGACATGGGGCACCCGGCACCTCGGAGGGGGCTTGCGTGTGCGAAAATGCTTGTTTGGTTTTTGAGCCGGGGTGAGATGGTCCCGGCCGGGGAGATACTCGTATGCCTTTATTGCGTTCCGCATTTATCGCTTTGTCCCGCAACCGATCCCTGCGCCGGTTTGCCGAGCGCTCGCGCATGGGCGTGAAGATGAGTTCGCGGTTCATTGCGGGGATGGAGATAGAGGATGCCCTGCGGGTGGCCAAGGCGGTGAACGAACAAGGCATGGCGGTGACGCTGGACTCGCTGGGGGAGAGCGTGACCTCGGAGGCCGAGGCGCAACGGGCGGCGGCGATCTATCACCGGCTGCTGGACGCGATTGCCGAGAGGAAGCTGGACGCCAACATCAGCGTGAAGCTGACGCAGATGGGGCTGGGATTGTCCGCGGAGCTGGCGGAGGGCATTGCCGAGAGCCTGGCGCGGCACGCGGCCGCGACGGGGAACTTTGTGCGCATCGACATGGAGGACTCGTCGCTGACGCAGGTGACGCTGGACCTGGTGCGGCGGATTCATGCGCAGCCGGCGCTGCAGGGGGCCATCGGGATTGTGATTCAGGCCTATCTCTACCGGTCGCAGGAGGATATTGCGCAGTTGCTGGCCGAGGGCATACGGGTGCGGCTGTGCAAGGGCGCCTACAAGGAGCCGGCGGAGGTGGCGTTTCCGCGCAAGGCGGATGTGGATCGGAACTACATCCGGCTCAGTTGCGCGCTGCTGGAGAGCGGCATCTTTCACGGGCTGGCAACACACGACGAGGCGATGATTGCGGAGGCGAAGAGCTACGCGCTGCAGCAGGGAATCGACCGCAGCCGGTTCGAGTTCCAGATGCTGTTTGGGGTGCGGCGCGACCTGCAGCGCAAGCTGGTGGCCGACGGGTACAAGGTGCGGGTATATGTGCCGTTTGGCGGGGAGTGGTACCCGTATTTCATGCGCAGGCTGGCGGAGCGGCCGGCGAACGTGCTGTTTATTGCCAAGAATCTGCTGCGGAAGTGAAGTGGGACGGGTGGGGGCGGTTGCTTCGCCCCTACGGGGCTTGGCAGCCTTTTGGGCGCTAACCCAGGACTGCGCTTCGCTTGTCCTGGGCTATTCTCCTTCGCCCCTCCGGGGCGGGTGCGGTGGCTGGTCCTCCGTTTCAGCCCTCTCGGGGCGGGTGTAGAGGCAAGTTGTTCTTCTGGGGCGTATCGGGGTGGGCGGAGGGACATGCCTTCATTTGACCCGGTCCGGGGCGGTTGTTTCGCCCCTCCGGGGCGGGTGCACTGGGCTTAGTAGATGGCATTGCCGGGTTGCGATGAGCGAACAGCGCCGGCGTGGACCGAGAGGGTGTAGGGGGTGGCATCGCCGGTCCAGGTCTTGAGGTTGAATTTGTGGCCCGGCGCGACCTTTAGCAGGGCGTAGTCGCCGAAGTTGAGCGGCTTGCCACTTTCCACCCTGCCATCGGCATGGCTGGCATCGACAAAGTATGCGTCTCCCTTGCCGACGACGGTTGCGCTTCCGTCCGGCTCGACGAGGAGGGCGGCGGCCTGTTCGACGCCGATGCCGCGGATGGAGCGGCCGGGCAGAGGCAGAGGCTTGCCGTCGGGTTCATTGAGGCGGGCCAGATAGACCAGCAGGCGGCCCATGCGATTGCGTTTGGCGAAGTGCGTGTCCGTGATGACGCCTTTGAGGATGGGGATGTCGAGGAAGCCGCGGACCAGGGTTACGCGGGGGTGGAAGGGGTTGGCGAGGGTGGTTTTGCTGTCTAGGTCCTTGTCGTCGGGGGCGTCGCCCTGGGCGGTGTAGGCCCACTCGCCGAGGACGGCAAGGCCCGCGCTGGTGCCGCCGATGGGGACGCCGCGGCGGATGGCGCTGTTGAGCTCGTCCTGCACGGGGGTGCCCATCCAGTGGTTGATGTAGTTGGCCTGGTCTCCGCCGGAGATGAAGAGGGCGCTGGCGTTGCGGATGGCGGCGGCGACGAAGGGGTCCTGGGCGGAGGGGCGGTCGGGGAGGATGAGGGTGGCGACGGAGTTGAGGTGGCAGAGGTTCTGAACGTAGGGGTTGTAGTCGTCGTCACCGGTGGCGCGGAGGACCAGCAGGTCGCCGCCCCCGGCGCGGTCGCAGAGGAAGCGGAAGGCCGGGTCGAGGTCGCTGCCGCCGCCCATCAGGGCGTATCCGGGGCGGGAGACGGCGGCGGGCAGGTTGGCGGGGTTGCCGAGGCGGAAGTAGTGGTAGGCAGGGGCGGGCTGGGCGGCGGAAGACAGGGCGGGCGCGAGCGCGAGGAGCAGAAGAGAAAGCCGCAGAGAGTGGAGGCGCATCATGAGGGTAGCTTATTGCATGGGCTGGCCCGGGTGCCCCGTAACGGCGCGGATTCCTCCCGGCAGGGTTAGAGAAAATGCTGGCCGCTGCCGGGCTATAGTGAAGGCTGGCGACTCTCACGACCTTGCTCGGGCGTGACGATCAACGACGGAAACAAAACTCGACCCTCAGGGTGGGAAGAAGAAGCGCCCGCGGAGCCTCGCTTCCGGCGCGTGCAGCAGGCTGTGCCTCCCAAAGGGCGCGCCCTGCCGGGCATGCCGCTGGATTTTGGGCCGGCGGAGGGCGATGAACCTTCGTACCCTGGCGTGACTCGCTTCAGCAGGCCCCGCACCCCGTGGTGGCGGCCGGCGAGTACGGTTGCGCGCGTGTTTCTGGGGCTGGGTGTGCTGGCGGTCTTGGCGGGCCTGGTGGTTTCCGTTGATCTCCTGAAGTCCTACCTGGCGCGGGACGGGCGCTTTCGCATCGAGGGGGCCGGCAACATTGAGGCCAGCGGGCTGACGCAGGTGAGCCGCGCGGAGCTGCTGCCGGTGTTTGGCGAGGATGTGGGGCGCAACATCTTCTTTGTCCCGTTGGGCGAGCGGCGCAGGCAACTGGAGCAGATTCCGTGGGTGGAGCACGCGACGGTGATGCGGCTGTTGCCGGATCAGATTCGCGTGGAACTGGTGGAACGGCAGCCGGTGGCGTTTGCGCGCCAGGGGCACGATTTCGGTCTGGTGGACGCGAATGGGGTGCTGCTGTCGATGCCGGCGGCGGCGATGGCCAAGCACCACTACTCATTTCCCACGATTACCGGGATTGATGCCGGGGACTCGCTGACGGCGCGCAGGACGCGGATGGCGGTCTACCTGAGGCTGCTGGGCGAGCTGGACGGCAACGGGCAGAAGCTGTCAGAGCAGATTTCAGAGATCGACCTGACGGACCAGGAAGACGCACGGGTGACGATGCAGGACGACACCACGCTGCTGCACTTTGGAAACGAGCGGTTTCTGGAGCGGTATGAGCGCTACAAGGCGCATATTGCGGAGTGGCGGCAGCAGTATCCGAAGCTGACGGCGGTGGATCTGCGCTATGAGCAGCAGGTGGTGCTGGAGATGGCGCATGGGGCGAATGTGGCGGAGGCAGCGGCAGCCGGGCAGGATGCGGGCGGCGCCGGCGCGGACGCAGCGCCGGACAAGCCGAAGGCCGGCGGCGCGGCGGTGAAGCCGGGCGCCAAGGCGGCAGGCGGGAAGGCCGCCGCACCCAAATCCAGTACAAAGGCGGGCCAGGGGAAGGCTGGGAACAAGGCGGGCGTGAAGACGGCCGCCAAGCCCAAGACGGCGAAAGAGAAGGCGCAGGAGAAGAAGCGCGCGGAGGCCCAGCGGGCCGCGTTGAACGGGAACAAGCGGAAGGCCGCCCCAACAGGAAAGCCGGCAGCCGTGGCTGCCGAGGGGCAGTGAGCGCCATGAGCCAGAGGCAGGACAACCTGATCGTGGTGCTGGATATTGGCAGCGCATGGACGCGGATGCTGGCGGCCGAGGTGAATGAAGGCGCGCTGCGCTATTGCGGGCACGGGCAGGTTGAGTCGGCAGGGATGCGGAAGGGGCTGATCTCTGAACTGGGCCCGGCCACCAAGGCGGTGAAGGCGGCCAACGAGCAGGCCGAGCGCGTTTCGCGGGTCAACATTGACGAGTGCGTGCTGGGCGTGGGCGGGCCGCATATCCGCGGGCTCAATACCAACGGCGGCATTGTGCTGGGCAGTCGGATGCGGGAGATTGGACCGGAAGACGTGCGCTCGGCGGTGGAGCGGGCGCGGGCCATCGAGCGGCCGGCGGACCGGACGATCCTGCACCTGCTGCCGCGGCAGTTCATCCTGGACGATCAGCCGGGGATCTTTGACCCGGTGGGGATGGTGGGTTCGCGGCTGGAAGTGGACCTGCATATCGCCACCTGCTCGGGCAGCGCGGTGCAGAGCGCGGTGACCTGCGCCAATCGCGCGGGGCTCTCGGTGGCGGAGGCGGTGCTGGAGTCGCTGGCCTCGGCGGAGGCCACGCTGACGGCGGACGAGCGGGATTTGGGCGTGTGCCTGGTGGATATCGGAGCGCACTCCAGCGACCTGGTGGTGTTTTTTGAGGGCGCTGTGGCGCACACGGCGTCGATACCGATTGGCGGGCAGCACTTTACCAACGACCTGGCGGTGGGGTTGCAGATGCCGGTGGCGCTGGCCGAGGAGCTGAAGCGGGCCTACGGCCATGCCGTGGTGACGGCCGTGGCCCAGCATGCGGAGATTGAGATTCAGAACCCCCTGCCGCAAGCCCTGCGGCTGCGCTCGATGGCGGAAATTCTGGAACCGCGGGCGCGGGAACTGCTCTATTTTGTGAAGGAAAGCCTGCGGGTTGGGGGCGTTGTGGATGCGCTGGGGTCGGGCTGCGTGCTGACCGGCGGCGGCTCAATGCTGCCGGGGATGCTGGACGTGGCGGAGAGCCAGTTGCGGGTGCCGGCGCGGACCGGGCTGCCGGTGCGTCTATCGAATATGCCGGGAGAGCTGGTGCACCCAGGCTACTCCACCGCCATTGGGATGCTTTTGTACGCACACCGGACGCGTGTGAGTCGGGCGGCCGAAAAGAATACGCTGCGCACCAAGCTGCGCGCGATGTTTGCATCGAGTTATTAGCAACAGGAAGCTTCAGCCAGGAATCAGGAGGCGTTACCCGAGATGGAAGAGCAGAGAAACGAGGCCGGAGAGATGCGGATTCAGTATCACGAGGAGCCGTTGCGCGGAGCGCGCATCAAGGTCATCGGGGTGGGCGGCGGCGGGGGCAACGCCGTGAACCGGATGATCCAGGCGCACATGGAAGGGGTGGAGTTCATCGCCGCCAATACCGATGTGCAGGCGCTGAAGCTTTCGCAGGCCCCGGTGAAGCTGCAACTGGGCGTGCGGCTGACCTCGGGACTGGGCGCGGGCGCAAACCCCGACGTGGGGCGGCGGGCGGCGCTGGAGGACTCGGAGAAGATCATCGAGGCGCTGGAAGGCGCGGACATGGTATTTGTGACCGCGGGTCTGGGCGGCGGCACGGGAACGGGCGCCGCGCCGGTCATTGCCTCGCTGGCCAGCGAGATGGGCATTTTGACGGTGGCGGTGATCACGCGGCCCTTTGGCTTTGAAGGCAAGCGGCGGCTGCAGCAGGCCGAGCAGGGCCTGAAGGAGCTGCTGGAGAGCGTGGACACGATGATCGTGATCCCCAACGAGAAGCTGCTGGCGGTGGCCAAGGACGCGGGATTTTTTGAGAGTTTCCGCATTGCCGACGACGTGCTGCGGCAGGGCGTGCAGGGCATCAGCGACATCATCACCATCCCCGGCATCATCAACCGCGACTTTGCCGACGTGAAGACGACGATGGCCGGCATGGGGCACGCGGTGATGGGGACGGCGGTGCGTTCGGGGGCCAACCGGGCCATTGAAGCGGCGCAGGCGGCCATGGCGTCGCCGCTGCTGGAGGCCGGGGCCATCGACGGGGCAAGGGGCATCCTGATCAACATCACGGGGTCGAGCTCGCTGAAGCTGTCAGAGGTGAACGACGCCTCTTCGCTGATTCAGTCGTCGGCGCACGAAGACGCGAACATCATCTTTGGCGCGGTGCTGGACGAGAAGATGGGCGACGAGGTGAAGATCACCGTGATTGCGACGGGCTTCCGCGACCAGATGCCGGAGCGGCGGGCGCGGATGCTGAGCGTGGAAGAGGCGCCGGTAGTCTCGGTTCCGGTGGTTGCGCCCGACAACTGGCTCAAAGAGGCCGCCCCGGTGGTAGTGGCGGCTCCGGCGCGGTTTTTGTCGGAGGAAGAGGAGCCGTTTGAAGAGGCTGACGACACTTCATTCTTTGCTGCTTCAGCGCAGGCGGTGGAGGCGGTGACGGTTGCCGCGCCGGTGTATGACCCGCGGGAACTGGAGCCTGCGGGCGTTCCGGCGCGGCCCAAGTTCGCGGAGATGGCGGAGGAGCCCACCCGCGCGCCGCTGCCGCGCGATTTTGCAAATGACTTCGGGGATGAGGCGCACAGGACGGAAGAGCACGGCAAACCGGCAGGGGCGCAGTTCGCGGAGGGCGCCGCTGAAGCTCAGCAGGATCTGGAGACGCCTGCCTTCATGCGGCGGCTGCAGTTCTAGGACCTTGTCGAGTGAGTGTTACGAGCCCCAGACTCATAACCTCAGGGGCTAAAGCCCCGTCTCTTGTTTTGGTGTATTTGCGGCCCGGCTAAAGCCGTGCCCTTGTTACAAAGCAAGCCCGAGGCGAGTTTTCCGCAGCCTGTAAGGCCCCGTTGATTCCAATATGTTTATGTGCGGGCTAAAGCCCGCACCCTTCAAATCACGGGAGTCTTTCAACGAGATCCTGGGCGCGTCGACTTCAGATTGACTTGGCGATGAACGGCCGGATGCCTCATGGGTGTCCGGCCATTTTTTGAGTGCAGGCGCGGGCGGCGGTACGTCAGCGCCCGCAGCGGACCACGATTTTGGTGCCGGGCTCGACCAGGACGCCGGGGGCGGGGGCCTGTTCGCGGACCTGGCCGCTGCCGGTGATCTGGACTTCAAGGCCGGCCTCGCCCGCAAGTTCAAGGACCTTGCGCACGGGCAGGCCGATGAACGAGGGGACGCGGAGAGTCTTGCGATCGCCGACGGTGACCATGGTTGTGGTCAGTCCGGGTTGAGATGCGGCGGGCACTTGGGCCTGCGGGGACGGCAGCGGGGCGCTGGCGGGATTGGCGGGGGCTGGCGGCTCGACGGGAGCGCCACGCAGCGGGTCGTCGCTGGGCAGGTCGTTGGCGGCGGCGTAGAGGGCGTCGATGTCGCCGGGAGCTTCGCCAGCCTCGTCTTCAGTGATCTCCTTGGCGGCCGCTTTTGAGGCTTTGGGGGCGCGCAGGTCGATGTCGTGGGAGACGCCGAGATATTCGAGCACCTGCTGGGCGACCTCGGCGAAGACGGGCGCGGAGACGGCCGCGCCGTAGTAGGAAGCGCCCTTGGGCGAATCGATGATGACGGCTACCGAGATGACGGGGTTGTTGACCGGCGCGATGCCCGCAAACGAGGCGATGTGCATGGTCTTGGAGTAGAGGTGGGTGGCGGGGTCGATCTTCTGCGCGGTGCCGGTCTTGCCGCCGGATGAATAGCCGTTGAGCTGCGCGCCCTTTCCGGTTCCGTAAAGCACCACGCCCTCCATCATCTTGCGCATCTGGGCGGCGGTGAGGGTGGAGAGGACGCGATGGGCGCCGGGGGGCAGGGGATTGGGCAGGTCGCCCCCAGGCTTGAAAGGCTGAGCCACCTGCGGCGCCTGCGGTGCGGCAGCCTTCTGGTTGGGGCCATTGGAATCCAGTTGGCCGGGGAGCAGGACGTGGGGCGGCAGGTAGACGCCGCCGTTGGCGATGGTGGAGACCATGGAGACGAGCTGTAGCGGGGTGACGCCGATCTCCTGGCCGATGGCGATGGAGCCGATGGAGGAGCCGTTCCACTTGGAGGTGGGACGCAGCAGCCCGCGGGTTTCGCCGGGGAGCTCCGCGCCGGAGCGGGCGCCGAAGCCGAAGTCGCGGACGAACTGGTAAAAGCGGTCCTGGCCCACCTTGAGGGCGAGCTTGACGGCGGCCACGTCGCTGGACTTGGCGAGGGCCTGGGAGACGGTGATCTTGCCCAGGCCGCGGTCGGATTTGTCGTCGTGGATGACGCGGCCGGCGAGGGTGATCTGGCCGCCCTGGCAGTCGATCATGTCGTCGGGCGTGGCGGCGTGCTGTTCCAGGGCCGCGGAATAGGTGACGAGCTTGAAGGTGGATCCGGGCTCGTAGACGTCGCTGACGGCGTGGTTGCGGAGCAAGTCGGGGGTGGCGCGGCGGAACTGGTTGGGATTGAAGGAGGGCCGGATGGCGAGGGCGAGAATCTGGCCGGTGTGCACGTCCTGCACCACGACAGTCCCGTTGGCGGCCTGGGTGCGGGCCATGGCGTGGTCCAGCGCGCGCTCGGCAAGAAACTGGATGTTCTCGTCGATGGTGAGGACGAGGTTCTGGCCGGGTTCGGGCTCGCTTTCCGTGGAGCCGAGGACGTGGCGGTGGGCGTCAAGGGCGGTAAACATGCGCCCCGGTACGCCGTGGAGACGGTTCTCGAACTTCTGCTCCAGGCCGCCGAGGCCTTTGTCGTCGATGCCGACGTATCCCAGAACCTGGGCGGCGGTGTCGTTGTTGGGGTAGAAGCGCTGGAACTCCTTTTGGAAGTAAATACCCTTGAGGGAAAGGGCCTTGACGCGGGCGGCGGTCTCGGCGGGCAGACGGCGGGCCACCCAGGCAAAGCTGTGCCCTGAGACCAGGCGGGCGGCGATCTGCTCTTCGCTGGTCTGGGCGTCGTCGGGGTCAGTGTGGACGACGGTGGCGAGGGCGCGGGCGGCGGCCTGCTTGTTGTCGATCTCGGTGGGGACGGCGTAGACGGAGTCCACCTGGACGGTCATGGCCAGTTCGCGCAGGTTGCGGTCATAGAGGACGCCGCGGCGGGGCGCGACCTCATAGGTGCGCTGCTGCTGCTTCTGGGCGCGGCCGACGTACTCGTCGTGGCGCACAACCTGGAGCCAGTAGAGGCGAAAGGCGATGGCGCCGGCCCAGCAAAGAAAGGCCAGGCAGACGATCCAGAATCGACGGCTCTTGAGAGGCGTGGAACGGGCTGCCTGGGGACGGTTTCGGCTGGGTCGAACAGGGGACGCCATCAAGAGTCGCTCCAAGAGCCGCCCTGGGGAGGGAGCAGCGCCGCCCGTTTAGCGGGCAGGCAGCGCCGGCGCAACTGCCTGGGCCAGAGCGGGCGCGCCGGAATCGGGCTGTCCGCTGGTGTGGATGACCTGGCCTGGCTGCGGCTCGGCGAGTCCAAGCTCGCGGGCCATGCGGTCGATGCGGGCGGGCTGGGTGAGCTGGGCTTCAGCAAGCCGCAACTGGCGGTTCTCTTCGCGCAACTGGTCGCGAACCTGCTTTTCCGCCTCGACGCGATAGCCCTTCTCGATGCAAAAGAAATGCTGGACGCCAAAGCCCATCATGAGGCTGAAGAGGATGGTGAGGGCGGCGACGAAGAGGCGCATCTCGCGCACGCGGGCGGGGTCAGGCGCCTTGACGAGACGGGAGTTGTCAATCGGCCGGGGAAAGGCGAACTCCGGCGTGGGGGCGCCGTGGCGGCGCTCGGGCTGCAGGGCCATGAGGGCCGCGTTGCGCTCGGCCGCACGGGCGTTCCAGCCGCGGCCGTCTTCGAAATAGGTTGTGGTGCAAGCGGCCATGTTACTCCCCCCACCTGCCGGCCACCTTGAGCGTCCGGCCTTGAGCCTTGTTCCGAGTTATTGCCTTGTCCTGTGGTGCAATTTCCAGTTACTTGCGGCTAAAGCTGCGGGCTGACTGCCGGCAGTTTGACTCTGGTTCTCTCCGCGGCCCTGAGCTTGGCGCTGCGGGAGCGGGGATTGCGATCGATCTCATCCTGGTCCGCGATGACGGGCTTCTTGGTGAGAATCTCCCAGATCCCCTGCTTTGCGCCCTCGCGCAGACTGTCTTTGGCGATGCGATCTTCAAGGGAGTGGAACGAGATGACAACGAGCCTGCCGGCGGGCTTGAGCAACCGGGGTGCGGCCTCGAGCAGGTCCTTGATTTCGTCCAACTCGCGATTGACATAGATACGAAGAGCCTGAAAGGTGCGGGTGGCGGGATGAATGCGGTCCTGTTTCATTGCGGGAGCGGCCGATGCCACGATACGGGCCAACTGCCCCGTGGTATGCACCAACCGCCCCTCGACAATGGCTCTGGCGATTCTCCGCGACCTCCTTTCCTCTCCGTACTCGTAAATGAGATTGGCCAACTCACGTTCGCTTATCTCATTCACCACTTGTGCGGCGGTGGGACCGGAGCGCGTATCCATGCGCATATCCAGCGGTCCGTCCGCCATGAAACTGAATCCTCTTTGGGCCTCGTCAAGCTGCAGGCTGCTGACGCCGAAGTCGGCGAGCAGGCCATCTACCGACCGGGGCTCGATGTGCCTGGGCGCCGCGCTGAAGGCATCGCCGATGAGGGTGATGCGGGGCGCTTCGCTGCCCAGTTCCTCGCGGAGCCGGTCGAGCTTGTCTTTGGCCAGGGCCAGCGCCTCGGGGTCACGGTCAAAGGCGATCAGATGACCCGCGGGGCCGAGCAGCCGGGCGATTCCCGATGCATGGCCTGCAAGACCGAGGGTGCAGTCGACTACCGTGCTTCCGGGGCGCACCCGGAGAAGATCGATCGTCTGTTGAAAAAGAACCGGCACATGGCGTTCTTTAGGCTTCGTCATGCGCTCCCCCTGGGGGGCATTGGTGTTCAACTCTTGCGGCTGAGGATGGAGGCCATGATCTTGCGATCCTCAGCCGTCATCTTGTTGGCCTCAAGGCTCTGCTCGAAGACCTCCCTGTTGTGCACTTCCAGGTAGGTCAACTTGCCAAAAACGGTAACTTCGGCGTCCAGTTTGGCGGCGGCGCGGAGGATATTGGGGAGCAGGACGCGTGCCTGGTTATCCATCTCCACCTGCTGGCCGTAGTAGCTGGTGACATTCAGGTACTTCTCGACGGCGTCGTCCATGTTGCTGGAGTCGGCCAGAACGGCTTCGCGCTTTTCCCACTCCGGAAGGGGCCAGATTTCAGCGCTGCTTCCGTTGGAGCTGGTGATGTAGAACTGGGTCACATTGGCCGCATCAACGAGCTGCTTGAAGGCAGAAGGGAGCTTGAGCCTGCCTTTTTCGTCGATTTTGGCCGTGTGGTTGCCGCGAAACATGATGAAGCCTCATAGCACTGCGTCCTGCAGGGCCCATTTCCGGTTGTTTCTGCTGGTTCCCCAGCGGATTTTCACCCCGGAACCCGGCTTGCAGGAGAGAAATGAGAGTAGTCTTACCTGGAGGCGGCTGAAAATTCCTCTTCCCGCTCCCTTTTACTCCCTTTCGCTCCACCGTGAGGTCATCATAGCGCGTTTCGCTGTGGACGCCCATTAGAAAATCAAGGAAGCGGGGCGGGCTGGAAAAGAGCCCTCGCGAACGGGGACTAATAGTTTAAAAAGATCCGATTACCACAACATCTTGTGTTTACCGCTTTGGTTCGGGGGCGTATTTTCGCCCTATACAGAATGGCCTGGCCGGTATATAGGAGAAGAAAAAGCGAATGTATGCTTTTTCTTCCGCTTGGCAGGCACTCACTTCCGCAGGATACGAACCGAGTTTACTCCCCGGAAGAGGAGTGTGCGCGTTTTCCGCGGTCGGTAACCAACTTGAGCAAGTAGAGCAGCACGAGGGTATTGACGGCGAGGAGGCTGACGCGGATGAAGGTGACGCGGCGGAAGACCTCAATGATCTCCCAGGGCAGGAAGGAAGCGGTGATGAAAAGGGTCAGGTATTCGGCCCAGGCTTTCTCAAGATAGAGGCCGATGCCCTCGATCAGGTCCAGTGCGGAGTAGATGAAGAAGATGGCGCCGATGCGGCGGAGGAGATGGTCATCGAGAAGAGCGGCCTTCTCAAGGATGAAGTTGACGAACTTGGTTTCAGTGTTGAAGCGGAGGTGGTCGGCGAGGCGGGTGAGTTCATCGCCCACGTCCTTGTGCAGCAGGCGCAAGGCGCCGATGCCCACGGCGGCAAAGAGCAGGGCCTGGGCGAGCTTGAATGCAGCGATGAGGATGAGCCACTTGTTGCGCCGCTGGGGCCGCGAGAAGAACCGGAATGGGGAAACTTTCATGTGTTGGAGGGAACCAGCGGGCTACGCAACCCTGTCTTTACGTTAACCGATGGGGCGCGGTTCTCCTAGCGCGGGGCCGGGCTGGCGCGGTCAGCGGGGTTAACATCAGAGCCATGAGCCTTCGTTTTGAGACGAGCCAGTGGGTGGAGTTTCCGGTGGAACTGGTGTTTGCGTTCTTTGCCAACCCGCAGAATCTGCCTCACTTGATGCCGCCGGGACTGAAGACGCGGGTGGAAGACCTGCGGGTGGAGGCGCCTCCGCCGCGGCCGGTGGCGGCAGACCCGGCGCGGCGGTTCAAGAGCGTGGCGGCGGGGGTGGGCTCGGAGATCCTGATCAGCTTTTGCCCGCTGCCGCTGCTTCCGCAGCGGGTGAGCTGGCTGGCACGGATCACGGAGTTCGCGTGGAACAGCCACTTCCGGGATGAACAGGTAAGGGGCCCGTTCGCGAGCTTCCGGCACCGGCATGGAATCGAGCCGGAGACGCGGGGCGGGGTGGAGGGGACACTGGTGAGCGACGCGGTCGAGTTCGCGCTGCCCTACGGACTGGCTGGCCAGGCAGCGGGGCTGGTGGTGCGGCAGCAACTGAAGGGCTCGTTTGCGCACCGGCAGAAGCGGCTTCCGGAGATATTGGCGGCGGCGCAGCGGCAGGCGGCGCGGCGCGCCTGAGAGCTGCTTCCTGAGAGCTACTTCTTAGGGCTGAGCAGGGCTTCGCGGTCGATCACGTTCCCGTCCATGACAAGGGTGGAGATGCGCCGGGCGTTCCAGACGTTGGCGGTGGGGTCGGCGTCGACGACGAGGAGGTCGGCGCGGCGTCCGGGGGCGATGAGGCCGAGCTCATTCCATCCGAACTGGAGGCTGTAGTTGTTGGTGGCCGAGGCCAGGGCCTCGCGCGGCGAGAGTCCGAGGCGGACAAACATTTCCAGTTCCGTGTGGAGGGAGATTCCGGGAAGGGATCCGTAGACGGGCGCGCCGGAGGCAGCCAGGTAGTGGGGGTAGGCGGAGAAGATCACCTCATTGATGTGCCAGAGGCGCATGGCCGATTGATCGGCCTTTTTGCGCTGGCTGTCCTCAAACCAGCGCTGAGAGAGGGGGGGGAGGCGGCGAGTCCAGGGGGGGAGGGGGTAGGTCATCTCGCCGGTGGCCGGGTCGGTGTGCTGGTAGACCCGGGCCGGGTCAAGCAGGGCGGCGGCCGGCTCCTTCCACAGGTTGCGATGGCCGGGCAACTGCGGATAGTAGAGGCTGAAGGTGGGCATGAGCGCGGAGCGGTGGGCGGCCAGGAAGCGGGCATAGGCACGCAGGTGTGGGTCCGTGGGAGGCAGGCGCTCGGAGTAGTCGTAGGCGGTGCTGGCGGCGGAGCCGAGGGGGTCTTCGACGAGGGGCTGGGCCAGTTCGTCGGGAATGACGCCCAGCTCGTAGCGGCCCATGTGGAGGAGGCTGTCCACGCCGGCCTCGACGCCGACGCGGTAAGGGGTGGAGACAAACTCGCCGTAGGTAA
Source organism: uncultured Acidobacteriaceae bacterium (assembly GCA_903849645.1). Taxonomy (GTDB): domain Bacteria; phylum Acidobacteriota; class Terriglobia; order Terriglobales; family Acidobacteriaceae; genus Telmatobacter. The sequence continues at coordinate 51,177 of CAINJJ010000038.1, read as the reverse complement.
CGAGGCCGAGCTGGTGGGCGCGGGCGATGATCCACTGGGAGTTGGCGGCGGTGAGGTTGTGGCCGAGGAGCAGGACGCGGGTGCCGATGCGGGCGGTATCCGAGAGCTGGCGAACGGTATCTTCCGGGCTCAGCTCGGTGGGGCGGGGGCCTTCGCGCAGCTTGAGCGCCCATTCGGGATGCTTGGCGAGCAGGCTCCAGTTGTCGGTTGTGCCGACGGAGTCCAGCAGGTAGAGGTGGGGGCCCGGCGAGGCGGCAAAGTCCACCATGCCGCGGCGGGGGTCGCTGGCTGCGATCACGGTGGTGACGCCCATGTAGAGGTTGGCGTCGGCCTGGCCCTGGGAGTTCATGCCGGCAAAGCCGTCGATGAGGCCGGGGATGAGGAACTTGCCGGTGCAATCGATGATGCGCGCGCCCTTGGGGACGGTGATGGCCATGGGGTTGCCGACATCGGTGATGCGGCCATCGCGAATGACGATGATGGCGTCGGTGAGATCCTTTGCCGAGTGGCCCCAGTCGGTGACGTCAATGAGTGTGCCGCCGGCGAGGACGAGAGGGATGGAGGGCGCGGTCCTGGGCTGCGCTGGAAAGGGCGCCTGGCCCTGGGCAGCGCCCAGAGCCAGTACCGAACCGAGGACACCCACCAAGAGCAGACGAAGAAATCGCATAGAGAATTCGGTCTTTTGAGGATTGTCGCACAGGGGCGACAGGCCCCCTGCCCGGTCAACTCGCAACAAGGGTTGGACGCTGGCGGCGAGCGAGCAGGGGCAGAACCTGGGCGAGCGCGGCGTCCACCGAGAGGCCGTGCTTCAGGCGGAGGTCATCGACCTTGCCGTGCTCGATGAACTGGTCGGGCCAGCCGATGCGGACGACGGGAACGACCGAGCCGAGTTCCTGAAGCGCCTCGGCCACCGCGGAGCCGAAGCCGCCCATCTTGACGTGGTCCTCAAAGGTGACGAAGGCGGAGACGCGACCGGCATAGGTCTTGAGCATCTCCAGATCGAGGGGCTTGATGAAGCGGGGATTGATGACCGCGGCGGAGTAGCCGTCACGCTCAAGGCGGGCGGCGAGTTCCTGGGCCATGGTGATCAGTGGGCCAAGGCCGAGGATGGCGACGTCGGAGCCGTCCTGGAGGACCTCAGCCTTGCCGACGGGCAGCGCGCGGGGAATGGGTTTGCGGGCCACGCCTGCACCCACGCCGCGGGGATAGCGGATGGCGCTGGGACCGGGAAGCTGGACGGCGGTTTTCATCATGTCGGCGAGTTCGTCCTCATCCTTGGGCGCCATGAGCACCATCTCGGGGATGCCGCGGAGGTAGGCGATGTCAAACAGGCCGTGGTGGGTGGGCCCGTCGTCGCCGGAGAGGCCGGCGCGGTCCATGCAGAAGACGACCGGGAGCTTTTGCAGCGCGACGTCATGGACGATGGGGTCAAAGGCGCGCTGCAGGAAGGTGGAGTAGATGGCGCAGACGGGGCGGAAGCCGCGGGTGGCCATGCCGGCGGCAAAGACGACCGCATGCTCCTCGGCGATGCCCACGTCGAAGTAGCGCGTGGGGTGATGAGGGCGGAAGAGGTCGAGGCCGGTGCCGTTGGGCATGGCGGCGGTGATGGCGACGATGCGCTCGTCCTGGGTGGCGAGGTCCACCAGGGTATTGGCGAAGACCTCGGCATAGGTGGGCAGGCCGACGGGCTTGGTCTGGCCGGTCTCCGGGTCGTAGGGGCCAAGACCGTGGAACTTCTTCTGGCCATCGAGGGCGGGCTGGTAGCCGCGGCCTTTTTGCGTAAGGACGTGGAGCACCACGGGGCGGTCGGAGGCTTTGAGAAACTTGAAGGTCTCGACGAGCAGGGGTAGATTGTGGCCGTCAATGGGGCCGAAGTACTGGAGGCCGAACTCCTCGAAGAGGATGGAGGGCCAGAGCATGCTCTTGGCGGCCTCTTCGGCGCGCCGGGCGACCTCGACGGCGGTCTTGCCGCCGATCTTCTCGATGATGCGGCGGGCGGAGTCGTGGAGCCGGTTGTAGTGCTCGTTGGTAACGATCTTGTGGAAGTAGCGGGCGATGGCGCCGACGTTGCGGTCGATGGACCACTCGTTGTCGTTGAGCACCACGATGAGGCGCTTGGTCTGCTCGGCGATGTTGTTGAGGGCTTCAAAGGTGATGCCGTTGGTGAATGCGGCGTCGCCGGCGACGGCGATCACGTGCTCCTTGCCTCCGGCGAGATCGCGGGCAACGGCCATGCCGAGGGCGGCGGAGACGGCGGTGCCGGCGTGGCCCGCGCCGTAACAGTCATGCTCGCTCTCCGTGCGCAGCATGAAGCCGTTGAGGCCGCCGGGCTGGCGGATGGTCTCAAGGCGGTCAAGCCGTCCGGTGAGGATCTTGTGAATGTAGGCCTGATGGGAGACGTCGAAGAGCAGCTTGTCGTCGGGGGTGTTGAAGACGGTGTGGATGGCGAGGGTGAGCTCGACGACGCCCAGGTTGGGGCCGAGATGGCCGCCGGTTCTGGACAGGGTCTGGATGAGAAAGGCTCGAATCTCCTCTGCCAGTTCAGACATTTGCGCGAAGTTGAGGCGCTTGAGGTCGGCGGGCGAGTGGATGGTTTCGAGCAGTGATCCCATGGTGTTCCTTCCCCCGGAGACGCCGGGTCCCCAAGAAAAAAAGCCCCCAGATGACGGGGCCATTCAAATAGCTTTGCCAAGCGATAGTATACCAACGCGGAAGGGTGGGGCGGTTCGATGGGCAGAGGGTTCAACGCTCCGGGTCCGGCGCCTGGGCGTTCATGCCGCTGAAGAGTCCGGCGGCGGCGCTGCGGGTGAAGGCGAGAGTGGCCTGCGGGTCAAGGGGAAGGTTGCCGCTGCCGGAGAGCTTGGCAATGCCGTGAACGAGAGACCATGCGGTCCAGGCCAGGGGCATGGGGTTGCCGGCAGGCAGGTCGCCGGAGGCCTGCGCGGCCAGGATGCAATTGAGCAGGACGGCGAAGGCGCTGCCGCCGAGTTCGCGCTCCTGCCGGCAGTGCTCGCGCAGCTCCTGGGGCAGGTCAAACATGGCCAGCAGGTGATTGGGAAAACGGAGAGCAAAATCGACATAACCACAGCCGCAGAGTTCAAGGCGCTCGCGGGGCGACTGACCGCCGGCGAGGGCCGCTTCCATGGACTCCGTCAGGCGGTCGAAGCCTTCTGCGGCAACGGCGGCCAGGAGTTCATCCTTGCCGGCGAAGTGGCGGTAGGGAGCGTTGTGAGAGACGCCGGCGCGCCGTGCGACCTCACGAAGGGTGAAGGCGCGGGGGCCCACCTCGCCGATGAGGGCCACGGCGGCATCGAGGAGGGTCTTGCGGAGATTGAGGTGATGGTAGGGCTGTGCGCCGGTCACACATCCATTTCTAGCAGAGTATGTTGACAGCAGCAACTTATGGGGCTATCTTGATGTTGTCAGCGTCAACATTGAGTGGCAGGGATGGCGTTCGACGACGGGAGGATGGGGGATGGCCAACGGCGTTCCTTACAAGCAGGCGAAGCTGGCGGACAAATGCGACGCGATCGTGATAGGTTCTGGCATCGGCGGGCTCACGGCGGGTTTGCTGCTGGCGGTGCATGGGGGCAAACGGGTGCTGGTGCTGGAGAGGCACTTCAGGGCGGGCGGCTTTACGCACTCGTTCAACCGGCCGGGGTGGGAGTGGGACGTGGGGCTGCACTATATCGGGCAGGTGCAGGACGAGAAGTCGCCGGTGCGGCGGGCATTTGATTACATCACCGGCGGCGCGGTGCAGTGGGCGCCGATGCCGCAGGTGTATGACCGGATTCTGATCGAAGGGCGGCGGTTCGATTTTGCCGCGGGAGTGGAGCGCTTCCGCGCAGGGCTGCTGGAAGCGTTTCCGGCGGAAGCCAGGGCCATTGACGGTTACATAGCGGCCGTGCGGGCGTGCAACCGGTCGAGCGGGCTGTACTTTGCGGAGAAGGCAATTCCGGGCCCGATTGCGGCGGTGGCCGGGGGGTTGATGCGCCACGCGCATATGCGCTGGGCGCGCAGGACGACCCTGGAGGTGGTGGAGAGCCTGACGGGCAATCGCGAACTCATCGGGGTGTTGACGGCGCAGTGGGGCGACTACGGCCTGCCGCCGGCGCAGAGCAGCTTTGCCGTCCACGCCACCATCGCGGAGCACTACTTTGGAGGCGCGAGCTACCCGGTGGGCGGGGCGGGCACGATTGCGGCGGCGATGATTCCGCTGCTGGAGAAGCACGGGGGCGCAGTGGTGACCGGGGCGGATGTGGCGGAGATTCTGGTGGAGGGGTCGAGGGCCGCGGGCGTGCGGATGCAGGACGGGCGGGAGTTTCGCGCTCCTCTGGTGTTGAGCGACGCGGGCGCGGCCAATACCTATGAGCGGCTGCTGAGGCCATCGCTCACCGAGCTTGACGGGCTGCGGGGGCAACTGCGCCGACTCAGGCCCTCGACGGCGCACGCCAGCCTGTACGTGGGGCTGAACGAGACGGACGAGGCCCTGGGGCTGGTGGGGACAAACGTGTGGGTCTATCCCTCGTTTGACCACGATGCGAACGTGGCGCGGTTTTCCGGTGACCTGGAGGCTCCGCTGCCGGGTGTTTATCTGTCGTTTCCCTCGGCCAAGGACCCCAGCTTCCAAAGCCGGTATCCGGGCAAGAGCACGGTGGAGGCGATCACGATGCTGCCCTATGCGCCTTTTGCCAGTTGGGGCGAGACGCGGTGGCGGAGGAGGGGCGAGGAGTACGACGCGCTGAAGCAGAAGCTGGCGGCAAGGCTGCAGGCGGAGCTGGAACGGCAGGTACCCGTGCTGGCCGGGAAGATTGCCCATGCGGAGCTGTCGACGCCGGTGACGACGCGGCACTTCATGAACTACCAGCAAGGGGAGATCTACGGGATTGCAGCGACGCCGGAGCGCTATGCGATGCGCGCCCTGGGGGCGAGGACACCGGTCCGGGGACTCTACCTGACGGGGCAGGATGTGACGAGCCTGGGAGTGGTCGGCGCCTTGTTCGGGGGGGCGGTGAGCGCGTCGGTGGCGCTGGGCAGGAACCTGATTTCAGTGCTGACGAAGGCGCGGACGTGAGTGGAATCAAAGGCTGACCGAGGGGTGGGGTTCAGCGCGGCTCAGGACTCATTGCGCTCGGGCTCCCACTCGTCCTGGGGTTTGCGGTCGAGGCGGTCTTCGCGGTTCTCCCGCTCCTCCTGCTGGCGGCGCTTTTCGCGTTCTTCGCGTTCCTCGCGACCATCACTCATGGCTTTCTCCTCGTCTGATTGTAAGGAATCCGGAGGCGGCCGGGTTGTAGGATGGGCGCATGAAGGATTGCGGACTCAGGGAGGGATGCAAGGTGGCGGGAAACTGGAGCAGGAGCTTTGGGTTGGTGCTGGCGATGGGGCTGGCGGTGGCGACGCCGCGGCTGGCGGTGGGGCAGCTTGGATTTCCGGATGGGCCCACGCAGGCTGCTCCGAATCCGCTGTCGGACCCAACGGTGAAGCCGGGCAAGATGCTGCTGTTTGACCTTGAGGCGCGTTTTGCCAGGGATGTGCTGGCGCGGGGCGGGGCGGCGTTTGCTGACTGGTTTGCCGAGGACGGGGTGGCGCTGGGCAACGGGGCGGCTCCTTCGATTGGGAAGGTGGCGATTGCCAAGTCGGCCAACTGGTCGCCAAAGGACTACCAACTCACTTGGACGCCGACCGATGCGATGATGGGGCCGTCGGGCGACATGGGTTACACCTGGGGACACTTCGAAGGGCACAGCAAAGACGCCAACGGGAACCCGGTGACGACGACAGGGCGGTATATGACCATCTGGCGCAAGCAGCCGGACGGGACCTGGAAGGTGGTGCTGGACGCGGGCGCCAATGAGCCGGCCGGGGCCGGGGACTGCTGCAAGCTGCCCGCGGGGGAATAAGGCAAGTGGGTGCGGGAAATGGATGGGGGCTGCGGCCTTTGAAGCCCTGAGGCTTCAAAGGCCGCTTGTGGTTTGGCAAGCGAGAGGGTTACCAGCGGTCGTGATCCCGGTTGCGGTCGTGGTGGCGGTCCCAATCCCGGTCGCGGTCGTCGCGTCTGTCGCGGTCCCAGCGGCGGTCACGGTCACGGTCGCGGTTCCAGCCGCGGTCGTAGTCAAAGCGGGCGAAAGCCCCGCGGTCGCGGTCTCCGCGGAACTCCCAGCGTCCGGGAATCCAGTAGCCGTCGGCCTGGTAGCCGGCGATCCAGAAGTATCCGGGGCCGGGGCAGGGGGGAATCCAGGCAGCGGGCCCGCGTTCGTGGTAACCAAATTCGGCCGCCTGGGCGGTTGTTGCTCCCAGTCCCAATCCGGCGGCCACAACTGCTGCGCCAAGCATCCAGCTCTTCATGCTGCTCATAGATCCTCCGTTGCCGCAGGCCCAATCTTTTGAAGGGGCCGGCCCGGCTTCTTTCTGCCGGGGGCTTGGTTGCTGCTGCCCCCGGGGGTTGCCGGTTATGTAGGGATTGAACAGCGGCCGGAGAGAAAGGTTGCGCCCTGGGGATGAAAATAAAGTTCCGCAACTTTCTGGAAATATGGGGTTTATGGCGGGGCTTTCGGGGCAATCGCAAGGACTTCATCTTGAACGATCATGCGCCGTCTTGCGTCGTCCCTACGGGACTTCTGGTCCATTGCCGGCCCCTTTCCCCACGCTGAAGCGCGGGGCTAAGCACCGCTGCGCCTACGGCGCGGGGGACCTATGGGTCCAAACGCCGTTGGGCTTTCGACGCAATGGAGCGTGGGGCTAAGAAGAATTGCGGCTGAGTCGCGATGGAGTGCAGGGTTCACAACCGTTGGGCTTTCGACGCGATGGAGAGCAGGGTTCACAACCGTTGGGCTTTCGACGCGATGGAGTGCAGGGTTCACAACCGTTGGGCTTTCGACGCAATGGAGCGTGGGGCTAAGAAGAATTGCGGCTGAGTCGCGATGGACCCGTGGGGCCAACAAGCACTCCGTCCGCGGCGCGGGGAAGCTCTATGCCCAGCCGCCGTTGTGCTTCCGACTCGATAGGACCGGGAGTTGATGGCTGTTGCAGCGCGGCGCGAATGTTAAAGTTGAGTTTCGCAACCCATGTTTGCCACCTCACAACACGCGCACTTCATCGGCATCGGCGGTATCGGGATGAGCGGGATCGCGGAGATTCTGCTGAGCCTGGGGATGAAGGTCTCTGGCTCGGACCTGCGGCGGGGTCCGGTGACGGACCGGCTGGCGCGGCTGGGCGCGACCATCTACGAGGGGCACGAGGCGGGCCATGTCGCCGGAGCCACGGTGGTGGTGACGAGTTCCGCCGTGCCGGGGGAGAACCCGGAGGTGGTGGAGGCGCGGGCGCAGAAGATTCCGGTGATTCCGCGGGCGGAGATGCTGGCCGAGCTGATGCGGCTGAAGTATGGCATCGCCATCGCCGGGATGCACGGCAAGACGACCACGACCTCGATGGTGGCCTCGGTGCTGGCGGCGGGCGGGCTGGATCCGACAGTGGTGGTGGGCGGACGCGTGGACGCGCTGGGGTCGAACGCGCGTCTTGGTACGACACAGTACCTGGTGGCCGAGGCGGACGAGAGCGACCGGTCTTTTCTCAAGCTGTCGCCGATTCTGGCGGTGGTGACCAACCTGGACCGCGAGCACATGGACTGCTACAAGGACATGGCGGACGTGGAGCGGGCATACCTGGAGTTCATGGACAAGGTGCCGTTCTATGGGGCGGTGACGGCGTGCGTGGACAACGCGCTGCTGGCGGCGGTGCTGCCGCGGGTGCGGCGGCGGGTCTTTACCTACGGCATGGCCGCGGGGGCAGACTACCGGCTGGAGTTTCTGGCGGCGGGGCAGGGCAGTTTTGCGCGCTTTCAGGTGACGACGGCGGGCGGGCCGCTGGGTCCATTTGAACTGCATGTGCCGGGGCGGCACAACGTGCTGAACGCTACGGCGGCGGTGGCGATTGCCCATCAACTCGAGGTGCCGGCGGAGAAGATTGCCCAGGGGCTGCACGATTTTCGCGGCGTGGACCGGCGATTCCAGCATCGGGGCGAGGCGCGCGGCGTGGCGGTGGTGGACGACTACGGGCATCACCCGACGGAGATAAGGGCCACGCTGGCGGCGGCGCGGGAGTGCGGCTACAAGCGGATACTGGTGGTGTTTCAGCCGCACCGCTACTCGCGCACGGCCGACCTGATGGAAGAGTTCGCGGGGGCGTTCAAGGACGCGGACGCGGTAATTGTGCTGCCGATTTACGCGGCGAGCGAGAAGCCTATCGAAGGCGTGACCGCGGAGAAGCTGGTGGAGCGCATTGAAGGGCCGCAGACGGAGTTTGCAGCGGACTTTGGCGCGGCGGTGGCCGCGGTGGCGGCAAAGGCGCGGCCGGGCGACCTGGTGATGACGCTGGGGGCGGGCAGCGTGAGCCAACTGGCTCCACAGATTCTGGCGGCGGTCGAAGCGGCGTAAAGCCCGCGACGGGATCCTGCTGATCCACGATTCGCCGATGCAGCGGAGCACTCCGGCTGCCCTGCTGTCTTCACGATGCGACCACGAAAACAACAGGGCAGGCTGCGGCTTCAGGGTCAGCCCATGGTTCCTTCGTGGCCGAGCCAGGTGCGGAGGTAGGCTGCCTGGCCCACATGAAGCGACTCATGGAAGGCGAGAAAGGCGATGGTGCCGCCGACGGTGCCGTCAAAGGACGGGATGCGTGGGGGCGCGGGGGCCGCAAGGGCTTCCGGGCTGGCCTGGTCGATCGCCGCGGTGAGGGCGGCGGAGACTTCGTCCCAGGCGAGGGAGATCTCCTGGGGGGTGGGGTAGCCGGCTGCATCGTCGAGCTTGACGCCGCGGGCAAAGAGCGGGAGCCAGGGCTTGGACCAGGGAGCGCCGAGAAGGCCAAGCACGGCTGAGCGCGCCCAGGCGACGTGGCCCACGATCCAGAGCAGGTGGTTGGATTGATCGCCGGGGCGGCGAAGCCACTCTTCGTCGGTGAGCCCGGCGTAGCTTTTCACGAGAAACTGGGCGTTGTGGCTGTAGGTGGAAGCGGCGGTTGCGATCGCAGTGGGGACGGGCATGGGAAGCACTCTCCTGGTTCGGCTTGTGGTGCGCTCTCAGGGTACAGCCGCGCATTGCGGCGGTGGGATGAATCTTTATGCCGTCAGCGCGGTTTGGCCGCGCCGGTCTCGTCCTTGTAGACCTTGCCGCCCTTCATCACAAAGGCCACGTGCTCGAGGGTTTCGACGCGGTCAAGGGGGTTGGCGGTGACGGCGATGAGGTCGGCGTACTTGCCGGCTTCGAGGGTGCCGACCGTGGCGGCGCGGTCGATGAGGTCGGCGGCGGACGAGGTGGCGGCGCGGATGGCTCCGGCCGGGGTCATGCCGAACTTGACCATGTAGTGGAACTGCTTGGCGTTGTCGCCGTGGGGATAGACGCCGGCGTCGGTGCCGAAGGCGATCTTGACCCCAGCGGCAACGGCCTTGGCGAAGTTCTCGCGCTGCAGGCGGCCCACGGTCTTTTCCTTGTCCACCATCTCCTTGGGGAGGCCGAAGTCGATGGCCTTGCCGAGGATGTAATCATCGTTGTAGATGTCGGCCACCAGATAGGTGCCGTGGGCCTTCATCAGGTCCATGCCTTCCTGATCGAGAAGGCTGCCGTGCTCGATGGAGTCAACGCCGGCGCGGACCGCGTTCTTGATGCCTTCGGTTCCATGGGCGTGGGCGGCCACCTTGCGGCCGGCGCGATGGGCCTCATCGACGGCCATCTTCATCTCTTCGTAGGTGAGCTGCTCGGCGCCGGGCTTGTCGCCCTGCGAAAGGACGCCGCCGGTAGCCAGAATCTTGATGACGTCCACGCCGTACTTGATCTGCTCGCGGACCACATGGCGCATCTGTTCGGGCCCGTCGACGATGCCGTAGTCGCGCTCGGCGGGGTACATCATGTTTTCCACGGCAGGGGCAAAGCCGTTCATGTCGCCGTGGCCGCCGGTGATGGAGATGCCGGGTCCGCTGGCCACAACGCGGGGGCCGGGGATGAAGCCCTCGTCGATGGTGCGGCGCAGGTCAACGGCGAAAAACGGCTGGGAGCCCACATCGCGCACGCTGGTGAAGCCGGCCTGGAGGGTGAGATTGGCGTTGACCACGCCGTTGAATCCGCCCAGAAAGGGGGTGTATTTGACGTCGTTGATGGGGTCGTACTTGTCGGCGCGGCCTTCAAGGTGGGTGTGGCAGTCGATGAGTCCGGGCAGGACCCATGCCTTGGAGAGATCGATGACGGCGGCATCGGCTGGGATGACGGCCTGGGCGGCGGGGAGGACCCTGGTGATGCGCTCGCCCTCGACGACCACGACTACGTCGTCGCGAAGCTGGTCGGAGGTGGCGTCAAAGAGGTGGCCGGCCTTGATGTAGGTGGGGGGCGGGGGGGCTGGTTTTGCGGTCTGGGCAAGAGCGGAAGGCAGGCTAAAGGCGGCCAGCGCAAAGAGCAAGCTACAGAGTGCGGAGAGTTTGCGGGGCAAGAGAGGCTCCTGAATGCGGACGGTCGGTTCTCCGCATTATAGAGAACGAGCCCCAAGGTCCTAGTCTCCCTGATTCGTGCGGTGGGTCATCCAGCGTTCCCTGATGTAGAGGGGGATACGGCATACCGGGCACTCCCAGGGGAAGTAGCCGAAGAAGGCAAGGAGCCTTTTGACCAGAAATCCCCTTAGGTGGAGGCGGCGCATGTGGGGGGCCCCACAGGTCTTGCACTTCAACTCCGGGTTGTGCTGAAAGTGGACCATGAAGGCCTCCGGGAAACGGACTGCTGTGCTGAAAGGGCCCAGAAGCGGATGAAACCTGCGAGTCGGGTTGATTTGTCCCGATTGCCTGCCGAGGAAATGGCTGAGTCTACTAGATAAAACGTGGAAGCGGCTTGGGTTCCGTTGAGTATATCGAAAGTTTTGTCCTGTCTATGAGAGGAATCCTCCACGGCGCAAAAATCAATCGTAATCGTTTGCCAGGTTACCCGACCGAATATTACGGGCTGGCCGGGTGGAAGTTCCGGGCAGCCCATTGGAAATCAAGCGCTTAGGCGGGCCAGGCCCTGGCGGGCGAGGTCGGCGACAGCCTGCGCCAGCAGGGGGGAGGCGTTGAGCGATTCGGGGCGTTCCAGCCGGACGCCGAGGTTGGCGGCGAAGTCGCGAAAGAGAATATCGACGTCAAAGAGGATTTCGACGTGGTCGCAGAGGAAGCCGATGGGCTGGAGGAGGAGGGCCTTGACGCCGGAGGCGGCGACGGCTTCAAGGGTCTGCTCGACGCCGGGGCCAATCCAGGGACCGCCGCTGGCGCCCTGGCTCTGGAAGGCGAACCACCACTGGGCAATCTCGGGGACGCTGGCGGCGACCAGGGCCGCGGTGCGCTTGGCTTCCACGGGGTAGGGGTCCACGCCCTGGCCGGGCCATAGGCGGGGCTGGCCCTCGCTGGCGGCGGGGGTCTGGATGGTGCGGCAGGGGACGCTGTGCGCGGTGAAGAGGACGGGGACGGGCGCGCCGGTGTCGGCGGCGAGGCGGGCAACGGCGGGGCGCAGGCGCTCGGCAAAGGCCTCGATGAGGAGGGGATGCTGAGCCCAGCCCTCGGTGAAGTCGATGCGGATGTCGCTGGCGGCCTCAGCCTCGACGGCGCGCCGGTAGAGGCCGACGCTGGTGCGTGAGTTCTGCGGGGCGAGGCAGAGGACGGCTGCCTCCTCGACGCCGTCTTCGCGCATCTGGCGGACGACGTCGGGGATGTAGGGACGCCAGTTTCTCATGCCGACGTAGACGCGAACCGGGTGCCCGGAGGCGGCGAGCTCGGCCTCGACGAGGGCTGCATGCTCGAGGGTGAGCTCGGTGAGGGGGCTGTGGCCGATGAGGGAGTAGCGGTGCTGAATCTCCTCAATGACGTGCTGGGGAAGAGGGCGGCCGCTGACCACGTTGCGCAGGTACTCCGGAATCTGCTCGACGGTCTCGGGGGTGCCGTGGGCGAGGAGGAGGACGGCTTGCTTAGGCATTGTCTGACTCCAGCTTGAACTCGCGAACCATCTTGACGACGGCCTGCACGTTTTCGACGGGGGTCTCGGGGACGATGCCGTGGCCGAGGTTGAAGATGTGCCCTGGGCGTCCGTTGGCTGCGCGGAGGATTTCGTTGACGCGCAGTTGGATCACTTCAAGCGGGGCAAAGAGGGTGATGGGGTCGAGATTCCCCTGCACGGCGTGGTTGTGTCCGACCGAGCGCCAGCCCTCGTCAAGCGGCTGCCGCCAGTCGAGGCCGATGACGTCTGCGCCGGTGGTGGCCATCTCGGAGAGCAGGCCGGCGGTCTCGACGCCGAAGTAGATGACGGGCACGCCCATCTGCTGGACGGAACGGACCAGGCGCTTGGAGGCCTCAAAGGCGTATTCGCGGTAGTCGGCCAGGCCCAGGGAGCCGACCCAACTGTCGAAGATCTGGATGACGTCGGCGCCGGCCTGCACCTGGAGGCGGCAGTACTGCTCCAGGACCAGGACGATCTTGTCGAGCAGCAGGCGCCAGGTGGCGGTGTCGCGGTACATCATCTTCTTGGTGTGGATGTAGTTTTTGGAGCCGCCGCCCTCGATCATGTAGCTGGCCAGGGTGTAGGGCGCGCCGCAAAAGCCGATGATGCCGAGGCGGTTGCGGAAGTGGGTGGCGACCTTCTGGATGGCGCGGGCCACGTAGTCGAGGTCGCCGGCGCGGTCGGTGCGCAGGGCGCGGACGTCTTCCGCGGTGCGGACGGGGTGGTGGACGTGGGGGCCCTCGCCGGCCAGGAACTCGAAGGGCAGGCCCATGGGCTCGAGGGGCAGCAGCAGGTCGGCAAAGATGATGGCCGCGTCCACGCCGAGCTTTTCAGCGGCGGTGATGGTCACTTCGGCGGCGATCTCCGGCTGCTTGCAGATCTCCACCAGGGTGTGATGCTTGCGGACGTCGCGGTACTCCTGCATATAGCGGCCGGCCTGGCGGAGGAACCAGACGGGGGTGCGGTCCACGGGGCGGCGGAGACAGGCGCGGACGAAGCGGCTGCCATCGAGGATGGTGTCGGGGGCGGTTTCGATGGGTGAATTGGAGAGCGGGTTGGGGGTGTCCATACAGAGTTGATTTTAACGGGTCGGGGAGGCGGGGAGGCCAGCCGGCTCCCCGCGCGTGCGTGGCATCAAACTTGGACCCGGCCGAGGTCTCGTTACAGCCCCGCCGAGGTCTCGCTTGCCATGTAATCGACGACCGCCTTGAGGTCGCCGCCGGACTCCTCAAAGACCTTGAGCTGGCGATCGGCGCCGGTGCCGGTTTTGAGGATGGTGCGGATGCCGTTGATGGCTTCGCGGCTGCCCAACTCGTCCACGACCGGGTCGATGAGGGCGAGGTACTCCTCGATGAGGTCGCGGAGGGGGACCTCCTGCTGCTTGCCAAAGTCGATGAGCTTGCCGTCGAGGCCGTAGCGGACGGCGCGGAACTTGTTTTCCATGAGCAGGGGCCGGGCGTACTGGCGGAAGTCCTGGTTGGCCTCGTGGAGCTTGTAGAGATAGGCCGCGGTGGCCTGGATGAGGGCGGCGATGGCGACCGTCTCCTCGGCGCGCAGAGGGATGTCGCAGGCGCGCACTTCGACGGTGTCAAAGAAGGGATGGGGGCGGATGTCCCACCAGATCTTCTTGGCGTTGTCGATGCAGTTGGTCTTGACGAGGAGGTTGACGTAGTTTTCGAACTCGGAGTAACTGGAAAATGCGTCGGGAATGCCGGTGCGGGGAAAGTTTTCAAAGACCTTGGCGCGGTAGCCCTTGTAGCCGGTGTTGATGCCGAGCCAAAAGGGGGAGTTGGTGGCCAGGGCCATGATGTGGGGCAGGAAGTAGCGCATCGAGTTCATGATGCGGATGGCGGCCTCGCGGTCCTCGATGCCCACATGGACGTGGAGGCCGAAGATGAGGTTGGCGCGGGCCACCAACTGGAGGTCCTTGACGACCTGGTGGTAGCGGGGGTCGGGGTAGATCTCCTGGGTGCGCCAGTCGGCGAAGGGATGGGTGGCGCCGGCAACGAGTTGCAGGTTGTGCTCGCGGGCCAGCTTGATCATCTCGCGGCGCAGCTCGTAGATGTCTTCGCGGGCTTCGTCGATGTTGCGGCAGATGCGCGTGCCGACCTCGACCACCGAGGTGTGCATCTCGGCCTTGACGCGCTCCTGGAGGCGGATTTTGCCCTGCGCGAGCATCTCCGTCTGGATATGGGAGCGGAGGTCGCGAGTGACCGGGTCGATGGTCTGGTATTCCTCTTCAATGCCGAGCGTGAAGGTGGGGCGCATGGGGAACGGCTCCTGGGGACAGGCGTTGCGGCAATTGTAAGGGATGAGAGGGACTGAGGGACTAGGGACGAGGGACTAGGGACGAGGGATGAGGGACTGAGGTGCGATCAGGCGGCTGCGCCGTTTGATCGGATGGAGAGCTTGAGGCCAAGCGCCTGCAAGACCTTCAGGACCGTTCCGAACTCCGGATTGCCTTCCGCACCAAGCGCCTTGTAGAGGCTTTCGCGGGAGAGGCCCGTGTCTCTGGCAATCTGCGACATGCCGCGCGCTCGGGCAACGGTGCCGAGAGCCACCGCGAGAAAAGATGGATCGGAGTCTTTGATCGCTATGTTCATGGCTTCTTCCAGATATTCCGCAATGGCCTGGTCGTCTTCAAGATACTCCGCTGAATCGTGGGGAAAAGTCTTCACTGCCATGCGCTATTCCTCGATATTCCTGGCTATCGCATTGGCTTTTGAGATAGCCGCATCCTGACTGCTCTTATCGCCGCCTCAGAGCAGGACGATCAGCACTTCCCTGCCTATGCCGATTTCTATTTCGCGGCAGTCTTCTTCGCTGCTGACTTTTTCACGACCTTTGCCGGGGTGGGTTCGGCGCCGAGGAAGGCGGCCCCGCGCAGCTCAGGGACCTGGGGGTAGAGCTTGGTTTTGGCGATGGCGAGGTCGGCGACTTCCCTGACGATCCAGTCGAAGTTGGCCTGGCCGACGGATTCGAGGCCGGCGTCGGGGGCTGGGTTCATGAAGTCGATGGCGTAGGGGATGCCGTTTTCTACCGCGAACTCGACGGTGTTGAGGTCGTAGCCGAGGGCGCGGCAGAGGGTCAGTGCGTCCTTCTCAATGCGCTTGAGGAGCTTCTTGTCATACTCCGGCGGGTTCTGGACGTAGCGCTCGGCATGGGGGCGGCGGGGGTCGTAGGGCATGATGTGGACGCGCTTCTGGCCGACGACGTAGCAGCGGAAGTACTCCTTGAAGTCGACCGTCTTCTGGTAGGTCATGCAGAGGTCGCGGGACTGGTCGTAGGCGCGGAAGAACTCCTCGCGGCTGCGAATGTGGTAAACGTCCTTCCAGCCGCCGCCGTCGACGGGCTTGAGGAAGCCGTCGAGGCCGACATAGTCAAACACCGCATCCCAGTTGAGGGGGTATTCGAGGTTGCGCATGGAGCGGTCGGTGGTGGAGTCGGGGTGCTGCTTGTGGGGCAGGATGACGGTGGGGGGGACGGCGACGCCGAGTTTGGCGGCGAGGGTGTAGTTGAAGAACTTGTCGTCGGCCGACCACCAGAAGGGGTTGTTGATGATGATGGTGCCGTTGATGGCGGCGTGCTTGAGGAAGGCGCGGTAGAAGGGGATGTCGTGGGAGATGCGGTCGACGATCACGGCGTATTTGGGGGCCTTGTCGAGATGGACGGCGCCGACCTCGACGAACTCCGCGGTGACGCCCTCGATGTTGCGGGCGTTGATGTGCTCGACCAATGCTCCGGGAAAACTGTTCTCCATGCCGAACAGCACGCCGATCTTCTTCATGACGCCTTGCCCTCCAATGAACACCGCCGCGTGCGGAACAAGTGAGAGCCGCCGCAGTTATGCACTTTTAGAGTGTAATGCAGGCCGTAGTCCAATCCCATTCGGGCGTGGGTAACGGATAAGTTACCCCAGAGCGGCTTTCACTTTCGTGGTCCTGGGGCCGGTTCCGGGATTCATCCTGCGTTCATCGCAGCTTCACAGGGTTGTGAAGAGCGGGCTTTAGGCTCACTGTCATGAAAAAGCTACATCAGAATTGCTTCTTCCTTCTTCTGGCAGGCCTATTGGTTGCGTTCGGCAGCGTGGCGGCGCGAGCGCAGTATGCGGATGGCAGCCTGGTTGGGTCCATCCATGACGCGACGGGCGCGGTGGTGGCCAATGCCGCGGTGACCGTGTCCAACCTGAATACGGGCAACGTAATCAAGGTGACGGCCAACGGCGCGGGGGACTACGAAGTGCCCTCCCTGCGCGTGGGCGTCTACAACATTCAGGCCGCGGCGCCGGGCTTTGCCTCCGCCGAAGCCAGGAACATCACCGTTTCAGTGGGTGGGCGGCAGCGCATCGACCTGACTCTCAAGGTGGGTCAGGCAGACGCCACCACGGTGGAAGTGAGCGATGTGGCCCTGCAACTGGAGACGGAGACCAGCGAACGCGGGCTGAGCGTTTCGGAGTACCAGACGCAATCGCTGCCCCTGGTGAGCCGCAACTACTCTGACCTGCTGGCGCTGGTGACGGGTTCGCGGCAGGCGCCCACGGCGGCCACCACAACGGCCGTGACCAGCCTGGTGCGCGCCGGCTCCTACAACGTGAACGGGCTGCGCAGCATGTTCAACAACTACCTGCTGGACGGCATGGACAACAACGCCTATGGCGAGAGCAACCAGGGCTTTGACAACCAGATCATCCAGCCCACGCCGGATGCGGTTTCGCAGTTCCAGGTGGTGACCAACAACGAGAGCGCGGAGTACGGCCGGTCGGCCGGCGCCACCATCAACGTGGCCACCAAGAGCGGCACCAACCAGTTTCACGGCACGGCCTATGAGTTCCTGCGCAACACGGCGCTGAACGCCTTCGGGTATATCCACCCCGTGAGCGGCACGCACAAGATTGTGAAGCCGGGCTTCAACCGCAACCAGTTTGGCGGAGCCTTTGGCGGGCCGATTCTGCGCGACAAGCTATTCTTCTTCCTCGACTATGAGGGCTTCCGGCAGACACTGACGCCGAGCGTGGTGCTGACGGTGCCGACCCAGGACGAGATCAACGGCATTCTCAAGGTGGACGTGCAGGACCCCTACACGGCGGGGACGGCGAACCCGGTGTACTACAAGGCGGGCACATCAATTTTGAATTCGCCGGACGCCAGCCCCATCGCCAAGCAGATTCTGAGCTTTTTCAAGAACCTGCCCGCGCAGTGCCAGATTGCGCCGGGCTCGGCGGGCATCAACGCTTCCACCGGACTGGACTCGAACGACTGCCCCACCAACGCACCCTTCACGGACAAGGCAGACAAGGGCGACCTGCGAATTGACTTTCAGCAGAATGAAAAATCGAGCTGGTTCTTGAAGGTAAGCGACCGCAAGGAGACGGGCATCAACTATCCGACGCTGCCCTTGCCGCTGGACGGCCAGACGAATGGGCGCATCAAGATTCTGGATCAGCAGGTGGCGGCGGGGTATACGCGGCTGATCGGAGCCAACAAGGTGCTGGACGCGCGGCTGGGGCTGTCGGCCACGCGGGCGGGCAAGTACACACTCTCCATCGGCGACAAGGCGATCACCATTCCGGGGCTGCCGACGGACGCGATTGTGGCGGGCGGTTTGCCGTCCACCAGCGTCTCCGGCGGGTTCACCTCGTTTGGCCGGCAGAGCACCAACCCGCAGTGGCAGTACCCGTCGCTGCTGGACCCCAAGGTGAACTTCTCCTGGGTCAAGGGCCGGCACTCGCTCAAGTTTGGCTATGAGTACGAGCACATCTGGATGCAGGTGCAGGACTCGAACCCGCTGTACGGGTCATTTACCTACGGCAAGGGCTACAGCGCGTGCCCGGCGGGCGCCGGTTCGGCCTGCGCCAACTCGACGGCCGCGGCGGACACCTACTGGGCCGACCTGATCTTTGGAACCACCAACAACTATGCGCTGGCCACCTACTTCAAGGCGCACCTGCTGCAGACCATGGACAACGCCTATGCGCAGGACGACATCAAGGTGAACTCGAAGCTCACGCTGAACCTGGGGGTGCGCTGGGAGTACGGTTCGCCCTATTCCGAGGCGCACAACAACCTGTCGAACTTTGACCCGGCGACGGGTACGCTCTTGACGCTGACGCCTGGATTCACGGCCACGGGGCAGATCAAGCCCTACAGCGGGAGCGGGGTTTACGGCAAGACGCTGGTCAATCCCTCGCTGGGCGACTATGCGCCGCGTCTGGGCTTTGCCTATGCGCTCACACCGTCGATCGCCATCCGCGGCGGGTTGGGGACGAGCTTTGTTCACTACACCCGCGCCGGTTCGGGCGACATTTTGCCCATCAACGCACCGAGCGCGCTCTTTGTCTCCGTCGCGCAGCCCTCAAGCGCCACGGCGGCGGGCTATCGCACGCTGGACCAGGGGTACCCGGCCGGCCTGGCAACAAACTTCAGCGCGGGCACGGACAACATCACCTATATTCCCAAGGACACCAAGGACAGCTATGTGGAGAGCTTCTTCCTGAGCGTGCAGAAGGAACTGGCCAAGAACACGCTGCTCGACATCGCCTACATCCGCAACCATGGCGTGAAGCTGCAGGGCTTTTTGAACGCCAACCAGGGGAACCCGGCGTTTGGCCTGGCCAACCCGACCAATCCGCTGCTGGGCGCGGGATTTCAGCGGCCCTTCCCCAAGTGGGGCGGCACGGTGGGAACGACTTACAACTACGGCGACATCACGGCCGCGGTCAACGAGTTCTACTCGCACTTTGACGCGCTCCAGGTGCGCTATGAGCAGCGCTACGTGAACGGGCTGACGCTGCTGAACTCCTTCACCTGGGAGCACTCGCTGGACAACGCCTCGGCTTCGCTCGAGGCCAACACCCCATCGCCGCAGGACGCCAACAACCTGCGCGCCGACTACAGCCAGTCGGACTACAACCTGCCCCTGGCCAACGTGACGAGCCTGGTGTACGACGTTCCGGTAGGCCATGGAAAGCATTACCTGGGCAGCGCCAACCCGGTTCTCGACGCGCTGGTGGGCGGATGGCAGATCTCCGCGGTGAATACGGCGCAGGCCGGAACGCCCTTCAATCTGACCTACACGCCGAACGCGGCCAACGTGGTGTCGCCGCAGATCTCGGCGACCTATCGCGGGGCCAACGAGTACCGGCCCAACAAGGTGACCGGGCAGGGCGTTGTTCTGTGCCACTCGGGTCACTCCTGCCTGGCCAACCGGCTGGGGAACGGAACCATCCAGTACGTCAACTACCAGGCGTTCACCCTCCCGGCGACCAAGGACGCAGGCGGCAACGTGGTAAGCCCATTCGGCAACGCGGCGCGCAATCCGGGGCGCACGCCAAACTTCTTCCAGACGGACTTTGACCTGAACAAGCGCTTCAGCACGCCGGTGGAAAACTTGAAGGTGGAGTTCCGCGCGGAGTTGTACAACATGTTCAACCACACCAACCTGTACCTTCCGGCGAGCGGTTTGGGCGGCACGCTGTCCACGGCGGCCGGCCTCAACAACCCGTCGAGCGGCGGTACGGTCTCCGGCACGTTTGAGCCCAGGATTGTGCAGTTCGGGCTGAAGGTCATTTACTAGAAGCTGTTACGGAGCAAGCACTGCGGCCCGCGCTCGATAAGCGCGGGCCGCAGTGTCTTTGGGGCGGTTATTTGACGGCGAGGCGGATCGGGTGGCGAGGGCTGATGCCTTCAAGGGCCAGAGTGAGCAGGACCGCGGACATGCCGAGGAACGGGACGCCGAGCGGGGCTCCGGACTGGGAGTCGTAGTGCTCGCTGATGCCCACCTTCATGGCGTTGTCGATGAGGCGTCCGGCGAGGTCGCCGGCCAGTTTGCGATGGCCGCGATGCGCCAGTCCCTCCAGCGTCTGGTAGACAGCGGAGGGCCACACATCCCCGCGCCAGAACCCGTCGCTCTTGTACTGGGGGGCGGTGGCGTCCACGGAGGGGAGGGGGAGGGGGGTGTTCCAGCGAGGCGTGGCCAGGACTTCCGCCATGCGCTCCATCTGGTTGATGGTGGGAATGTTGGCCTGGAGGGGGACCATGCCTCCGATGGTGGCGGGGGTGATCTTGGCCAGCGAGCCGCGGCGGACGGCGAGGAAGCAGCCCTGGTCTTCGTCCCACATGTGGGCGCGCATGGCCAGGGAGGCTTTGTCCACGAAGGGGCGGCGGCGCTCGGCCATGGCGTGGTCTCCGGCGGCCTCGGCCAGGTGGATGAGGCTGGACTCGGAGTGAATCAGGTATGAGGTGTTGGCGGGGATGCAGATATCGCCGTACCAGGGACCGTTGGAAGGGCCGGCGGGGCGGCCGGGATGCGGCGTGAGCTTGAGGGTGTCGAGATCGACCTCGTTGTCGTAGGTCTCATAGCGGGCGTTCTGCAGGACGCCGTCATAGGAGCCCACCGTGACCAGCCCGATGCCGTCGAGGTCGCGCTCGCGCCAGTACCAGTCGTGGAAGGCCTCGAGGCCGGGCAGAGCGGCGCGCACCAGTTCCAGGTCGTGGTTGCGGAGGTAGACGCGCTCCACGCCCCAGGCGAGCAGGGGGGCCTGGGAGTAGACGGGGAAGGTCAACCAGTCCTTGCCGCTGAAGCCGGGAGGGCCGCTGTCGGGGGGCATGAAGTTGGCCACCATGCCGTGCGCGTAGGCCGGCTTGGCGGCATTCCAGCGCTGCTGGAAGTCCCAGTAGTTCTGGTAGACGCCGCGGATGAACTCCTGCTGATTGGGGAGGATGGCGAGCAGGTCGGTGAGGAAGGTGGTATCCCAGATCCACTGGCCCACGTAGACGCCGCCGGGGACCAGCCACGGGTGGCGGAGCGGCGGCTCGGCGGGCTGGATGCGGCCAAGGATGCAGCGCTCAAAGACGGTGACGGCGAACTGGAAGAGGGCGGGGTCGGCGGTGACGAGCAGGGGCTTGAGGAGTTGCTCGACCTGAGGACGGCTGAGGGGCGCGGCAGCGGCGCCGGGGAGGGCGCCCGAAAGCAGGGCGGCGCCGAGCCCGCCCAGAACGGCGCGGCGGGAGAGGGGCAATGGACGGGCGGAATCGGACGGCACGGGTCGCTCCTGAAGGGGTTGGGGACAGGATACGTGGCTGAGGGGTGTGCGCGCCCGGAGATTTGCGGGAGGCTTCAGCTCAGCGGCGGAGGGCGCGGACGTTGTAGGCGGCGACGGCGCGGGCGACCTCGGCGGCAGGGCGGCGCTCAGCGGGGTCCTCTTCCAGCCAACTGGTGAGGGACTCGAAGACGGCTCCGACCAGGCAGCGGGCGGCGATGGCGGGGTCGGGCGCAAAGATGGCGTCAGAGGCCATTTCGAGAGAAGCGCGAACCTGCTCGGCCTGGCGGGTGAGGATGGCGCGGCGCACCTGTTCAAGGCGGGGGCTCAGGCCGGAGGACTCGACGATGAGGATGCGGGCTTCCCCCGGATTCTCTACCAGGAAGAGAAAGAGCGCTTCAACACCGAGGGGGATTCCCTCCCCTGGGTCTGGGTACGACCGCCTGGTTTGCTCGATCACGTGCGTTACCTTTTCGCCCAGTGCTTCAAGCACTGCCGCAAAGATGTCTTCCTTGTTGCGGAAGTGAGCGTAAAAGCTCCCAACCGAGGAGCCGGATTCGGCCACAATCATGGGGACGGTGGCGGCGTGGTAGCCGTGGAGCCCGAAGAGGCGGGTGGCGGCGTCGAGGATGACGCGGCGGCGGGCGTCCTTGCGGGCTTCGGTGGCGGGGGATTTACGGTAGGGCATTTTGATGGGGGTCCTCTTGCCAAGAAAAGAATGACGTGTCATTCTATGTTTGTCAAGGGGAAAGAACGATGCGAATGGCAAGGCGGTGTGGATCGGTGATTTCTGAAGCGGTGTGTGAACAGGCGGGAATGGAGGGCCAGTGTGCCGGACCTGGTCTTGCGCGGCAGAGCCAGGCATGGGTGACGCGCGCCGGGGCTGGATTGCTGGTCTTGAGCTTGATACTCCTGGCGGGTTGCGGGCCAAAGACGCCGGTGGCAGCGGACCAGGTGGTGTCGGTGCGGGTGCGGATGCCGCTGCAGGTGGACCAGCCGGTCTCAGTGGCGGTGAGCGGGGCCGTAGAGGCCAACGTGACGGCGCAGGGCGCCTTCCAGATTGCCGGGCGGGTGGCGCGGGTGCTGGTGGATGAGGGCCAGCCGGTGGCCAGGGGCCAGGTGCTGGCGGAGCTGGACGCAGCGGACTACCACAACGCCTACGAGGGCGCGGCGGGACAGGCGGACGCCGCCCGGGCGGCCGCGAGGAAGGCCCAGGCGGGGCTGAGGCCAGAAGAGCGGGAGCAGGCGCGCATCGACTTTGAGCGCTGGCAGGACGAGTACACGCGGATGAAGTTTCTGTTTGACCACCAGAGCCTGGCGGCGAACGACTTCAAGAAGGTGGAGGCGGGCTACCAGGCGGCGCAGCAGCGCTGGGAGATGGCGCAGGCGGGCACGCGCGGCGAAGAGAAGGACGCGGCCAGCGGGCAACTGCGGGCGGCGACGGCGCAGATGCGCGAGGCCGAGAAGCGCCTGGCCGACTGCCAGCTGCGGGCGCCGATTGCCGGCTTTGTGGGGATGCGGCGCATTGATGTGGGCGACACGGTGGGGGCGGGTGTGCCGGTGATTGCGGTTTTAGACCTGAACCCAGTGAAGGTGCGCGTGGCGGTTCCCGAAGCGGAGATTGGCAAGGTGCGGGAGGGCGCGCGGGCGGTGGTGACGATACCCTCGCTGGACGGGCGGCAGTTCGAGGGCAAGGTTGAGGCGGTGGGCGTGGCGGCGGATGCGGCATCGCGCAGCTACACCGTCAAGATCGTGGTGGAAAACAAGGACCGTCTGCTGCGCGCGGGCATGGTGGCCGAGGCCCGCATCTACAGCGACGCGCGGATGAAGGCGCTCACAGTGCCCGGCGACGCGATTGTGCGCGACGCGCGCGGCGTGACCGAGGTGTTTGTCTACGAGCCGGGGCGGCAGCGGGTGTATGCCCGCAGGGTGGAGCCGGGCGGCCCGGTGGGTACGGAGATTGAGGTGCGCGGGCTGAGCGGCACGGAGCAGGTGGTGGTGGCGGGGCAGCAGAACGTGCGTGAAGGCACATCGGCAAGTGTGACGGGAGGCGGGCTGTGAACCCGGTCAAGATTTCACTCAAGTATCCGCAGGTGACGCTGGCGCTGGCGGCGATGCTGATGATCACGGGGCTCTATGCGCTGTTTACCATGCCGCGGCGCGAGGACCCGAAGATCACCATTCGCGCGGGAATCGTGTCGGCGGTGTATCCGGGCGCGACGGCCGATGAGGTGGAAGAGCAGGTGACGCGCAAGATCGAGGAGCGGCTCTTCCGCTTTGCCGAGGTGCGGCGGGACAAGACATTCTCCACCACGCGCAACAGCGTGGTGGTGGTGAATGTGGAGCTGAACAAGTCGGTGACCAACGCCGACGAGTTCTGGTCGAAGCTGCGGCTGGAGATGGCGCAACTGAAGGCCACGGAGCTGCCGGAGGGAGTGCGCGGGCCGGTGGTGGATTCGGACTTCGGCGACACCACGGCAGTGCTGATTGCCGTGCACGGCGGGCGATATGGGCCGCGGGAGCTGAAGGACTACGCGCAAAGGGTGGAGGCGGCGCTGCGCGTCACGCCGGCGGTCTCAAAGATCAAGCGCATCGGAGACCAGAAGGAAGAGATTGAAATCTCCACGCAGGGCGGCCGGCTGGCGCAGTACGCGGTGAGCCCGCAGAAGATGATGCAGGCGCTCGGCGGGCGCAACACGGTGCAGTATGCGGGGCGCGTGCCGGCAGGGCAGGGCAAGACGCCCATCGAAACCAGCGGCAGCCTGACGGACGAGGAGCAGATTCGCCGCGTGGTGGTGGATGTCTCGCCCACCGGGCAGCCGGTTCATGTGGGCGACGTGGCGCAGGTGGAGAGGGTCTACAAGGATTCGACCGAGTATGCCCGCTATGACGGCGAGCCGGCGATTCTGCTGGCCGTGGAGATGAACGAGGGCAACAACATTGTGGACTTTGGCAACACGGTCCGCGCCACGCTGAAGAGCGTGTCGCAATCGCTTCCGCCGGAGGTGAAGCTGGACCTGGTGGCGGATCAGCCGCGGGTGGTTTCGGAGCGGGTGTGGGACTTTTTCCGCGAGTTTGGCATCGCGATTGTGGCGGTGATCCTGGTGACCATGCTGCTGCTGCCGATGCGGGTGGCGCTGGTGTCGGCTGTGGCCATTCCGGTGACGGTGTCGATCACGTTTGCGGTGTTGAACGTGCTTGGGATTGAGCTGCAGCAGGTCTCCATCGCGGCGCTGATCACGGTGCTGGGCATGGTGGTGGACGACGCCATTGTGATTGCGGACAACTACGTGGAACTGCTGGACCGCAAGACCCCGGTGGACGACGCGTCGTGGATGTGCGCGACGGAGATGGCGGTGCCGGTGCTCACGGCCACGCTGACGATCATTGCGTCGTTCCTGCCCATGCTGCTGCTGAGCGGGGCAATGGGCGAGTTCATTCGCGCGCTGCCCATCGCGGTGGCGGTGGCGCTGGGCTGCTCCTATGTGGTGGCGATGCTGCTTACGCCGATGACGGCGCGGTTCTTTATCCGCAAGGGGCTCAAGGATCACGAGGCGGAGGCGGCGGAGCACAAGACAACGCCGCTCGACCGGATGCAGCACTACTACAACAGGGCGATTACCTGGGCCATGGGGCACAAGGGCGAGGTGCTGCTGGGGGGCGCGCTGACCTTTGTGGCGGGGCTGGGAATCCTGAAGCTGGTGCCGCAGCAGTTCTTTCCCCTGGCGGAGCGGGACCAGTTTGTGATGGACGTGTGGCTGCCGGAGGGAAGCAGGATCGAGGCCACCGACGCGGCGGTGCGGAGCATTGAAGCGTTGCTGAAGCAGGAGCCGATGGTGGCGGCTTACTCGAGCTTTCTGGGGTCGAGCGCGCCGCGCTTCTACTACAACGTGAACCCGCAGGCGCCGGCGGCCAACTATGCGCAGATCCTGGTGAATACGAAGCAGACCAAGGGCACGCCGGAGCTGGCGGAGGCCCTGCGGCAGCGGATGGGACGGGCGGCTCCCGCGGCCAGGGTGTATGTGAAGGAGCTGCAGCAGGGGCAGGTGATGGAGGCTCCGGTCGAGGTGAGGATCGTTGGCCCGGATGCGGGTCCGTTGCGCGTGCTGGGCGACAAGGTGGAGGAGATGCTGCGCCATACGCCGGGGGCCAGGTATATCCATACCGACTGGCACGAGGACGCCCTGCAGATGGGCGTGCAGGTGCGCGAAGAGGTGGCCAGCCGGCTGGGACTGACCGACGCCGCCATTGCGCAGCAACTCGCGGGTGGATTTGAAGGCGCGCCGCTGACGACGATGTGGGAGGGCGACCGCGGCGTGGACGTGGTGCTGCGGCTGGACCCGGCGGACAGGCAGAGCTTTGACAACGTGACGGACGCCTATGTGACCTCGCCTGTGACGGGGGCGAAGGCGCCCTTGACGGCTGTGGCGCGGCTGGCGCCGGCGTGGCAGCCGGGGCGGATTGTGCACCGCAACGGCATGCGCACGCTGACGGTGCGGGCGTTCCCGGACGGGCACAGGCTGTCGAGCCAGATTCTGGGCGATGTGCGCAAGCAGGTGGACGCCATGGAGCTGCCGGCCGGCTACCGGGTGGAGTATGGAGGCGAGTTCGAGAACCAGAAAGAGACGTTTGGCGAGATGCAGCATGCGCTTTTGATCAGCCTGATGCTCATCTTCCTGATTCTGTTGTTTCAGTTCCGCACCCTGCTCGACCCGCTGATTGTGATGATGGCGTTTCCGCTGGCCTTGCCGGGGGCTGCGGTGGGGCTGCTGGTGACGCAGAACAAGTTCGGCTTCACGGCGTTCATGGGGATTGTGAGCCTGGGGGGGCTGGTGGTGCGCAACTCGATCATCCTGATCGACTACATCCACGAACGGATGAAGAGCGGGGTGGAGCTGGAGCAGGCGGCGCTGGAGGCGGGCGAGCGGAGGCTGCGGCCCATCTTCCTTACGTCGATGGCGGCGGCGGTGGGCGTGACGCCGATGATTCTGTCAGGGTCGAGCATGTGGTCGCCTCTGGCCAGC
Source organism: uncultured Acidobacteriaceae bacterium (assembly GCA_903849645.1). Classification (GTDB taxonomy): domain Bacteria; phylum Acidobacteriota; class Terriglobia; order Terriglobales; family Acidobacteriaceae; genus Telmatobacter. The sequence continues at coordinate 25,117 of CAINJJ010000038.1, read as the reverse complement.
GTGATCGCGTTTGGGCTGCTGGGGTCGATGTTCTTTACGCTGGTGGTGATTCCGGTGCTGTTTGTGGCGGCCCACGGGAAGCGCGCGCAGAGCTGGATGGCGCGGTTCTCCAGGAGAGCGAAGCGGGAGCTTGCCCAGCCGGCCGCCGTGGCGCTGCTGCTGCTGGCGTTGGCTTGCACTGCGGGCGCCCAGACGCGCCGGATTACGCTGGACGAGGCAGTTGCGCTGGCCACCCGGCAGAACTCGACCGTGAAGCTGGCCCACCTGAAGGCGGTGGAGATGCAGGCCAAAGTGACGGAGGCGCGGGCCAACTACTTTCCCGTGGTTTCAACCGACACCAACGCGGTGCACCTGGGGGCCATGGACCGGCTGGTGATTCCGGCGGGTTCGCTGGGCGCCTATCCCTCCGCCGGACCGGTACCGGGAAAGGACATTGCGCTGCAACTGGGCAAGCAGGATTTTCTGCTGAGCCAGACGACGGCGGCGCAGCCGATTACGCAGTGGTTCAAGATTCACGCCGGCGTGCGTGCGGCGCGGGCGGATGCGGCCATGGCCGGGGACGATGCGCGGCGGGCCGAGAACGAGGTGTCATTGAAGATGAAGCAGCTCTACTTTGGGCTGCTGGCGGCGGAACGGCGCAGGCAGGCGGCGGAGTTGAAGATCGAGGCCGGCGAGGCCCGGCTGGCAGAGGCACAGAGCGGGGTGGAGGCCGGGGCGGTGCTGGAGCTGAAGGTCCTGGAAGGCAAGGCGCAGATGGCCGAAGCGCGCCATGCGCTGGGCGGGCTGGAGGATCAGATCGCCGACATGCAGGCGGAGTTCAACGACCTGGCGGGGCTCCCGGCGGGCACCGAGGTGGAGCTTATGGCGCCGGAGACGGCTGCGCAGGACGCCGGCGAGGGAGCCGAACTAGCCGCAGCGCTGGCGCGCAATCCGGAGGTGGCCTCCGCGCGGCAGATGGTGGTGAAGGCACGGGCTGGGCTGAGCGCGGCGCGGGCTGAGTACATTCCCGAGGTGGGGGCGTTTGCGGACTATGTCTACCAGAACGGCGTGCCCCTTTTGAGCCAGAACAATGGGGCTGTTGGCCTGAAGATGAGCTGGACGCTGGCGGAGTTTGGCAAGCGGGGCGGGCAGGTGCGCGAGCGCAAGGCGCAGGTGGCGGAGGCGGAGGAGAATCTCCGCCATGCCGAGAGCCGGCTGCGCGTGGACCTGGAGAAGGAAGCGCGCAAGGTGCGCAGGGCCGAGACCGGCCTGGAGGCTGCGCGGGAGAGCGTGGAGGCCCGCAGGGAGATGCGGCGCATCACGGCCAACCAACTGGAGGCGAAGACGGTGAATGCGTCGGCGCTCAAAGAGGCCGATGGGCAACTGGCGGAGGCCGAGGCGGAGCTTTTCCAGGCCGAGGCGGAGCGGGCCGTGGTCCGGGCGGAACTGGAACGGACGCTGGGACTGGAGTAGAGTTAAGAGTTTCTTGGAGTACGGGAGGGGAACGTGGGATACCGCGTACTGACAGTCAACCGGGAGTTTGGAAGCGGCGGCGGACGGATTGCTCAGACCATTGCGGGGTGGCTGGGATGGAAGCTGCTGGACCGCGACATCATCGACGCCATCGCCTATGCGGCGCATGTGGATTCGAGCGTGGTGAAGCACTATGACGAACACGTGGACTCGTGGCTGAGCCGGCTCAACCAGCAGGCGATGCGTTCGGCGGCGCTGGCGGCGGGCCTGGAACTTGGCGAGGACTCGGTGTTTGACGCCGAACAGATGGTGAAGCTGACGCAGAAGATTGTGGAAAGCGCTTGGGCGGAGGGCAACTGCGTGATCGTGGGCCGGGGCGCGCAGTGCATCCTGCAGCACAAGCCGGATGTCTATCACGCCTTTGTGTACGCGCCGCTGAAGGAGCGGCTGCTGCGCCTGCAGACCCGGTTGGAGAAGGGCGCCAACGCCGAGCAGCGGCTCAGAACCGTGGACGGGGAACGGGCCAAGTATCTTCAGCAGTATTTTGGGAAGAGCTGGTGCAACCTGCACCTGTATGACCTGATGATCTCGTCGCAGACCGATGAGAACGCGACGGCGCGGGCCATCGTGTATGCGATGACGGGGAAGCCGGTGGACTGAAAAGGGCGGCCTTGTGCTTTCCCAGGTCCCCAAAAGCGAGGGATCTGGGGCACCCGGTATACGGCTTTACAGGCTGCGGAAAAACTCCATGAATGCCATCGAAGTGTCAGGGCATGACTTCAGTCGTGCCGTAAGTGCCATGTAACCAAAAGGGCTTTAGCCCCTGAGGACGTGCTTCCCAGGCTTGCCTCTCACTCCACGCGGAAGAGAGCGCAGCCGTGGGCGGGCAACTCGGCGTGGAGAGCCGCTGCACCGGGCATGTGCCCTTGATTCCAGACGTCATAGACCGCGTGCGCCTCGGCTGCCAGGTGAAAATCCGTCCAGGGCAGGGTCAGCTTCGCCGGGCCATCGGCGAGATTGAATACCGCCAGATAGGTTCGCGGATTGGGGCCTCCGGTGCGCGCGTACCAGGCCCGGTAGGTCAGCGGCTTGGGGTTGCCTTCGTTCATTGGCATGAGCGCGGGACCGCCGGCGACGGTCTTCTGGCTGATCTCCAGCACATCCTTGTTGGTGATCAGGGAGCGCGTGAAGTCGTCGAGCCGTGTCAGGTTGGTTCCCAGAATGAGCGGGGAGCGGGCGATGGCCCATAGCGTGAACTCGGTGCGCTCTTCGTCATGGGTCAGGCGGGATTGGCGCGCGTCTTGCCAGCCGGGATGGGGTCCGAGCCAGCCGAACGGCAGCATGTCGTCGTCGGGCCAGTTGCCGGGCCGGACGTGGGGCGCCCATTGGGCCAGGCGGTCAAAGGCGTCGGCGGTTCCAAAGGGAAACTCGCCCTCGCCTGCCTTGTGCTCCACCTTCCATACGTCCCAGTGATCGTCGGTGATGCGCCACATCTGGGAGTACTTGCCCACAAAATCGGCGTATTGCAGTGCGGTGGGGCCGGGGGAGAGGCTCAGCACGATGGGGCGGCCGGTCTTGCGGATGGCCTCGGCAATCTGGCGGATCTCCACCGGCCGGTAGGGGTGGTCGGAGACGCAGTCCACCTTGATAAAGTCCATGCCCCAGCCGGCGTAAAGCTTCATCATGGAGTCGTAGTAGGCCTGGCCGGCGGCGTTGTCCTTGATGCCCCAGTTGCCTTCGTCCCAGGGGCAGGGGTCGCCCATGTCGGCCGCGTCGGCGGCGTGAAAGTTTGACCCGGCGATGGGCAGGTTGTCCTTGACCACCTGGCGGGGGATACCGCGCACGATGTGGATGCCGAACTTGAGCCCCTGAGAGTGGACCCAATCGGCAATGGGCTTGAAGCCCGCGCCGCCGGCCGAGGAGGGGAAGCGGCTGAGGACGGGAATCAGGATGCCGTTCGCATCCCACAGGTATTTGCGGCTCTCGACCTTGTCGCCGAAGGGGTTTTCCATATACCAGCCTTCGTCGATGACGGAGTATTCCCAGCCAAACTGCTTGAGCCCGGCGAGCACCGTGGTGTTGGCGCGGTAGTCGGCCTCGTCGATGGTGAGGCCGTAGGAGTCCCAACTGTTCCAGCCCATGGGCGGCGTGGGCGCGGGGGTCTGTGCGCTCAAAGACGAAGGAGTGGCAAGGGCGGCAAGAATTGCGGCGAGATAGAAGCAGCGGCGCATCATGTGGAAACGTATACCACACCTGCCGGGAAGGCGGATGAGCCGTGGGCGGTGCAGGTGAACGGCCGCGAAGGGGTTTGGATTCAATCGGTCCCCGGAGGCGCTCGGGACGAGCCTCGCCCCCCCCCTGCGGTAAGCTGTTGCGGAGGTGTCTTTCATGCGATTCCGTGCGGGGGTTCGTGGCTTCCTTGCCGCCACTGTGTTCGCCGCGTTGCTGGCGGGCGGCTGGACCAGGGCTGCGGGTCAGGAATCCGCGCTCAACCCGGCCCTGCCGCTGGTGCACACCGACAACGGCCAGAACTCGGCGGCGGCGCAAAAGGCTCACTATGTGGTGCTGGTCTCGCTGGACGGCTTTCGCTGGGATTACGCGGCGCGCGATGGAGCCAAACACCTGCTGGCGCTGGGCAAGCAGGGGGTGTGGGCGCCGGAAGGCATGTTGTCCAGCTACCCCTCGCTGACGTTTCCCAACCACTTTACGCTGGTGACCGGGCTCTATCCCGAGCACCATGGCCTGGTGGCCAACAGCTTCTGGGACGAGAAGAAGCAGGCGCGCTACGCCATCGCCGACGCGAAGGCCGTGACCGACGGCTCCTGGTACGCGGGGGTGCCCCTGTGGAGCCTGGCGGAGAGCCAGGGCATGCGCACCGCCTGCCTGTTCTGGCCCGGTTCGGAGGCGAAGATCGCGGGGTTTGCGCCGACTTGGTATGCGCGGTTCGACGGCAAGACCGAGGCTACGGACGCGGTGCAGCAGGCGCGCATCGACAACGCCGTGGCTCTGCTGAGGATGCCGGAAGACGCACGCCCGCACCTGATTACCATCTACTACTCCGAGCCGGACCACGAAGGCCACGAGTTTGGGCCTGACGCGCCGGAGACCAGGGCTGCCGTGCTCAAGATGGACGCGATGGTGGGCAAGCTGGAGGCCGCGCTCAAGGCGACCAACCTGCCCATTGACCTGGTGGTCGTGAGCGATCACGGCATGGCGAAGATCGAGGGCGGCTGGGTGACCCTGGATCAGTTCGCCGACCTGACCGGGTTTGAGACCGCCGGGGCGCTACTCTACGGCAAGACGGAGGAGGACCGGGCGCGGGCCTATGACAAGCTCAGCCATGCCTCGTCGCAGTTTGTGGCCTACCGCCGCAAGGATGTGCCGGCGGCGCTCAATTACAACAGCAATCCCCGCGCAGGCGATCCGGTGATTATTGCCACCGGCCCCTACGCTATCCGCGCGCATGGGCCGCCCGCGGGCAAGGCGGACCAGCCGCCGATTCCCGGCATGCACGGCTTTGATCCGCGCAAGCTGCCGCAGATGAAGGCCAGTTTTTTTGCGGCTGGACCGGACATTGTGCATGGACGGACAGTGGCCCCGTTTGAGAATGTGAATATCTACCCGTGGCTGGCGCACCTGCTGGGCCTCACGGCGCCCAAATCGGATGGCAGCCTGAACGTGCTGGCGGGGACGCTGCGCGATGGGGGCGAGGATGCGGGGGAAAAGGGAGCAAGCGCGCAATGACGGTGGTTCTCGGGATTGACGGAGGGGGCACTCGCACGCGGGCCTCGATCGTGTCGGGCGACAGGCTTCTGGCCCATGCGGAGAACGGCTCCATCAAGCGGCTCAGGGTGGGAGCGGAGGTGGCGGAAGCCAACCTGCGCGCGCTGCTCAAAGAGGTCTACGCGCAGGCGGGCGTGACGGGGGTCCGGGCAGCTTCGGCCGGGGTGGCGAGCGCCACCATGCCCGGCGTGGCCGAGTGGATCACCGCGGTGTTTGGGGAGTTTGGCGTGGAGCGGTCGGAGGTGGTGGGCGATCACGTGATCGCTTTGGACGCGGCCTTCCATGGCGGGCCAGGCATCCTGCAGATTGCCGGAACAGGGTCCAACTGCATTGGCCGCGCGCCGGACGGCGGCCTGGAGAGCGCGGGAGGTTGGAGTTCCCGACTGGGCGACGAAGGCTCGGGTTACTGGATCGGGTTGCACAGCGTGCGCCGCGCCCTTCATGCGCATGACCGCGAGCAGCCGTCGCGGGTGCTGCAGACAGTAGGGGGCCTCTGGGGCACTACGACGATTGATGAGCTGGTAAACCTGGGCGACAGCACGCCGGGCCCTGACTTTGCGGCGCTGGCGCCGGCCATCAGCGAACTGGCGGAGGCCGGGGACGCGGTGGCGCTGGACGTCCTGCGGCAGGCCGCGGCGGACCTCGTCGAGTCGGTTCTGCTGGTGCGGGCCAAGCTCTGGCGCAAGCATCACTTGACGCAGGAGGTGCCGGTGGCCTGGATTGGCAGCGTGGTGGGCAAGTCGCGGCTGGTGCGGGAGGCGTTTATCGCAGGCCTGCGCGCTGCCGCGCCGGCGATGCCGGTGGAGACGAGCGAGGTCAAGGGGATTGAAGGGGCCATCTGGCGGGCGCAGCGTCTGGCCGAAGCCGCTGGCTGAGCGGAGTGCCTGATTTCAAGAGCTGAGGCACCCTAGACCCCGACTGAAAGCCCGTTGACGATGGAGCCGACCAGCTTGCCCGCGGCATCGACGGCCACAAGGCTGGCCGGCTGGCCGGGGGCCAGGGAGCCAGCCTGACTGCCGAGTCCGGTCATCGCCGCGGGGTTGGCCGTCAGCAGGCGAAGCCCCTGCTCCAGGGTTGCTCCGGTGAAGGCGAGAAAGTTGAGCAGGGCGCGGTCGAGCGTGAGCACGCTGCCGGCCAGCACGCCCTCCGCCATGGCCCTTCCGTTGGCCACATGCACCGCAAATCCGCCCAATTGATACTCGCCGTCGGGCATGCCGGCGGCGCTCATGGCGTCGGTCACCAGCAGGGCGCGCGCAGGCCCCTTGGCCCGCCACCAGAGGCGCACCATCTCGGGAGCGGTGTGGACGCCGTCGCAGATCAGCTCGGCAAAGAGCCGGTCGTCGGTGAGAACCGTGCCCAGGATTCCCGGCTCGCGATGGTCGAGGGGGCGCATGGCGTTGAAGGTGTGGGTGGCGCTGATGGCTCCGGCATCGATCACGGCGCGGGTCTCGGCAGCGGTGGCGTTGGAGTGGCCCACGGAGATGCGTACTCCTCGCGCCGTGGCCTGGGCGGCGAGTTCGACGGCGCCGGGCAGCTCGGGCGCCAGGGTCATCAGACGGATTTGGCCCTCGGCGGCCTCCCAGAAGCGGTCGAACAGCGAGATATCCGGCGCAAGCAGAGATTTGGGAGGATGGACGCCGCGTTTGGAGTGGGAGAGGAAGGGCCCTTCGAGGTGTATGCCGACAGGACGAGCTTCGCCCGCAACAGGGGGCCGGCCCAGAAGCTTCGCCAGCCCGGAGAGCGACTGGAGGGTGACGTCGACCGGCGCGGTGACGGTGGTGGCCAGAAAGCTGCCGGTGCCGCGCGAGGCCAGAAAGCCGCCAACGGCGGCAAGCGCCTCAGGGGTGGCTTCCATCACGTCGTGCCCCTTGGCGCCGTGGATATGAACGTCTAGGAACCCGGGAGCGAGCGTGGCGCCGGGGAAGTCGATGAGGCGGTGCCCCTGCGGCTGCTCCGACCAGTCCTGGGCCGTGATGGAGACGATGCGGCCGTCTTCGATGGCTACAAGCGGCCTCTCCAGCAGGCCTGTTCCGTCCCAAAGTCTCTTTGCCGTGACCACAGTACGCATGGGGTGATTATTGCAGGCCGCCCGCGACTCCCGGCTAGTGGATCAGCGTGCTGCGGTCCTTCGCGTCGGGTCGGGCCTGGGCCTTGGCGGCCTCAAGCAGGGCCTTGGTGGCCGCCAGCTCTGCCTGGCACGCCGTCAACTGCAGGGAGAGCTGGGCAAACTGGGCCTCCAACTGCGCGCGGAGTTCTTCAATGGCCCGCTCCAGCCGGTCGTTGGCGGAGATTTGCTCCATCTGGCTCAGTTGCACCGCTTTGAGGTTGGGCAGGATCACATCGGCTAACAGTGCGGTAAGGGTGGCGAAGGCGTCATTCATGAGGAGATTCTAAGAGTAAACGCTTGTTTTGGCTTGATTACGGGCAGGGGCGCAATGGTAATGGGGTGAGGCGCCAGGTGGGAATTGTAACGGGACTGTGAAGCGCGCCGGGCGGCGGCTTTGCTAATGTTTTGCCATGAAGATTTCAGCGAAGTGGGCGGTTCCGGGGATGGCCCTCCTCCTTGGGGCAGGCGTAGTGGCGGCGCAGACCATCGATCTGCCCACCAGCAAGCAGTTGATTGGCGAGATCCCTGGCCATCCGCAGCGGCTCAACAACCTGCCCATCTCGATGGCGGTCTCTCCCGGCGGGCGCTACGTGGTCACCGTGAACGCGGGCTTTGGCAGCTTTGAGTCACAGTACAAGCAGTCGCTGGCGGTGCTGGACACGCAGACCGGCGCGGTGGCCGATTTTCCTGACGACCGCACGCTGGTGGGCGCCAGGCAGACGCTCTACTCCGGGCTGGCCTTCAGCGGCGACGGGACCCACCTCTACGCCAGCATGGGGTCGATCAGCGACCCGGCCGGAGACGGCAAGAAGGACACCGGCAGCGGCATTGTGATCTACAAGTTCGCGGAGGGAAAGATCGCGCCGGAGCGCTTGATCTCCCTGCCGCTGCAACCGCTGGCGGCGGGACGCAAGACGCGGCTGCCCGCCGGCGAAGAGAGCGACAGGGGGATTCCCTTCCCGGCGGCGATTGCCGTGCTGGGCGCGGCCGGGGCGGAGAAGCTGCTGGTGGCCGAGAACCTGTCAGACGATGTGCTGCTGCTGGATGAGGCCACGGGCAAGATCGAGAAACGCTTTGACCTGGCGGAGAGCGACGCGGTGCCGGGAACCTACCCCATCGCGCTCGCCCTGGCGAAGGACGGCCGGCGCGCCTTTGTGGCCCTCTGGAACGCCTCGGAGATTGCGGAACTCGACCTGACAGCGGGCACGGTGGGCCGCAAGCTGGCCCTGCTCAAGCCGGCCAGCCCGGTGGCGCCCGGCACGCATCCATGCGCGTTTGCTCTCTCGCCCGATGGAAAAACGCTCTACGTGGCACTGGCTAACCGCGATGCGGTGGCGGCGGTAAACGTGGGCGCGGGACAGCTTGCCGTGAAGGGCTACTTTGACACCCGGCTGCCGGGGCAGAGCTACTTTGGCGCCGAGCCGGTGGCCGTGGCGGTGAACGCCGACGGCAGCCGGCTCTATGTAGCCAACATGGCCTCGGACGCGCTGGCGGTGATTGATACGCGCAAGCTCACGCCCAAGGTCTCGCGCGAGACGATGGTCGAGCCCATGGGGTTTGTGCCCACGGAGTGGATGCCGATTTCGATGGCGTTCGTGGGATCGCAGGCGGGCGGCAGCCTGTATCTGGCCACCGACAAGGGCAAGGGAACCACCGCCAACGGCAAGCCCATGCGGGAGACGGAGGAGACCAAGGGCCGGCGCGGACTGCGCCCCTATACCTATATCGGCACCTTGATTCACGGCTCGCTGGCCACATTGAAACCGGCTGAGCTGGAGAAGGACCTGCCCCGGTGGACTTCGGTCGTGATCGAGTCCAACCGGCTCAAGGCGGCGGCGGAGAAGGTGACCTTTGGCGGCCCTACGCAGAACCCCATCCGGCACGTGATCTACATCATCAAGGAGAACCGCACCTTCGACCAGGTGCTGGGCGACCTGAGCAAGGACGGCAAGCCGGTGGGCAACGGCGACCCCAGCCTGACGATGTATGGCCAGGCCATCACGCCCAACCTGCACAAGCTGGCGCTGCAGTTTGGTGTGCTGGACAACTTCTTTGATTCGGGCGAGGTGTCGGGCGACGGGCACGTGTGGTCCAACGCCGCCATCGGCTCGGACTACCTGGAGAAGACCTGGCAGCAGAGCTATCGGGGCGGGGAGCGCACCTACGACTTTGAGGGCGTGGTGGCCGAGGGCTATCCGCTGCTGCAAAAGATTCCCGACGTGAACGAGCCGGCCTCGGGCTACCTGTGGGGCAACCTGGCGGCGCACGGCAAGAGCTACTACCACTTTGGCGAGTTCATCGCCACCACCTTCTGCAACGAAGTGAAGACCAAGAAGCCGCTGCCCAACCCGCAGCAGGGCCCCATGCTGCCGGGCCAGGACTGCACGCGCAAGGAGATCGCGCCCGGCGAGGCGCTGCCGGAGGCCTGGGGCGGCGGGGTCAACAAGTGGGCCTGGCCCATTCCCCTGATTGCCACCAACACCGCCACCAAGCCGGAGCTGGTGGGACACTTCGCCGAGGAGGCGCCGGACTTTGACCTGATGGTGCCAGACCAGGTGCGGGTGCAGATCTTCCTGCGCCACCTCAAGGGCTGGCTGGCGGACCGGGAGCAGGGCAAAGACACCATGCCCAACTTTGTGCTGCTGCGCCTGGGCAACGACCACACCAACGGCACGCGGCCCGGCGGGCCTACGCCCAAGTCTTCCGTGGCCGACAACGACCTGGCTGTCGGCCGCGCCGTGGAAGCCATCTCGCACTCGCCCTTCTGGGAAGACACGGCCTTCTTCATCCTTGAAGACGACGCGCAGGACGGCGGCGACCACGTGGACGCGCACCGTTCCCTTGGGCTGGTCATCAGCAAGTATGCCCCGCACGGGCCGGAGGGAAGGCCGTTTGTCGACAGCCGGTTCTACTCCACGGTGAGCATGATCCGCACCATGGAGTCGGTGCTGGACCTGCCGCCCATGAACCAGAACGACGCCTTCAGTTCGTTGATCTCAACCGAGTTTTCAGGCCCCGGCGACCAGCCGGCCTATGACGCCGACACCTCCAACCGCGACAACAACCTCATCTACACGGCCAACCAGAAGACCGCTCCCGGCGCCGCGGAAAGCATGAAGATGGACTTCCGCCACGCCGACCGTGCCGACACGCAGAAGCTGAATGTGATTCTCTGGAAGGACGCGATGGGCGACAAGCCCGCCCCGGCGGTGCTCACAAGGCCTCATTCGAAAAGGCCCGCAAAGGACCACGATCAGGACTGAGCCGCACAATCACGGTTTCGCAGTAAGCGAAGAACTTTCTTTAAGAACAATAAAATCAGCAATTTGGAACTGCCGCGTCCACTTCAGGCGCGGCAGTTTTTCTTTTTCTTCAACTTTCGGATTCCAAGATTTCAGAGCCGATCGAGGATAGCGCTTCTCTCTCACTCGCAATGCCATAGCTATGGCCTTGACACTAATGCCATAGCGCGTATATGCTTTTTATACGATGAATCAGGTGACAAAATCCACACTGTCCTCGGACCCTCGGATTCAGAGGCTCCTCAACAATCCAAATTGGCAGCCGGCTGCAGAGGCTGCCATGAAGTTCTTCCTGGAAGGGCAGAACTGCCCGATCGCTTCCTGGAAGAAATCCTCAACCTGGGCCCAGGTCAAGATGGTCTGGGAAGAACTCAACAACGCCGGCTGATCGTCGGCTCAATCCAACCGGATTCGCAACCAAACTTGCCCTGACGCAAGTTGTTAAGGGAGTTTTGCCATGAAGAAGCGGCGCATGATGTTTATTCCTGAAGTCAACCCACAGTCCTTTGTTTTCTTCTTCGAAAAGGGCAATAGTGGAACGAGTTGGAGCATCCGGGACTACTCGATTCGCAATTGTGTCCGCGAGCGAGGTCCGCGTGATTTTCACTGGAATGCTGACGATGTTCATCTGAAGGCTCAATACTCTTTCGATGCCCCCACAGTTTCTACTGACGACCTGACCTTCTGGCACAAACAGACTGCGGAATTCAATGCCCGTTATCTTGGCAAGCCTGCACCTGCGCCGGTGCCCTCGATTGTGGTCGTGCCTCCCGCCAGGCTCGCGGCAGCACCAAGCCAACCGGAATCCGTCCCTTCAAGCGATGCGATAGCCGTCCTGAATCTTCCGCAGTTACTGGAATTGCCGAAGGCCCGCAAGACGCAAGATATGGAGCGCATCCTGCATTCGCCGAACAGCGAGGATTGGGTCACTTGGAACTTCTTCCAGATACTGGTCAAGCAGTATCCAACAGGCTGGTGGGGCCACCTTGTCAGCGCAGCGCGGCGGCGGAATCCTAGCCTCAGTTTTCCTTTCGATGAAAGATCGCTTCCGGCCCTCAAGCTATGGGATTTGGTTCGGTCTCCTGCGCAATATGAAACGCAAAGCCGTTCGAGAATGCTGTCTTCAGGGAATCCAGAGTGGATCAATCGTGCGAAATCTCCTGACCCAGTGGAGGGTTTGTCTGAGATTGACATCGCCTTTGATCATGACCAGTTCCTGGTCTTCGCCGAAGCGAAGCTTGGCTCAGATGTCTCGATGAACACAAGCTACGATCCGCAGCGAAATCAGATTGCGCGCAACATTGACTGCCTCATAGAGAAAGCCGGCGACAGGGTGCCCATCTTCTGGATGATCGTAAGAGATGAGGAGCCTTCGCGCGCTTACCTTCAGCTCATGGATAACTACAAGAGCGATCCCGGCCTGCTCGCCCGTGACTTGCCGCACCGAGACGCCGCCACGCTTGAGAAGGTCGCGCAAAACCTCACAATTCTGCAGTGGAGCGATTTCAAGGAACTGGTCTGCTGTCCTGGGGCCGATTTTGAAACCAATTCCGTGAAGCTGGATCTGGAGCGCAGGATCTGCGGCCGCCAGGCGCACTGAGAAAGAGGAGCAAGATGCATCTGAAAGTTTCCAAAGAAGAGGCTTTGAAGCAACTGCGCTCGATCCCTCACAATTCCTGCCGCAAAGCAATCGAAAGACACTGGCAGGTCGATGGGGATGGAGAGGTCCGGGCACAGAGCGCGCTCTGGCTCTTTTGCTGGGCCAAAACCGGGATGAATAGCGAGGAGGCGCGGCAAGTTTCAGTTCGCGTCTTCGATCACCTGTTCCCAGTCAGTTTTGCTGAACTCGATGGCGTTCTCGACCACGCCTACGCTCGCGCCGCACGGTATTCAACGCAGAACATCGAAAGTGAAGTCTCTGAAAGGACCAGACAATTCAGCAGAACTTAACAAGCACTCACTCTCCGATCGTCGAATAAGATGTGAACATGACAAAGCGAATCGGCGTGCATCTGGGCACAACCGGCGGAGCTTCGAACGCCGTCGAGCGCGCCCGCGAGATTGGCGCGAACACCTTCCAGTTCTTCTCCTCCAGCCCGCGGATGTGGCGCGCGCCCAAGGTGGACCCGGCGCAGGCGGCGCGGATGAAGGCGCAGCGCGTGGCTCTCGATGTGGGGCCTCTGGTCATCCACACCAGCTACCTGGTCAACGTGTGCAGCCAGACGGAAGACGTGCGGATGAAGAGCATCGACGCCTTTCGCGGGGAGATTGAGCGGGCGCTTACCTGGGGCGCGGAGTACCTGGTGCTGCATCCCGGCTCCTGGAAGGGGCTGACGCGCGACGAGGGCCTCAGACTGGCCGCCGAGTCCATCAGCCGCGCCATCGACGGGCTGGCTTGGCAGGGTACGCCCTTCCACATCCTGATCGAGAACACGGCGGGGGCTGAGTTCTCGCTCGGCGGCAGCTTCGAACAGGTGGCCGAACTGGTGGAGCGGCTCAAGCCGTCCGCGCCGGTGGGTGTGTGTCTCGACACCTGCCACACCCACGTCGCGGGCTACGACCTGGTCACCGCCGAGGGTTACGAGGAGACCATGCGGCAAATCGCCGCCACCGTTACCTTTGAGGCCGTCCGCGTCTGGCACTGCAACGACGCCAAGGCCGAGCGCGGCTCCAAACTCGACCGCCACGAGCACATCGGGCTGGGCACCATGGGCGTCGAGCCCTTCCGGCGGCTGCTCAACGACCCCCGCTTTGCCCACGCCGCCTTCATTGCGGAAACCCCGGTGGATGAACCCGGCGACGAGGAGCGGAATGTACGGGTGCTGCGGAGCCTAGTGGAGTAGGTTGGATTGCTGTACCCATGTGCGGTACAATAGCCTAAGCAGAAAGGCCGCCGGCATGATTCTCGGCTTCAGGGACCGCTGGCTTGAAGAGTTCTTCCTCCACGACCTGCCCAGCCGGAATATTCCGCCGGACCTGGAGACACGGCTTTTCAGGAAGCTGCAACTGCTCGACGATGCAACATCAGACGCCGATTTGCGCGTGCCCCCGAGCAACCATTTTGAGAAGCTTCGCGGCAATCTGGCCGGGAAGCACTCCATTCGAGTGAACGACCAATGGAGGTTGATCTTCCAGTGGGATGGCGGCAAGGGCGAAGCGGCCGAGGTTTATCTTGACAATCACAGCTACCGTTGAGGAGGAGTCATGCTGACCACGGAACGAAAGCCCGCGAGCGTGGGCGAAATGCTGGTGGAGGAGTTTCTGATTCCCATGAACCTCACGCAGGGAGCTTTGGCTGCGGCCATGGGAGTGCAGCGCAAGCTGGTGAATGAGCTGTGCAACGACCGCCGCGCGGTTACCGCCGATACGGCATTGATGCTGGCGCGTGTTTTTGGCAATTCGCCCGAATTCTGGCTCAATGTACAGCGGCGAACGGATTTGTGGGAAGCGCTGCACACGCCCAGGCGCCGCCAGCGAATCGACCAGGCCAGGGCATTGCTGGCGAGTTGATAGCCGGGCTGTGCCCCCCGCCCCGTTTACACTGAGAGGGTCATGGCAGAAGAGATCGAAAAGCGATACGACCCCTCGGCAATTGAACCCAAATGGCAGCAGAAGTGGGCCGCGGACCCCGCGCTCTATGCGGCCGAGCCCATCGACTGCGGCAAGCCCAAGTACTACGTGCTGGAGATGCTGCCCTATCCGAGCGGCCAGTTGCACATGGGCCACGTGCGCAACTACTCCATCGGCGACGCCCTGGCCCGCCACATGTGGATGCGCGGCTACAACGTGCTGCACCCCATGGGCTGGGACGCCTTCGGGCTGCCGGCGGAGAACGCCGCGCTCAAGAACAACACCCCGCCGCGGGAGTGGACCCTGAGCAATATCGCCGCCATGAAGCGGCAGATGGAGCGGCTGGGGCTGGGCTACGACTGGGCCACAGAGGTCACCACTTGCCTGCCCGACTACTACCGCTGGAACCAGTGGTTCTTCCTGCGGATGTATGAGAAGGACCTGGTCTACCGCAAGAAGTCCAAGGTCAACTGGTGCCCGGAGTGCGCCACCGTACTGGCCAACGAGCAGGTGGTGGATGGCTGCTGCTGGAGGCATGAGACCACGCTGGTGGAGCAGCGCGACCTGGTGCAGTGGTTCTTCCGCATCACCGCCTACGCGCAGGAACTGCTCGAGGGGCTGGACAAGCTCGAGGGCTGGCCGGAAAAAGTCCGCACCATGCAGCGCAACTGGATAGGGCGCAGCGAAGGCACGGAAGTCGACTTCAAGGTGCGCGGCAGCGGCGAGACCATCCGCGTCTTCACCACCCGGGTGGATACGATCTTTGGCGCGACCAGCGTGCAACTGGCTCCGCAGCACGCGCTGGTGGACGCCTTCACGGCCGCCGATCCGGCGCTCAAGGTGCTGGTGGACGAGCTGATTGAGCAGCAGAAGAAGGCGCGCGAGGCCGGCGACCTGGGGGCGATTGAAAAGCACGGCGTGGCGACGGGCCGGGTGGCCATCAACCCCTACAACGGGCAGCCGGTGCCCATCTGGGTGGCCAACTACATCCTGGCCGACTATGGCACGGGCGCCATCATGAGCGTGCCGGGCCACGACGAGCGGGATTTCGAGTTTGCCAACAAGTACGGTCTTGAAGTGCGCCGGGTGATTGCGCCCCTGCCCGAGTCCGAGGAGGCGGCGCTGCCTTTCACCTCTGAAGAGGGCGTGCTGGTGAACTCCGGCGAGTTCACGGGGCTGAGCTGCTCTGACGCGCAGATTCTCATGCAGGTGGTGGCGGAGCGGGGCCGGTTTGGCGAGCCCAAGGTCACCTTCCGGCTCAAGGACTGGGGCGTGAGCCGCCAGCGCTACTGGGGCACGCCGATTCCCATGATTCACTGCGAGACGGACGGGCTGGTGCCGGTGCCGGACGAGCAGTTGCCGGTGGTGTTGCCGGCGCAGATCGAGATCACCCAGCAGGGCGGCTCGCCGCTGGGCCGGGTGGCGGACTTTGTCAACGTGACCTGCCCCAAGTGCGGCGGGCCGGCGCGGCGCGAGACTGACACCATGGACACGTTCGTGGACTCGAGCTGGTACTTCTACCGCTATACGGACGCGAAGAACTCCAGTGCGCCGTTTGATCCGGCAACCGCGCAATACTGGTTCCCCATCGACCAGTACATCGGCGGCGTGGAGCACGCCATTCTGCACCTGATCTACTCGCGCTTCTGGACCAAGGTGATGCGCGACCTGGGGCTCATCAAGAACGATGAGCCGGCCCGGCGTCTGTTTACCCAGGGAATGGTGATCAAGGACGGCGCCAAGATGTCCAAGTCCAAGGGCAACGTGGTCTCGCCCGACGACATGATCGCCAAGTACGGCGCAGACGCCACGCGCATGTATGCGCTCTTTGCCGCTCCGCCGGACCGCGACCTGGACTGGCAGGAAGACGGCGTGGCCGGGGTGAGCCGGTTCCTGGCGCGCGTGTGGCGGCTCGCCACAAAGTATGCGCCCGTGGCGCGGGCCGCGCGCGATCAGGCGGCTGAAGCGCCTACGGGCATCGCACTCAAGCTGCTGCGCAAGCTGCATCAGACCATCGCCAAAATCACGCTGGACTTTGAAGGGCGCTGGCACTTCAACACCTGCGTGGCGGCCATCATGGAGCTGGTCAACGAAATTCAGGCGGCCGACGCGCAACTGGCGGCTGGCGAGGTCCCCGCGCCGGCGATTCGCGAGCTGCTGCGGACGCTGGTGCTGTTGCTGGCTCCGCTGGCGCCATATCTTGCCGCCGAACTGTGGGAAGAGCTGGGCGAGGAGGGCGCCGTGTTGCGGGCCACCTGGCCGGTCAGTGATCCCGAACTGGCCAAGGAAGACGAGCTCGAAGTTCCCGTGCAGATCAACGGCAAGCTGGTGAGCGTGGTGCGGGTGCCGGCAGGGTCGGACGCCAAAACGATCGAGGCCGCGGCCCTGGCCGAAGAGAAGGTTCAATCGCGCACGACGGGCAAGACGGTGGCCAAGGTGATCGTGGTGCCCGGCAAGCTGGTGAACCTGGTGGTCAAGTAGCGTGGCCGCTCCGCTGCGGGGCACGCAATCGCTGGTTGGCCAGATGGGCTGGGTCTTCGCCCGGCCATCGCTGGTGGTGATGGAGGTCGCCTGGCGCTGGATCTTCGGCGTGCCGCTGCTCGCCGTCTGCTGGCTCCAGGCGCGGCGCATCCTGGCGGCGCTCCCGCTCGACCAGGCGGGACTGGCCACGCTCGACCCGCAGAATCCCTGGGTGGCCGCGGTGCAGTTGAGCGACGCCTGGCTCCAGTATGAGCCGCACGTGACTGCGGTGCTGCGCTGGCTGCTGCCCGCTGCCGCGCTGGCCTGGGTGGTGGTCTCCGGGGTGGGGCGCAATCTGGTTTTGCGGCGGATGCAACGGGAGACGGTCCCGGCGCTGCGCTTCCGGCCGCTGGCCATGATTGCGCTGCAGGCGGCGTGGCTGGTGCTGCTGGCTCTCGCCGCCTGGGGCTGGTTCAGTTCGCTCGGATGGGTGGCGGCCACGCACATCACCCCCGCCGGCGAGCCGGACCTGGTGGGCTACGCCATGTGGGCCATCTTCCTCTCCCTGGCGTTCTTCACGGCCTTTGCGCTTGTCAGCTGGGCGCTCTCCATTGCGCCGCTGCTCATGCTGCTTGAGGGGCGCTCCGCCCTCTCCGCGCTGGGCCAGAGCCTGCGCCTGGGCAGGACCTTCACCTCCAAGCTGGTGGAGATCAACCTGGTGATGGGCATCGTCAAGCTGGCCCTGGTGGTGCTGGCCATGGTGCTGTCGGCGGCCCCGCTGCCCTTCAGCGATCAGCTCGGCCCCGACGCCATGCACGGCATCTACGCCGTGGCCACGGTCTTCTACTTTGTGGCCAACGACTACTTTCACGTGGTGCGGCTCAAGGGGTTTGTGGAGTTCTGGAAGATGTTCCGCTGCGGCGCGGTTGCGCTGTGAACGGTTGACAGCGGGTCACCGCGGATCTTGGCCCACGCTCAGAAAGCGAAGAAAGTCCTTTGAGGTTTGTGGCTTCCCATGTATCCAGATGCGAGGGACATGGAATGCCCTGCGGTATCTGTTGACTGTCCCTAAAACAACTTGAGCCGGATGACGAAGTATTTCTTGGGGTCTTCGCGCATGACCTTGACCAGTTGCTGGGTCTGGTCGAGCGCCTGGTCGGCGTGGTCGTAGAGGGCGCGGTTCTGCACCAGTTGGCCGATGGAGCCCTTGCCATCTTCTACGCCCTTGAGAATCGAATCGAGGCGCGTGACGGTGTCGTCGAGCTTGGCGGCGAAGGCGGGGTCTTTGGCGATCTTGCCCAGGGCGCCGTGTCCGGCGTTGACCTCGGCCACAAGCTGATTGGTGTTGGCTACGGCGGCGTTGAGGTTGTTGTAGAGCGTATCGTCCTTGAGCAGCTTGCCGGCGGTGCCCTTGCCGTCGTCCAGAGCGGTGGCCACCTTGTCGAGTTTGTCGATGACGGAGTTGGCGCGGGTATAGAGCCCGTCGTCGTTGACCAGCTTGCCCAGCGAGCCCTTGCCGCCGGAGATGGCGGCGGTGATGGTCTGCAGGTCGGTAGCGATGGCTGTGATCTTGTGGCCCAGGTCGGGGTCGTTGATGAGCGCGCCGATGGTGCCGCGCTTGGAGTTGAGCGAGTCGACCAGGATCTCGATCTTCTGGGTGAGGCTCTTGACCTGGAGGATGGAGTCGTTGCTGGTGCGGATCACGTCCTGGATGCTGGGGGAGCCGGAGGGCCGCAGTTCCGCGTTGTTGGCAGGCGGGGGTCCGGTGGCATGGGCGGAGTTGATGTCCACATAACTGTCGCCCAGCACCCCGGCCTGCGCAATGGCGGCGGTGGAGTCGCGGTGCAGGTCGCGCAGGTACTCCTGGCCCACCCGCATGGTGACCTCGACCGGCGTGGGATTGCGGTCGGTCACAATGCGCACGTGGATGACGTTGCCGATGGTGACGCCCTCGAGGGTGACCGGAGCGCCGTCCTTGAGCCCGGCGGCGTTGTCAAAGTAGCAGCGCAGGGCCAGCTTTTTGGCAAACAGGCCGCCGGTGGAGCCGGACATGAGAAAGATCAGCACCACGAGCACGGTCAAGGCCGCCATCACCAACGCGCCTACTCTCAGTTGCGACCACTGAATCTCTTTGCGGCTTGGCACGGCACTCCCCTCGCTGAAGTTGACTGGTTCGACGCCGGGAAAACGGGCGGTTGGGGTGTGGCAGGGAAACCATCCCGCCGAAACTGGCGCCTGCCAGGGAACAGAGGCCCTTGAGGAATCCCAAGAGGCTCATTCCCCCGGAGGATGCTCTTGAGGATAGCAGAAGGGGCGGTTTCAGCCGGCGTCTTCCAACACGACGCTGGCCATGGCCAACTGACCGGTGTGGGTGATGGAAAGGGCGGCGCGGGCAACGCCGAGGCGGGCGGCAAACTGGGCCGCGCGCCCGTGAAACTGGAGCGTCGGCCGGCCGGATGGCTCGCGCACCACCTCAATTTCAAGCCAGTTGACGCCGTGGCTGATGCCCGTGCCGAGGGCCTTGGCGCCCGCTTCCTTGGCGGCAAAGCGCGCCGCCAGGCTCTCCGCGGCGTTGCGCTTGCGCAGGCAATAGGCCTGCTCGGCGGCGGTGTAGACGCGGTCAAGAAATCGCTGCCCGTAGCGGTCCACGGAGCGCCGGATGCGTTCAATCTCCGCCAGGTCGATGCCGGTGCCGACAATCATAGTGTCTATCAAACCACATTCCACTCTCCGCTCTTTGGGCTTTCGAGCGAATTGCCGGGGGCGTTGCGGCGTGGCTGTCCAATTACCAACGAAGGGCGGTGTGAACCCGGCAGAGGCATGGGATGTCCGAAAGCCGGTCAAAGGCCGTTTCACTCCGCAACAATGGTGACGCTGCGGGCAGAGGCTCCGATAAGGCGGATGTGAGGCTCACGGTGCCAACTCTCGACGCGACACAGACCATGATGATTCCCTGGGCTCTGCAGATGAAGGCCATTTCGATTGAAGAGCCTTCGCGCCTGGTGCAAACACTGACGGGCGCCATTCTGGGCTGCGGCGGCTGGGTGCTGAGCCGCGGGGCCAATGACACCGGCACGGTGAGCATGCTGTTCGAGTTTGAGCGGCAGGCCTGCATGGACATCTACAGCCTGCTGATCGGCGCGGGCCTGGAGTTGAGCCAGAACGGGCACATTCGGTTCACCGAGCTGTGCCAGTGCACGCGCAGTCACCCGCAGGAGTGCGGCACGGAGATTGCCAGCATCGACCTGGAGATTCAGACGTTTCCCGTGGAGATGGTCCACGGCGCGTTTGCCCCGGAGGCGGCTTGATGGGCGTGGCTCAGCCGGCCTCGACCAGCCCATAGCGGCGCTGCCAGGCATCTTTGAGGCGCGCCCAGACCCTGGCCCGCTCGGCTTCGGTGGCTTCCGGGGTTTCTTTGCCGGCGGCGGGCGGATTGGCAAAGCGGGCGGCCTCCAGCTTGGCCAGCTCGAGCAGCTGCCGGTCCCGCACCAGGTTGGCTACGCGAAAGTCGGGCAGGCCGGCCTGGCGCGTGCCGAAAAACTCGCCCGGACCGCGCAGGGAGAGGTCGAGTTCGGCCAGTTCAAATCCATCCTGGGTGCGGACCATGGCGTTGAGCCGCTCCTCGCCATGTGGAGAGACGCGGGGCCCCGTGATGAGGACGCAGTAGCTGCGCGCCGCGCCGCGCCCCACGCGCCCGCGCAACTGGTGCAACTGCGCCAGCCCAAAGCGCTCCGCGTGTTCCACCACCATGACGGTGGCGTTGGGCACGTCCACGCCCACTTCAATGACCGTGGTGGCCACCAGCACGTCGATCTCGCCGCGCTGAAAGCGCCGCATGATGACTTCCTTGTCGTCAGCGTTGAGGCGGCCGTGGAGCAGACCCACGCGCAGGCCGGCGAGAGGGCCGGCGCTCAGCTTCTGGTGCATCTCGACGGCGGACTTGAGCCCCGATTTGGCGCCGGGGTTGGCCTCGACCGCTGCCTTGGGGAAGAGGTCGGCCGTCTTGCCCTTGCGGGTGGATTTCGGCGGAGCCGGAGCCTCGGCCGCGGTGTCGGGGTCGTCCTGGGCGAAGTCCAGCTCCGGCTGGTCGTCCCTGGTGCCCTCAATAACGGGGTAGACGATATAGGCCTGGCGGCCCAGCGCCACCTGCTTGCGCACAAACTCCCACACCTCGCCAGAGCGCTCGCCTGGCACGCGCCGGGTGACGATGGGCGTCCTGCCCGGCGGCAACTCGTCCAGAACGCTCACGTCCAGGTCGCCATAGAGGGAGAGGGCCAGGGTGCGTGGAATGGGCGTGGCGGTCATCACCAGCATGTCCGGCTCGGCCCCCTCGTTTCCATCCTGCCCAGGCTTCTTCATCATCTTGAAGCGCTGCATCACGCCAAAGCGGTGCTGCTCGTCCACCACCACCAGCCCAAGGCGGTCAAACTCCACCTTCTCTTCAATCAGGGCGTGGGTTCCAATCACCAGTTGCGCCTCGCCGCGGTTGATCATGCCGCGGGTGTGGCGCTTGCGCTCCTCGTCCAGCGACCCGGTCAGCAGCACGATGCGCGGGTTGCGCGAGGAGTTCTCCAGCAGTTTGCGGGCGGCCAGAAAATGCTGCGTGGCCAGTATCTCGGTGGGGGCCATCAGCGCCGCCTGGTAGCCGTTTTCCATGGCCACCAGCATGGCCTGGAGGGCAACAATGGTCTTTCCCGAGCCGACGTCGCCTTGCAGCAAGCGGCGCATGGGGCTGGGCTGGCGCATGTCGGCCACGATCTCGCCCAGGGCGCGCTTCTGGGCCGCCGTGGGATGGAAGGGCAGCACCTCGCGGATGGCCTCGCGCACTTTGGGCGTGGTGGCAAAGGCGATGCCGGGCCGCTCGCGCATGCGGCGCCGCTTGATTTCGAGGCCCAGTTCAAGAAAGAAGAGCTCTTCAAAGATAAGGCGCCGGTGGGCCGGGGTCGACCAGCTCTGCAACTGGGCAAAGCCTGTGCCCTCGGGCGGAAAATGCACCTCGCGGAGGGCTACTTCGCGGTTTGGCAGGCTGAGGCGCGCCAGCATGGCCTGGGGCAGGCACTCGGGCACGGCCCCGCGCACGCCCTCCAAGAGATGAAAGATGGTCTTGCGCTGCCAGCGCGAGGCCAGGCGCGCTCCGCCGAGCGACTCGTAGACCGGGGTGATGCGGCCCACCTCCAGCAGCCGGGTTTCGGCGTCGTCGGAGGCGTCCGGCAGCAGCTCAAACTGAGGCTGAATCATCTTCAGGTTCGACGAAGACCGCGATGGCTCCACCTTGCCGTAGACCGCCACCGTCTGCCCGGCGTGGAACTTGCCTTCCAGGTAGCCGCCGTTGAACCAGATGCACTTGAGCGCCAGCCGCGCCTGGCCCACGGTCAACTCGAAGATGGGCGCCTTGCGCGTCTTGAGCAGCAGGGAACCGCGCACCTCGGCGATCACACTGGCCGTCTCCCCCGGCTGCAGCTCGTCCAGGCTGCGCGGATTCTGCCGGTCCTCATAGCGAAAGGGGAGATGGTAGAGCAGGTCCTCGGCGGTCAGAATCCCCTTGGCCGCAAGCATCTCCGCCACTCGGGGGCCAACTCCGCGCACATACATCACCGGACTGTCGAGGCTTGCCACTCTCCGGATGCTACATGGAGCGTGTCAGCGCCAACAAACCCGCTGGCTGCGAAGGGGTTGGACCAGCAGGGGGACGCTTAGGGAGGTTTGCGGAGAATATGGACGCTATTCTCCGCAAATGACGCGGAGAATGCTGGAAAAGGCTGACCCATTCTTCTACAATCTCCGCAGAAGGTGCGGAGAATGGCGACCTACATCCACAACCTGGCCGACTGGCCCCGCTTTCGTTGGAACCGCGAGCAGTTGGCGGAAAAGCTGGCGCTGGTTCGGCACGAACAGGGCCGCCTGCTGGGACGCATGGAAAACCTGGGTTTCCCCTTGTGCCAGGAGGCCGTACTGGGGACTCTGACGCAGGATGTGCTGAAGAGCAGCGAGATCGAAGGGGAGAACTTTGACGCAGAGACGGTGCGCTCCTCCATTGCCCGGCGGATCGGCATCGAGAAAGCCGGATTGAGCCCCGTGGACCGCAACGTGGAGGGCGTGGTGGAGATGATGCTCGACGCCACCGGCAACTACGATCAGCCCCTGACGGCGGAGCGGCTTTGCGCCTGGCATGCGTCGCTGTTTCCCGCCGGGCTCAGCGGGATGAAGCGGGTTGTTGTGGGAGCCTGGCGGGAGGATAGCTCTGGGCCGATGCAGGTTGTCTCCGGTCCGATAGGCCGGGAACGGGTCCATTTTGAAGCGCCGTCATCTGAGCGGCTCTCTGAGGAGATGGGGCAGTTTATCGACTGGTTCAACGGCGGCGGACGTGCGATGCCGGATGCAATGGATGGCGTGGTCAAGGCCGCTCTCGTCCACCTGTGGTTTGTGACGGTTCATCCCTTTGAGGATGGCAACGGGCGCATTGCCCGTGCGCTGGCAGACATGGCGCTGGCCCGGTCGGAAGCGAGTTCGCAGCGGTTCTACTCAATGTCGGCGCGGATTCGCCTGGAGCGCGCAGCCTACTACGCATGCCTGGAACGGACGCAGAAGGGCAGCATGGACGTGACCGGCTGGATCGATTGGTTTCTCGATTGTCTGGGACAGGCCATCGCGGGAGCGCGACGAACCCTCGCGCTGGTTCTTTGGAAGGCTCGCTTCTGGGAGGCCATGGCGGCCGAGTCCCTGAACGGGCGGCAGAGACTTGTGCTGAACGTTCTGCTGGATGGCTTCGAGGGCAAGCTCACAACGTCAAAATGGGCAAAGCTGGCAAAGTGCTCACAGGACTCGGCGATGCGGGACATTGCCGGGCTGGTGGAACGGGGCATTCTGTTGCGCAGCCCCGAAGGGGGCAGAAGCACTAGCTACGGCCTCTCCTCGCGCCCCTGAATGCCGTACCGGACAGAGCGGTGGACGATCGGTCAGTCCGATTGAAGCAGACCGCTCCTGGCTGTGCTGTAGCTGCAGCCGCTCCGTTAGAGGGAATACAGAACTTAAATTAGAAACATCCAACTCTTGCCCGATTCTCCCATTTTTCATATCCGCGAAATCTGAGGCCGAATGTTGCAAAGTAGTAAACACTACAAACTGACCGTAAAGGACGCAGCCGGGAAGCCCGAAGGATTCGGCGTTGGGAGATAAAAGGCACCGTACAACACCATGACCCCTGGCCCCGCGGCTGGGTAGGTGGAAGACACAAAAACCTTCCCGCCGCCGCCGCTTAAGGCGGGGTCATTTATATAGAGGTAGTAGGAGGGCCTTGTGACAATTAAACTGTCCTGAGAACCCGCCGGATAGATCAGTGTGTTTCCATTTCCCAGACGGACGCTGATCGGCAGCCAAGAGACCACCCCGTCAGGGATGTAAAACGGAACCGAAGGCGACGTGGCGGTCATCGATCCAGCCACCACTTGGAAGCCCGCAGCACTGGCGGCGGAACCCGCAAAAGGAAGCTGACCTGGAACAGTTGCAAAGCCCGCGTTAGGGGTATCTGAAACGTCGCTGAATATCCGCGAATCCGGGTTGAATGTCCGCAGAACCAACTTCAGAATTCCGGAGTTAGAGTCGGTTCCACCGCCGATCCCGCCGGACCGCGAGGGCGGCTGCAGGAAGTTCCCGTCCGTTGAATCCTGCACCTCGCGCTGGAATGGGTTGAAGTGCCGTTCGATGATCTCGTAATCCCCGGCAAACTCGTAAAACACACTCGAATCGAGGGTGACGACGCTGCCCTGCAGTTGGGCCTTCAGAGCATTTCCACTGGCGTCCACGCTCTCAGAGAAGAGGCTTAGTTCCAGGCCCACGGGAGGAAGATAAGGGGCCTGGTCAATGCCTAACTGGCGGTACATCTCATATTTCAGAAGCCGGTTCGCCTGATCATAGGTTGTACTGCCGAAATCGTAGGTCACCTTGATCCGCTTCAGATAGATGCCGCTCGATGATGCCGGAAATATCTTCCCCTTGGCTTGCTGATGCTGGAAATGCTGCAACTCCGGAGTCCGTTGGCTGAACCTCGACTGAATATAGCCAATCGACCCACCCGTGCTCGACCCAACCGCGCCACCCGATATAGTGCAATCCACCTCATACATGCTCGGCGCACTCGCCACCAGGTAAGCCGCATCGAAGGACGCGTCAGTAACCCCTCCAACTGAGATGATGTCGCCCGCTCCACAGGGGTTCGGATGCGGCGTCATGATCTGAATGTTGGTGGCCGTGCGGGCGATTGTGGAGATGGCTGACACTGCAGGGAGACCCAACTCAAGAAACTGTGCCTGAAAACGGTTGGCATTTTGATCGATCTGCGTTCCATCCATATGTGTCAAGGGCGGCGTAAAAGGGAACCACTGTGGCGGCGTAAAAGGGAGCCAGTAGAGGGTTGAGTCGGGCATTTCGGGGGAGGAGGGGCGCC
>CAINJJ010000037.1 GCA_903849645.1 uncultured Acidobacteriaceae bacterium | reverse complement strand
GAGCGACCCGCAGAACGCCGCCCTGCTTATGCAAGTTGGGGCCATGTATCACACAACGCACCAGTTCAAGGATGCCGCCGCGTACTACGGCCGAGCGGTCGAGATCGAGCCCAGGAATCTGGCGC
Organism: uncultured Acidobacteriaceae bacterium; assembly: GCA_903849645.1. Lineage (GTDB taxonomy): Bacteria > Acidobacteriota > Terriglobia > Terriglobales > Acidobacteriaceae > Telmatobacter. Next base: position 224,168 of record CAINJJ010000037.1, on the reverse strand, counting down.
TTCGCTCGAAGCTGGCTTCCAGTCTCTACCGGAGCGGCGATAACGATGGAGCGATCGCACAACTGAACCAGGCTCTAACCTATGACCCCAAAGACGCCAATTCGCTGTTCAACCTTGGGACGATCAAGTTGCAGGGGAAGCAGGACGGCAAGGGCGCTCTGGCGGCATGGCAGTTGCTGCTCAAATCCAATCCGCAACTGAGCCCGGAACGCAAGGCGTTTGTGCAGAAGCTCATGGCCGATGTGCTGACGACGATGAGCAATCAACAAGGGACCGAAGGGGCCGCGCGCAATGATGCACACAAATAGCACTCGCACAAGCGGATGGACGCGCAAGCAGGCCGGATTCCTGATCGCGGGATGCCTGGTCGCGGGCATAGCCGGCGGGTGGTTCATCCGCGGATTGAAGAGCCAGGCAGGGACAGAAGGCGCGGCGCCGGCGAAGGGTATGATTCCGGCCGTCAGCGGGCCGCAGCAGGCGTCAAGTCCAGCTCAGTTGAAAGAGATGGCCGATGCGTCGGCGGCGCCGCTGCTGGAGAAGCTCAAGGGCGACCCCCAGAACGCGGACCTTCTGGCAGGCGTCGGCAACGTCTACTATGACGCGCAGCTATACCCAACCGCGGTGGACTACTATGGGCGCTCGCTCCAGGCAAAGGCTTCCAATGCGGCGGTGCGCACGGACATGGCCACAGCTTACTGGTACATGGGGGATGCCGATTCGGCGCTCGCGGAATTTGACAAGGCGCTCTCATACGCGCCCACGAACGCGAACACACTCTTCAACCGCGGCCTGGTCAGATGGAAGGGCAAAGGCGACAGCGCCGGCGCTCTGGCCGACTGGGAGAAACTGCTGGTTGCCAACCCCAATTACCAGGAAAAAGGCAAAGTGCAGGAAATGATTGCCGACGTGAAGAACCATGGAGCAGGCAAGCCTTAACGACCGGGAGGCTCCCGGCGGTTTGGACGGCGCAAATGGCTGTGACAAGGCTGGCCCGTTAGGCTAAGAGAGAGATGCGCGGGTCTTTGCGACCAAGCAGGCCCGCGCCGCGTCCAATGGTGGTGCCTCTCTTGCCAAGTATGAAACTTCTGCGATTTGTCCCCGTGCTTATCCTGCCGCTGCTGGCGGCTCTTCCCGCTCGCGCCGTGTCCAACTCCGCCGATGCGCCCCATGTGCATGTGCAGTTCGTGGTTCCTGTTGTGGATGCCAACCCCGGAGCCACGCGCGCAATTGGGCTCTATTTCAAGATGGAGAAGGGTTGGCACGTCTACTGGAAGAATCCGGGAGACGCGGGGGAACCGCCCCATGTGAGGTGGACGCTGCCGGAGGGCGTGACCGCGGGACCGTTGCAGTTTCCCGCGCCCAAGCGGCTTCCGCTGGGTCCGCTGATGGACTATGGATATGAGGATGAGGTTCTTTATCCGATAGAAGTTACGGTTGCCAAGGGTGTGCCGCTGGGGCAGGCCCGGCTGCAGGCCAAGGTGGACTGGCTGGTGTGCAGCTCAAGCTGTGTTCCGGGCAAGGCTACGCTGGAAACGTCACTCAATATCGTCCCCTTCACAACTTCGAGTCAACCGGGTGCCGCGGGCGACAAGGAACTGTGGAGCCGGTTTGCAGGGAGGCTTCCCAAGGCATTTTCAGGCGGGCACAGCTCCGCGTTTTCAACCACGGAGGCAGGGTTCCGGCTGACCGTGGAGACGGGCTCACGGGAGACCGAGGCCAGCTTCTTCCCGGCGGATCAGGACGTGCTGGACAATCCCGCGCCACAAAAGGTGACCGCGACAGCCAGGGGACTGACGCTGGACCTGAAGAAGGACGCCAACCTCAAGGACGCGCCGAAGCAGTTGCGCGGCGTGATTGAGCTGTCGCGGGGCAGGGCGTACGAGATTGTGGCCCTGCCGGGCGGGGCGATTACCGGGGTTCCGGCCGCGGCAAGCAAGTCAGCAGAACCTTCGGCCGTGAAAGAGGAAGCACTGAAAGCCGCGCCCACATCCGAGGCGGCTGCGGCCCCGGTGAACCAGGTTGCGACAGACCAGCCCCAGACATCGCAAGCGCCCCCTGGTCGTGCGGTAGCTCCCGCACCGAAGGCCGGCTTTCTCAAGGCCGCGGGGCTGGCTTTTGTGGGCGGGCTGCTGCTCAACCTGATGCCGTGCGTGTTTCCGGTGCTGTTTTTGAAGGGCCTGGCGCTGGTGCGCTCGGGCAATGAGGAGCGAGCCGCGCTGCGGGCGCATGGGTTTGTGTATGCCGTGGGCATCCTGGTCTCGTTCTGGGCCCTGGTGGCGGTACTGCTGGGGCTGCGCGCGGCGGGGTCGAGCCTGGGCTGGGGATTTCAGTTCCAGTCGCCCGTATTTCTGGCGCTGATGGCGGGGCTGCTGTTTTTCCTGGGGCTATCGTTGGCAGGGCAGTTTGAGATTGGGCTGACTCTGACCAGCGCCGGCGGATCGTTGGCGGCCAAGCAGGGCTATACTGGGAGCTTTTTTACCGGCGTGCTGGCGGTGGTGGTGGCCACGCCCTGCACGGCTCCGTTCATGGGTGTGGCGGTGGGCTATGCGCTGGCGCAGCCGGCGCCGGTCACGTTCCTGGTGTTTACGGCGCTGGGACTGGGCCTGGCCGCGCCCTATGTGGCGCTGACGCTGCAGCCGGCATGGACGCGCATTCTGCCCAGGCCTGGCGTTTGGATGGAAGTGCTGCGGCAGGCGGTTGCGGTGCCGATCTTTGCCACGGTGATCTGGCTGGCCTGGGTGCTGGCGCAGGCCTATGGGGCTGGCGTGCTGGCGGCGCTGCTGGCGGCGTTTCTGCTGCTGGCCATCGCTGGCTGGTTTCTCGGCCGCTGGCCGGCAAAGCGATGGGCGGCGGTTGTGGCGGGCCTGATTGTAGCCGGGACGGTCACATTGTGCGCACTGGCCCCTTCGCGGCTGGCAACCACGCAAGCCACGGCAACCGTGCCTGATCGTTCGACCGGCTGGCAGCCCTGGTCGGCCGAGGCGGTGAGCCGGGCGCAGTCGGCAGGGCAGCCCGTTTTTGTGGACTTCACCGCGAGCTGGTGCCTGAGCTGCCAGGTGAACGAGCGGGTGGCGCTCAATCAGCCGGAGGTGCAGCAGGCTTTCCAGACTTCCAAGGTCGTTCTGCTGCGCGCCGACTGGACCCGCCACGACGAGGCCATCACGCAGACACTGACGGCGCTTGGCCGGAGCGGTGTTCCGGCGTATGCGCTCTACTCGCCGGGAAAGGCCGAGCCGGAAATGTTGCCTGAGGTGCTGACGCCGGGGATTGTGACCGAGGCGTTGGGGCGGCTGGGCCATTAGTTAACAGGAGAGAGGAGTACGCCGGTGAGAGGATTTCTGCTACTGGGTCTTGTGGCGATGAGCATGGCGGCGTTTGGGCAGAGTGCGGTGCCGGCGGCCAAGCAGGCGGAGCATCATGCGGGAGTGAACGAGCGCGGCGACCACGCCATGGGCTTTTCTCACGAGAAGTCGACGCATCACTTTGGGCTGACGGCCGATGGCGGCTTCATTGAAGTGAATGCCAACGAGGCCGCTGATACGCAAACGCGGGAACAGATCCGGATGCATCTCACGCACATCGCAGGGCGGTTTGCGGAGGGAGATTTTGATCTTCCGATGCTGATTCATGGGACGACGCCGCCGGGCGTGCCGGAGATGCAGGTCAGGAAGGCGGCCATCCGCTACACGTTTTCGGAGACTGTGAATGGCGGACGGGTACGGATCCGGAGCGCCGATGCGGATGCGGTCAGTGCCATCCACGCATTTCTCGCCTTCCAGATCAAGGACCATGGGACGGGCGACTCGACTGCGGTCACCCCTGCGAATTGATGCGCCCTGCCGCTGCCCGGCTTAGTCAAGCACGAGCACGTTGCGGCTGTATCTGGCCCCGGCCAGGGATTTGATGGCTTTATCCAGAGTGACCAGAACCCCGCTTTCCTTGATGGCCAGCCCGAGCATGTAGGCATCGGTGATCTGCTGGTGGCCGAAGACCCGTTCCTGGATTGGCGCGGCAAGTGCCGCCCATTCGACGCGGATGGGCCAATAGCGAAAACCGGGATGGAGAGCCATCGAGGCCAGCAGGGCCATGGCTTGGTCCTTCGTCAGCTTGCCCACGCCTGGATTAATTGAAACCCGCAAAAAGCCGGCCTCTGAAAATGCACACAGGCCCCAATCGAGACCGGGCATTTGCAGCCATTGCATCACCCTCGCGTGATGCTGGTGATCTGCGTCCGAGAGTGCGATCACGACATTCACGTCGAGCAGATGCTTCTGTCTACTCAATCTCGTCCTCCAGAGCGGCCTTGACCATCTCAGAGGTGATGACCCTGCCGCTCGGGCCCGCAATCAGCAAACCGTTGGGCGCCCTCATCAACTGGCGCGGAGGCGTTGGTGTGGGCGCAGAGGTGGCCTTCCGCACCATCTCTCCGAGGGCAGCGCCAAGGGTGACTCCGCGGCCTTTGGCATAGAGGGTGGCAATCTCATAGACATCTTCATCGAGGGTGACACTGGTGCGCATAAGGGCATTGTGCACCAATCTTCAGTTTGGAGCAAATATCTTGAATTGATGCAGGTCAGGATAAGGTGCACCAAAGAGGCGGTCCTGCATCAGGCCTTGGTTCGCTTTGCCGTCCGCAGCCGGTGAATCTCGTCCATGCGCTGGGCGAGGAGCTTTTCCCGGCCCTCCTGGGTGGGCTGGAAGTAGCGCCGCCCCTTGAGCGAGTCTGGCAGGCAGTCCATGTCGGCCACGCGGCCTTCCTCGTCGTGCGCGTAGCGATACCCGCGGCCGTAGTCCAGTTCCTTCATCAGCTTGGTTGGGGCGTTGCGGAGGTGCAGGGGCACCGGCTCCTGGCGGGTGGTCTCGATGTCCTGCTTGACGGCGCCCCAGGCGGTGTAGACGGAGTTGGACTTGGGCGCGAGGGCAAGGTAGACGACCGCCTCGGCGAGGGCCAGGTCGCCCTCGGGAGAGCCGAGGAACTCCATGGCCTGCTTGGCGGAGAGGCAGAGATTCAGAGCCTCCGGGGCGGCCAGGCCGATGTCTTCCACCGCCATGCGGACGATGCGGCGGGCCAGATAGAGGGCGTCTTCGCCGGCGGCGAACATGCGGCCCAGCCAGTAGAGGGCGGCGTCGGGGTCGGAGTTGCGCACGCTCTTGTGGAGGGCCGAGATGAGGTTGAAGTGCTCCTCGCCGGACTTGTCGTAGATGAGCACGCGCTGTTGAACGGCCTCGATGGCAAGGGCGCGGTCGATGTGGAGCTTGCCGCCCTGGGCCGGGTCCTGGGCTAGCTGGGAGGCCACTTCGAGGGTGTTGTAAGCGTTGCGGCAGTCGCCGCTGGAGTAGCTGGCGATGAGCGCGAGGGCGTCGTCGTCGGCGGTGAGGCCGAGAGCGCCGAGGCCGCGCTCGGAGTCATCGAGGGCGCGGCGGAGCAGGGCCGTGATGCGCTCTTCACTGAGCGGCTGCAGGACGTAGACGCGGCAGCGGGACAGCAGCGCCGAAATGATTTCAAAGGATGGGTTTTCTGTAGTCGCGCCGATCAGCCGTATGGCGCCGCGCTCCACGTAGGGGAGAAAGGCGTCCTGCTGCGCCTTGTTGAAGCGGTGAATCTCATCCACGAAGAGGATGGTGCGGGAGTGCATCTCCGAGGCCTGGGCGGCGGCCGCCATTACCTGCTTGATCTCCTTGATGCCGCTCATGACGGCGGAGAACTCGATGAAGTTGGCGCGGGTGGTTTCCGCAATGATCTTGGCCAGGGTGGTCTTGCCCACGCCGGGCGGTCCCCAGAGGATCATGGAGCCGGAGGCGGTGGAGTCCGGCCCGTCCCGCTCGATCTGGACACGGAGGGGCTTGCCGGGCCCGAGAAGATGCTCCTGGCCGCTGTACTCCTCCAGGTTCCGGGGCCTCATGCGCTCGGCGAGGGGAGCGGAGCGGAGAGATGCCTTGGCGCCTTCAGGCTCGCCGTCAAAGAGGCTCATCGGGCGGCTCCGGGCGCGTCTTCAAGGGCGCGCTGGCGCGAGGCTTCATAGAGCAGGACGCCTGCCGCCACCGCGGCATTCAGGCTCTCGACCGGGCCGGGGCAGGGAATCGTCAGTGCGCCATCGGCCCGACCGGCAAGGGAAGCAGGCACGCCGTTGCCTTCGTTACCGATGAGCAGGGCGGTGGGGGCCGCCAGATCAATCCTGTGTGCGGGTTCGGCCCCCTGGACGGCCGTAGTCCACACTTTGACGCCCGCCTGTTGGAGGTGGGCAAGGCACTCGTCCGCGCTGGCCGAGACCAGGGGCAGGCGTAAGACGCTCCCCGCCGAGGCGCGCACCGCCTTGGGGTTCCATTCAGATACGGTTCCAGGGAGAGAGACGACGCCGGTGGCGCCGAAGGCTTCGGCGGAGCGGAGGATGGCGCCGAGGTTGCCGGGATCCTGGACGCCGGCAAGAACCACGATCAATGCGGCAGCGGGGCGGTCAAAGCCCTTGAAAAGGTCAGACCAGACCCAGGGGAACGGTTCGACAAGGGCGGCGACGGGCTGCGGGGTTTCAGTGGCCAGGGCGGAGGTCAGCAACTCCTTCGGAACCAGCAGCACATCCGTCTCGGGAGGCAGGCTCAGGCCTTCTATCAAGTGCTCCGAGCCTTGAGCGACAAAGACGGTGGGGACGAAGAGGCGGGCGTGGAGCGCCTCGGCCAGCAGGTTTGGCCCTTCGAGGGCAACCGGGCTTCCCAGCTCGCGGCCCGGATGGGCCAGAGCGCGGCGAAGCGCCTTGAGGCGGGAATTCTGCTGACTCTGTACAATGCGGACAGGCATTTGTGCGATCCGTTCTGGAGCTAGCCTGATTCTATTCTTTTGGCTCGAATAGAGGCGTTTGGCTGCATCAAGGCTGTGTCTGGGCCGGGGCCGTTGCAACAGGACGCGGATGGCGTATTCTTGACGGAAACGTATTCAGTTTTGAAAAACGGCGTCACGCTGAACCGGTTTTCACGTTACAGCAACGACGAAGAACGCTTGAGCGAACTGAGGTAGACCTTCTTGTCCGCGGAGATCCTGCGCGTCCATCCCGATGAACCCCAACCAGACCGGATTGACTATATCGTCTCCTGTTTGCGCAAGGGCGATGTAGTCGCTCTTCCCACCGACACCTTCTACGGCCTGGCGGTTGACCCGGTGAATCTGCATGCGGTGGAGCAGATTTATCAGTTGAAGTCGCGGCAGAAGCACAAGCCGCTGTCGCTGCTGATCTCCTCGGTGGCGCAGGCGTATGAACTGGCCCGGGACACCGATCCGCAACTGGACAAGCTCGCGGAGCGCTTCTGGCCGGGTCCGCTGACGGTGATTGTGCGCGCCGGGACCAAACTGCCGCTGCGTTCCACGGCCAACACGGGCAACGTGGCGCTCAGGGTGCCAGATGCGGCCATCCCGCGAGCGGTGGTCGAGCGCTTCGGCCTGCCGATTACCGCGACCTCGGCAAATTTGCAGGGCGCCTCGGAGTGCACCCACGCGGCGTGCGTCCGAGACCAGATTGGGGACCGGATTCCGTTGATCATCGACGGAGGGCCGACGGGGCACGCGCAGCCGACGACCATCGTTGATCTTTCGTTGGGACCGGGGCGGTGGGAGATTCTGCGCGAGGGCGCGATTCCCACGCACGAGATCGTCATGGTCTTGCAGCGTTAAGGGGTTGCCCATGGAGCCGCCGGCGAAGACAAAGCATCGCAACTGGACATTGCGCCTGAGTTTTCTGCTGCTGGTGATCCTGGCGGCGGCGTTTGCCGGTTGGGCAAGCTGGGTTTATGTGCAGATTGAGAATTACGCCGGGCTGGACCAGGCCGCGGCGTCGGACGCTATCGGCGTGCTGGGCGCGGCCGAGTGGGATGGCAGGCCGTCGCCGGTCTTTCGCGCCCGCCTGGACCATGCCCTCGACCTCTACAAGCGGGGCATCGCTCCGCTGATTGTGACCCTGGGCGGCGACGGCGGCGACGAGCACACTGAGGGCGCCGTGGGCCGCGAGTATCTGATGAGCCTGGGTGTGCCGGAGAGCGCCATCATCGCCGAGACCGAAAGCCGCAACACCGAAGAGTCGGCGCGGCGCATCGCCGTGATTGCCCGAGCCAACGGGATGCGGCGGCTGGTTGTGGTCAGCGACGGCACTCACCTGTTTCGCATTCACGAGATCTGCGCCGCCGAGGGCCTGGACGTGCTGACTTCGCCGCGGACGCGGGTTTCGGTGGGCACGGGATCGCAGGAGTGGGCGCGGATTGCCCACGAGATTCTGAGCTATACCGCGTGGCGGATGCACCTGCATTAGAGCTGCGGCTCCACTTGTTGCGGATTGCCCGGCAAACTCCCAATTCAGAGGCAAAAACGGACCCTTCCTGGAGTGCGAAGGGTCCTCTTTGTTGAAACATCTTTGATTTGAGTTAATTGACCGCGGTTGCGACTCCGGCTTGCTCGGCCAGGGCGGCTGCCTTGTCGGTGGCCTCCCAGGTGAACTCAGGCTCGGTGCGGCCAAAGTGCCCGTAGGCGGCTGTCTTCTGGTAGATGGGGCGGCGCAGGTTCAGGCTCTCGATGATGCCCTTGGGCGTCAGCGAGAAGTTCTTGCGCACCAGTTCCGTCAGTTTGGCTTCGCCCACCTTGCCCGTACCGAAGGTGTCAACGCGCACGCTGACCGGCTCAGGCACGCCGATGGCGTAGGCAAGCTGCACCTCGGCGCGGTCGGCCAGGCCGGCGGCGACGATGTTCTTGGCGATGTAGCGGGCCATGTAGGCCGCCGAACGGTCCACCTTCGTCGGGTCCTTGCCGCTGAAAGCGCCGCCGCCGTGACGGCCCGCGCCTCCGTAGGTGTCCACAATAATTTTGCGGCCGGTGAGCCCGGTGTCGCCCATGGGCCCCCCGATGACGAAGCGCCCGGTGGGATTGATGTGGTAACTGGTGTGCTCGTCGAGCCACTCGGCCGGAATCACCGCCTGGATCACGTGCTTGAGGATTTCGGCGTGCAACTGCTCGTTGCCCACGGTCTCGGAGTGCTGGCTGCTGATGACCACCGCGTCAACGCGTGAGGGCTTGCCGTTTTCGTCGTACTCCACCGTGACCTGGCTCTTGCCGTCGGGGCGCAGGTAAGGGAGCAAACCGCTCTTGCGCACTTCGGTGAGCTTGCGGGCCAGCTTGTGGGCCAGCGAGATGGGCGCCGGCATCAGCTCGGGCGTCTCGTTGACCGCGTAGCCGAACATCATGCCCTGGTCGCCTGCGCCGCCGATGTCCACGCCCATCGCGATGTTTTCACTCTGCTTATTGATGGTGGAGATGACCGCGCAGGTGTTGGAGTCGAAGCCGTAGAGGGCGTTGTCATAGCCGATGGAGGCGACGACGCCGCGCACCAGGCTCTGGAAATCGACGTAGGCCTTGGTGGTGATTTCGCCGGCAATGACCACCAGTCCGGTGGCGGTAAGCGTCTCGGCGGCGACGCGGCTATAGGGGTCCTGCTCCAGGCAGGCGTCCAGAATGGCGTCGGAGACCTGGTCGGCAATCTTGTCCGGATGGCCTTCAGTCACTGACTCGGAAGTAAACAGGAAACGGTCGCTCAACTTCGGATTCCTCCCCATTGAAGGGATTTTCAAGTTGTGGGTCTGCCGCGATGGCTGCCGTGCTCTGAGGGAGCCGGCGCGGAGAGCCGGGGAACTTCACTCCCGCAAGGGGAGACCTGCCTGCACCGGGGCGGTCTGGCCGAAGGGTGCATCTCTCTATCGTAATCGCCGATGGGGGCGGGGCGCAAAGCGACGCAGCGAACGGGGGCGAAGGGCCTCCCAAGTGGCAGCAAACGGTTCTGAGCCGCAAAAGGGAATTGGAATTCTGGTCCAGGAGAATCCGGGATGCAGCGCTCAGGGTCAGCCGTTGACCCAGGCCACCACGCGGGCAAACAGGGCCTGCGCCGATGAGGTCACATGGTGGGTGACAGCTGAGATCTGGTCCATGGGGAGCAGCGTTGGCCACCAGCCGGCGCGCAGTCCATAGAAGCGCATGGTCAGGTAGCCGCCCGCGGCCACCACGAGAAGCAGCAGGATGGCCCCGGCCCAGCGGAGGCGAAGCTCCAAGGTGTCATGACGCTGAATCCGCGCCTTGCCGACGTTTGAGGCGAAGGCCGTCCAGTTGCGATCGTCGTCGATGACCTGGCCAGAGGCGACATAGGCCTTGAGGAAGCGCTCGGTCCAGGCACGCTGGTCCAGACCGACAGCTCCGGCATATCCGCGCACTATCCCCTTGTTGAGGATGCCGCCCGGAAGCTGACGAAAACGCTCCTGCTCCAGCGCAACAAGGTGATGCTTGCTGATCTTGGTCTCCGCCGTGATGTCTTCCAGCGCAATGCCGCGGGACATCCGCTCCATGCGCAGGTCTTCTCCAAAGTTGCCCATCGCCATCCAGAAAACGGTTCAAATACCCGGAAAGTTTTCCACATCCACAATAAACCCGGCCTCCCTGCTCGTCAAAATGTTTACCGTCTTTTCCCTTTCTTTTCATACGTCTGGCGGATTTCCCAAGGTGGGATGACTGTTTGTTAACTATTCAACCCCAGCGGCTGGGCGGGCTGCCCGGCCGAGGCCGGGGTGGACTCGCCCCGCCGGCTGAGCCAAAGGCCCCGGCTGATACCCTCAGAGCATGGGTCTGATGCCGCTGTATGGCCCCATGGAGTCATGACAGGGAATGAACAAGCTCGTCTTCGCCAATCTTCTGCACCGCCCCGTGCGCTCCATCATCAGCGTGCTCGCGGTGGCCATTGAAGTCATCATGATTCTCTCCATCGTGGGCATCTTCATGGGCATGCTCAACGACCAGAAGCAGCGCACCAACGGCATTGGCGCCGACCTGATGATGCGCCCCTCGAACGTGAGCCAGATGAACGGGGTGGGCGGCGCGACCCTTCCCGTCAAATTCGCCGACCCGATCCGCAAGCTGCCGCACGTGGCCGTGGTTTCGCCGGTCATCACCAACCTCAGCACAAAAGGCTCGATCGAGGTGCTCTACGGCATTGACTTTGACACCTTTGACGCGCTCAAGCCGTTTGTTTTTCTCTCCGGCACGCGCTTTCAGGGTCCGAACGACATCATCATCGACGACGTGCTGGCGCGCAGCAACGGAGGCTACAAGGTGGGTGATACGCTTGCCGTGCTCGATCAACCGTTTCGCGTCTCGGGCATCGTGGAGCACGGCAAGGGCGGCCGCAAACTGCTGCCTCTGGCCACGATCGAACAGATGATGGGCGCAGACGGCAAGGCTTCGATCTTCTATATCAAGTGCGACGACCCAGCCAATCAGGAGGCTGTGATCCAGGAGATCCACTCGACGCGCGGGCTGGAGAACTATCCCGTGCAGACCATGGAAGAGTGGCTCTCCGTGATGACTCCGGAGAAGTTGCCCGGCTTTAACATCGCGCTCAATGTGGTCACAGGCATTTCGGTCATTGTTGGCTTCCTGGTGATCTTTCAGTCGATGTATACGGCGGTGCTTGAACGCACGCGGGAGATCGGAATTCTGAAGTCGATGGGCGCTTCGAAATCAGCCATTGTGGGCGTGGTTATGCGCGAGACCGCGGTGCTGGCCATTGCCGGGGTCCTGGTGGGCATTGTGGGCACCTATGGCGTGCGCCTGCTGCTTTATCACGTATTCCCCACGCAGCACTTTGAGATCACGGCGGCATGGGTCGCCAAGGCCGCCGTCATTGCATTTTTCGGCTCGCTGTGCGGCGCTTTGTACCCGGCATGGCTCGCTGCGCGCAAAGATCCCATCGACGCGCTGGCCTACGAATAGGGTGCGCGCCGGGGTCCATTGACCAGGAAATCAGGCGAGGTTGCAGTGCGTCGGAGTTTGACTCCCTCACCTGGTTCGCGGGCTGCGACATGCGGTTCGATGATTTGCGCCTCAGGCCCCGGAGTTTTGACCGCGAGACCCGTGATGGATTAGCTTCGCTCTAGTCGGAGTTGCCCTGGGATTGAGGCATCTCCATGCGGCGTTTTCCATTGCCGCGGATGCCGCCGCCGGAGCCATTTCCCGGGCAGCGGAACTCTCAACAGAAAGTCCTGGAGGTATCTTCTTGAAGACGCTTGAACTGAGGCGTGCAGCATTGCTTGTGGTCATTTCAGCCGGCGCGGCGCTGTGTGCGCCCCTGGCCTCTGCCCAGCAGAAGGCGTCGCTTCCGCTGATGCCGCTGCCGGCGCATCTGGTCGAGGGCGATGGGCAGTTTCTCATCGACGGAACCTTCAATGTCACGCTTGAGGGCTACACCGATTCGCGGCTTGTGGCGGGAAGGCAGCGGCTTCTGGACGTGCTTGGGCGCGAGACCGGAATTCCATTTTCAGCGGCTGCGCAGGCGAATCAGAAGGGCCTCTTCATCAAGACCGCGGGACCGAGCGCGCCTGTGCAGGAGGTAAACGAGGATGAGTCCTATCACCTTCAGGTTTCGCCAACGCAGGCGGTGCTGAGTGCGCCCACCCCGCTGGGCGTGCTCCACGGGCTGCAGACATTTCTTCAGTTGGTGCGCGTTTCGCCGCAGGGTTTCGGCGTTCCGGCGGTCACCATCGACGACCAGCCGCGCTTTCCCTGGCGCGGACTGATGATCGACTCCGGACGGCACTTCATGCCTGTCGCGGTGATCGAGCGCAACCTTGATGGCATGGAAGCGGTCAAGCTCAATGTCTTCCACTGGCACCTCTCCGAGGACCAGGGATTCCGCATCGAGAGCAAGGTGTTTCCCCAGTTGCAGGAGAAGGGATCAAACGGCCTCTACTACACGCAAAAGCAGATTGGCGAGGTCATCCAGTATGCGCGGGCGCGGGGCATTCGCGTGGTGCCGGAGTTTGACATGCCCTGCCACACCACCGCATGGTTCGCGGGCTATCCGCAACTCGCGAGCGGCGCGGGTCCTTATCAGCCGGCGAACAAGTGGGGTGTGCTGGACCCGGCGATGGACCCCACGCGGGAGACGACGTATCAGTTTCTCGACCAGTTTGTGGGCGAGATGACGGCGCTCTTTCCCGACGCTTATTTTCACATTGGCGGCGATGAGTGCGATGGCAAGGAGTGGGACGCCAATCCGCGGGTGAAGTCGTTCATGCGCTCGCATGGCTTCAAGGACAATGCAACCCTGCAGTCCTACTTCACCGGCAGGCTGCAGAAGCTTGTCGCCGGGCACCACAAGATCATGGAGGGCTGGGACGAGGTGCTGCAGCCCGACACGCCGCACGATGTCGTGATCCAGTCGTGGCGCGGACCGACAGCATTGGCCGTGGCCGCGCGCCAGGGCAATCGCGCCCTGCTTTCCAATGGCTATTACATCGATCTCAATCAGCCCGCCTCGCAGCATTATCTTGTGGACCCGATGGGAGGCGACGGCGACAAGCTGACCGCGGAGGAACGCGCGCGCGTGTTGGGCGGAGAAGCGACGATGTGGAGCGAGATGGTGACGCCTGAAAACATGGACAGCCGCATCTGGCCGCGCACGGCGGCCATTGCCGAGCGCTTCTGGTCGCCGCAGGAGGTGCGCGATGTGGAGTCGATGTATGGCCGGATGGCCGTGATCTCGAATTGGCTGGAGTACTACGGGCTGCAGCACATCGCCGCCGGCCGCCTGATGCTGCAGCGCATGAGCGGCGAGGCAGACCCACGGGCGCTGGCTGTCCTGGCCGCGGTGGTGCAGCCGCCTGAGGGCTATGCGCGCGGAGAGATGCGGGAGTACACAACGTCGTCGCCGCTCAACCGGCTTGTGGATGCCGTTGCCCCTGAGAGCGAGACGGCGCGGAGGTTCAACGAACTGGCCAAGGCGATCGTAGCGGGCAAGGCAACGCCGCAGCAGGTTGAGGAGGCGCGGGCGTGGCTTGTGCTCTGGCGCGACAACGATGCTCGGCTGCAGCCTGGGTTGCAGCGCTCCGAACTGACAGCGGAGTTGATTCCGGTGTCACAGACGCTGGCGCAGGTGGCCACGATTGCACTGCAGGCTGTCGATGATCTCGAGAACCATCACGCGCAGGACAAGGCGACTGTGGAGAAGAGCGCCCAACTGCTGAAGGCCGCGGAAAAGCCGCAGGCTGAACTACTGCAGAGCATCGTGCCCTCCGCCGAGTTGTTGCTGGGGGTATACTCGCCCGTGCAAAACTGAGCCGGCCGGCGCTGTCCGTGGTTTGGCAGCGGCGGTGAAAAGGAGAAGGGCGCCGGAGGGTTCCGCATCGCTGCGAACCCCTCCGGCGCCCTTTCTCTTTATGCGTGCGTTCAACTGACCCGCACGCTTGCCATCCAGTCCCGCGTTTCCTTTACTTCAAGGAGATCAGGCTCACCGGTCCCAGCAGTCCCGAAGGCAGCAGAGGAGAAGTTGCCTTGTAGGGCTTGACATCGGCGAAGGTGTACTTCGTCTTTGCGTCCGCCTGCTGGTCGCCAATCAAGCGGTTGACCCATGCATTGGTCACCTTGATTGTCACTTCGTTGGCGCCTGGCTTCAGCGCGCTGGTCGCATCCACACGATAGGGCGCATGCCACACCGTGCCCAGCGACTTGCCGTTGACTACAACTTCGGCCAGGTTCTTTACGTCGCCCAGGTCGATCCAGACCTGCGCGCCGCCGTTCAACAAGCTTGCCGAAGCATTTACGGTCTTGGTGTAGGTGCCCGTGCCGGAGAAGTACTTTACGCCCTTGTCCTGGCTGTCTGCCCAGGACGAAAGCGTCTTGAGGGTTGCAGTTGCGGGCGCGCCGCGGCCTGCCTGGAAGCTGACCTTCCATGGGCCGTTGACGGTTGCCACCTTGGTCTCCGTCTTCGCTGGTGTTGCAAAGCTGGTTTGATCGGTGGCCTTGCGGAACACGACAAACACCGTGCCCCAGGGCTCGAGCTTGAGGGGGACGGTGGTGCGGCCATCGGCAATCTTGTACGAAACCGGCTCGGTCAACCCGGTCTCGGCGTGCCACAGTTCGGGCGCCTTGCCGGTGACGCGGAAGCTGGCATCCACCTGCTCGCCGCGGTCGTTGCGATTGTCCACAAAGTAGAGATCGCCGTCGCTCACCTTGCGATGAACGAAGAGCAGGCGGGTGTCCTTTTGCGGCTTGGTGAAGTCGAAGTCGGCTGGGACCTGCAACGCGGCAAACACGTCGCCAATCTTCTGCCCGGCATAGACCGTGCCCTGGCCTACGTGATGCACGCCCGAGCCATCGCCAAACAAGTCGTCGTTCAGGAGCTTGAACTCCAGTTGATCGTCCGACAGGCTTGGGTCGTCACTCGGCTTGGGGCCTGCAACCACCGCGCCTTCGGCCACCAGCTTGTGAATGGCGCGCAGCACCGGCAGAGACATGTGCTGGCTGTAGGGATCAAGTCCCAGCACGCGATAGCTCATGCCGGCCGGGGTGACGATGCGACCGTTTTCGACACTGAGTTCATGGATCAGCGCGTCCGCGTTCACGTAATCGAAGCCGAAGCCCGCCGGAACATCGGGGGCCTTGCTGTCGAAGATCGCGGTAAGGTTCGAGTCTTCGCCATAGAAGTAGATCAGGTCCGCGCCAAAGTGCCCCTGCTGCAGCAGATAACTGGTACGCGCGAGGTAGTCGATCCACACGCCTGCCTGCTCGGCCCATGTTTCGTTGCGGTTGAACCACTGCCCGAACGGTCCAAGCGTCAACCCCGGCGCCTTGTCGATGAGCGGCTGGTGAGCCGACTCGTGAATGACGAATCGGTTGATGCCGCTGAGGAACTCCTGGTCGGCGGTGGGCTTGAGTGTTGCCGGGGACCAGGCCCAGGGGGCCGCCGCCGCGGTCATGGACTCGGCCGCTGCGATGTTCTGCCCGTAGATATGCGCCACGGAGGCTGACTCGCGATCATCCGCGTTGTAGCCGAACTGCTCGTGGTTCACGCCAGGGGTCTGGGTCCACATGGCGCTCATGGGCACTTCATTGAACTTCTTCACTTCCATGCCGTCGGCCACAAAGGCGCGTCCTGACTCGTGCGACTCGCCGTAGTGGGCCATGCCGCGCTCGTGGAGGGTGTCTTCAAGCTGCGCGTAGTGCTCGTTGGCGATGAGATCGCCGATGGTCTTGCGGAAGTCCCAAAGGAACTTGTCGCTGGCCTCGGCGCTCTCGACCACCTGGCCGGTCAAAACGGGAAGCCAGGGAGCAGGATCATAACCGCGCAGAGTCTTGAACTGGGAAATCATGTTGTCGGTCCAGTTCTGCGAGCCGGCTTCCCAACTGTCGTTGATGACGTAGTGGATGCCTTTTTTGCCGATCAGATCAGGGCCTACGGTCTCCTTGTAGCTGTCGAGATACGTGTCGAAGTACTTCTTCACATAGCGGCGGTCGAGCTTGTCGACTTCAAGGCCGGTGGCCTCGGCGGTTGCGGGGTGGTTGGTGATGCCCAGCAGTGAGTAGCCGATGCGCAGCACAACCCAGTCGCCTGGAGGCGGGGTCCAGTCCAGCGTTCCGTCGGCATGGAAGCTCGATGTGAGGTTGATGACATCGGATTTTGCAACGGCCTCTTCCGCGGCGACCGGGGGCGTGGCATAACCATAGAGGTCCGGCTCGGGGGTGAACGCGGCCTTTTCTTCAAAGCGATTGACGCGCGCCCCAGCGTGGAGAGCCAGTTCGGCGATCTCCCAATCGGTGGGAGGCGCGCCCGGCTTGATTCCAAAGTCCGCCGGGTCAATCCCGGAGGCCCAATCGGGAACGGGTGGCGCAGGTGTGCGCTTGAAGGCAACCCTGAAATACTTTGCGGTCACAGCTGGGAACGAGATGGTGTGCTCCGGCGCGCCTCCGCCTGAGAGGGTGGTCACAAGCTTGAAAGTCTGCCCGTCGTCGCTGGCTTCGAGCGTCTTCTCGGGAGAGCCCATCCCGGCGACCATGGCTGCGATCTGGTTCGGCTCTTCAATGACAAAGGTGATGGAACGTATCTTCTGCGGCGCTGGGAATTCGAACTGAATCCACGAGGTGCCGCCGGCTGCGGGAATCGGAATCTTGGTGGTCTTTTCGAGATCGCCGTCAGAGAGCATGGCGAAATCCGGAGAGCCGCCGCTCGCAATGATCTTGGGGTGCAGGGCATCCAGGGGAAGGTCGATCGCGGACCGGCGGTAGGCGACGACCGCGGCGTCGGCATAGTACTCCGGAATGGGCGCCGATCCGGGAGGCGCGCTCAGCAGGTCGTGGATGGTGATGTTCTGGAATGCGCCGGTGTTCGTGGGCGGATGAGCCAGTTTACCGGTGAAGGGCGCTCCACCCCGGACTGCGGTCTCACTCCACACATACTTCTTCATGCCTTCGGAACCAGGTACCCAGGGACCGCCGGACTCACTCCAGCCCGGCGAGCCGGCAATGGCCTCTTCCAGGCCAAGTTGGTCCGCCATCACTGTGGCGTATTTGAAGGCGTCCTTCCATTCGGGAGTCATGTAGGCCAGGCGCTTGTCCACCACCTGCGGGGTTTGCAGGGCGGCGTCAAAGTTTTGAAAGCCGCCGAGGCCAATCCTGTGCATCCACTCCAGGTCCAGCTTGATGCCTTCCTTGGAGATGTTGCCGTTCATCCAGTGCCACCACACCCGCGGGCGCGCGCTTGCTGGCGGGTTGTCGAAGCCGCCCTTGAGTGGATCAGGGCCGCTTTGCGCGATTGCCGCGCCGAGGCCGAGGATGACCACCAGGCTTGCCGTGATCCGTTTGATCGCCGGGAGATTCATTGTTTCTCCTTTAATTGCAACATCTTGCAAGATGCTTTTGGGTTAGGGTGGACAGGACGAAAGCTTCACAAAAAGCCGGGGAACGAGCGCTTTTCCGGGCGCCAAGTACCTTAGCACGCACATGTGGATGTTCGGAAGAGGAAAAATTTTCCATTCGAATTTCCAGGGCCGCCATCCCGGCAGGGATGTCCGGTTCGCGGCGCAATCCGGGTTCTTCAGAGCTCCTGCAACTCCCCCTTGCCCATGCGGTTTTGCGGATTGCTCCCTCTTCTGCTATCAAGGTGCCGTCGGCTCATTTGCACTCTCTGTCCCCCGCGGCCCTCGGCGCGCCGCCTCAGGAGGCCCTGTCCGTCATGCCCTTTTCTGCGCGTCCCAAGCGAGTGCGCATCGCCTTTGCCTCGTGCCTTTTCCTGCTCTTTGTGGGTTGCCCGGCCAGCGACCTTCCGCTGCCTGCGGAGTCAGCCAACGCCGTCAGCGCCTTGCACCGCGCATTTGCGGATCCACCGGATTCCAGCCGGATCATGATGCGCTGGTGGTGGTTCGGCCCTGCCGCCACTCGCGCGGAGATCACCAGGGAACTGGAGCAGATGAAGGCGGCCGGCATTGGCGGGGTTGAGATCGCTCACCTCTACCCGCTCTCCGTAGACGACCCCTCCAGCGGCTTCCACAACACGCCTTTCCTGTCTGAGGAACATCTCGATGCGCTCCGGTTTGCCAATCAGGAGGCCCATCGCCTTGGCCTGCGGGTCGATGTTACCCTCGGCTCCGGCTGGCCTTTCGGCGGCCCGCATATTCCGGTGACCCAGGCAGCGGGGCAACTGCGGGTCGACCAGAGAGCCGTTGAGCCCGGCGCAACCTCGGTCCCCGCCCCTTTCGTCGATGCCGGGGAAGAACTCATCTCCGCTTATCTGCTTCCAGCCTCCGCCACTCCCCAGCAAGTGGCAGCCGCCAGGCCGCTGGCCGCGCCTGTTGCCGGCCGCTACGTATTTGCAGCGTCGATTGCGCCGCGCAAGCTGGTCTGCTTTCTCTCCAGCCGTACCGGGATGATGGTGAAGCGCCCCTCGGTGGGAGCCGCGGGGTTTGTTCTCGACCACTACGACCCCGAGGCCACCGCCAACCACCTGCGCTCGGTCGGCGACCGCCTCCTCTCCGCCTTTGGCGATCAGCCTCCTTACGCCGTCTTCAGCGACAGCCTGGAAGACTACGGCTCCGACTGGACTCCGGCGCTGCTGGCCGAGTTTGAACGCCGCCGCGGCTACGACCTGCGGCCGCACCTGCTGGCGCTGGTGATGAACGCCGGCCCGGAAACGGCTGCGGTCCGCCACGACTGGGGCAGAACGCTGACTGAACTGGCCGATGAGAACTTTCTGAGGCCCATGCAGGCATGGGCTGCGGAGCATCACACCCTGCTTCGCTCCCAGAGCTACGGCTTTCCGCCGGTGACACTATCGAGCAACCGCTTCGCCGACCTGCCGGAAGGCGAAGGCAAGGCCACCTTCAACATGGCCCGCGAATTCTCTGATACCCGCTGGGCCGCCTCCGCCGGTCACCTCTTTCATCACTCTGTCATCTCCTCGGAGACATGGACCTGGCTCCACTCGCCTGCCTTCCGCGCGACACCGCTGGATATGAAGTCCGAGGCGGACCTGCATTTCCTGCAAGGCATCAACCAGCTTGTAGGGCACGGCTGGCCCTACTCGCCGGAGACGGCAGCAGAGCCAGGCTGGCGGATGTATGCCGCGGCGGCCCTCAACGCCCACAATCCGTGGTTCTTTGCCATGCCCGACCTGACGCGCTACCTGCAGCGGGTCAGTTTTGCGCTCCGCCAGGGAGAGCCCGCCAATGATGTTGCGCTCCTGCTGCCCAACGACGACGTGTGGGCCAGCTTTGCCGCGCAATTCCACAAGAACATCTCACCAACGTCGTTTGCCGGATTTGACGAGACCGGCTCCAACGTCAGCATGGACGAGCAGATGGACAAGGCCCTGGGCAAGCGGGTGATCGCCCAGGTGCTGGATGCGGGCTTCAACCTCGACTTCATCGACGCCGACGCCATCGATTCTGTGGGCATCCCCTATCGGGTCCTCATCCTGCCGGCCATCGACCGCCTGCCCGCCGCCACACTGGAGAAGGTCCTGGCCTATGCCCGCGGCGGGGGCATTGTCATCGCCACCAGGCGCCTGCCGGCCACTGCTCCCGGCCTGCTCCACGCGGACCAGGAATCAGCCCGGTTGCGCGAGCTTGCCCAGTCGCTCTTTCATGGGGATGTGACCACGGCACACTTCCTGCCTGATGATGCAGCCCTCGGCGAGGCCCTGCGCCAATACGCGCCGCCCGACCTGACCCTCTCGCCGCGCACGCCAGAGGTCGGTTTCATCCACCGCAAGCTGGTCTCCGGCGACCTGTATTTTGTTGCTAATACGTCCAACCAGCAGCAGCGCGTGCGGGCAAGCTTTCGCAATGCCTCCCCGCATGCGGAAACATGGGACGCTTTCACGGGCGAGGTGGCCGGGCTTCCCGACCCGCGCAGCATCGACCTCGACCTCGCTCCCTACGCGTCGCAGTTGATCTTTTTTTCCGCGGACGCACTCAGCGCGCCGCCCGCGCCCGTGCTGCGCGAGACCCTCCGTGCCGACCTTTCGCGCCAGTGGACCGTGACCTGGAGCGATAACACGCCGCCTCTGGCCCTTGACCGCCTCACATCCTGGAGCGACAATCCCGCCACAAAGTACTTCTCCGGGCAGGCTACTTACCTCAAGTCCTTTGACCTGCCCGCCGGCGTTTCGCCCTCGCATCACCTGCTGCTCGACTTCGGTCCGGGAACCCGGCAGCCGCTTCCGTCTCCGCCAGGGGAGCACAACATGTGGGCCTATCTCGGCTCCCCCGTGCGCGAAGCCGCCGAGGTGTGGGTCAACGGCGAGCGCGCCGGGGTGGTCTGGCGTCCGCCCTACCGGCTCGACATCTCGGCCCTCGTCCACCCCGGAGCGAACCAGTTGCGGGTCGTGGCGGGCAACACCGCCATCAACGCTCTCGCAGGCCAGTCGCTGCCCGACTACCGGCTGCTCTGGGACCGCTACGGGATGCTCTTCGTGCCCCAGGATATGCACGACCTCCGCAGCCTCCCCTCCGGAATCCTGGGCCCCGTCACCCTGGTCGAGTCCGCCCCTGCCCAATAGGGAGCTGCCGCCGGGCCCCCACCCGGCGGGCGCCTGGTCTCGTCCACTTTTGAGGCTTTTGAAGTGCTTGGATTCCATCGCCTTCGCCGAAAGTCGAATCGGCCTGTTTTTGAGCCATATCCACAAAGATTCGAAATCGATTGTCCACATTGAAAAATAGGCTTTAAATCGTGCTCATTTTCTCCAGCCGGGAGCCGGAAATTCCCTGGGAACGGGGTGCTAAAACGTTTGAACCATCTTCACCCCCCGTTTTCATTAGGAAAATGTTGCGGATAGAAATATTTCAAATAGGAAAATAATTTTCTCTTGACAATCGTCGTGCCATTTGTCTAATCTCGCGTTCCATTCGGGGTCGGTCCATATTCGGCGAGGCCTAGTGTGCCCCTTACCCGTTGGTAGCAACTGAAGAAAATTGCCAGTTTCAGGTGATTCAAACAAGCAAACCGTTGTAAGGAGGCTCAGAGATGCGATCTTTCAGGATTACCCTTGCACTGTTCGTCCTGCTGGTAGGGGCCGGCAGAATGTTCGGGCAAGCAGGAGCAACCGGCACCATCCTCGGGACGGTGACCGACAGCACGGGCGCCATCATTCCCAACGTCAAAGTCACGGTGACCAATACCGCGACCAACAGTGCATTCCGCACCGTCACCAGCTCGTCCGGCGATTTTTATGCGCCTTCTCTCCAGCCTGGAACCTATTCGGTCGCAGCCGAATCCAAGGGCTTTCAGAAGTCAGTCACCACAGGCTTCAAGCTGGACGTCGACCAGAAGATCCGTGTTGACCTGGCTCTCAAGCCCGGCGCCGTCACAGATACCGTCGAAGTCACGGCACAGGCCGTCACGCTCGACACTGACAGCGCGGCTCTCTCCCAGCTTGTCAGCCAGCAGCAGGTTGAAGAACTCCCGCTGAACGGCCGCAACTTCATGCAGTTGCTTCTCGTCGGAGCCGGCGCGGTCACGGTCGGCGGCGAGCAGGGCACCATGCGTCAGGGCGAAGGCAACGCCATCAGCATCAACGGCGGCCGCCCTGAGGGCAACAACTACACCCTCGACGGACTCGTCAACACCGACTCCGCCCTCGTCACCCCGGCCGTCATTCTCTCCCAGGACGCCATTCAGGAGTTCAAGGTGGAGAGCGGCACGTATTCGGCAGAATACGGATTCTCGGCCAGCCAGATCAACATTGTGAGCAAGGGCGGCACCAACAAGCTGCACGGTGCATTCTTCGAGTTCAACCGCAACGACGCGTACGACGCCAAGCCCTTTGCCACGGCCACCGACTATCAATCCGGTCTGGCCACCACGCTCCCCGTCCTGCGCCAGAACCAGTTCGGCTTTGTGCTCGACGGCCCGGTCTACATTCCCAAGCTCTACGACGGCCGCAACAAGAGCTTCTTCATGGCCAACTACGAGGGCTGGCGCATCAAGAACGGCGCCAACCAAAAGGAGTCGTTTCCCAATCCGGCGGTTTTGACGGGCGACTTCTCAGCGGAGACCTACCCCGCCCTTACCACCCAGACTATCAATGGAACCTCTGTGCCTTTGCCTGGCGGTCCCTTGCCGGCCTATGGAACCCTGGAGTGCTCGGCGCTCATCAACCTGGGCTACAACTGCATGCCCGTCGATCCGACCACTGGATCGGGCTATGCCGGGAACAAGGTTCCCGCCAGTGCCTTCACCGGCAACGTCGGAAAGATGGCGGTCGCCAGCAATTACTACCCCGCGCCGACGCTCACCGGCAAAGCCGAAGGCGTAACCAACTACATCAAGAGCCTCGGCTTCCCGCTGGTCACCAACCAGCAGACCTACCGCGGCGACCAGAACCTCGGCAAGGCCGGTTCGGTCTTCTTCCGCTTCACCAAATCCAGCTACACCAACCAGGGCCACTACAACTCCAGCGATCTCGTCCACGGTGTCGAGTATTACTACGAGAACCAGAAGAACTGGGAGTTGTCGCACACCATCAACATCGGCCAATCAAATGTGAACAACTTCAGATTCGGCTACCTGGATGCCTATGCTCCGCAGGGCGGCCCGATTATCACTCCGGCCGCGGTGAGCCAGCTTGCACTGACGGGTGTATTCACTCACTTCACCGCTCTCCAGCAGACGTGGCCGAGCCTTGGAGCCACCAGCTACAGCGGCGTCGGGGGCTCGGGCAACGCTTATAGCGGTTCGGACCAGCCAGCCTGGGAATATGCCGATTCGTTTACCACGGTCCACGGCCGGCACACCCTCGGCATCGGCGTCGACTATCGCCGCTGGCGCCTCATCCGCAACCTGGACGACGACTTCTACGGCGACTGGGGATTCAGTTCAGGCACCATCATCAACAACAGTCTACCCATTCCGGCCGGCAACCCCGGGGCCGGAACTTCAAGCTGCCCCAACGCGCCGGTCTCCGTCAACGGCGCGGCGCCTGCACCCCTCTGCGGCACCGGCAATGCTATCGCTGATATGATGCTGGGCTACTACTCCGGCGTCAGCGGATTCGTGCCTGGTCCTCTGAGCCCGACCAACACCGCCGGCAACCCTCAGACCCACGTTTTCAGTTACTTCGCGCCTTACGCGGAAGATGACTGGAAGGTTACGCAGAAGCTGACCTTGAACATCGGCCTGCGCTGGGACTACCGCGCCGCGGCCTATGAGGCGTCGAACCACTTCTTCTGGCTCGACACCAAGAACGCCAATGGCGGCCTGTGCTATGCAGACAAGACGCTGTCCACCAACGGCGTCGCCCCCGGCGGAGACGCTCTCAGCGGCCCCATCCTCCGCTACTGCGGTTCCGTTCCCCATGCGGGTTCCAAGACGCCCTTTGCGCCCAGGCTCGGCATGGCTTACCGCCTCAACGACAAGACGGTGGTTCGTGGCGGCTACGGAATCTTCTATGACTCTGCCGAAGGCCGTGAGATTGACGACTCGGCCGACATCTATCCGTACTCGATCCGCAACAGCCTCAACCCCACCTCGGTTTCCACGCTGCCTAAACTCAGCAACAACCTGTTCCCGAGCTACTCGACCCTGGGGCCGTTCCCCCAGTCGACCCTGTCGTTCATCGCGGTCATCGAGTCTGAGAATCCGCTTAACCCCTACGTTCAATCCTGGACGGCTTCGGTGCAGCGCGAGCTGGCCCGCAACACCACCCTTGAAGCGAACTACATCGGGACCCACGCCGTTCATCTTCTCGACCGGCGCAACATCAGCCAACCCTACGGCATTCCGGCAGAAAGCCTGTCGTTCTGCCAGGCCACAGACCCGGCAAGCGGCAAGTACATCAACCTCGACAAGGCGCCCTGCCGCGTGTCGGACCGCCTTCCGTGGAAGAACTTCAACGGCTTCTACATCGACAGCGATTGGCACGGGTACTCTCACTACAACGCGTTGAATGTGAAGTTCGAGCATCGCGCGGGCGACCTGGCTGTGACCTCGGTCTTCACCTGGTCCAACAGCATGGACGACAAATCGGCGGCAGCAGGCGTCGGCGCCACCGGCTCCGGCTACCAGGGCACCATGGACAACCATCATCCTAACCTGGACTATGGCGCGTCGGACTTCGATGTCGACCGGCGCTTCGTTGCCAGCTACGTCTATCAGCTCCCCATCGGCCGCGGCAAGAAGATCGCCGGCGGCATCAACCGCATCGCAGACGCCGCTGTCGGCGGCTGGGAACTCACCGGTATCACCACCTTCCAGACCGGCTTCCCAATGAGCGTAGGCGCGGGCGACCTGGGCGGTGTCCTCGACAGCCAATTCCAGCGCGCGGACCAGAAGGCGGGCTGCGCCGTTCACAACACCACAAAGCAGTTCCAGCGCCTGGATATGACCTGCTTCACGCAACCTTTGCTCGGCGTGTACGGAACCACCAAGCGCAACCTGCTGCGCCAGCCCGGCATCAACAACTGGGATATGGGCTTCGCCAAGAACCTTCATCTCGGCGACCGCTTCAACTTCAAGCTCAATGTGGATACGTTCAACACCTTTAACCATCACCAATACGCCGGCGACACGGGCGCGCTCATCACGGGTGGAACCGGCGGCGGCTCGGCCATCGACACCAGCCTGACCGGTCCGACCGCGGGCTTGATCACCAACTCGTCCTCTGCGCGCGTTATCCAGCTCAGCGGCAAGCTCACCTTCTAACTCAAACCTTCGCTGTCTCAACTTCACTCCGCCACGCCCTCAAGCGTGGCGGAGTTTTCTTTGCCGGAGATACACTGATCCCATGACGCATCCGCCATTGAGGCTTCTCTGGGTCCTTGCCTTCGCCTGCCTTCTTCCTCTCGCCGCCGGCGGGCAGTCCGCATCCGAGAGCGAGTCGGAGCGCTACTCGGCTGCCGGGCAGCAGGCCCTCGGCGCAGGGCATTATGCCGAGGCCCAGGAGAACTTCGAAAAACTCGCCAGGCTCAATCCCGGCGTCGCCGAAATCCATGCCACGCTGGCAGTCCTCTGCTTCAAGCAGCGGCTTTATGAGCGCGCCATCAGCGAGATCCACACCGCTCTCAAGCTCAAGCCCGGCCTGCCCCGTCTCGACAGCCTGCTCGGCCTCTCGCTGGCCGAGCTAGGGCAGTTCTCCGAGGCTCTGCCTCATCTGGAGAAGCAGTTCAAGCTGGCCGCCGACACCGAAATCCGCCGCATGTGCGGCCTGCAACTCCTGCGCGCCTACAGCGGCCTCAACCGTGACGCCGACGCCGTGGAAACCGCTCTGGCTCTCAACAAGCTCTATCCCGAAGACCCCGAGGTCCTCTACCACACGGGCCGCATCTACGGGAACTTCGCTTACGTCACCATGGAGAAGCTCCACGACAAGGCGCCCAACTCCATCTGGATGCTGCAGGCCTCAGGCGAGGCCAACGAGAGCCAGAAGGCATGGGATGCGTCCATTGTCGCGTTCAATCATGTGCTGGCGCTCGACCCCCGCCGCCCCGGCATCCATTTCCGGCTGGGGCGCGTCTATCTCGCCCGTTTCCGCGAGCAGGCCAAGCCGGAGGACCGCGAAGCCGCAGTGCGCGAGTTCACCGCTGAAGTTGACCTCGACCCCGCCAACGGCAACGCCGCTTACGAACTGGCAAACATCCAGCATGAGCTCGGCAATCTGGATGAGGCGCGCCGCCGCTACGAGCAGGTCCTCGAGCGTTTTCCTGATTTTGAAGAGGCGCTCGTCGGCCTCGGCGGCGTGTGCCTTGAGAGCAAGACGCCCGAGCCCGCGGCAGTTGCCCTGGAACACGCCACACGCGTCAATCCCGCCGACGAGGTGGCCTGGTACAGGCTTGCGCAGGCTGAGCGGGCACTCGGCAACCGGGAAGGCCAGCAGAAGGCCCTGGAGGCCTTCCAGCGGCTGCACAACACCACCCCTGTAACGCTGCGCAAACCCGACGCCGATGCCGACATCACGCCCCAGCAGTTGGGTCCCGGCGAAACGCCTTAGCAGACCTGGTGGTAGCCAATTCCCAGCAGCGCCGCGGTCTTCTTGAGCGTTGAGCCCATGTGTCCCACGCCCACCGCGCAGTGGTGCGCCGGACCCTGCGCGTTCCACGCGTTCACAAAGCCGCGCGCCCCGAGCGGGAAGCGGTAACGGCTGTTGGTGTTGCCAATCTCCAGAATCGCTCCCGCCTCGCACACGCCCTCGGCGGCCACCAGCTTGAAGCGCAGGTCCGCGTCCTCCACGACTGATAGCAGCGTCACCGGACCATAGCGCACGCTCATCTCCACTGACAGCCCGCGGCCCACCTTGCCGTGATAAACCTTGAGCGGGCGCACCTTGGTCTTGCCCTGGCTGATGGCGATGTGCCCCGGACCGTCGTGGCCCATCAGCACCACGTCGTCGATGAAGTCCATCGCATAGTATTCGGTAAACGAGCCGCCCGCGCCCAGCACGTCCATCATCTTCATCGCCAGCGCGTTCTTCACTTCGTACTCGCCGGCCACGGGAATATGCCGCGCCGTCAGCAGCGATGTGCCCAGAATGATGGAGCTCATGGTGTCTTCGTTGGCCGCGTTCCCGGAGCCCTTGTAGTAGTAGGCCAGCGCATCAAGCTCGTGCCGGACCGCGAAGGCGTCCAGCGCCACCGACGTGCGCGCCGCCCTGCGCAACTCGTCCGCAGGGCAGTCTGCCTGCACATCGAAGTCCTGGTGGAACTCCTCCACGCGCTTCACCAGCGCAACCTCGTCCACGGCGGCCGCATCCGCGCTCAACTCGTCCACTTCCACAATCTCCACGTGGGTGCCAAACACGATCGACACCAGCGTCACGTCGGTCATGATGTCGAGCATGCCGCTGTAGTAGTGGCCCATCAGTCCCAGCCGCGCGGAGGCCAGCGTGGAGCGCACCTGCGCCGCCGCCAGCCACTCCTCGATCTCCTGCCACACCACGGCTTCGTCCAGCACGCCCGTCACCTGGTGGAAGGGAATCCGCGCCCGCATCAGCACATTGGCAATCTCCGGCACCGGGCACGCCGAGCAGTAGCCCAGCCAGTGGCCCGTCATCGCCGTGCGGTCATCGAGCGCGTTGAATGCCTGGTAGTCGATGGCCGCTTCGGGCTGCAGGTTCAGCACGATCACCGGCACGCCCGCCCGCTGTACCAGGGGCAGCACGGTGTTTGAGAGGGCGTAGGTCGTCACATAGAGAAACAGCACGTCGATGTCTTCGCGCCGGCACTCGTGGCCGGCCAGCCGCGAACGCTCCGGGTTATCCACCAGACCCAGGTTCACCACCTCCACGCCCGGCCGCCTGATGCGCCCCGCTACCTGTTCCACATAGCCTTCCAGCTTGTTTTTCAGTCCCGCAAACTGGCTCCAATAGGCGTCCAGGCCAATGCCGCACAGCCCCACGCGCAGGGAATGCCTGCTCATCTTCGTCCTCCTTGTTTCCCCGCGAAACGCCTTCTGAAGCGATGCACGACTTACGGCAGGTAAAAGACCTCTTCCATCATGGGAAACCGCTCGCCGGGCCGCAGCCCCTCATGCGGCGCAAAGAGCGGAGCCATCGCCTGCTGCCAGCGGAGGTTCACCGGATGATCTTCGAGTTGCTTCCAGGTGCCTTCAAAGTCCGCGGCGCGCAAGGTCAGCACCAGCAGCTCATCGCGCCGGTAGATCGAGTACTCGCTGATGCCCGCGCTCTTGAGCAGGGCCAGCATCTCAGGCCACACCTCGCGATGCGCCTTCTCATACGCATCGGAGACGCCGGGGCGCAAACGCAGAATGAAGGCGAACCGCTTGAGCGGCTCGCCTTCCTCGTTCAGTGACTTCGCTTCCGTGCTCACCAGCTCACCACCGTGACCGCAAAAGGTTCCAGCTTGATTTTGCCGTCGGACAGCGCCACGCTTCGCGCGGGTCCGTCGCCTGTCGCCAGGTCCACCGTCAGCGCCGTCGCCTTGGCCGCGTCCGGTACCGCAAGCTCCACCACGCGATTCCTCTTGTTGGCCAGCAGCAGCTTGTGCCCGGCGGGCGTGGCAAAGGCCTGCGCCGCCACCTCGCCGGAGTCTGGCCCGTCCAGCTTGGTCTCCACCAGCGTGTCGCCGGGATGGAAGTTGTCCTTGATGAGCTTGAGCACCCAGAAGCGCGCGTTGGGCTTGTTGTTGAGCCAGTTCATCATGCTCACGCTGGGGAACTGCGTCGGATAGCCAATCAGTTGCGACTCTCCCACCACGTCAATCTGCAACTGCGCCAGCTCAATGTAGAGATGCGCATAGAGCGCCCCGGCCAGGTTCCAATAGGCCGCCGGCGGCGGCACATCGTCGCCCGGCTTGTTGTCCGTGGGCAAAATCACGCCCAGCTCATCGGTCGTGGTCCGCGTCTCCGGCGAGAGCCGCTTGCGAATCTGCTCGATATACCGCACTGAATTCAGGAATCCCGCCGCCTGGTCAAAGAAGGTGTACTGCCAGTTGTCCAGCGACTGCCCGGCCACAGGCGACGCATAGAAGTGGTACGAGATCATGTCCAGCGGCGTGCCCTTCTTGTGATTCTTGTGGTTCAGAAAATACTCGAAGTACTTGGGCGCCAGGCTGGGCATCGCCAGAGCCATGCCCACAAACTTCGTATCCGGCGAAGCCTTGTGCACGCCCGCCACAATCGCGTCGTAGCGCGCCGTGTACTGCTCCGGCGTCATGTTGTGCTCAAAGTCCACTTCGTTCAGCACTTCCCAGTACGGCACCTTGTAGTGGTAGCCGGACTCGTGCTTCTTGCCGTTCTCGTCGGTGAATCCGCCGTTGACATACCAGCCCACCAGGCGCCCATAGTAGTCGCCCAGCTCCTTGCCCGTGGGGTCGCGCAGCTCCGTACCCTGCGTGTAGTCCCAGGTCACCTTGTTGGGGTCGTCGGGATAGGTGGCCGGCTTGTCCGTCTTGTAGAGCCATGTGGGCGATGTGCTGAAGTTCAAAATCGTCGAGTGCCCCTCGGTCGCCGCCAGAAAATCCTTGGTCATCGGGTCAATCAGGCTGAAGTCCCAGCTCGTCTTGTCCTTGGTGGGCGGCTCCAGTTCGGCCACGCCCAGTTTGGGATAGGGCAGCCACGGCACGTAGCGCACATAGTCCGCGCCCAGATCCTTCACCGCCTTATAGGAAGCGATACCCAGCGCTTCGCCCGGCCGCAGCGGGGGATTGACCACCACCTGCAGCGTCGGGGTTGACTTCGATACCACCGTGGTCTTGTCCCAGTTGATCGTCAGCTTTGACGCATCCTGGCCCTGCAGGGCAGTGGCTGCGCAAGCGCACACCACGCCCGCCGCCAGCAGACGGGGAATCATGCCTTTTTGCCTCACGTGCTGAAACAGGCTCATCATCGACACTCCTTGCTGCATCGCATGTGGTCAACGCGCGTTCGCGCAGAAGGGCCATCATGGCTGAAATCCAACAGCGCTCAACGTATACCACCCACAGAGTGCCAGTTGCAATATTTTATGTATTGATATTCGGTTACCTTCTCCGAGCTCCCCGGCGTTCCTCCCGGCGGTGTCCTGCGCGGAGCAGATCGTTGGCCCGCTCTGGAGAAGTGACCCACGGACGCCCCTGATTCACTGGTGGGTGCGGGTGCGGGGAATGAACCTGGTTTCCGTTGCTCCGATAACCGGAAGCATAACTCGAAAAATACTTTCAAATTAGCTTGCATTTTCAATTCGACTTATGGCACAGTAGTCCTGCGTAGGAGAACGCCCGATGAAACAAACAACGTACAACTCGTTGTGCAGGCTGGGACGGCTCGATCAGAGCCTGACAGGCCGCCGGGCGTGGTCTTTCTATCAACAGTAGCCACACGCCTTTTCTCCTCCTGCGCAAAGCCCGTCAACACGCTCAAGATCTTTAGCCGAAGCCCGGTCTGTTTCCATTTGGCCCGAGTGGCGTGGAAGACACATCCATCGACTGTACCTCGAAACTGTCTTCGCTTGTTCCCTCGGGAAGCGTTCGACCGAGTTAGGCTCGTTCTATCTCAATTGCCGCGTCGGATAGTTATCCGCGGCACAAGGTAGAGCTGTGTCTCTAACTCCTGCAACTAACAACCACACGCCGGTGGCGAATGAGGAGAGCTACTTCTTCCGCCGGGACGCGCAGGCCGGGAAGCCTGCCGGAGAAGATCACCGCGCGGAGCGGGGGCGTAGTCCCGATGCACAAGGCTCCGCGCAGCCGGGTTTCCGAGTCCAACTCTCTTCGCCCATTCCCCGGCGCGA
Organism: uncultured Acidobacteriaceae bacterium; assembly: GCA_903849645.1. GTDB lineage: Bacteria > Acidobacteriota > Terriglobia > Terriglobales > Acidobacteriaceae > Telmatobacter. The sequence goes on along the minus strand of CAINJJ010000037.1, from coordinate 193,668 downwards.
TTCATTGCCGGGAAGCACGGTTGCTTCCCTTCGAGCCTGTTATTTGCCACCCTGGCCGGTGGCGTAGGTTGCGGATACTTCGCCAATTAAGCCGGTGGGCGCGGGTTCGAGCCCCGCTCCGGAATGCAAGTTCCGGGTAGCTCAGTGGTAGAGCACCGTTCCGCGCCGCTTGTTCCCCGGCCAACAACCCTCCGGCAACTCCGGATAGAAAATGACTGCCATGGGCAAACTGAACGTCAAGAACGGCACCCCGGTGGGCAGCGCGCACCTGTGCCGCAGCTGCAACTGGGCGCAGATCATGACCGGCTACCGCGAGTCGGACCTGATGGTGATCTGCACCAACACCAGCCCCAACGTCGTGGTCCCGTTTACCATGCTTGACTGCACGGAATTCTCTGACAAGCACAGGCCCAACTGGGAACAGATGGAAAAGCTCGCCATTGAAATCCAGCCCGTCCGCATCTCGACGAAGACGGCCGGCTTCAGCACTGAGGCTCCGAGCCGTCCCGTCCGCGTGGCGGCCGAAGACGATGAACAACCCGAGGCCGCGCGCCTCCGCTGACATCAACTCAACCCCTGCCGGTGGCGCAGGACCCGAGTGCATCCGGTCGAGTTGCAGGTTCGACTCCTGCCTTCAGGCTCCGGCCTGATGAAACTCACACCGCGTCCAACCATTCCCCGGCAGGATGTTTCTCTCATTGAAAGGAGGCGCGCCATGCGCCTGAACTCCGCAAAGCATCGACGCCCCTGGCTCCGCACCCACGAAGGCGCGCCCGCCAGCCCCATCTCGCCCGAGCAGGCCCTCCGCCGCACCGTTCTCTCCTGCATGTTGTGGGAGAGCGAGTTCTATGAGGACGGCGTACAGATCGCCGGCCGCATCCATGAGCTCATCCCGCAGGTTGCTCCGGAGGCGGTCGCCGCGCTGGCCGTGGAGGCCCGCGAGCGGATGAAGCTGCGTCACGTGCCTCTCTTGCTGGTGCGCGAGATGGCCCGTCATGCCAGCCATCGCGCGCTCGTGGCCAACACCCTGACCCGCGTCATCCAGCGTGCCGACGAACTCTCCGAGTTTGTCGCCATCTACTGGGCAAACGGGCGTCAGCCCCTCTCCGCGCAGGTGAAGAAGGGCCTGGCCGCGGCCTTCTGCAAGTTCGACGAGTACGCGCTCGCCAAGTACGACCGCGCCGGAGCTGTTCGCCTGCGCGACGTTCTCTTCCTTGCTCATGCGCGTCCCGTCGATGAGGCACAGGCCGCGTTGTGGAAGCGCCTTGTCGACAACCAGCTCGTCACGCCCGACACCTGGGAGGTTGCTCTCTCCGCTGCCGGTCGCGCCGGCAAGGACGACAAGCGTGCCGTCTGGGAGCGTCTGCTCGTCGAGCGCAAGCTGGGCGCGCTGGCACTGTTGCGCAACCTGCGGAACTTTCAGGATGCCGGCGTTGATGGCGAAAAGGTGCTCTCCGCGCTTGCGGTTCTCAAGACGGACAGGGTTCTGCCCTTCCGTTTCCTGGCCGCGGCGCGCTACGCACCCCAGTGGGAGGAGGCTCTCGAAGGCGCCATGTTCCGCGCGCTCGAGGACCGTCCGGCTCATCTGGCCGGGCACACCGTTCTGCTGGTCGACGTCTCCGGCTCCATGGAGTCGCCCATCTCCAGCCGTTCGGAGATGCGCCGCGCCGACGCCGCGTATGGCCTTGCCATCCTGCTGCGGGAGATCGCGGAAAAGGTGACCATCTACACCTTCTCCGAGGCCACGAGGCGGGTGCCGGCGCGCCGTGGCATGGCCCTCCGCGATGCGCTCGACCAGAGCCAGGCGCACATGGGCACTTACCTCGGCAGGTCGCTAGCCCAGGTGGAGAGCGAGCTTCGCGAGTCGTTCGACCGCCTCATCGTCATCACCGACGAGCAGTCGCACGACAAGGTCCACGCGCCCCTGGGCAAGGGCTACGTCATCAACGTCGCCTCCGCGCAGAACGGCGTGGGCTACGGTGCGTGGACCCACATCGACGGCTGGAGCGAGGCGGTTATCGACTACATCGCCGAGCTTGAGGCCCCTGCAGGCGACCCCGTTGCCTGACAGTCGCCGTCCAACCCCAACGAACAAAAACGGGGAGCGCTCCATCGCGGAGGCTCCCCGTTTATTCTTTCCGCCAGACGCCCTTATTCCGCTTCCAGGGCCTTGGTCCGGAACAGCAACCCCGCCACCGCGCCGCCCAGGCTTGGCACCAGCAGGAACAGCCACACCTGCGCCAGCGCCTTGCCGCCCACCAGCAGGGCAGGCCCGAAGCTACGCGCCGGGTTCACGCTCACGCCCGTCACGTGAATGCCGAAGATGTGAATCACCACCAGCGTGAGCCCGATTGCCAGCCCGGCAAATCCCGCCGGCGCGCTCTTCTGCGTCGAGCCCAGAATCACGATCACAAAGATCAGGGTGGCCACAAACTCAAAGGCAATGGCCGAGTTCATGCTGTACCCGCCCAGGTAGCCCGCGCCCCATCCGTTTTGGCCCAGCCCTTTGGCTGCAACATCGTACCCGCCGCCGACGCCGGTCACAATCACCGTCAAGATCCACGCGGCCAGCACTCCGCCCGCAAACTGACCCACCCAGTAGCCGATCAGGTCCTGGAGGCTCATGCGCCGGGCCACCCACACGCCCAGGCTGACCGCCGGGTTGATGTGGCAGCCCGAGATCGGGCCTATGCCGTAAGCCGCCCCGATCAACGCCAGCCCGAAGGCAAATGCGATGCCCAGGTAGCCCACCTTTTCGCCGGCAACCACTGCCGTTCCACAGCCAAAGAGCACCAGGATAAAGGTGCCCACAAGTTCCGCCAGATATTTCTTCATGCGATCCTCCATTGATGTTTTGAATTCGTGTCGCAGGGCTCGGGGAGCCGGCCCGCGCGCATCCTTGCATAGGCGGCAGCTTCATGGGCATGGATCCATTGGGAAGACGTGCCGAACCGGCCCATGGTGAAGGGAAAACCGCAAGCTGGATGCGCCACCGGAGTCTCGCAGAGCAGCCGCCGCCCGGTCAAGATAAACCTCTGCCCGTCTTCCCCGGTCGCGGTAGCCGCTTTCCTGGCCAAATTCACACAACGTTTGCAATCTCTTTGCCTGACTGCATTACTCTGTTAATGGTTCCGTGCGGCCTCCGCTCTTGCACGTCAACGGCCGCCGGATGAGGGCTGACCGGTTGAGCCAAACCGTATTTGTATTGGAAGACGATGCCGACATCGCGCGGCTCGTGCAGCATCATCTTGAGGCGGCCGGCTTCATTGCCCGCCTTTTCTCCACCCCCACCAATCTCATTCCCGACGCCGAGCGCCAGGCTCCGGCCCTGTTTCTTCTGGACATCATGGTCCCCGGAGGAGACGGTTTGGACGTCTGCCGGCGCCTGCGCCAGCATGCCGCGCTTTCCACCATTCCCATCATCTTTCTGACCGCCCGCGCCGGCGAAAACGACCGCGTCCTGGGCCTCGAACTGGGCGCAGACGATTACATCACCAAGCCCTTCGCCACGCGCGAACTGGTGGCCCGCGTCAAGGCTGTCCTGCGCCGATTCGAGCGCCCCACCACCCCCTCCGTCATCAGTTTTGAAGAAGTCATCATTGACGCCAACGCCATGCAGCTCAAGGTCCGCGGCGAGTTGACCACCACCACCGCCACCGAGTTCCGCCTCCTCGACTACCTGGCCCGCCATCCCGGCCGCGTCTTCAGCCGCGACCACCTGCTTGACGCCGTCTGGGGCGACGCCCGCTTCGTCACCCCCCGCTCGGTCGACGTCTATGTTCGCCGCATTCGCGAAAAGATCGAAGTGGACCCCGAAAACCCGCGCTACCTCAAGACCGTGCGCGGCGCCGGCTACCGCTTCGAGCTGCCCAAGGGCGAGTAGCCGCCTTGAAATCAAAGGTCTTCACCAAACTCCTCGGCCTGTTCGTCCTGCTGCTGGCCTTCAACACCGTGGTCATGGAGATCGTATTCAGCCGCATGGTGAGGACCACGGCCGGCGACATGCTGCACCTGCTTGCCCGTCAGGCGCTCTGGTCCGGCCTTATCGCCCTCGCCGTTGCCCTTCCACTGGCTGCCTGGGCCGCCCGCGCCATCTCCTCACGTCTCGACCGGGTCGTGGCCTTTGCCCGCCGCATCGCCGAGGGCGACCTCAGCGCCCGACTGACCCCTGTCGGTCAGGACGAGATTTCGAAGATGGAAGCCGCGCTCAACCTGACCGCCGAGCGACTCGGTCAGAGCTTTGCCGAGATCGAGAGCCGCCGCCAGGAACTGGCCGCCATGCTCGACTCCATGCAGGAAGCCGTGGTCGCCATCACCCCGGAAGGCAACGTCCGCTGGTCAAACGCCGTGATGCAGCGCATTGCCGGCACCCAGATTCGTCCCGGCCGCCCGCTCGTCCTCTCCCTGCGCGACCCTGAATTGCTGGCCTGCATCCGGGCCGCGCTCGACCTGCGCGAGGTGCGCTTTGGCCGCGCCAGCACCCTCTCCCCCGGCCGCATCTTCGAGATCAATGCCGCTCCGCTGCCTTCCGGAGGCGCTCTCGCCGTGCTTCACGACGTCACCCGCATCGAGACCGCCGAGAAGTCCCGCCGCGACTTCATTGCCAACGTCAGCCATGAGCTGCGCACCCCGCTTACCTCGATCCAGGGCTATGTGGAAACCCTGTTTGAAGACCCCCACCCCAACCCCGAGACCACCCGGGAGTTTCTCGGCGTCATCCTCAAGAACGCCACCCGCATGAACCGCCTCACAGAGGACCTGCTTGCGCTGGCCGGCGTCGAGAGCCCCGACTACAAACTCATTCTCCAGCCAGCACGGGCCAGCGCGCTGGTGGCCGACGCCATCGAGTCCCTCGGCGGCCTGGTCGTCGACTCGGGCGTCGAACTCGAGTCCTCTGGCGCACCCGACGCCCCCGTGCTCGCCGACCCCGACGCCATGAATCAAGTCTTCGGCAACCTCATCGAGAACGCACTCAAATACGGCAAATCGGGCAAGCGCATCCGCATCGGCGCCCGTCAGATCGACGCCGAAGTCGAGTTCACGGTCCAGGACTTTGGCCCCGGCATCGCATCCGAACATCTCTCCCGCATCTTTGAGCGCTTTTACCGGGTGGACAAGGCCCGCTCCCGCGAGTCCGGCGGCACCGGCCTAGGCCTGGCCATTGTCAAGCACATCGTCCTGACGCACGGTGGCCGTGTCTGGGCTGAGAGCGAGCTGGGCTCTGGCGCATCCTTCCACTTCACGCTGCCCCTGGCCCCTTAGTCCCTTGGCCCCTCCGTGCCTAAATTCATCAAATCCCTCCGCGATTCAAACGCCCGTAACATTGCCCGTAGACAATCAAGTACGGCAGTCAACCTGCAAGGGAGCTCTCTGTGAAAAAGATCGTGATCGCCGTTGGTTTGTTCGTTCTGGCACTGACCACCGTTCAGGCCCAGAAGTTGACGGGTGCGGGCGCAACCTTCCCGTACCCCATTTATTCGAAATGGTTCAGTGAATACTCCGCCGCGCATCCGGGCGTCGAAATCAACTATCAGTCCATCGGCTCCGGCGGCGGCATCCGCCAGGTCACAGCCGGTCTCGTCGACTTCGGCGCAACAGACGGCCCCGCCACCGACGAGCAGCTCGCTGCTTCCAAAAACAAGCTGGTCCACATTCCCACCGTTCTGGGCGCTGTCGTGCCCGTCTTCAATGTGCCCGGCGTCAACGACATCAAGTTCAGCGCCGACGTGCTGGCCGACATCTTCCTGGGCAAGATCTCCACCTGGGCCGATCCTCGTCTCGCCAAGGACAACCCCGGCGTGAAGCTGCCCGACACCAAGATCATCGTTGTCCACCGCTCGGACGGTTCCGGCACCAGCTACATCTGGACTGACTTCCTCAGCAAGGTCAGCCCCGACTGGGCCAACGGCCCCGGCAAGGGCACCGCGCCCAGCTGGCCCGTCGGCGTGGGCGGCAAGGGCAATGAAGGCGTCGCCGGCCTCGTCCGCCAGCTTCCTGGCGCTCTCGGCTACGTCGAACTGATCTATGCCCTGCAGAACAAGATCAGCTTTGGCCAGGTCAAGAACCCTGCCGGCAACTACATCAAGGCCACCATCGAGGGCGTCACTGAAGCCGCCGCCAGCATCAAGACAATGCCCAACGACTACCGCATCTCGATCACCAACGCACCCGGCGCCACGGCCTATCCCATCTCCAGCTTCACCTGGCTGCTGGTTCCGCTCAAGTCTCCCGACCCCGCCAAGGGCAAGGTCATCAAGGACCTGCTCAGCTGGATCGTCAACTCCGGCGAAAGCGAAGTCGAGTCCCTCTCCTACGCCCCGCTCCCAAAGAACGTGGTCGAAAAGGAACTCAAGACGATCTACGCCCTCCAGTAAACCGCAGCCTGTTCACACGCCAAAAGGGCCGACCCTCTTCGGGGTCGGCCCTTTTGCCGTGCGATCCAGTTGGTGGAATTCCGTTTCCCCAGGCATCTTGCGGAGAGAATGAGGCCCTTCCGCCTGCAGCGCGCCGCCCAGGGTCAGAAGTCCTGCCTAGCCCACCAGGTGTTCTCCAATCAGCCGGTCTACCAACGCAATCAGCGCCTCTCCGGTGCGCGGCAACACAAACGCTCCTGCGCTCGCGTCCCAGTCCAGCTTGAAGCTCGTCGACAGCGCGGAGATCCAGACCTGGCGTATCGGCGCGTTGGGCGTAATCACAAACTTGCCCTCCGGCTCATCGAACAGGACGTTCAGCACTCCGTTCTGCTCTTCCACCTCAAATCCCGCGTCGGACTCCTCCTCGCGGGTAAAAAGGTGCTGCTTGAGCGCCTCCAGGGCGCTCTCGGCCGCGCGGCGAAACTCCAGGTCATCCAGCATGGGGCCAGTGTACCAACTCTTGGCCCGCGGCTCCGCATCTCCCGGTTTTCTCCCTGTTTTATCGGTTTTTTCACCGCAATCTTCTCGCCCCTTCACCGACCGCCCGCATACTGCCCTTGTAACGTCAATCCCGGCCACGGAGGCTGCTATGGGTTTGTGTTGGCGGACTGTCTTGACCCTGGCCCTGGTGCAATGCGCTGCGGCCGCTTCAGCCCAGCTTTCCATTCCACCTGCACAGCTCGTCCGCGAGGTCGTCTACAACGAGCTTCACGACCACGACCGTCACGGCTACTGGCGCTATTGGATCGAGCGCCATGCACAGGCCCACACGCGGCTGGTGCAGCAAGTGGAGACGGTAGACGGGCCCGTCACCCGCCTTGATCTTGCCGATGGACTACCTCTCGACAGCGCCGGCCGCGTCGAGGAGCAGGAGCGCCTCCTCCAGTTGCTTGCCTCACCCAACGAACAGGCGCGCCATCGCCGCGAGTACGCCGAGGATGAAAAACGTATCGGGCGTATCGTAGCGCTGCTGCCTGACGCCTTTCTTTACGAATATGCCGGGGAAGAGAACGGCTGCCATCGCCTCCGCTTTCGCCCCAATCCCGCCTACCCCGCGCAATCCATTGAGGCCCGCATCTTCCATGCCATGAGCGGAGACCTCTGGGTTGACTCCCGCCTCAAGCGCATGGCCCGCCTCGATGGCCACCTCATTGAAAATGTTGACTTTGGCTTCGGCATCCTTGGCCGCCTCTACAAAGGCGGGTGGTTCCGCCTCCAGCGCACCCAGGTATCGGCGACCGATTGGAAGACCGAGCGGCTCGAGGTGCACATGAGCGGCCGCGCGATGCTTTTCAAGACCATCGCCCGCGAGACCAGCGAGTTGCGGGGCGGGTTTGTTGAGGTTCCTGCCGGCCTCCAACTGGCCCAGGGTGCGGCGCTGCTCGATCAAACCGGGTCGGGCAGCGCCCTTGCCGCCTCCGCGGCTATAGCTCATCGCCGTTGAGCCTTCGGTTCGCCACGTTGGGGAAAGAGGTAACGGCTTTGCCCCCCTTGGTGTCCTGCGCTAGTGCATACGGTCTCGTAGAGGTTCAATTCCAGTGAAGTTGTCTCATTTTCGGACAATTGCTGGCGTAAAACTCTCCTCAAGAATTCTCCCGTCCCGTCGATATCGGCGGTAAGGCAAGACCTTGTGCGGGGTGAACATCATGAAAATCCAACAGCTTCCCGCATTCAACCCAGCGGACACACCTGCTGCCGCGCCCCGGAATCCTGGACTGCAGGCCATCATCGCAGCCGAGTACTCCGCCCGCGCCGGAGGGAAAACCTGGTCAGCCACTGTGGAGCCCTTTGCCGGCGAGTATTTTGCCTCCGTGCCCGACCTCCCCGGCGCAGCCGCCTCCGGACCCTCCATCGAAAAGGTCGAGTCCAGCCTCGACCACCTCATCAACTTCTTCGCCTGACCTGTGGCTTCTGTGCGGTCTCATCCTGTCCAGAATCTGGACAATATTTCGCTTCGGTCATTAAAGCCCTTCGCAATTCCGCCGATAGCTTTCCCATGAGCAGAGCGCGGAAAGGAGCCCGCATCTTGGAAATCAGCCCAATCGCCGGTGTCCGGCTCGTTTCCCCAGTGCGCTCCCGGGCCGCAGCGACCGGGTCTTTCGACATTCCGGATATCGACTCCACTGCTCGCGCAGGCGATGAGACCTACACGCCCAGCGTCGCCCGCTCCGCATCCGGCCCGGACGAGGAGGAACCCGACACTCAGGAAGAGGACTCCGACGGCGAGCCCTCCGGCCGCCCCGCTCCCAACGGCCTTCGCCGCCACATCAGCACCTTCGCCTGACGAGCCCCCTCAGCAGCTCCCGCTCTGCCCTCCCTCCGCCGCGGGAATTTCCACGGATATTCATCCGTCCCCCTTGCATTTCCGTCCCGCTCGCGATAGTTTACTAACTGGTTAGTTAAATATGTCAGCCGCATCCACCTCCCGCTCCCAGGCCGAACGCGCTGATCTTGCGCGCGCCCGCATCCTTGACGCCGCCATCGCCCAGTTCAGCGAAAACGGCCTGGCCGGCGCGCGCACCGAGCAGATTGCCGAGGCTGCCGGGGTCAACAAGGCTCTTCTTTACTACTACTTCCGCAGCAAGGAGCTGCTCTACACCGCAGCCCTTGAGGCCGTCGTCGAGGCGGTCAAAGCCAGCAGCCTGGCCGTCCTGGACGCCCATGTCCCGGCGGGGGAGAGATTCCTGTCGATTGTCTTGAACCACTTCGACAGGATGTACTCCAATCGCCCCTTCCAGAACCTCATGCAGCAGGAGATGATCCGTCTTCATCGCGGCGAGTCCAATGCCATGGGGCCCATCGCCGAAAAGCTGATGCGGCCTCTCTGGGCCAGGGTTCAGGCTGTCGTTGAAGAGGGAATCGCGGCCGGCGAAATCATCCCGGTCGAGTGGACGCAGCTCATCTACGCGGGACTCGGGGCCAACGTTTTCTACTTCCTCTCCGCGCCCATGGCTCGATGGTCGCAGGGCTACGACCCGCTTTCGCCCCCCGCGCTGGAGTCTCGCAGGAAGATAGCCATGGAGTTTCTCGGCCAGGCCCTCTTCATCGACCGCGCCCACGGGGCCAGGGTTGCCGCGCGCGTGCTCGCCGCTACCCCCATGCCCCTCACCATCAAGCCGCCCCAGGCCGTCGCGCCTCGGCCCGCCAACCGCAAACTCGTATCCGTCCCATTGAACCCCTTGAAGTGAGGCAACATGAACGCAAGAAATAGAGTCTTCATCATCCTCGGCCTGCTCACGCTCGGCTCGCTCATCTGGTACTTCGTCACCGTGCGCCCCACCGGCGACCTACAGTTGATCGGTACGGTCGACGCCAATGAGGTCACCGTCAGCAGCAAAATTCAGGGCCGCATCCAGACCCTCACCGTGGATGAAGGTCAGGACGTGACCGCCGGCCAGCTAATCGCCGTGATTGAAAACAGCGACCTGCAGGCCGCCCGCAAAGCCGCCGAAGCCACCGTCTCCAGCCAGAAATCGCACCTTGGCGAAACCGTCGAGACCCAGCGTCAGACCCAGGGCGAGGTATCGAGCGCCGCCATCAACGCCGAGGCCCAGGTGCAGGCTGCCCGCGCCGCGCTCGCCCAGGCCCAGGCCCAGCTTGACCATCAGCAGGCCGACACCAGCCGCACCGTCGCCCTGGCCCAACAGGGCATTATGAGCGCCCAGGCCAAAGACGACGCCACCACCATGCTCCAGGCCGCGCAGGCCGCCCTCGAGGCTGCCCGCCACAACGTCGCCGCAGCCGAGGCCGCCCTCAACCAGGCCCGCGCCCACAAACTCCTCAGCGCCGTCGCCGCCCGCACCGTGGACTCTACCCGCCAGCAGGTCGCCAACGCCCAGGCCCTGGCCGACCAGGCGGCTGTCGAGGCCGGCTACGCCCAGGTCTTTGCCCCCGTCAGCGGCAAGGTCAACGTTCGCGCCGCCCGTCAGGGCGAGGTCGTCGCCCCCGGCGCCGCCATCGTCACCATCATGGACCTGACCCAGACCTGGATCTACGCGCCCCTCCCTGAGACCCAGGCCGACACGGTCCAACTGGGCGACATGCTCCGCGTCGTCATGCCCTCCGGCGTCACCATCCAGGGCAAGCTCATCAACAAGTCCGCCGAGGCCGACTTCGCCACCCAGCGCGACGTCAGCGCCCGCAAGCGCGACATCAAGACCATCCAGCTCAAGCTCCTCATTGACAACCCCGGCAACCGCTACGTCCCCGGCATGACCGCCGAGGTCTATATACCCAAATCAAAGCTGGTGAAACAGTGACCCCGCTCCGGATGGCTGCCCTGCGACACAAAACGGCCCACGGCCGCATTCCCAAATCGAAGCTGGTGAAGCAATGAGCGCTCTCTCCCAACCCGTACCCGGCGGCCCGGCGGCCATCGCAGTGGAGAACGCCGTCAAGCGCTACGGTGACTTTGAGGCAGTGAAGGGCGTGAGCTTTTCGGTCGCCGACGGCGAGATCTTCGGGCTCCTCGGACCCAACGGCGCCGGCAAAAGTACGCTGATCCGGATGATGACCACCCTGATCCCCATCACCTCGGGGCGCGCCATCGTGGCCGGCCACGACGTGGCAAAAGAGCCTGATGCCGTCCGTCGCATGATCGGCGTCATCCCCCAGGCCCTTACCAGCGACCCTGACCTCACCGTGGGAGAAAACCTCAGCATCTACGCCAAGCTCTACTCCGTCCCCAAGGCCGAGCGCGAAAAAAACATCGTCGAGGTCCTTGAAGCCGTCGATCTGGTCAAGTGGCGCGACGCCCAGGTCAAGACCCTCTCCGGCGGCATGAGGCGCCGGGTTGAGATCGCCCGCGGCCTCGTGCACAATCCCCGCATCTTCTTTCTCGACGAGCCCACCACCGGCCTTGATCCCGTCTCCCGCATCGCGGTCTGGGAGATGCTCGACCATCTCCGCAAGACCCGCCACCTCACCATGCTGCTCACCACCCACTACATGGAAGAGGCGGACAAGCTCTGCGACCGCATCGCCATCGTCGATCACGGCACGCTGGTCGCCCTGGGCACGCCGCTCGAACTCAAGCACAGCGTCCCCGGCGCCAACGTCGTTGAGGTCCACTTCGACCGCGAAACCGCCGAATGGAAGGGCCGCCTGGAAGCTCTCGAAGGCGTCACCAGCGTTCAGGCCGAGTCCGCGGGCTTCTACCGCGTGCTCACTTCCTCGGGTTCCAGGACAACCATGCAGTTAGTCGAGCTGGCGGCGTCCCTTGGCGAAACGCTCACTTCCCTCAGCGTCCAGAACACCACTCTCGACGACGTCTTCGTCCACTACACGGGCCGCCAGCTCCGCGACGAGCAGGTCAAGCCCCCGGCCTTCACCATGCCGCCCCGTCCCGGAGCACAGCCATGAACCGAATGTTTGCCATCGTCGAGCGCGAGATGCGCAAGTTCTTCCGCTCGCCCACGCTCATGATCATGTCGCTCATGATGCCCATCCTTCAGTTGCTCATCATGGGCAATGCCTTCGGCGGCAAGATCACCGGCGCGCGCGTCGCCGTGGTGGACTACGACCACGGCCCCCAGGCAGTCAAAATCCGCGAGGGCTTTGACGCCATCGCCGTCAACATCAAGACCTTCACCACCGTGGCCTACGCCGACGAACTCACTGCCCGCGAAGACGTCCGCACCGGCAAAGTGGATGGCGCCGTCATCATTCCGCCGCAGTACTCCCGCCGCGTCTACGCCCAGGACGCGCCGCGCATCGGCTTCGTGGTCGACAACTCCGACCAGTTCACCTCCGGCACCTTGGAGGGCGAGATGCAGGCCCTTGTCGCCGCTCTCAACTCGCCCGTCATCCAGCCCCGGCTCGCCAACTCCATCGCCTTGCATATCGTGGAGCTCTATCCCTACGTCGGCTACATGAAGTTTCTGCTCCCCGCCTGCGTGGCCCTCGCCATGTATATCTCGGTGATGATCGGCGGCGGCATGCTCTACATTGACGACAAGGCCCGCGGCGTCCACGAGGGTTATCTGGTCACCCCCATCACCCGCATGGAACTGGTCTTCGGACTCAACCTCGCCGGCTCCATCAAGGCGGTGCTCTCCGGCATCTGCCTGGTGGTCATCGGCTCCCTGATGGCCGGGCTCGGCGTCATCTTTCATCCCGAGGCCGACCTTGAACTGCTCTGCCTCATCCTTGTCACCTCCGTCGCCTTCAACGGCATGATGTTTCTGATGATGGTCCGCGTCGATGACCCCCTCGTGCCTCGCGCCATGTTCGGTGTGCTCAATCTGCTCCTCTTCTATCCCTCTGGCGCCATGTATCCCATCACTGCCTTTCCTCCATGGCTCCGCGCCATCTCCATCATTGACCCCTTCACCTACTGCGTCCACGGATTCAAGGCCGTGCTCCTCAAGGACGGCGGCTTCCAGGCCATCCAGTTTGACCTGCTGTTCCTCGGCGTCTTCGGCATCGCCACGCTGCTGATCGCCACGCCGTTGTTCAAGCGCACCTTGTAACTCGGATCTGTTAGGACATAACAAAAGCTTCCGGCAATCAAGCGCATCCAGCCCGGAATGCAAAGAGGCGGTCCATTCCTTGTGGGAGGATGGACCGCCTCGCTGCTTTTGCCTATCGATCAAGGTGCTTGAAGCGTGATTGTTTCTGTGCGGCGGGAAGTGAGGGTCAGCTCAAAGCATTCTCCGGAATTGGGCAGACCCGAAATCTGCCGGCATGGGGGAGGGAAGTAGGCTGGAGGAGTGTAGAAACCCTGGAGGAGAGCTGGTTTCTGCTCCAGGCGGCCGCAGTGCGGATCAGGCTGCCGCGATTCCTTCACCCGCCTGCTTCTGCTCATCAGGCGCAGGAGCTTGCGTTACTGTGAGGCGCAGTCCCAGCGGCTTGAGGACGGCGACCAGTGTTTTGAGGGTCGGATTGCCTTTGGGGCCAAGCGACCGGTACAACGACTCGCGGCTGAGACCCGCCTGAGCCGCGATCTCCGCAAGACCGCCGCAGGCCTCAGCAAGAGCGCGCAGCATCAGCAGGCTCCCGCCGCGCTCATCGGGATTCTCCAGGGACTCCAGGGCAGCCTTCAGGTACTCGACGGCAAACTCGCGGTCGGTACGGAGTTCCTGAACCTCCCATTCATGGTAAGAATCAACTCCAGCGATCTTTTTCATGGCTGCCTCCGCTTCCACTCCGTCCAAAGCGCCTTGGCCCGGAGGATGTCTCTTGCCTGACTGTCCTTATCCCCACCACAGAGAAGAATGACCCAGTCCTGACCGTGCATTCCGCAATAGACGCGATAGCCGGCCCCAATGTGAATCCGCAACTCCGTCACGCCCTCACCCACCGGCTTTGCATCACCAAAGTTGCCAGCTTCGAGCTGCCGCAATCGGGCCGCGATCCGGGCCTTCGCCATTTTGTCGCGGAGCGCCGTGATCCACTCGATGAAAGGGGAACGCCCGTTTTCATCCCGGTAGTAGACGAGCTCGATCACGGGGAGATTGTAGCATAAAAGCTACAATCTCCGCTGTTCGGGGTCACAAGACTGAAGTTGTGCCTTTGTGGCTGACATTCGCAATGATCAGTTTAAGTTGGTCGATTGTGTGCGGCGGGTCAGTCTGATGGAGCATCTCGTGGCAATTGGGGCATACCGGCCGCAGATCGCGAACCGGGTTGATCTTTTGGGACTTTCCATTGAGAGCGGCGAGTGGGGTCAAATGATGAACATGGATATAGCCCTTACCGATCTCGCCATACGCCTTTGAAAAATCGAATCCGCACACACAGCAGAACGCACCGTATGTTTCAATACACGCCTTGCGGTTCTTGGGGCTGCGTTCATATCTGTTGATGATAATGGCAGTTCTGTTTCCCTCCTCAACATCGATGGATATCCCACCTTCGGACTCAGATAACGGATGCCAATAATCGGCTTTGGAGGAGTTCATGGCACGCGATGACCTTGGGCGAAGGCCGCTAAGGTAATGCAAAAGCGGACCTATGCCCTGGGCCTGATATTCCGTCTGCAGTTTGAAGAATAGCGGCGTGCGAAGAGCCACACCTCTGCGAGGAAAGGGACGAGCTTGCAGAGCTACATCGAAGGGCAGGAGGTTTTGGATGTCGCCTCTCGCTTTGCTGGTGTCGTCGCAGTCCAGGTAGACCCAAATGTGCTTCTTGGTGTGCTGGACCCAACAAAGCGCAGCTGTTTGTTGTTGGATATGCACTCCGCAATAACTTGGGCTTGAGTTTCTCCGCGGAGCATCTTCCTGCGGAAGACTCGAGAGCAGGATGTCGCACATCCGCCTTGACAGGTTGCTCGTCTTCGCGTGTTTCGATTCCTTGGGCATCAATTCAAAAACATCGTCCGATAGAGCGTATCTCTCTGCACGGGCTTGAAGCCGGCGTCGCGGATGATGCGGCGTAGCTCCTCTTCGGTGGTGCAGTTGCTTGTGCCGGCGGCCTTGACCACGTTCTCTTCGAGCATCACGGAGCCTACGTCGTTGCCGCCGAAGTGGAGGCCTAACTCGAGGACTTTGAGGCCCTGCGTTACCCAGCTTGCCTGCACGTTTTCGATGTTATCGAGATAGAGGCGGGAGATAGCCAAGGTCTTGAGGTATTCAACGGAGGTGGCTTCTTCCCAGCCGCGTCCGCCGAGGGCGGTGTGGCCGGGCTGGAAGCTCCAGGGAATGAAGGCGGTGAAGCCGCCGGTCTCTTCCTGAAGCTGACGGACGACCTCAAAGTGATTGACGCGCTGCTCGAAGGTCTCGCCGACGCCGAACATCATGGTGGCTGTGGTTCTCATGCCGAGTTGATGCGCGGTGCGATGGACGCTGACCCAGTCGCCGGTCTTGCATTTGAGGCGGGCGATGCGCTCCCGGACATCGTCATCGAGGATTTCCGCGCCGCCGCCGGGGATGGAGTCCAGACCGGCATCGCGCAGGCGGGCGATGGTGTCGCGCAGGCTGAGGTCGCTGTACTCGGCGATGGCCAGGACCTCGGAGGCGGAGAGGCAATGGAGCCAGATCTGGGGGAAGCGCTGCTTGATGCCGGTGAAGAGGCGCTCGAACCAGTCGATCTTGAGGTCGGGATGGATGCCGCCCTGCATGAGGACGCCGGTGCCGCCCATCTCGACGGTTTCAGCGATCTTCTCGTAGATCTTTTCGAATTCGAGGATGTAGCCTTCGTCGGAGCGCGCGCCCTTGAGGGGGCGGTAGAAGGCGCAGAAGGTGCAGTACTCGGTGCAGAAGTTGGTGTAGTTGATGTTGCGATCAATGATGTAGGTGACGACGCCCTCGGGGTGGAGGCGGCGGCGGAGGGCATCGGCTTCAAACCCTAGGCCGATCAGGTCAGGGGAGTGGAAGTGATCAAGGGCCTGTTGGCGAGTCAGCGACATGCATCTGATTCTATCAATTTGACGGTTGGGCGCGAGGGTCCGGGTCTACTTGGGGCGTTTGGGGCGGAAGAGAAAGAGACCGCGGGCGCGCACGGGATGGCTCTGGGTGCGGGTCAGGTTGGACTCGGTGGAGATGCCGAAGAAGAGCATGAGGAAGTCAATGAACTCGCGGACGAGGCCGATGGGGTGGGGTGGGGCCTGGGGCGGGGGTGGCTCTTCTGGAGTCATGGCAGGGGTCTCAGGGCGGCAGAGCAAAGCCCCTATTGGCCGTTTTCTGGCTTCGGCGCGGGTTTGGGTGCGGGGCGGGTCTTTTTAGGCGGGCTGGAGATGCCCATGCTCATCAGGAAGACCTTGAATCCGTCACGCAGGGAATCGAGCACACTCATAACTTCAATTCTATTGCATTGGGTGGGAGGGGACCGCCGGGGTGGAAGACGACCGGCGGTCCGGGGAGGGAACTACTTCTTTTTGACTTCAGGCTTGGGGGTAGCCGGCGCCGGGGGTGGCGCGGGCGGCTCTCCCTTGAGGATGTCGAGAGCCATGGCGGGGAGGGGCTTGTCGGCATTGGCGAGCAGAACGCTGACCTGCCACATCTGGGTTTCGGTCAGCACATCCTTGTAGGCAGGCATGCCGGTGAGGCGGATGCCATTGGCGACCTTCCAGTAGGTTTCACCGGGTGGGTCGTCGCTGACGCCGAAGACGGTCTCCGGTCCGTGGTGATGGGGTTCCCAGAGGGGGGGAGCATCGGGGAACATGTGGGCGCCGAAGGAAGAGGGCTTGCCATGGAATCCGTGGCAGGCCGCGCACTGATCGCGGTAGATTTGAGCGCCGGCGACGAGGGTGTCCTCATTGGGCTGAAGCGGCGCGGCCTTGGGCGCCTCCTTGTCGATGCGCGCGTGGAGCGGGACGCCGGTGATGAGGCGCTCCTGGGGAAACGGGGCATCGGCGACGGCTACGGGCACTTTGCCGAACTTGAACCATCCGAGCACAACTACCGGCACGAGCAAGACACCCAATACAATTCCCAGCAAAATTCGACCCATTCTTCTTTTGAACCTCCTGTGCAGTTCATCCTAGTGCATTGGCAGGGTTTGTGTCTGGCCGGGGGGAGCGTTGTCACAGGTTCTTCATAAAAGATTTGCTTTACAAAGGGCCAGGAATTTGTAACAGTTTGCCTCACGCCGCCACTATGGTAAACGTACGCGGTCATCTCCCACGCAAGGAGTTATTTCCCATGGCAGACCACTCGAAGATGAGACTGGGCCGGAAGGCCATCAAGACGGACAGCCGCACGCTGGCGCTGGCCGACTACCTCAAACCGGGGCTCCCGCCCCCGCCCGCGGCCGTGGACTGGACGAAGGGCATTACGAGCTGGGGCATGATGCTGAACGACACCCTGGGCGACTGCACCATCGCCGGCGTGGCCCATGCCATTCAGGTCTGGTCGGCAAACACCGGCACGATTGTGACGACGCCTGACCCGATCGTGGAGAGCTACTACGAGCAGTGGGACGGCTATGTTCCGGGCAACGCCAACACGGACAATGGCGGCGTTGAACTGGACGTGCTGAACGACTGGCAGAAGCAGGGCTTCAACGGTCATCCGCTGCTGGCCTTTGCCGACCCCAAATACACCAACCTGGTGGAGATTCGCCAGTCGATCGCGTTATTTGGCGGCGTGTATATCGGGATTGCGCTGCCGGTGACGGCGCAGTCGCAGGACGTATGGGACGTGGTTCCCAAGGGCGGCGCCAATGCGAAGAAAGGGAGCTGGGGCGGCCATTGCGTCTTTGTTCCAAAGTACGACCAAAACGGCTTTACCTGCATCACCTGGGGCGGGCTGAAGACGATGACGGTGGCCTTCTGGAAGAAGTACTGCGACGAAGCCCACACGCTGCTGGGGCAGGACTGGATCGGCTCCAAGGGCACACCGAGCGGTTTCGATCAGGCGACTCTGCTGGGCGATCTGAAGGCCATCAAGTAGCTCGAACGGCACGGAATGAGGGCGGCGTACGTCCAAAGGAGTGCCGGCGCAAGCACAACCCTCCCCCCAAGGTGTTTTAATACCTACTGGGGGGAGCGCTGCCTTTGCTGCTGGCGAGCTTCCGTACTCCCGTGGAGGTATCCGGAAACCGATGTATTCATTTCGCCGTCTTGCACTGCTTCTGGCGCTTGTTTTGACCGCCTTGACCGCCGCACAGGCACAAAGCTCGAGTTCGAGCAGCAACCCCGCGACACCCGATCAGGCCCAGCCGGCCGCCCAGAACCAGGGACAGGCGAGCGTGCAGGCGCGCATCCGCGCGCGGCGCGAGCAGCGGCGCGTGGCCGCCATTCACGAAGCCTATGGACACCTGTATGAGGCGTACGCGGGCGTGGGCTACCTGCGCTTTACCCCCGGCGCGACCCTGCAGAAGCTGACCTACTACGCGTGGGACACCGGGCTGACGCGCTACTTCAACGAGCGGCTCGGCGTGACGGCCGACGCGCGCGGCTACTACGGGACCGCCTACGTGGGGCTGAATCCGAGCACGCTGACGCGGCCGGCCATCAGCACCTACACGGTGCAGATGGGGCCGACCTACCGCTTCTATATGCAGCCCAAGTACTCGATTTCAGGCCGCGTCATGGGGGGATGGTCGCTGGGGAATTTCTCATCGGATACCAACGGGGTGGGTTCGACCAACCTCGGGCTCTATCCAGACAGCTCCAGCTTCGCGATCACGGCGGGGATTCCGGTGGAGTACAACCTGGCTCCGAATATCGCTTTCCGGCTTGGCCCTGAGTATGTGGCCACGGGCTTCGGGTCCAAGCTGCAGAACAGCATTGGATTCAGCGGAGCGGTGGTGGTGCGGTTTGGGAAGCAGTAGAAGCAGGGACCAGGGACTTAGGGATTAGGGAGGGGGCGCTACCGGGATTGCCGGTGGCGCCCCTTTCCTTTGGTGGCGGCGATGGGTTGAGCGGGACTATTGGAGGATGGGGATTCCGGCGATGCGCTGCTGCCACTCGGCCGGGCCGGTCTGGTGGACGCTTGTTCCCTGGGCGTCCACGGCGACGGTGACGGGCATGTCGCGGACGTCGAACTCGTAGATGGCCTCCATGCCGAGGTCGGCGAAGGCGAGGACGCGGGAGCCGTGAATGGCCTTGGAGACCAGGTAAGCGGCACCGCCGACAGCCATGAGGTAGACGGCGCGGAACTCGCGGATGGCCTCGATGGCGGCGGGTCCGCGCTCGGACTTGCCGACCATGCCGAGAAGGCCGGTTTCAGCCAGCATCTGGCGGGTGAACTTGTCCATGCGGGTGGCGGTGGTGGGGCCGGCGGGGCCGACGATTTCGTCGCGGACGGGATCAACGGGCCCGACATAGTAGATGAAGCGGCCGTTGAAGTCGACGGGGAGCTTTTCTCCGCGGCTGAGCATCTCGGTCATTCTCTGGTGGGCCGCGTCGCGGCCGGTGAGCAGCTTGCCGGTGAGGAGCAGAACCTCGCCGGGCTTGAAGGTGGCGGCTTCGTCGCGGGTGACGGTATCGAGGTTGACACGGCGGGCGGCGGAGACGTCGTAGGTGAGTTTGGGCCAGAGATCGAGGTTGGGCGGGTCAAGATACACGGGGCCGGAGCCGTCAAGAACCAGGTGCGCATGGCGGGTGGCGGCGCAGTTGGGAATCATGGCCACGGGGAGATTGGCGGCGTGGGTGGGGTAGTCGCGCACCTTGACATCGAGGACGGTGGTGAGGCCGCCGAGGCCCTGGGCGCCGATGCCAAGCCGGTTGACCTTGTCGTAGAGCTCAAGGCGCAGTTCTTCGGCGCGGTTGGAGGCGCCGCGGGCCTTGAGGTCCTGGATATCGATGGGGTCCATCAGGGACTCCTTGGCCAGGAGCATGGCTTTTTCGGCGGTGCCGCCGATGCCGATGCCCAACATGCCGGGAGGGCACCACCCGGCGCCCATGGTGGGCACGGTCTTGAGCACCCACTCGACGATGGAGTCGGAGGGGTTGAGCATGGCGAACTTGGATTTGGCCTCGGAGCCGCCGCCCTTGGCCGCGGCTGTGAGATCGACGCGGTCGCCCTTGACGAGCTCGATGCTGACCACGGCGGGGGTGTTGTCGCGGGTGTTGGTGCGCTTGCCGGCGGGGTCAGCCAGGATGGAGGCGCGGAGCTTGTTGTCGGGGTCGAGATAGGCGCGGCGGACCCCTTCGTCGACCATCTGCTGGATGTCCTTGCGCTCTTCGCCGGGGGCGGCTTCAAAACGGACGTCCATGCCGACCTTGAGGAAGGCGGTGACGATGCCGGTGTCCTGGCAGATGGGCCGATGGCCCTCGGCGCACATGCGGGAGTTGATGAGAATCTGCGCGATGGCGTCTTTGGCGGCGGGGGATTCTTCGCGCTCATAGGCTTTGGCGAGCGAGGTAATGTAATCGACTGGGTGGTAGTAGCTGATGTATTGCAGCGCGCCGGCGACGCTGGCGATGAAATCTTCCTGGCGGATGACGGTCATGGGGGACTCCTCTTCAGAACGCTCTAACAGGGTAATGGAAGAGGGGCGCTTATGACTGCGGCAGTGCGATGCGCAGGTCGGTGTGGTTGAAGTCGTCGCCCTTGAACAGGATGGGCTCGCGCTTTTCGCGGGCCAGCGCGTAGCTGAAGCAGTCGCCGAAGTTGAGGTTGGCGGGGTGGCCGCTGCCTTTGCCGTAGTTACGGTAGGCCTGCCACGCGATCTTTGCTTGGACTGCGGTTACCGGTTCGATCAGGAGCCCGGGGTTCTCGAGGAGTTCCTCCAGTCGGGCCGTGAGAATTGGATTTTTGTATCGGCCCACAACGATTCTGGACTCAAGATAGGATGCCGCTGAGATGCGAACCAACTTTGCTGCTTCCAGCGCAACTGAAAAGGCTTCCGCCTCCGGTTCATTCTTGAGAATTGCGATCAGGGCCGACGTGTCGACGATCATACCGGCAGCCCGGTTTCAGGGTCGTAGAGCTCATCCATCAGTTCCTTGGAGGTCTTGCCGTCGTTCATCATTGGCCCCGTCTCGCGACTGACTTCCCTCAGCCATTCCGCCATGAACTTCCTTTTGCGCTGACTCGACTTTTCTCGGATGATCTCGCTTTCCACGGCCTCGGACACGGCCACTACAAGGCTTACACCCCGCAAAGCCGCGAGCTCACGGATTTTATTCTCGGCAGCGGGGTTTTTGATGTTTATCCCCATTGAAGTCCACCTTTCTACCATATTTGTCTACCATTCTACCATTGTTCAATTTCGCTGGCGGCTTTGAGTTCCCAGGCGAATGCTCCCGCAGCGGGGCAGGATGCCCTAAGCTAGTTGGATGAGCGACGTTCCCCTGGAGACCGCGGCGGAGATGCCCGAGTATTTTGACGTTCTGGTGGTGGGCGCGGGGCCCACGGGCCTGGCCTGCGCGATAGAGGCGAAGAAGTCGGGGTTGCGGCCGGTGATTGTGGACAAGGGTTGCGTCTGCAATTCGCTGTTCCACTACCCGGCGCACATGACGTTTTTCACCACGCCGGAGCTGCTGGAGATCGGCGATATTCCGTTTCCCAGCCCAAACCCCAAGCCAACGCGGAACGAGGCGCTGCAGTATTACCGGCAGGTGGCGGCGCATTACCGGCTCGACGTGCGGCAATATCATCGCGTGGAGCGGGTGTCGGGGACGGACGGGGCTTTCACGGTGCACACGCTGGACCGGTTTGGGCGGCCGGGGCTGCTGCATACGCGGAAGCTGGTGATGGCGACCGGCTACTACGACCTGCCCAACTACCTGGACATACCGGGCGAGAACCTGAGCAAGGTGCACCACTACTACTTCGATCCGCACCCGTTTTTCGGGATGGACGTGCTGGTGATTGGAGGCAAGAACTCGGCCGCGATTGCCGCGCTGGAGTTGTGGCGGAGCGGGGCGCGGGTGACGTTGGTGCATCGCGAGAGCGAGTTGCACCGCCATGTGAAGTACTGGATCAAGCCGGACATCGAGAACCGGATCAAGAACGGGGAGATCAAGGCCTATTTCAACGCGCAGGCGGTGGAGATTACGCCGGACTCCGTAGCGCTGCAGACGCCGGAGGGCCACGTGACCCTGCCCAACGACTTTGTGTTTGCGATGACGGGCTACCATCCGGATTTTGATTTTCTGGAGGGGACGGGGGTGCGGTTCGACGGCGTGGATCGGCGGCCGGTGTGCGACCCTGAGACTCTGGAGAGCAACATTCCCGGCATCTACCTGGCCGGGGTGATTGTGGCCGGTTCGCGGACGAATGAAATCTTTATTGAAAACGGCCGCTTTCATGGGCGACAGATAGCGGCGGCGCTGGCATCTATGTAGAACAGTACGCCGGATGAGCCTGGAAGACGTGGCGCGGGGCACTCTGGTTTTGGAGAGATGGGAAGGAGTGCAAATGCGCTGGTGGCCGCGTTCGATTCGGTGGCAGATGTTCCTGGGCCTGGTGCTGCTCGAGTCCTTGTCGATCGGGCTGTTTGCATTTCTGCTCACGCGCCAGCAGACCAACGAAATCTACCGTCATGCGAAGCAGCGGCTGGTGCACCAGGCGGACTCCGTGGCCATCCAGGCCAGGGAGGCGATGGAGCAGGACAAACCTGGATGGATTGAGCTGACGGTGAGGATCATGGGCCAGTCGCCTACGGTGGAGACCGCCAAGGTGACAGACACAGCCGGCAAAGTGCTGTATGTGAGCAGCGGCCAGGCCAGCGAGACCGTGCTGGACGAGGTGGAGCTGGCGCAGATCTCTCAGGTGCGCCATGAAGAGCCCAGGGCCTTTCGCATCAGCGGGAATCGCTGGGAAGGCGTGAAGGCGATCTATGTCAACCATCAGTTGAAGGGCTATGCATGGGTGGAGACGGATCAGAAGTGGGACCAGCTTCAGATCCGGTTGATCTGGCGCGGCACGTTGATCTTTGGACTGATCTGGATCGCGTCATCGGCCGTGCTGGTGGTGCTTTTGACGCGTTCGATCGCGCGGCCGCTGGAGATATTGCACCGCGGGACGCGCGCCCTGATGGAGTCGCCGGAGAGCACTGCAAACTTCCCTTTGCCGGTGGTGGCTCACAACGAGTTGGGGAACCTTATCGAGGCCTTCAACCGGATGTATGCGTCCATCGAGGAGCAGCGGCACGGGTTGAACGATACGCTTTCTCTGCTGGACTCGATGCTGGCCAACGCGCCGATCGGGCTGGCATTTTTTGACCGCCGCTGCCGGATTGTGCGGGTGAACCAGGTTTTTGCCAACATGACGGGTGTGCCCCTGAGTCGGCACCTCGGGAGGACTCTGCCTGAAGTGCTGCCCCAGCCGGTGGCCGAGCAACTGGAGAACACGGTGCTCACGGTGATTGCCGAAGAGCGGCCGGTGCGCGATGTGGAACTGAACAGCCACGGCGGGAACCCAGACCGCGCGTGGACCTGGCTGGCCAGCGCCTATCCGGTGCGGCCAACGCCGAACCTGGTGCGCTGGGTAGGCGTGATTGTGCTGGACGCGAGCGAGCGGAAGCGCAGTGAAGAGGCGCTGCGAAAGACCGAGAAGCTGGCCGCGACGGGCAGGCTGGCGGCGTCGGTGGCGCACGAGATCAACAATCCCCTGGAGGCGATCACGAACCTGCTCTACCTGCTGCGCAACTTCTGCCAGCTTGAAGATCCGGCGCTGAACTATGTGGTGATGGCGGAACACGAGGCGCGGCGGATTGCGGAGATCACGCAGCAGACGCTGCGCTTTTACCGGCAGTCGACGCTGCCGGCGCGGGCCAACATGGCGGAGCTGCTCGACTCGGTGCTGAGCCTCTACCAGGGGCGGCTGAACACGATGAATATCAAGATTGAGCGGGAGTACGACCCGCGGATGGACCTGTTCTGCTTTGCCGGGGAGGTGCGGCAGGTGTTTGCCAACCTGGTGGGCAACGCGATCGACGCCAGCAGCGACGACGGGCGGCTGGTGATTCACGCGCGGCGGTCGCAGAGCTGGAAGGAAGAAGGGACCAGGGGGGTCCGCTTCACCTTTGCGGATACCGGCCAGGGGATGGAGCCGGAGGTGAGGCGCCGCATCTTCGAGGCATTTTTTACCACCAAGCTGGATACGGGCACGGGCCTGGGCTTGTGGGTGAGCCAGGAGATCGTTGTGAAACACCGGGGCACCGTGCACGTGCGCAGCCGGACGGCGCAGGAGGGCAAGGGATCGGGCACCGTGTTTCAACTGTTTTTACCCGACGACGAGAGCCTGACAGCGACGAGGCCGCCCGCATCCTGAGACGCAGCGGGAATCAGAGGCCGGCGGCCGGGGAATTCAGGCGCAGTTCGGCGTTATGATTTCTCTCTATGGCATTTCCGATCAAGACATGCAGCATCTGCGGCGAGGAGTTTGAGCTCAGGCCGGACAAGCCGGGCTTCGCCAACCGTTGCTGGGAGTGCAGTACGCCCGAGGCCATGGCGGGCGCCGACAAGCTGCGCCAGGATGCGGAGGAACGCAAGGCCGCGAGCGAAGTGAACGAGGCGCGGCGAAAGGCAATTCGCGACCTGCTCTATCGCAAGGACAGTTGACGGCAGGTTGGATGGTCGTCAGTCGAGCTTGAGTGGCAGCGGGCGGAGCGGGTCGAAGCTCTGTGTGTTCTCAGGTACCGGATGGGGAGCGCAGTGGCGGCCCGGCTTGAAGGGCGCGGCGTAAGAGCGCGTGACATGGAGCCGGTCCATCAGGATATAGCGCACGCGCAGGCCTTCCAGGGTGACGGGCATCTGCGCAGGTGCCTGCCTGCGATCGACGTAGACAATCAGGGCCGCCTCGCGGGGGTTGTCGAGGCTTTGGCCGACGCCCACTCCGAAAAAGGCTGGATTCTGCTTCATCAGGCCGGCGGCGATGCGCTGCTTGGCGGCGATGGCCGCGTTGAGCGCTGAGGCAGGGATGGCGGGGCCGGAAGGAAGCGCCTCCAGCGCGGTAAGCGGGGCGGCTCCCAGAGAGACAGCCCGCGCCGTGGTGGGAATGGCCACAGTGCGGACGCCGGCGACCGTGGGCGGCACGCTGACGGCCAGATTCTCGTCGGTAAAGACGAGGATGGCGGCCTGGCCGGCGTGGTCACTGCTTTTGCCGGTGGCGACGCCCAGGATTCCGAGAGCCGGATTGACGAGAAGGCGAGCCTCGGCGAGCGCCTGCTGGGCGCGCGCAATCTCCGCGTCGCTGAGGGCGCGCGCCTGGGCTGAGGCGAGCGTACTGTTGCCGTAGTTGAGGCAACTGACAGCGTGGTCGGCGGCTCCGACGAAGGTATAGGCCGCGCCCGAGCCGGGTTGGGCGGCGAGTTCACTGAGGACTTCAGGAGCGGGGGTGGCCACGCCCTGGCTGACGCCGCTGACGTCGGTTCCGCCGGCAAAGTAGAGGCCGACCGGCTCGGCGTTGGCCGCATCCACAACCAGGGAGCCGGAGTCGCCGGCATCGCTGAACTGGTTGCCGCTGATGGCCAACTGGCGGCTGAAGGTCTTGGTGAGGTACGGCCGGGTCTCGGCGCAGTCGTAGAAGTAGTCCACGGTGACGTCGAGGTCGATGGCCGAGATGCCGCCGCAGGTGAGTCCGGTGGTGCGTCCGCTCTTGGCGACGCGCAGGTCGAGCGTGGCGGCCTCGCCCTTGCCGCCGGTGGAGGAGACGCCTGGAGGCGCGGCGGCGAGTGAGCCGTCGGGCTGGCGCGCGCCCAGCTCGAGAATGCCGCCGGAGGGGTCAACCGACCGGGAGGTGACCTGGGCGATGGCGGCGTCGGCGTTGGTCTGGCGGGCGGAGAGGGGAAGCCAGGCGCTGAGGGAGGCCACGGGAGCCACGCCGGGACCTTGTCCGGAGGGGGTGCAGTTGTTGTCAATGAGGCCGGGCTGGATGACAGAGTCGCCGAGGGCGGCGTGGTCGCTGCGGGCCAGGACGTGGTTGTTGCTGAGCAGGTAGAGGTTGCTGGCGGAGTCCTGAACGAGCGCGCCGAGGGTGCCGCTGCAGCAGTCCATAATCTGGCGGCCCTGGGTGTCATAGTCGGCGTTGTTGCCGCCGGAGCTGCCGAGCTGGATGGCGCCGGTCATCTGGCCCTGGTGGCCGGAGGGGTTGCTCATGACCCCGGCGGCGTTCACAAGGATGGCCGCCGTGGCGCGGGAAGGCGAGAGGCCCACCGAGGCAACGACATAGGTGGCCGCATTGGCCAGCACGGTGGCGGGGGCCGTGTAGACGACCGTGCAGGAGGTGAAGGCCTGGCTGCCGCGCTGGCAGTTCGCTGGCCCGAGGGCGCCCTGCCCGATGCCCTGGCCATCGGGGGAGCCGGCAAGGGAGAAGCGGATGGAGGCGCCGCCGCCGGCTTCAGAGAGGACGCCGGTGAGGGTGACGGTTCCATTCGCGCCGAGGGCGACGTTCTCCGGCGTGAGGGGCTGCAGGAAGCCGGGAGAGACGGAGATGCGCGTACTGGCCTTGACGGCGGGGTCCGCGTCCAGGGTGGCGGTGACCACGACATCGGCGCGGTCGGCGGTGAGATAGCTGGGAGGCGTGTACTGGCCGGTGGAGGTAATGGCGCCGGGACCGCTGGTGGGGTCGCCGCCAGAGACGGACCAGGAGACGGGAGCCGAGCCTCCACTGGCGAGGGTCGCGGTGAACTGCTGCACGGCTGCGCCGCCGGTGCTGTTGGCGTTGCATCCGGTGCAGTTGGTGTCAATGGCCGCGGAGCCGGGGGTGATGAAGAAGGTGGCGTTGGCGGGATTGGCGGCCACGAGTCCGCCGCCGCATCCGGCAAGGAGCAGCAGGGCGGGCGCTGCCATCCGTGTGGCGAAGCGCAGCCGTGCGGCCAATCTCCCGGAACTCGGCCTCGGGGGCTGCCCCAATTTGGAATCTCGCATCACTCGCAGCAACGCACGTACCGCCTTCTTGCGGGGGGACCGGACTCTCACAGATTCGCCGGAAAAACCCGAAGACCGACGGGCCGCGCTCTTCAACCCCTGTCTTCCTGGAAACTTGCCCGCGAGCACCATCGTATGCCGGTTCTGCCTCTCGCAATTTGCTTTACGGCAAACAAGAGCAAAACAATACGCGCTCCGCATCATCCATCGACGCAGAGGAGCAGCGCCGGGAAGCAACGGAGGGGCGTTTCAGAGCGGGAGAGGCCCTGCATTGATGGTACGCCTAGGAGAGAACCCGTTTCAAAAAGCCGCGCAGGCCAAGCCGTCCCAGAGCCGCGGTGAAGAAGACCAGGGCGATGAGGATGGCCCACCAGGGCATGTGGGGGATTCCGGGCGTGACGGAGGCGCGTAGCCCCTCGCTCATGTAAACGATGGGGTTGATGAGGACGCCCATCTGGAGCCAGGGAATCTTGTCGAGCCAGGCCCACGGGTAGTAGACGCAGCCGAGGAAGGTGATGGGGACCACGATGATGGAAAACACGAGTCCGATGTGCTTGGGGCTGACGGTGGACCCGATGACGAGGCCCAGGGAGCCCGCCAGGAGGCTGGCCATCACGAGAACGATGGCGAGCAGGAACCAGTTGTGGATCTCTGCGTGGACCGGCACGGCGGGGATGTAGAGGGCCATGGGAATGACCAGCAGGGCCGCGACGATGCTCTGCAGGGCGCTGAAGCAGACCTTTTCCAGGGCGACGGCCCAGAGGGGGAGGGGGCACATGACGCGGTCGTCGATCTCGCGGGTGATGCCGAACTCAGACGAGAGGGGCAGGGCCACGGCGGCGATGCCGGAGAACATGATGGCCACGGCCATGAGGCCGGGCAGGATGATGGTGCCGAAGTTGACCCCGCCGGCGGGGGCCATCGGGTTGCCGCCGCCCATGCGGGGCAGGATGAAGGTGAAGACAAAGAGGAAGAGCAGTGGCTGCATGCCGACGCGCAGCAGAAAGGGGGCGATTTCGCGCAGCAGCACGCGCAGGTCGCGGAGAAAGAGCCCGGTGAAGGACTTGAGAAACATTCCCGGCTTCAGGTCC
Organism: uncultured Acidobacteriaceae bacterium; assembly: GCA_903849645.1. GTDB lineage: Bacteria > Acidobacteriota > Terriglobia > Terriglobales > Acidobacteriaceae > Telmatobacter. The sequence continues at coordinate 165,961 of CAINJJ010000037.1, read as the reverse complement.
AGATTACTCACGCAGATCCCTCCCCGTCAGGCGAATGAATACGGTTTCGAGGCTTGGCTCGGTGATGGCGAGGTCGCGGAGGCCCAGGCCGGCGGCCGCCTGCACGAGTTCGGGGAGCAGGCCGTCCGCGCCCGCCGCGGCAATGACACGCAGGCCGTCGGCTGTGACCTCGGCGCGAGTGACGTCCTGACGGGCGGTGAAGGCAGCGGCGAGTTCAGCAAGTCCCTCGTGGGATTTGAGCTTGAGGTCGAAGATGGTCTGCGCGCCGAAGGTGGACTTGAGCTTTTCCGGCGAGCCGAGGGCGAGAACGCGGCCATGGTCGATGATGGCCACGCGGTCGGAGAGCTGGTCGGCCTCTTCCATGTAGTGGGTCGTGAGCAGGACCGTGATGCCTTCCTTGCGAAGGCTCTCCACGGCGGTCCACATGGCCATGCGGCTCTGCGGATCAAGGCCGGCGCTGGGCTCGTCGAGAAACAGGACGGTGGGGCGATGGGCGATGGCGCGGGCGATCTGAACACGCTGCGCCAGGCCGCCCGACAACTGCGCCGGATAGACGTCCTTGCGCTCGGTGAGCATGAACTGGGTGAGGAGTTCAAGCGAGCGCGCCCTGGCCTGCAACGGGCTCATGGCGAAGTAGAGGCAGTGAAAGTAGATGTTTTCGTAGACGGTGAGGGAGCGGTCCAGGGTGTTGAACTGGGGCACGACGCCGATGTGGCGGCGGGCGTGGGCGGGATGCTGCACCACGTCGATGCCGGCGATGCGGACCGTGCCGCTGGTGGGCAGGGTGCGGGTGGTGGCGATGGAGATGGTGGTGGTTTTGCCGGCGCCGTTGGGGCCGAGCAGGCCGAAGATCTCGCCCTGCTTGAGCTCGAGGTCGATGCCGTCTACAGCGACCACGCGGAGCCGGGATTCAAAGACCTTTGTGAGTTTTTCGATTTCAACAATCAAGCGGTTCACCCGATGCGGAGGAGGATGCGCACCTTCTTGAGATTAACCCACCGGAGAGCGCGGACACAGGTCGCTCATCATCCGCCGTTGGGATCAGAAGGAGGCGGTCAGTTGACGGTGATGTTGAAGTAGTCCTGCGCGGTGACGGTGCCGGTGGCTGCGTCGACGGCGTTGAAGGTGATGGTGTAGATATCCGGCGTGGTGCCGGGGGTGACGACGGGCGGGGGTGTGGTTCCGCCGCTTCCCCCGCCGCCGCCACCACAGGCAGTGACCGATGCAAAGGCAGAGAAGAGAAGGATGAATGCGAGAAAGGCGCGCGTCCTCGCCCGGCGGGTGGGAAGGCCAAAGAACAGCAAGAGGGCGAAGGCGGCAGTTGCCGGAGCGGACCAGGGAAAGGGCTTTGCCGCGCGGCCGGCGCTGGTGGTGGCGGGCGCTGTGGTCTTGATGGTCAGGGTGGATGCAGAGGCAAGGCCGTTGGCCACCGTGACCTGCGCGGGGTTGAAGCTGCAGGTGGGAATCTTGCTGTCGCCTGCGTTCTTTCCAGCCACGGAGCAGGAGAGGTTGACGGCTCCGGTGAATCCGCCGTTCGGTGATACATCCACCGAGGTGGTGATGGTGCCCCCGGCCCCGATGGTTCCGCCCGGCGTCATCTGGTAGAAGCTGAGGTAAATGGTCTGTCCGGTGCCGTTGCCGCAGCCGGCAACGCAGTTGACAGTGAACGGCGCCGTGGGACCGGAGGCGAGAAAGTTGCTGTCTCCGCTGTAGCTGGCGACGATGCTGTTTGGGCCGAGGGTCAGTTGGCTAACGTTCACGTCGAGCGGGACCGAGAGGCACAGGGTGAGACTGGCAGCGCACGGAGTAGAGACAGCCGGGGAACTGGTGCCGAGGACTGTGTTGTTGGTGGTGTCAGTGTAGGTGACGGCGCCGTAGGGCTGGAGCGCGCCGCTGGGGAGATTGGCGTGAATGACTGCGGAGAGGGTAAAGCCGCCGCTGAAGATGGACGAACTGCTGGATGTAAGCGTGAGGGTTGTGGAAGCCAGAGCGACGGTGAAGTTGAGAGGGGCGGATTGAGAGGGGTTGTAGCTGCGGTCGCCGTCGTAGATTGCGGTGAGGGAGTGGGCGCCGGCCTTGAGCCCTACCGTGTTGACCTCGGCATTGCCAGTTGAGTCGATGGCGGTGTTGCCGAGAGAAGTCTGCTGCCCCCCACCGATGGCATCGTAGAAAACCATCTGGCCGGTGGCGTCGCTGGCGGGATTGGCGGTAGCGGCCTCGGACTTGCCGTACGGTTGAGCGTTCAGGCTGACGAAGGTTCCCAGGGGAACGGTCTGCCCGGCAAGGCTGACCAACTGGTAGTTGGAAGCAATGGTGTAGGCCTGGAGGTTGACGATGCTGTCTTCCGGGGCGACGGTGACGCCGACGCCGGTGGAGGTGCTGCCGGCGTAGCTTCCGTCTCCGCCGTAAGTGGCGAATACGTTGTAGGCGCCGCCGGGGAAGTGGGTGTAGCTGCCGGCGGCTGAACCGGCGGCGAGCGGGAGGCTGGCGCCGGAGGCATTGGAAGAGGTGACGGGCTGCGACGCGGCGTTGTTGACGATGGATACATCGCCGGTGGCCGCGGCGGGGTTGACAGTGGCCGTGAACTGGACGGTGTCGCCGTGGGTAAAGACCGTCTTGTCGAGGCTGAGAACGGTTTGCGTGGAGGCGAGGGCGGAGTTGTCCCAGCTATCGATGAGTTTGGTCACATCGACGCTGCCCAATCCGGTGGCGAAGTTGTAGCCCGTGCCCGCGTTGTATCCGGTGAGGAAGCTGTTGGCGGCGCAGTCGGGGCTGCCAGGGGCGCAGTAGACGGAGATGTTGCCGGTGGTGACCTGGTGGAAGGCGGAGGGCGTCTTCTGGGCGAGCTGATAGAGGACCCAGTTGGCCTGCCCCAGACGATTGGACGCGCCCATCTTCTGATTGACGAGGGCAAGGATTCCGGCGAAGGCTGGGGCAGAGGCGGATGTGCCGCCGACTCCGCTGATGGTGGGGTTGGCGCCGGTGCAGTTGGAGGAGCCGCAAACCGCCCAGGTGGCGCCATAGGCACCGTTGGCGGCGAGAAGCGAGACATCGGGCAGGTCGCGCGCCGTGCCGGTGGCGCTGAGAGGAAAGGCGCGCTGCCAGGCGGGCTTGGGATAGGGGGACTGATTGCCGAGTGCGTCCACGCTGCCGTAGCTGCTGACGCCTCCGCCTCCGCCGACGATGTTGCTCTGGCCGCGGCTGTTGGTGGCCTCGAAGTTGGAGTTGAGGTTGCCGTTGGCGTCGGTGGAGTTGTTCCAGGGGTTCTCCGGGATGTAACTGAGGGCCGAGTTGTAGTTGACGCCGTTCGTGGCGCTGGCATAGCTGGAGAAGCGGCTCTTGAGCACGTCGAAGTCCGTGCCGCCGACAGCGATGTTATAGGGCGTGGAGGCGAGTCCGTTGACGGCGAGGCCCTGGGTGGCGACGGTCTCGGTGTTGGGGTTGTCGCATCCCGCGGAGCCGGAGTCGCCGGTGGAGACGGTGACGGCGATGCCCTGGGCGGCGGCCTGTTGCCAGGCATTGAGGACCTGGAGATTGCCCGCTGCGCCGAGGCCCTGTTCGCAGGCGCCAAAGCTCACGCTGAGGATGTTAACGTTGTTGTCGTCGATGGCGCGGTAGATGGCGAGGAAGAGCCCGGACTGAAAGGCCGTGTCGCCGGCGGTGTAGTAGTTGATGTGGGCGCCGGGAGCAAGAGCGCCGGAGATCTCGGTATCGAGAAAGGCTTCGGTCTGATCCGCACCAACCGGCAGATTGGCGTAGTTGCCGTCATAGACGATGGTGAGGGGGTCGGGCGGCAATCCGAAAAGGCTCCGATAATTCAACAGCCCGGTGAAATCGAGGTCGGTGTCGCCGGCAATGCCGATGGTGACGCCGGAGCCATCGAACTGGGCGTGGCCCGCGACGAGCGTGGCGTTCATCGACGTCGGGGTGTCATAGATGGTGGCCGCATCGCCGGGCGCCAGGAACAGATAGTGAGAGCCGCCGCTGGTGACGGTGAGGTCGGGCTGGAAGCGGCGCTCGGCGGGGTTCCAGGTTGCGGTGGGTCCCTTGAGGAGATTGGGTCGCGGGCGGAAGTCGTGGAGGCTGGCGACGCCGGCGACCAGAGGGGCGAGAGCGGCGGGGATGACAGGGTCGGTGGCGTTGGCAAGATGAGATTCGCCGCCGATGAGGTAGCGGTGAATGCTGGTGCGAAAGGCCTGCCCGACCTGGCCCGCGGTTCCCGAGAACTCGATGGCCGTGCGGCCCTTGTTGATCTGGTTGACGGTGAATCCCTGGGCATGCAGCCATGCCTGCACGATGTTGAGGTCCTTGTCCGGTGGACCGTAGAGCTTGCCGAACTGGTCAGGCGTGATGAACTTGCGGAAGAGTGGAGAGCGGGGATTCTGGACGGCGTCCAAGTATGTTTGCAGGGCTGCCTCGGCGTCGGGACTGCGCCGGAGGACGAGCAGGAGGCGTTCTGCGGGCATGGATGCGGGGACGGCTCCACGGTCAAATTGCGGCTGCGCGAGGGGATGGGTATTGCCCTGGAGCGTAACGAACCGGGCCGCATCGGCGGCCTGCGGGGCGGCGCTGCTGCGGCTTTGCGCCAAGGCGGCGGCGCCGACGGAAAGCAAAAGGCCCAGAAGCAGAGTTACCGCGCAGGAATAGAGCAGGGAGCGGAAGGATTTGCGGGTCATTGCTTCTCCTCTTGGGGACGAACCTGTGGAGGACTCCGCCGGCGGTTGGGGAACCGATTGCATGGAGGTCTAAAAGCGAGCCCAACAACTTTGCCGGAATTGCTCCCAAGTTTAGCACTTGAGCGGGTCGGCGCTTGGGATGCTGCGCATGGTTCGGCAGTTCAAAACGGTCCCGCCTGTTGAGGATTGCGCCTCATGTTTCGGTTTGATGAATGGCCGCAAGGATTGTCCCTTCCATGCATGGCGTCCGTCTCGCACGATGTGTTACACAGGTTTACAGGAGAACGACCAATGGATCGTCGCGAAATGCTTTGTGCGCTGGGAGTGGCCGCGGTAACCGCGGGCGCGCTCCCGTCGCTTGCTCAAACCGAACATCACCACCATGCCGGGAGCGGGAAGTATCAGGCACTGGCGGACGCCGCGAGCGCCTGTTCGAGCGCCGCCGAGGCGTGCGTTGGCCACTGCATCGCAATGCTGGCGGAGGGAGACAAGACGCTGGTGGAGTGCGCGGCGACGTCGCGCGAAGTGGCCGTGGTCTGCGGCGGCCTGCGGGCGCTGGCGGCGCAGGGTTCGCCTCACCTGGCCCAATATGCAAAGGTGGCCGGGGAGATCTGCAAGAGCTGCGAGGCTGAGTGCGCCAGGCATCCGCAGCATCCCACGTGCAAGGCGTGCGCCGAGTCGTGCGCGGCCTGCGCGGCGGAGTGCGCCAAGGTTGCCGCGTAGTTTGTCACGCGCGGGAATCCAAGGTCCCATTGCGGCGCGTGCCGGGATGGGACCTTGAGAGAGAGGCTTTGGCTTGGACTACTTGTGGCGTGCCAGCAGGATCATGACCAGCAGCACCGCCACGGGGATGAGGGCCAGAGCCGCATAGTAGATGATCTTGCGTGAGGTCTGGGACTTGCGCTTCTGCCAGTCGCGGAGCTCGACGCGGTCTTCCGCGCCGACCTCATCGAGATGTTCGAGATCGCGCTGGAAGTCGTGCGCGCGCGGGTACCGGTTGCGCGGGTCGCGCTCGAGGGCGCGATAGAGGACTTCCTGCAACTGCGGGGAGATGCCCGGCTCGGCCACGCTGGGGGGGATGGGGTAGTTGAGCAGGCGCTCGTTCATCACAGCCATGGGCGAGGGGCCGGTGAAGGGAACCTTGCCGGAGAGCATCTCGTAAAGGATGACGCCGGCGGCGTAGATGTCGGAGCGCCCGTCTCCGCGCTTGCCCTGCACCTGCTCGGGCGAGATGTAGTTGGGCGTGCCCAGGGTGGCGGTGAAGTTGGCATAGGTGAGGCGGCGGGCGGCCGAGTCGCCGGCGATGCCGAAGTCGATGAGCTTGATGTGGTCGTGCTCGTCCACCATGATGTTTTCCGGCTTCAGGTCGCGGTGGACAACCCCGTTGGCGTGGATGTAGTCGAGGGCGTCGAGAACCTGAATGGCGATGCGGATGGCGCGATCCTGGGGCATGCGGCCCTCGTCGAGGATGCTGCGCAGCAGGCGGCCCTCGCACCACTCCATGACCATGTAGATGCGGGAGCGCTTTTCGCCGCCGAAGACGCGCATGACCATGGGATGGTCGAGCTTTTCGCCGATGCCCGCTTCGCGCTTGAAGCGGTCGAAGAGGATGGGATCGGCTTCCATGTCGGGGTGAGGAATCTTGATGGCGACCTGGCGGTTGTCGCGGGTATCGGTGGCGCGAAAGATGGACGCCATGCCGCTGCGGGCAACGGGCGCATCAATGCGGTAGAAGTCGATCATCGAACCTGTATCTACGGTGTCAAGAAAGCCCATCGAGCGGCGTACTCCATCAAGTTAACTTCTTCTACTGTATCGGGAAAGGGCGCAAAAAGGGTAAAGGTTCCGTAAGGCACCCGGAAATATGCGGACGGCCCTTTACATCGACGGCAGGCGGTAGGGGCGTCCGCGGTACATGCCGACCTGCTCGACGGCGCGGACGCGGATGACCTGGGCGGTGGTGTTGTCGCCGCCATCGAGTTCAACGGCGCGCGCCACCAGTTCGCGGGCCACCTCTTCCATGGGCTTGTTCTGGGTGACGATGCGGGCCATCTCGGCCTCGCTCATCTCGTCGTGCATGCCGTCGGTGCAGAGCACGAGCACGTCGCCGGGGAGCACCGTCAGAGCCGTTGTGTCGGGCGAGACGAACATCTCCGGTCCAAGAGAGCGGATGAGGACGTGGCGCGAGTCGGACCTGGCGGCCTCTTCGACGGTGAGCAGGCCCATCTTGCGCTGTTCGTTGACCCAGGTGTGGTCCTGGGTGATCTGGCGCGTGCGCCCGTCTCGAATGAGATAGCAGCGCGAGTCGCCGACGTGGGAGACGATGGCCTGGTCGTGGCGGAGGGCGCAGGTGACGAGCGTGGTCGCCATCTTTTTGCCGCGGAACTCAGGCGATAACGTGCGGTCGTGAACCGCGGCGTTGGCGTGTTGCACAAGGCGGGGCAGCAGGCTGATCAACATGCTGCCGGAGGCTGCTTCACCGAACTCGCGCGTGACGGTCTCGATGGCGGTGGCGGAGGCGACCTCGCCGAGGTCCATGCCGCCGACGCCGTCGGCTACCGCGAAGAGAAAGCCGTGGGAACGGGACTGCTGGCGCGAGGAGGGAATGAAAGAGCCCATCGCGTCTTCGTTGTTCTTGCGGACTTTGCCGAAATCGCTTGCCTGGCCGAACTGAACATCCAACATGGGCGCGGATACCTGGGGCATATTCCCGCTGGTGCGCGAGAGATGCCTATTCGATTGTGAAACGTCCAGCTTGAAAAGACCACTGGGTGGCCGTCCTTGGTCCGGCTTCTTTTTGAAGGAAGCCGGAGGAGACGCCACCCAGCAGATGCGGTCAGGTTGGTTTGCGGTTTACTTGGAGGCGAGCAGGACGGACTTGCCTTTGGACTTGGAGGCGCGGATGAAGTAGACGGCTCCGTAGATGCCCCAGGCAGCGGAGATGCCCAGCGCAAGCAGCGGTTCCTTCACTGTACCCAGACCAAAGACGGGACCGGCGAGGTAGAAGCCCATGCAAGTGAGGTTGGCCAGCAAGCCGAATCCGGGAATCAGCAGGTGGAGGACGACGTTGTAGTCGGGGCGCTTGTGGAAGGCCACGATGCAGAGGAAGCAGCTCAGCGCATAGAGGATGAATGTGCCGAAGTTGGAGGTGAGGGTGATGGTGAGCAGCGAATTGGGCAATGCCGCAAGCTGGTCATGGGTTGTGTAACCGAAGCTGGAAAGGATGCCGTGAGGCAGAGCCGCGATGGTGGCGTCGGTGGGCGCGCTGGCGTCGGCGAAGACGAGCGATACGGCGAGGACACCGAGGACCGCCGAGATGATGGCGAGGGTCCAGATGGCGCGACGCGGGGTGAGGGACTCGGCGTGGAGCATCCCGAAGTGCTCGGGAGCTTCATCGTCCTTGCCCATGGCATAGGTCACGCGAGCGCCGGTGTTCATGCAGCTCAGGGTGGTGCCGATGAGGGCGAGGAAGACGGTGAGCGCTTCAGCGAGCATGAAGTACTTGCCGTGGCCCTGGCCGAGGAGCGCGTCGCCGACAATGATCATCATGTCGCCGATGGGCGCCGCGGAGCCGGCCGCGCTCTGCATCGTATACCCCGAGTTGAGGAAGTAGTTGGCTGCGAAGTACTCAATCAGGTAGCAGATCAACCCCTGGATCAACAGCGAAGCGATGACGGCGATGGGGATGTGTTTGGTGGGGTTCTTGGCCTCGCCGCCCATGGCGGTTACGGATTCGAAGCCGACCAGGATGAGAATGGCGACAGTTGCCTGAATGAAGACCCAACTGAATTTGTGGGGCGAGACGACCGATGCGGCTGTTTGGTGGGTCAGCAGGTTTCCGGTGGCGGGGTCCGTGTCAGGGTAGCTGATGGTGTAGGGCACGGGCTTGCCGGCGGCATCGAGCAGCGGCAGCGGGGTTCCGCTGGCGTCACGGATGGGGGTGCCGTCCTTGGCGTTGGTGGCGAACTGATAGGTATAGGTGGCCAGAGACTGGGTGTCGTACTGGAATGCAGCAGAGCCCGTGGGATGGCTGGTGCGATAGCCGATGGCCAGAACGCTGAAGACCAGCAGCGCGGAGATCTGGATGATATTGATGGCCAGGTTGACGGCGGTGGAGGCGCCGGCGCCCTTCTGGGCGATCCAGGCTACGAAGAAGGAGAAGACCACCGCGACGAGGGCCATGAAGACCGGGCCGGGGTTGCCGCCGCTGATGAAGTTGGGATAGAGGAATCCGACGACATAGCCGACGAAGATGCCGGTGGTGGCGACCATCACACCGGGATAGACCCAGTAGTAGAGGTGAGAGCCCCAGCCGACGATGAACTTGGCGACGCGGGCATACTTGAAGGCCTTGTCCTTGGAGAGCAGGGCCTGCTCCGCGTAGTAGTAGCTGGAGCCGGTGCCGGGATAGAGCTTGGAGATCTCGGCGTAAGCGACGGCAGTGGCCAGGCAGAGGAGCAGCGCGAGCAGAATGCCCCACCACATGGAGGGAGCGGTGGATGGCTGCCCCGCCGCACCCGTGGTGGCCTGGATGAAGAAGGTGAGCCAGAGGAAGGCGCCGGGGGCAATGAGGGCCATTGCGTTGCTGGTCAGCCCGGTGAGGCCCAGGGTGGCCTGCATCTGTGGTGCTTGTTGATCTGCCATGAGCAATCTCCTAAGTTGTGAAGTGTATGGCTGCTCCCGGTGGATGGCCTCCGGGACTTTGGTCTGAGTCGCCCGCGTGGGTGGAAACCACTTGGGCCGATGCAGGGCTGGCTGAACGAGTTAACTGAATCGTAGGGTTGACGCAATAAAGATGAAATGAGGAATCGATGAGAAAAAGAACGGGCATCCGGACCGTGGATACGGAGGCCCGCAGGAAGAAGGCGGTACAGTTCCGGCGCAGCCATGCCGCGATGCGCGGGCCGGAACTGGGTTAGGTGGAGGGGGTTAGCGCTTGGGGCCGAAGAAGGCGACAAAGCCAGCGGTGAGCGTGGATTGAGCCTTGACTGCGCCTGGCGTGTTTCCTTTCGTAAAGAAAGACTGATCCGACCAGTCGCGGCGATATTCGAAGCGGGCAAGAAGGCCCTCGACCCACTTGTACTCGTAGGTCGCTGTGAACTCATCCACCTGCTGAGCAAGGCCAGTCTCGAAGCCCTGGTAGTCCTTGTAGTATTCAAACCTGCCTGCAAGCGCCGACTTGCCCGTGACCTGCCCGCGGGCGGCGAAGGCAACACCCTGCCAGCGATTGAGGCGGGTGTCTTCCTGGGCTGCATTGGCATCGCGATTCTGGCCGTAATCGTAATTGATGTAGGCGCTGAACTTGGGGTTGGGCGTGAGCAGGAGCGTTGTGTCGATGAGGTTGCGATAGCCCTTTTGCGTGCCGGAGTTTTCCGGGCCAGTGTAGTAGTTGAGGTTCCAGGTGTACTTGGGCTTGACGAATGCGCTGGTAACGCCAACAGTGGCGCCACCGTTGGACTTGGTCACGTTGTTCCAGCCGTTGACGACCTGCACGCCGATGGTCTCTGTCTTCGTGACGGGCATTGAGGTGCGTGCGCCGAAGTGGAAGTAGGGAATGGCCCACACGAAGAGGAGCGAGCGGGAGTAGTTCCAGTTGTCTTTGGACTCGATGACTTCAGCGCCTGCCGAGGTCACGAACTTGCCGAAGTCCAGTTCAAAACCCTTGGCCTTGGGCGGCTTGATGCTGAGAAACGCCTGTTCGATATAGTCAGCCTGGCCTGTGTTCACAAGCGTATTGGCGCGGCCGTAGATGAAGTCGACATGGGCGCCGATCGGATCGGGATCGTGATTGAGAGTCAGCTTGGCGGCGTTGAGATTGAACTGGTCAGTCTTGTCGTTGAAGTTATAAAGGTCGTTGGACTGGCCGTTGGCGCTGCTGCTGGGCCGGTTCTGGTTGTAGCTGTAGTAACCGTCGATAAAGCCGCTGACGTCCATGGGGCCGACACTCCAGGTGGGAGCGGCCGGCGCTGCGGCAGGGGCCGCGGCGGGCTGATCGGCAGGTGCGGGCGTTGCAGGCGGAGCGGGCGCCTGTGCGCCGGCTGTCAAGGCAGCAGCGAGGGCAACACCAGTCAAAGTTTGCAGTAGGCGGGTCGAGTTCAAAAGCATCGGCACGTGTCCTCCAGAGAGATGAGTTGTTGTTCTATGACCAGGAATGAATCCACCCGGAAAAAGAAGGGGTTGGAACAATGCACCCTGACCGGTGCTTCTTGGTTCCGGCCTGTCCATCGGGGCCACGCCGCTGTTTTGCCGCATGGATAGCGAAATGCAAGTGGTGCGTGTGCTGTGCCTGCCCCCGAAGCGGTCCGGTGTTGCGGATTAACACTAGATTGGCAAACGCCCCATAAAGAACAAATGAGGATTGCAAAAAAGAGTCCTGAGGCCTGGCGGCGCGGAGACGTGCGCGCGCGTGGGGCAGCAGAGAGCCGCCTGTTAAAATCTGTGTAGTTTCATGGGGTTCAAGGGGCAAAGACGCCCGCGCACTCGGTGGCGAGTGCTCTTGGGACTCGAAGGGCCCAAGGCGACGGGGAACGGGTTGCTCTGCAACTTCCGCGGCCGGAGGCGGCCGAAACAACGAGAATGCAAACCGACTGAAGCAGGTGGCTGTTCGCTTGTCAGGAAGCTACATTCCGGTGCGTTCCATGTTTGGCGCCGACCGCTCGCGCGGCTCGGGCCTGCGCATTCTGCTGTTCACTCTGGAGTGCGCTCTGGGCTGTGTAACCGTGGTGCTGGTGGCAGCTCTGGCGCACTGGTCGGGCTGGCTTTTGCCGGTGTCGATTCTGCTCTACATGCTGATCGTGGTGCCTATCGCGCTGCTGTGCGGATTCTGGCAGGCGGTGATTGTGTCGCTCTCGGCAGTGGTGGTGCACGGGTACTTGACGACGCGCCAGCCGGAGGCCAACCTTGCCCTGGACCCGGCGAACACGGTGAGCCTGCTGGCCTTTGTGCTGGTGGCGCTGGTGGTGAGCCGGTTGTCGGCTCGTGTCACAGGACATGCCAGGGAGGCTGAGTCCTGGGGCGGGCAGATGCACGACCTCTACGAGTTCACGCGGCGCACGCTGCAGATGAATCTTCACCTCGAGCCGGGGCCGCAGTTGGCCGAACTCGTTCACGAGATATTTGCGCTGGAGGCGGTGGCCGTGTTTGACGCCGACCTGCATCAGGTATATCAAGCGGGAATCTGGCACGAGGATGCGCAGGAGATGGCGCAGAACGTCTACTACTTCGAGACCTCCGACGACGATCCCGTCACGGGCGTGGGCCGGCGCGTGGTGCGGCTGGGCACGGTGCCCATCGGCAGCATGATGGTGCGCGGCGATACGAGTCCGCTGACAAACAATGCCATCGCCTCGCTGATTGCGATTACCTTTGATCGCTATCGCGCCTTTGCCAACGAAAGCCGCATCGAGACCGAGCGGCGCACGGAGCAGTTGCGCTCGACGGTGCTCGACAGCCTGGCGCATGAGTATAAAACGCCGCTGACAGCAATTCGCGCGGCCTCGACGGGATTGAGCGAGATGGGGCGCCTTTCACCCGCGCAGGCCGACCTGGTGGGACTGATCGACGAACAGGCGGGACTGCTGGGCAACCTGACCACGCGCCTGCTGACCACGGCGCGGCTGGATGCGGGCGAGGTGACGGTTCACGCGACCGGGGTGGGGGTGGCGTCGCTGATTGAAGAGGTGGTGGCGAGCCTTGCCGACCGCCTCGCGAGCATGAAGGTATCCATCGAGATCTCCGACGACAGAATGGTGCTCCAGTGCGACCGCCAGTTGATGGTGATGCTGCTCACGCAGTACATTGACAACGCCTGCAAGTACTCGATCTTTGGGACCACCATCACGATTCGCGTGGCGCAGGGGCGGGCGGAGGTCATCTTCTCCGTGCACAGCTTTGGGCCAGTCATTCCCATGGCGGACCGGGAGCGGATCTTTGACCGCTACTATCGTTCCTCGACAAAGTCGAATCGGGCCGGAGGCACGGGCATTGGTCTCTCGGTGGCCAAGCGGGTCGCGCTCATCCATGGCGGTTATGTGTGGGTGACGAGCGATGAGAATGAAGGCACCACGTTTTTCGCGGCGATTCCGGCGCCCGCGCAGAAGAGAGGTAATTGATGAACAAGCCCGCCATCCGCATTCTGCTTGTCGATGATGAATCGGCCATTCGCAGGGCGCTGCGCCCCCCCCTGATGGAACTTGGGTTTCAGGTGGCCGAGGCCTCGCGCGGCGAAGAGGCGCTGCAACTTTTGCGCTCGTCCGGGCACGACGTGGTGCTGCTGGACATCAACATGCCGGGCATCGGAGGCATTGAGACGCTGCGCCGCATCCGGGCCTTTGCGCCGCGGCTGCCGGTGCTGATGCTGACGGTGCGCGACGGCGAAGAAGAGAAGGTGGAGGCGCTGGAGTTGGGCGCGGACGACTACGTGACCAAGCCGTTCAGCACACGGGAGCTGATTGCGCGCATTCGCACCGCGGTGCGGAGGGTGCAGGCTCCGGCAAGGGCCGAGGACGCGCCGATCGAGATCGGCGAAATCCGCCTGGAACCGGTGAAGCGCACGGTCACCAAGCGGGGGCAACTGGTGCACCTGACGCGCAAGGAGTTCGATATTCTGCACTGCCTGATGAGCCGCGCCGGGCGGGTGGTGACCTACGCCAAACTGCTGACGGCGGTGTGGGGAGCAGACTGCCGTGAAGAAGTGGAGTATCTGCGGACGTTTGTCAGGCAGTTGCGCAAGAAGATCGAGGACGACCCGTCGAATCCCCTGTATCTGCTGACGGATGTTTATGTGGGTTACCGCTTTGCGGATGCGCAGTTGTTTGCCGACGAGAGCGGAATGGACGAAGCCGGGGCAGGCGATATGGAAGCCGAGCCGGAGCGGGCATCGTAAGGGGTCGGCAGCGAACCCCGAGTCCGGCAGTGGATTTTTGTCCACTTCTGCCTGAAAGTTTCCACTTTGTTTCCGTGCAGGTGGAAAATGATTTACCACTCCGTATGCAATAAAGCAGATAAACACTGTATTATGAGCGATTTGATTCTGGTCATTGTCTTGCTTTGAATGATCTCAAAGGCAATCGTCAACTTGGCCGCGGAAGGTGATCGCGGCGGGAAACTGACCTGGGCAGAGTAGAAGCCGTATCGACTTGATACAGCGGAAGCGACCGGGCGCGGTCCCCTGTTGTCCGACCGACTGGATCGACACAAAGTGTTGAAGATTCGCCTTTCACTGAGGAATCAAGGAAAGGTTCAACCATGAAAAATTCAAATCTGCGTTCATTTCTCCCTGTCATCTCGCTCTGTCTCATCACTCTATTCAGTGCTGTTGCGGCTCATGCGGATCCAGTCACCCTGACCTTCACAGGCACCAGCGGCAACACGTCGGCGGGGGGCAGCGAATACGCCTATCCCTACTACTTCTCAATCACCAGCGGGGGGGAGACGGTTAGTGGTGTGAAGCTGGAGTGCATCAGCTTCTACAACCAGATCACGTCGGGTGAAAGCTGGACGGCGACCATTCAGTCGATTTCGACCGACGCTGAAAAGGCGGCGGCGTGGCTGCTGAACGACGCGATGGTCAACCCGCAAAACAACGCCAGCGACCAGGATGCGGCGTGGTATCTGTTTGCCACGGCGCCGTCGAGCGGCAACAACGATCAACTGCTGGCAGCGCAGGCATTTGTCAGGGACCATCCGACCGCGGACGTCTATTCGGATTTTCAACTCTATGTTCCGCAGGACGGCTCGCAGAACTGGGGCGGAACGCCGCAGGAGTTCATCGGTGTGACGCCGGAGCCAGGCAGCCTGCTTCTGCTCGGCACCGGCCTGGGCCTGATGGCCCTTGCTCTGTTTCGCACCAAGAGCGTTGCATAAAGCGATTCGCCATGCAGGATGGGCGCTTTCCGGGTCTCAGCAGCAAGAGCGAGACCTGGGACGCCCGGCTGCAACGGGAGCATACCCTACGCCATGGGCTCGAGGTGCGCGGTGAAGTGACGCAGGAAAGGGGCCTCGTAGGTGAGCCTCATGCCGCGGATCTTTTCGCGATTGGCCCAGACTTCCAGGATCACTTCGACCAGGTAGTCGATGTGGCTCTGCGTATAGACGCGGCGGGGAATGGCGAGGCGCACCAGATCCATCTGCGCCGAGCCTGAAAACATCAGGGTGCCAATCTCGACCGAGCGGACGCCGCCTTCAAGGTACAACTCGGCGGCCAGGGCCACGCCAGGGAACTGCTCCGGGGGAATGTGCGGCAGGAAGGCGCGGGCGTCAAGATAGATGGCATGGCCGCCCGGCGGCTGGACGATGGGCACGCCTTCGGCGGCGATATGGTCGCCCAGATAGGCCGTGGAGGCGATGCGGTAGCGCAGGTAGTCCTCTTCAAGGGCCTCCTGGATGCCAACGGCGACGGCTTCCAGGTCGCGTCCGGCCAGGCCGCCGTAGGTGGGATAGCCCTCGGTGAGGATGAGCAGGTCTTTCTCCTGCTGGGCCATGCGGTCGTCATTGGTGCACAGGAATCCGCCGATGTTGGCCATGCCGTCTTTCTTGGCCGACATGGTGCACCCATCGCCATAGGTGAACATCTCCTGGGCAATCTCCTTGGGCGTTTTGTCGGCATAGCCGTCTTCCCGCAGCTTGATGAACCAGGCATTTTCCGCGAAACGGCAGGCGTCGAAGTAGAGCGGGATGCCGTGGCGCTTGCAGACGGCGCTGACCTGGCGCACGTTTTCCATGGAGACAGGCTGCCCTCCGCCGGAGTTGTTGGTGACGGTGAGCATGACCAGGGGAATGCGCTCCCGGCCAACGCGCCCGATGAGGGCTTCAAGTGCGGCCACGTCCATGTTGCCCTTGAACGGGTGGATGAGGGCGGGCTGCTTGCCCTCGGGGATAACAAGATCGACCGCCTCGGCGCCGGTGAACTCCACGTTGGCGCGGGTGGTGTCGAAGTGTGTGTTGTTGGGCACCACATCGCCCTTTTTGCAGGCGACGCCAAACAGGATGCGCTCGGCCGCGCGGCCCTGGTGGGTGGGAATCACGTGTTTGAAGCCGCAGATGCTCTGCACGGAGCGGCGGAAGCGCTCGAAGCTGCGACTGCCGGCGTAGCTTTCATCGCCTTCCATGATGGCGGCCCACTGGTGGGTGGACATGGCGCCCGTGCCGGAGTCGGTGAGCAGGTCGATCAGGACATCGTCGGCGGGGAGCAGGAAGAGGTTTGAGTGGGCTGCCTTGAGCAGCTTTTCGCGCTGGGCGCGGGTGGTCCAGCGGATGGGCTCGACGCTCTTGATGCGGAAGGGCTCGATGATGGTCTTGATGGGCATGGGGAAGCTCCTGGATGCATGGAGGCGGTTGGGGCAGCGGGTTGCGGAAGGCCGCATGACCCCGGAGATGCCCAGTGTACCTAAACGCCGCTGATGTTGCCCTCCGCGTCCATGTCGATGGCGAGAGCGCGCGGTTCGCGGGGGAGCCCCGGCATGAGCATCATGTTGCCGCAGACGGCGACCAGGAAGCCCGCGCCGGCCGAGAGCAGCACGTCGTTGACCTTGAGGGTCCAGCCGGTGGGCGCGCCGAGGCGCTTTGGGTCGTCGGTGAGCGAGTACTGGGTCTTGGCGATGCAGACGGGCAAGTCGGCGAAGCCCCAGGCGGCGAAGCGGTCGAGTTGCTGCTGTGCCTGCCCGCTCAGCTCGATCTCCCGTGCGCCATAGACAAGGGTGGCGACCTTGAAGATCTTCTCCTTGGGCGAGTCTTCGCGCCCATAGATGGGCCGGACGGTGGGAGCCGGGTCTCCGGCGATGGCGGCGACCACCTGGTCCGCGAGATCGACGGCCCCCTGGCCGCCCTTGGCGAAGGCCTCGACATAGGAGCAGGGAACACAGAGGCGCGCGCACTCGGCAACGATGGCGGCAAGCTCGGCCTCGGTGTCGGAGGGGAAGCGGTTGATGGCGACGACAATGGGCGCGCCGTAGCGGCGGAGGGTGAGGACGTGGTGTTCAAAATTCGGGAAGCCGGCCTCAAGAGAGCCCTGTCCCTGCCCGCGCAGGCTCTGGACGGTCGTGACGAGCACGGCGGCGGCCGGCTCGATGCCGGAGCCGGGCATCACGATGTCGAAGTATTTTTCGGCGCCGAGGTCGGCGGCGAATCCGGCCTCATTGACCACATAGTCAGCCAGGCGCAGGGCCATCTGCTGGGAGAGGACTGAACTGGTGCCGTGGGCGATATTGGCGAAAGGGCCGGTGTGGACCAGGGCCGGGACGCCCTCGGTGGTCTGGACGAGGTTGGGTAGCAGGGCATCGGCGAGCAGGGCCATCATGGCCCCGGTGGCTCCGAGAGCTGCAGCAGTGACAGGCCGGCCGTCGCCGGAGACGCCGATCACGATGGCGTCGAGGCGGCGGCGGAGGTCGGCGCGGCTGGAGGCCAGGCCGAGAATGGCCATGATCTCAGAGGCCGCAGTGATCACAAAGCCGGTGGCGCGGTCGGCGCCCTCGCCCTTCTGGCCCTCGGCCACCGAGATGCGGCGCAGGGCGCGGTCATTCATGTCCAGGGCGCGGGGCCAGGTGACCTGAGCGGGGTTGAGCCCTAGCGCGTTGCCGTGGAAGATGTGCGAGTCAATCAGAGCGGCGAGCAGGTTGTGGGCAGAGGTGATGGCGTGAAAGTCGCCGTGGAAGTGGAGATTGATCTTCTGGCTGGGCTCGACCTGGGAGCGGCCTCCGCCCGCCGCTCCGCCCTTGAGCCCGAAGACGGGGCCGAGGGAGGGTTCGCGGGAGGTGACAAGGGCGCGGCGTCCTGTGCGCTCCAGACCCTGGGCAAGACCGATGGCGACCACGGTCTTGCCTTCGCCATGGGCGGTGGGCGTGGTGGCGGTGACCAGGATGAGCTTGCCGCGCACGGGCAAGGCGGGGTCGGCGAGAAGTTCCAGGCGCAGCTTGGCGCCGTAGGTCCCGATGGACTCGTAGTGGGCAGGGGAGAGGGAGAGCTTTGCGGCGATTTTATCGATAGGAAGGAGTGGCGTGGTCATGGGCTTCTCCGGGGTTACAAACGGCGCGAGTATACGCCCTGGCTGGGGGTAGGGGGTGTGACCGGCTGCACAGGGACCGGGGAGTGGCGGCAGGCAAGGAAGAGAGGCGAGCGAAGGGGGAGATTGGGTCCTTGAGCCAATTTTAGCTGTGGCTAATGACCGGGGTGGGATGGCCGGTTTTGGCACGGGCTCAAGGTTTCAGCCATTTGCGCGATGGAATAGCCAAGAGACGAATGCGCCCGGCGGAGCAACGGCGGGAGGTTGCCGCGTGTGCATCGAGCGCCGGTCAAGGAGAGGTCGAGTGAAAGGGAAACTGCTGATTGTCGAAGATGAACCCATCGTGGCCCTGGACCTGAAGCAGGAAGTCGAACTGCTGGGGTGCGAGGTGGTGGGCGTGGCGGAGAGCGCCGACGAAGCCCTGGCGGCGGCCGGGCTGTGCCGGCCGGATCTGGCGCTGATGGACGTGCGCATCGTGGGCAGCGTGGACGGCGTGCAGACGGCCCGGCTGCTGCGCAGCGTATACAAGGTTCCGGCGATCTTTCTGACCTCCTACTGCGACGAAGACACGCTGGCGCGGGCGGCGCGGGAACTGCCATACGGGTATCTGACCAAGCCCTTCCAGAGCCGGGAACTGAAGGCAACCCTGCGGATGGCGTTGCACAAGGCGAAGGTGGACGCGGCGCGCCGGGAATCGCACCAAGAGCTGGCCTCGACGGTGGAAGGAATGCACGAGGGTGTGGTGATGGTTTCGTCCGAAGGCACGGTGCGCTTCATGAATGCCGCCGCCGAAGCCTTGTCCGGGTGGTCGAACAAGCGCGCCCAGAACCGGCCGGTGCGGGAGGTTCTCAGCCTGAGCGACCCACGGCAGCGGCACCTCCTCTTGCCCTGCGGCCAGGAGCCTGTGGCCGCCGTGGAGGAGTTTGGCTGGACTCTGAGCGAAAAGGACGGGACCGCCAGGCTGGTGGACGTTTCGATTGCCCCGCTCGGAGCTCCGGGAGGCGAGCGCCAGGGGTATGTGATCACCCTGCGCAGCGCAGCCGAGCGGTTGAGGGCCCAGGCGATCGAAGAGACGATGGGTGAGAGCCACAGCTTTGATCAAGCGCCGATGGGCATGGTGCATCTGGATGCCGAGGGGCAGATTGTGCGCGTGAATCCGGCGCTGCTGCGCGCCGCGGGCGTGGCCGCCGAGAGCCTGGTGGGCCGCACGCTGACGGGGCTGAGCATGGATCCCGATCCACGGATCGCCAAGCAGTTGATGGCCACGCTGATGGAGGGAGACACGTTCATGGCGACGGCGCGGCCGGGCCGGATTCACTAGGGCCTCGCCAAGCCTGGGGTGGAGGGAGATCCACGTCGTGCGGCGGGAACTCTCCCACCCCAGCATCGCCTGACGCGCACCAGGAGCTTCGGCCGCCCTGGCCGGAGCGCAGTCAAACGGGCGTTTGAGCGCCGGAGCCTCGCTTGCGGTTGACACAGGGAATAAGCTCCTTTCAGGCTCCGCCCCGTTTTGACCCTCTTTCCCAATGCAGCACATCCCCTTGATCTTTTGCGCCTTCACAAGATTTCCAATTGGCCTGCCTTGCCCCTGTGAGCTTCAACTGGAGACCGGCGTCTCCGCTTCCTTGCGCGAGGCCCTGGAATCCGGGAACAGAGAAGAGGGTCATGAGCAAAGCAAGAAGAGATCTAAGAGTGCTTGCGGGGGCGCTGCCCAAGGCGCCCACGGGGATTGAGGGCCTGGACAACATCACGCAAGGCGGGCTGCCGCAGGGGCGTCCAACGCTGATCTGCGGCTGCGCGGGTTCGGGCAAGACGCTGTTCGCGGTGGAGTTCCTGGTGCGCGGCGCCTTGCAGTGCAACGAGCCCGGCGTCTACATCGCGTTTGAGGAGACAAGCCAGGAGCTGGCGCAGAACATGGCCTCGCTGGGCTTTGAGCTGGAGGAACTGATTGCCCGCAAGCAGCTTTTGATCGACTATGTCGAGATCCAGCGCAGCCAGATCCGCGAGACGGGCGAGTATGACCTGGAGGCGCTGTTTGTGCGCCTCGGGTATGCGATCGACAGCATTGGCGCCAAGCGGGTGGTGCTCGACTCGCTGGAGACGCTCTTTACGGGACTGACCAACACGGCAATCCTGCGCGCGGAGCTGAGCCGGCTGTTCCACTGGCTCAAGGCGAAGGGCGTCACCGCGATCATCACGGCGGAGCGGGGCGACGGCAAGCTGACGCGGCATGGGCTTGAGGAATACGTCTCCGACTGCGTCATTCTCCTGGACAACCGGGTGAACAACCAGTTCTCAACGCGCCGTGTGCGGGTGGTCAAGTACCGGGGTTCGAGCCATGGATCGGACGAATACCCGTTCCTGATTGGAGAGCGGGGCATCTCGGTGCTGCCCATCACCTCGGTGGGCTTGACGCATTCGGCCTCCACGGAGCGAATCGGCAGCGGCATAGGGCGGCTGGATACGATGCTGGGCGGAGATGGCTATTATCGCGGGAGCAGCATCCTGGTCTCCGGCACCGCCGGGACCGGCAAGACGAGCATCTCGTCGCACCTGGTGGACGCCACCTGCCGGAGCGGGGAACGGTGCCTTGTCTTCCTGTTTGAGGAGTCGCCCAGCCAGCTGATTCGCAATATGCGTTCGATCGGCATCGATCTGGAGCCGTGGATCAAGCAGGGGCTTCTCAAGCTGCACGCCGCCCGCCCGACGCTTTATGGGCTGGAGGCGCACCTGGTGATGATGCACAGGCTGACGGATGAGTTCAAGCCGAGCGTGGTGGTGATGGACCCGGTGACGAACCTGGCCTCGGGAGGCACGGCGACGGAGGCGAAATCTCTGCTGACCCGGCTGATTGACTACTTCAAGACCAGTCAGATCACAACCTTTTTCACCAGCCTCACGGCGGGCGATCAGAGCCCTGAAAGCACGGATGTGGGCATTTCGTCGCTGATGGATACCTGGCTTCTGGTGCGCGATGTGGAGTCGAACGGGGAGCGGAACCGGATGCTCTACGTGCTGAAGTCGCGCGGCATGGCGCACTCCAATCAGGTGCGCGAGTTCAAGCTCACCGGCCACGGGATCGAACTGGTGGACGTGTATCTGGGCCCCGGCGGCGTGCTCACGGGAACGGCGCGAACGGCTCAGGAGGCGCGCGAGCGGGCCGAGGGCGTTTTGAGGGCGGGCGACATGGGCCGGCGAAAGCGCCTGTTGGACCGCAATCGCCAGGCGCTGCAGGCGCAATTGAATGCGCTGTGCTTTGAGCTGGAGACCGCGGAAGAAGAGCTGCAGAGGCTCGATAGCCAGGAGGAAACAAGGAGCGAGGTCGAAGGCGAAGATCGGGCAGCCATGGCGCGGGCGCGCCACGCCGACTTTTTGAAGGAACTGAGGATTCAAGGATCGAAAGCTCAAGAAGGGAGCCTGGCTCATGCTTGCCACCAAGAAAACTGAGGCCAAGACACGAGGGGAAACCACCCGAGCCAGCGCGGCGCGGAAGAAGTTCAAGCTGCGGCTCTATGTGGCTGGGGCGACGCCCCGGTCGATCCGCGCGATCGAGGACGCGCAGAAACTGTGCAGCAAGCATCTTGGAGATCGCTTCACGCTGGAGGTGATCGACATCTATCAGCGGCCGGCGCTGGCCAGGGACGAGCAGATCGTGGCGGTTCCCACGCTGGTGCGGCGATTGCCGGAGCCGTTGCGCAAGCTGGTGGGCGACCTGTCGGACTCGGAGCGCGTGCTGATTGGACTGGATCTGCTGCTGCGGGACGGGAGGAAGCCGTGAATGGATGCGCTGTCCAGAAAGCAGGCCCGGAGTCGGCAGGAGGCGCAGCCATCCAGAGCAAACAGGCCAACCTGGAACTGCGGAGGGAGAATGAGGCATTGCTCTCCCGGTTGGCAGAGGCCGAGGAGACGCTGCGCGCGATTCGCGGCGGTGAGATTGATGCCTTCTTCGCATCCGACGCCGGGGGCGGGCGGGTGCTGCCGCTCGAGCCGGTCGAGTCCGGGCACAGGGTCTTGGTTGAGGCGATGAACGAGGGGGCGGCCATCCTGAATGAGAAGGGAGTGCTGCTCTACTCCAACAACCGGCTGGCAGAGATGCTGGGCCGCCCCCTGGAAGCGGTGATCGGCAGTTCGCTGGCCAGCCTTGTGGAGCCAGCCTCCCGGGCCGACGTCAAGGAGTTGCTCAAGAAAGGACAAGCCAGGGCCTGCACGGGCGATGTTTCGCTGGTGCAGCCGGACGGCGCTTCGATTTCGGTCCATCTTTCGCTCAGTCCGATGCAGATTCAAGGCCGGCCGGCCATCTGCCTGGTGGTTGCCGACCTGACGGAACGCAACGAGGCGGAGCGGGCTTTGCGCTCGGTGTCGGCCAACCTTGAGAGGCGGTTGCAGGAGCTTCAGCGCAAGAATGAGGAGGTTGAGGCGTTTGTCTATATCGTCTCCCACGACTTGCGGGCGCCGCTGGTCAATGTGCAGGGTTTTGCGCGCGAGCTTCAGGACAGTTGCGAACGCCTGCGGTCGATGTTGAGTTCCGGCTCGCTGGCTGAGCCCTACCGCGGAGCGGTCGAGGAGATTCTGGACGACGAGATCGCGGGGGCGCTGCACTATATCTCAGCGTCCTCATCCAAGTTCGAGCGTCTGATCGACGCCTTGCTGGGGCTTTCGCGGCAGGGCCGGCAGGTCTACCGGATCGAGCTGCTGGACGTGCAGGAGCTGGTCGCCAGCACGGTTGCCACGTTCAAGCAGGCCATTGTGGAGGCGGGCGCCGAGGTGAGGGTTGGCTCGCTGCCCAGCGTGCCCGCCGACGCCACGGCGCTGGGGCAGGTCTTTGCCAACCTGATCGGCAACTGCCTGAAGTATCGCAGCGCGGCGCGGAGGCTTGAGATCGAGGTGGGTGGCCGGTTGGAAGCGGGATTGGCTCATTACACGGTCCGGGACAACGGGCTGGGGATTCCCGCCTCGGGCATGGCGCGGCTGTTTCAGGTCTTCCAGCGGCTGCACCCGCAACAGGCAGAGGGCGAGGGCATGGGTCTGGCCATCGCACATCGGATTGTGGAGCGCCACCAGGGCAAGATATGGGCAGAGAGCCAGGCAGGGGAGGGAACGGTCTTTCACCTGACGCTGCCCTGCGATCCGGCATTGACGCAGCACACCACACAGGAAGTTGACGACCATGGAACCGATTCAATCCGCGTTCACGATTCTGATCGTGGATGACGACGAGGGCCACGTCGAACTGGTCCGGCGCAATTTGCGGCGCATCGCGGTGGGCAATCCGATTCTCGCCTTGCAGGATGGAACGCGGGCGCTGGAGTACATCTTCCGCCGGGGAGAGTTTGCGCAGCGGACGGGAGCTGATCCGCTCATCCTGCTGGACATCAATATGCCAGGCAGCGTGAACGGGGTAGAGGTGCTGCGCCAGATCAAGGCGGATGCGGTGACGCGCAAGACGCCGGTGATCATGCTGAGCACCACCGACGATCCGCGGGAGGTCGCATTGTGCTACGAGCTTGGCTGCTCGGTGTACATCACCAAGCCGGTGGACTCGATCCTCTTTATCGAGGCGATCAAGCGCCTCGGTCTTTTTCTCCAGGTCATTCGCCTGGCCAGCAACGAACGCGGAGCGATGGCGGCTCTGGTGCAATGAGCGGGCCTCCGGTGGTGGATGTGGGCTTGTCGCGTCGCGTTCTGCTGGTGGAGGACGACGAGGGCACGGCGGAGCTGATGCGGCGGACGCTGCTCCGCTCGGGCTACGCGGTGGAGGTGGCCCCTGGGGTGCGCACGGGGCTGGCGGCACTGCGCGGCGAGGAGCAGAAGGCCTATGACGCGCTGCTGCTGGACTACCAGCTGCCCGACGGCGAGCCCTGGCAGTTGGCCGATGCGGCGCAGGCCCGGGTGCCGCAGGTACCGGTGGTGTTCGTGACCGCGATGAGCGAGGAAGGTGTTGCCATTGAGGCGGTGCGCCGGGGCTTTGCCGACTATGTGAAAAAGACGGCTGGGTTCTGGAACGAGTTGCCGGCGGTGCTGGAGCGCGTTGCGCGCCTCAATCGGCTCAAGGGCCGCCTGGACGAAGCCAGCGCCATGATGAGCGCCATTGTGGAGCACTCGTCCGACCTGGTAGCGGTTGCCAGCGGAGAA
This sequence comes from uncultured Acidobacteriaceae bacterium, assembly GCA_903849645.1. GTDB lineage: Bacteria > Acidobacteriota > Terriglobia > Terriglobales > Acidobacteriaceae > Telmatobacter. The sequence goes on along the minus strand of CAINJJ010000037.1, from coordinate 142,156 downwards.
GGAAGGCTGGTCTATCTTTCTCCCGCGTGCCGGACGCTGCTGGGCATGCACGCGGAGCAGCTTGTGGGCCATACGTGGACGGAACTCGTGGCCCCGGAAGACCGGGAGCTGTTGCTGAATATGCTGGCCGAGGCCAGCGGGAATCCCGGGCACATATCGACGCTGCGCTGCGGACGCAAGGACGGGTCGTTTGCGTGGATGGAGGCGAGGGTGGCCCTTTTGCAGGCCACCTCGTCGGCGCAGCCCATGATCGTGCTGACGCTGCACGACGTGACGGCGCAGCGGGAGCATGAGGAGCAGATGCAGTCCTCGCTGCGGGACAAGGAGGTTCTGCTGCGGGAGATACACCATCGCGTGAAGAACAACCTGCAGGTGATCCAGAGCCTGCTGAAGATGCGCGCCCGGTCACTGCGGGCGGGGGAGACGCGCACGGCCATCGAGGCTACGGTGCAGCGCGTCCATGCGATGGCCCTGGTGCACGAGCGCCTCTATCAGAGGGAGGACCTGGTCCGCCTTTCGCTGAAGGACTATCTACAGGATCTGTTCAAGGGAGTTCTGGCGTCGAGTTCAGCGACTCCCGGCCAGATTCAGCTCGATCTGGACACCGAGGACATTCCCCTGTCGCTTGACATGGCCATTCCATTCGGCCTGCTGGTCAATGAATTGCTGTGCAACTGCTTGAAGCATGGCTTCCCTGGCGGGCGCAGAGGCAGGGTTGCGATCTCCATCCAGCGGGTGGCTGAGGCGGTGCGCCTGGTGTGCAGGGATGACGGCGTCGGCCTGCCCGCGAACTTCGACCCCGCGGCAAGCCGTTCAATGGGGTTGAAACTGGCTGAAAGCCTTGCCCGGCAACTGGGCGGAACCCTGCACTTCACCACGGACAATGGGTGCCGGATTGAGGCGGAACTTCAGCGTCTATAGGGTCAGTCCGACCAAGCCCCGGCGTTCAGGCTCCTCCCGCTTCGCAGGGCGGACTCGCTGAGCAGGGGCAAGCCGTCCCCTGGCCGTGCTGGAGGGTTCCGTGTCCCCAATCCTCGACATGTGTGGCCGCATTGTTGTTCAATAAGGGGCCAGCAGGGGAGACCATGCCCGCGGCCTCGGGCAAAGGGGGCCTTATCGCGGGTCGCGCCCACAAGTTGCGGATTCGGTTGACACTTCAGCCATGATCCGGGGGGGGGGCGTGATCAGCTTGCAGGCGCTTCACCAGGGTTTGAGCATCACCTTTCCGCAACTCCCCCTGCCTGCGTCTGGCTGCGGCGGGATGAGGGAGAGCCCGGGCCGAATCAGCCACCGCCCGGAACGCGCAGGGTTTGCCGCGCTTGTGCCGGGTCTGCCCGTGAGCTTCGGGCCAGGCTGCGGGACTCCAGCAACAGGGCGACAAGGGGCATACGGAACGAACGGCGCAGATCATGACGAATTCAATGTTCGAGGGTAAGGATAGCGGCCCTGACCAGGACCGGGGCGAACTCGCTCTCTCGCCGGCGCAGATGGCGTCGCTGTTTCCGTTCCACCTTGTATTTGACCGATCCATGCGGTTGGTGCGCGCGGGCAGGTCGATCACGCGGATTTGCCCGGAACTGACGCCGGGGGCCGATCTGTGCGAAATCTTCAATCTTGACCGGCCGGAAATTCCATTCACATCTGATTCGATCACCGCTCACAGCGAGCAGCTCTATCTGCTGAAGCGCATTGCATCGCCGCTCAATCTGCGGGGCCAGATGCTGCCGCTGGACCAAGGGTTGCTGGTCTACCTTTGTTCGCCGTGGTCGCCTGAGCCGGGAGGCTGGCGGTCGCTGGGATTGCGCGTCGACGATTTTTCCCTGCATGACGCGATGCCCGAGCTCTCGAGCGTGGTGCAATCGCAGCGGCTGGCGCTGGAAGACATGCGCAAGCTGACCGACATGCTGCGCATCCAGCAGAAGGAGTTGCAAAGCGCCAATGCGCAACTGCGGCTGAGCGAGCAGGAATCGCAGCGGATGGCGTTCGTTGCTGCGCGGACAGAGAATTCGGTGGTCGTGACCGATGTGGACGGCAAGATTGAGTGGGTCAACGAGAGCTTTGTCAAACTGACCGGATACACCCTGGATGCGGCGCGCGGCAAGAGGCCTGGGTCGCTGCTCCAGGGGCCGGGGACGAACCCGGCTACCGTGCTGTACATGCGTGAAAAACTGCGCGCAGGGGAAGGCTTTCAGTGCGAGGTCATCAACTACAACACGGCCGGCAGGAAGTACTGGGTATCTGTGGAAGTGCAGCCGATCCGGAATGAGCTCGGGCAGGTGACCGCGTTCATGGCAATCGAGAGCGACATCAGCACGCGCAAGGCCGCGGAGCTGCGCAGCGGTCTGGCCTACTTGATTACACGCATATTGGCGGAGTCCAGCGAGCCGGGCGAGGCACTTCGGGAGATTCTGAAGACGATCTGCGAGCGGGTGGAGTATGCCCTGGGTGCCTTCTGGCGGGTGGACAAGAAAAGTGCCGGGCTGCTCTGCCAGGGCCTTTGGGCAAGGCCCCAGTTTCAGGGATCGGATTTCGAACAGGAAACGCGACGGAGGCGGTTGGAGCCCGGCGAGGGGTTGCCAGGCACGGTGTGGAAGTCGAACAAGCCAGCCTGGATCGAGGATATTGCGGCGGAGAGCGGATTTCCACGGTCTCTGGCGGCCGTTCGCTGCGGGTTGAAGAGCGGCTTCGCGATTCCTATTCGCTCATCGGGCGAAGTGGTGGGCGTGATGGAGTTCTTCAGCGATGGGTCAGAGGAGCCGGCTACTGACCTGCTGGCCACGCTGACCTCCCTGGGCAGCCAACTGGAGCAGTTCCTGGAGCGCAGAGAGGCGGAGCGTCAGCGGGCCGAGATGATGGCCATGCTCGATTCCACGCTGGAGTCCACGGCGGATGGAATCCTGGTCATTGACCGGGAAGGCAGGCCGGTCCGGGCCAACGGACGCTGGTTTGATCTATGGAGCATTCCTGCCGCTCTGCGCCAGACCCTGGACTACGAAGGGATTATCGAATGGATTGACCGGCAACTGGAGAAGCCCGATGTCAGGGGAGAGGAGAGACGGCTGCAAGCACTGGCGCCGGAAGTGGTGAAGTCGGATCTGGTGAGGTTAAAGGACGGAAGAATCATCCACGTTCTTTCCACTCCCCAGACGATTGAAAAGCAGACGGTGGGACGGGTGATGATCTACCGGGAGATCACCGAGAACTTCCGCGCGCATCGGGACCGGGACCAACTGCTGGCCACGCTCAATGCAACGCTGGAGGCGACCACGGACGGGATTCTGGTGGCCGACTTGAGCGAATCGGTCATCACGTATAACCGGCGCTTTTTTGAGCTGTGGCGCATTCCCGGCGAGTTGGACATCAAGACCAACCGGGTGCAGTTTCGACAGCACCTTCTGGATCAACTGGTGGACCCCAAGGGCTTCAGAGATCGAATCGAGTGGCTGTATGCGCATCCCGAGGAGCGGGTGACCGATGTCATCCACTTCCGGGACGGCCGCGTCTATGAGCGGTCTTCGCAACCGCAGGTTCTGGATAACCGGATCAATGGAAGGGTATGGAGCTACAAGGACGTTACAGAACGCTGGCGCGCCAATGAAGCTCTCCGCGAGAGCGAAGAGCGATTTCGCATCGTGCTTGAGTCGGCAACGGACATCATTTTCACCATCAACGAGGAAGGCAGGATTGTTTTTGCCAGCCGGTCGGCGGGCCAGGTCTTCGGCTATTCGCCCGCGGAGTTGCCGGGGATGGACTTTTCGCTGCTGGTTCCGCCGGAACACAGAAACGTGGAAGAACTGCGCAGCCTGATTCGCAACAGCCATCGGAGGAACTGGCAGGAGGTGGAGACGGTGGGGCTGCGGAAGGATGGCTCCCGGCTGCCGGTTGAGATTTCAATGCACCGTTCGCGGGTGGGCGGCAAGAAGCTCCTGACCGGCGTCTTGCGTGAGATTACGAAGCGCAAGCTTGCCGAAGAACATCTGCAACAGGCGATTCGGGACGCCGAGGCCGCCAGCCGGGCCAAGAGCGATTTTCTGGCCAATATCAGTCACGAGATGCGCACGCCGCTGAACTCCATCGTGGGTCTCACAGAGCTGCTGCGCACCACGCGGCTTGACCCGGAACAGAGCGAGATGCTGGGCACGGTATGGGCCAGTTCCGAGTCCCTGCTGCACCTCATCAACGATCTGCTGGATCTGTCGAAGATCGAAGCCGGGCAGGTGGACATTGACAGCGTGGAGTTTGATGGGGTGGCGCTGGGAGAGCAGGTGATCGAGATCCTGCAGTTGCGCGCTTCGCGGAAGGGGCTGGCGGTTTACTTCATCGTGGGCCCGCCAGAGCCGCCACGCCTGAAGGGCGATGCCAATCGAATCCGGCAAATCCTGATCAACCTGGTGGGGAACGCGCTGAAATTTACAGAGCGGGGCTCGGTGACGCTCCGCATGGAGTGGAGCGCAGTCGAGGAAGCGCGGGCGAGGGTTCGTTTTCTCGTTACCGACACCGGCATCGGAATACCAGCCGAGGTGCGGAGCCGCATCTTCCTGAAGTTTTTCCGGGTAGATTCGCCGGTGGGACGGTTGGCGGGCGGGGCGGGGCTCGGACTCAGCATCTCGAATCTGCTCTGTGAGGCGATGGGCGGGACCATCAAGCTCCACTCCAGTGAGGGAGCGGGTTCGGAGTTTACGTTTGAAGTGCCGCTGGAGATTGTGCCGGACCCAACCCCGAAGCCGGAAGCGGCAGAGCCCAGGCGAGCGCTGCTGCTGGCTCCGGCGGCGCGGCTTGCCCTACAGTCGGCGGTGCTGCAGTCGGCGGGCTATGCTGTCGACCGGTTTGCCGATATCCGGGAAGCGCTTAAACACGCCAAGGCGGCGCCCCCTTATGACTTGTTCGTACTCGACGACGAGGCGGCCGGGGAGAAGCAGTTGCCGAGTCTCGCCAGGCTGGCATCGCCGGGCCGCGAGATGCATTGCCTCAGGCTCGTGCAGTCGGGCGGAGCGCGGAGCGCGGAGGCGCCGCTCCCAGGACGAAGCGAGATTCTGGAATCGCCCTGGACTCCTGGGAGAGTCTTGCGGGCGGTTCATCAGTTGGAGAGCGATCCGTCGGCGGCAAAGAAAGTGGATGAAAGAAAGCAGGCCATTGCGCCGGAGACCGGCAAGGGAGCCTCCGTGTTGCTGGTGGAGGACAACCTCTATAACCAGTTTTTCGGGCGTACGCTGCTGGAGCGGGGCGGGCACCGGGTGTCCAATGCGGAGCATGGGCTGGAGGCGGTGGCGATGGCCAAGGCCGGGGACTACGACCTGATTCTGATGGATGTGATGCTGCCCGATATGACAGGATTTGATGCGGCGCGGGCCATCCGTGAAGAGGAGAAGGAATCCGGCCGGCGCCGCACCCCGATCATTGCGCTCACGGCGCACGCCCTGCAGGAGTATCGCGAACAGGCCTTTGAGGCAGACATGGACGACTACCTTACCAAACCCGTGCGCCCTCAAGCCCTGCTGAATGCTGTCCGGCAGTGGGCTGGACCCAGGGCTTCCGGCCATTCCGGCGCCAAGCCGAAGGTCGCGACCGAACCGGAGGGCCCACAAGAGGCCGCGGTTCACGTGGTGGTGGGTGCGGACATCGCTGAGCTGGTTCCGAACTACCTGGCCAATGTGCGACAACAGATTGCCGAGCTGGAAGGGCGCCTTGAGGCCGGCAGCTTGGAAGCGGCCGCCCTGATTGGCCAAAACATGAAGGCGACGGGCAGCAGCTATGGATTCAAGAAGGTGACCGAGGCAGGCGGGCAGATTGAGCAGGCTGCCCGGCAGGGAGACGTTGACAAGGCACGGGAGCTGACGCGGGACCTTCAGGAGTGGCTCAAGCGGCTGCGCTGGACCGCGTAAGGGCAGCAGTTGGATGGGTTGAAGCGGCGTGTTGCTCCGCGCTGCCGGATTTTTTTGAGTCGAAAAATTGTGCGCGGATGCCGAAGCGCAAGCCCCTGCTTCTCATGGCCTGGGGTATTTCGACCGGTTCCTTGAGGAGTGCATTCTGTCCGAGAGGATGAGGCACGCCTCCGCCTTGCCGGGCCCGCAAGGGCAAGCGCCATGATTAACCCGGAGCTTCCGGGGAGTGAATCGGGGGGCGGGCACATCGACGGGACACGACTGAAAAGGACGCCCGGCAGCGGTATGCTGGCAGCATGAGAGTTGAAAACGAGTTTGCCAAGGGCAGCGAACCGCCGGTCCTGCTGCTGAGCGCGCGCTTTACGAGCGCGGTGGACTATGCGCGCACCCTGCATATCGAGCGGCGCAAAGGCTCGGAGATTCCCTACATGGCGCATCTGCTGGGCGTGGCGGCGCTGGTGATGGCGGAGGCCGGACATGCGCCAATTCCGATAACGGAAGACATGGTCATTGCCGCTCTGCTGCATGACGCTGCCGAGGATCACGGCGGCGCGGCGCGTCTGAGAGATATTGACTACAACTTCGGGTCGAACGTGGCGCGCATGGTGGATGGGCTTTCCGACAGCCTGGAGGCTGACCCCAACAAGAAGGGGTCATGGAAGGAGCGGAAGCTGGCCTATATCGAGCGCCTGCGCGGCGAGCCGGCGGACACCCGGATCATTTCGGCGGCGGACAAGCTCTATAACGCGCGGGCGATTCTGGAGGACTACCGGCAGGTTGGTCCGTTGGTCTGGCAGCGGTTCAAGCGGGGGCGCAATGACCAGCTTTGGTATTTCGTCGCCCTGCTGGAGGTTTTCAAGGGGTTTGGCTCAAGCCGCACGGTTGAGGAACTGGAGAGGGTAGTTGAGGAATTGGGGCGGCTGTCCGTGGCAGAAGCATGACGCAGGGAGCTTGCCGGGACGCATTGAGTGACCGCGAATTTGCGGGCCGGATTGGAGTTCGACAGTCTGGGGAGTCGGCACCGGTTTGAGGGTCTCCGTGATCTCCGCAAAGACGTTGCAAGAGTGGGCGCCGTCCCTACGAGACTCCGGCTGAGTTTTGGATTTGGCAACCCCGCGCTGAAGCGCGGGGCTAATCAACGCTGCGCCTCCGGCGCGGGCGAGTCGCCGGTTCCTGGATAGAGGGCCACTGCGAGTGCGCTTGCGGCGTGGGCGCGGCACCGGTTCCTGTCATGTTGCCACAGGCTCTGGCTGAGACTATTTACTCGTCGTAGTGGAGCAGGCTGAAGACGTCGTATTCCTTGAAGCGGTCGCGGCCCTTGAGGAAATCGAGCTCCACGGCAAAGGCGAGGCCCGCGATCTCTCCGCCCAACTGCTTGACGAGCTTGACCGTGGCCTCCATGGTGCCGCCGGTGGCGAGCAGGTCGTCCACCAGCACGACGCGCTGGCCGGGGGCGATGGCGTCGAGGTGGATCTCCAGCGTGTCGGAGCCGTATTCCAGGTCATAGGTGACGCGGGCCACCGGGGCGGGCAGCTTGCGCGGCTTGCGCACGGGGACAAAGCCGGCATTGAGCCGGTAGGCGAGCGCGGGTCCAAAGATGAAGCCGCGCGCCTCAATACCCAGCACGAGGTCAATCTTCTGATCCAGGTAATGGGCCGCGAGCGCGTCGATGAGGCGGGCAAAGCCGGTTTTGTCCTTGAGCAGGGTGGTGATGTCGTAGAAGAGAATCCCCGGCTTGGGAAAATCGGGTACTGTGCGTACCAGGGCCTTGAGTGCTTCCACATCGATGGGCTTGATTGCGTCGGGCATGGGTCCGTACCTTCCTCGCGGATGCTTGATGGTGTTGAAGGGGAAGGGAACGGGTGAGAGCGATTCGCTTCCCTACAGATTATAGGGGACGGGGGAGTGAGGGACGAGGGGCTAGGCACTAGGCAATAGGGGCTCAGGGATTACCAGGCGCCTTCGATGCGGAAGGAGTCGAGGGAGTCGGCTTCGCGGTCTTCGAGGTAGTGCTCGATGAGTTGGTCGACGCGGCTGCCGCGGGGGCCGCGGCGCAGGCTGGCGCGGAGTTCGGCCAGATCGGCTTCAGAGCCGGAGGCCACGACTTCGACCTCGCCGTCTTCGGTGTTGCGCACCCAGCCGCGGAGGTCGAGTTCGCTGGCCTCGCGATGGACAAACCAGCGGAAGCCGACGCCCTGTACGCGGCCTTGAATGAGGAAGTGGAGGACCATGGTCGAATGCAAGTTTTGCAGAGAGGGGGGAGGGGGCGCAACAGGAGGGGAGGGGGTGGGACACGCGCTACACTGGTCTCAACCATGGTCTTTGTCCTCGACAACTACGATTCGTTTACCTACAACCTTGTCCAGTACCTGGGGGAACTGGGCGCGGATGTCGAGGTCTATCGCAACGACGAGCTGACCGTGGAGCAGGTGGAAGCCTTGAAGCCGGAGCGGATTCTGCTTTCGCCGGGGCCATGTACGCCGGGCGAGGCAGGCATCCTGGTGCCGCTGATCCGGCACATGGCGGGCAAGACGCCGATCTTTGGGGTGTGCCTGGGGCATCAGGCGATTGGCGAGGCGTTTGGCGGGCAGGTGGTGCGCGCCACGCACCTGATGCACGGCAAGACGAGCCCGGTGGCGCACGACGGCAAGGGCATCTTTGCAGGGCTGGAGACGCCGCTGACCTGTACCCGATACCACTCGCTGATTGTGGACGAGAAGTCGCTGCCGGAGACCCTGATGGTGACGGCGCGGACGCCGGCGCCCAACGGCGTGGATTCAGTGATCATGGGGCTGCGCCACCGCACCCTGGCGATTGAGGGCGTGCAGTTTCACCCGGAGAGCGTTTTGACCGAGGGCGGGAAGCAGATGATCCGGAACTTCCTGGGGATGTAAGGACAATGAGATTCCCGTTTGGCGCATGGAGGTTCGAGGATTCCAGCCGTTGCGGCCGCAGCAGGCCGCGGCGAGGGCGCACGGGGAGATCCGCGGCGCGGGCGGGCTGTGGTGCGGTGGGTCTGCTGTTGGGTTTGTTCGCGGCGGGGCTGGGCGCGCAGATGGGCGCGCAGAAGGGCGCGGTGAACCAGACCGGCCCCATCGCCATTGTGCCGCTGGACAGCGCGCATCCGGACCGTGCGGCGTCGGTGACCGGGGCGCTGGAGGTCTCGCAGGGCAAGGCCATTATCGCCGCCAGCGGGACGGTGACCTCGGGGAGCGAGACGACCGAGGTGGTGCTGCCGCATCGCGGGGTGCTGCGCGTCTGCGCGTCGACGACCATCAAGCTGGCGGCGGACGCAAGCGTGCCGGTCGGCGAGGTTCCGGGGCTGATGATGGCCATGGACCACGGCGCCGTGGAGGCCAGCTTTGCCACCGGGCGTAACTCAGACATCCTGATGACGCCGGATTTCCGCATTTTGATTGGCGGTCCAGGGGCTGCCGACGTGAAGGTGCGGCTGGGGCAGCGCGGCGACACCTGCGTGGACAATGCCGGGGTGAATGCGCCGTATGTGCTGGTGACGAGCGTGTTTGAGGGCGGCGACTACCGGGTGCAGCCGGGGCAGCGGGTGATGTTTGAGCACGGCAGCCTGCATGAAGTGGTGGACCAGGAGAAGGAGCCCTGCGGCTGCCCGCCTCCGGCTCCCAAGGGCAATGAGTTTCCGCTGGCGCAGAGTGAGGGCATGGCTCCCCTGCCCAAGCCTGCCCCAAGCCCGGAGGTAAAGGAAGGCGCGCCGCCCGAGGTGATTGAGCCGCTGGTCTACAAGAGCGCGGACCATGTGGCGCAGCCGGTGGCGGTTGAGGCTCCGGCGGCTGCGCCGGCGGCTTCTGTGGCGCCAGCGCCTCAGCCCAAGGCGGCGGTCAAGAAGAAGGCCGGGTTCTTTGGGAGCATCGGGCACTTCTTCCGGCGGATCTTCGGGGCGGAGTAGGCGAGGCGCTCGAAGGAAATCAACCTACATTTGCCGGGCGCGCTCGATGGCGCGGATGACGGCGGAGGCCTTGTTGATGGCTTCCTGGTGCTCTGACTCGGGCACAGAGTCGGCCACGATGCCGGCGCCGGCCTGCACGTAGCCCTTGCCGCCGATGGCCAGCATGGAGCGGATGGCGATGCAGGAGTCGAGGTTGCCGGAGAAGTCGGCGTAGAGGACCGCGCCGCCATAGGTGCCGCGGCGGGCGGGCTCCATCTCCTCGATGATCTCCATGGCGCGGACCTTGGGCGCGCCGCTGAGGGTCCCGGCGGGGAAGCAGGCGCGGAGGGCGTCGACGGCTGTGAGGCCGGCTTTGAGGCGGCCTTCGATGGAACTGACGATGTGCATGACGTGGGAGTATCGCTCGACGAACATGAGGCGATCCACTTTTACGCTGCCGAATTCGCTGACGCGGCCAACGTCGTTGCGGCCCAGGTCTACGAGCATGACGTGCTCGGCGCGCTCTTTTTCGTCGTTGATCATTTCGTCGGCGAGAGCCTGATCTTCGAGTTCGGTGACTCCGCGAGGGCGGGTGCCAGCGATGGGGCGGTACTCTACCTTGCCCTGGTGGACGCGGACCAGCAACTCCGGCGAAGAGCCCGCAAGTTCAAGCGTGGATGATTTCCTTGCCTTGGAGGTTTTTCCGGCCTTTTCAGGAGTCCCGCCCAGCGGACCGTCTGGCGAAAAACGCAGGAAGTACATGTAGGGGCTGGGGTTGACGGTGCGCAGGGCGCGATAGACCTGAAAGCTGTCGGCCTCCGGCTCGATGTCGAAGCGCTGGGAGAGGACGGCCTGGAAGATGTCGCCGGCCGCGATGTACTCCTTGGTGCGGTTGACGGCGGAGAGGAAGTCCTTCTTGGCGGTGCGGTGGCTGACCTTGAGCTTGCCCTTGCCTTTGGAGGCGGCCATTTTGGGCAGGGGGCGGGCGAGGCGCCTTTCGAGGCGGTCGAGCCGGTCCACGGCCTTGTCATAGGCATCCGCAGGCTTGCCGCGAGTGACATCGGCGGTGGCTACGAGCCAGATCTCCTTGCGCACGTGGTCAAAGGCCAGCACTTCGTCGAAAAAGAGCAGGCAGGCGTCGGGAACGCCGAGCTCGTCCTTGGCCAGCACGGGGAGCCGTTCGATCTGGCGGACCGCGTCGTAGGAGAAGAAGCCCACGGCGCCGGCGGTGAAGGGTGGGAGGCCCTTGAGCCGGGCGGGCTTGTGTCCGCTGAGGGCGCGGCGCAAGACGGCGAAGATGTCGTCGTCGATTTCAACGACTTTTTTGCCTTCCGTGATGGTGATGTCGCGGCCGCGGGCCACGATGCGCTTGAAGGGCGCGAGGCCGATGAAGGTGTAGCGGCCGACCTGCTCGCCGTTTTCAACGGACTCGAGGAGAAAGCACTCGCGCTCGGGCCAGGCGGCGCGGAGGAAGGCGGAGACCGGGGTTTCGAGGTCGGCGGCAAGGGTGCGGCAGACGGGAACCAGGGTGTGTTCGCGGGCGAGGGCCAGGAACTCCTTGCGGCTGGGAAGGACAGGCTGGGCGGAAGATTTCACAGCCCCAGTGTAATTGGTGGAAAGGTTGGGGCGGAAAGGGCGGGATGGGGCGGATTTGGCGGGGCGGGCGCGGCGGGCTGCGATTTTCCCGCGTAACGCAGGCGCTGGGCCGATAGAGTGGAGGGGGTGGCCAGTTTGGAACGGGTTTGCCAATCAGGTTCCCCGAGGCTTGACGCAGGTGTTTGGCAAGCCTAGACTCACTGGGGTTTGAGCTTTGATTCCGCAAGGGACGGGCTCAACCGGCTGGTGGTGCGGCTCAAGCCCTCGGCCGGGGACTCTTAGAGAAGCAGGAAAGCCTGTCGCTTCTGCAACTTGTGCAAGGTCCGCTGAACGGACCAGGGCAAGGAAGACAGGCAATCGGAATTGGAGAAACGTATGTCGACAGTAACGCTTGAACAGGAAATCAACCCCTGGGAAGCCCAGGCAGCCCGATTCGACTTTGCGGCGCGCAAGCTGAATCTGGAAGAGGGCTTGTGGAAGCTGCTGCGCACACCCGCGCGCGAGATCATTGTGCACTTTCCCGTGGCCATGGATGACGGGAAGATCGAGATGTTCACCGGTTTCCGGGTGCAGCACTCGATCGCCCGCGGACCCGGCAAGGGCGGCATTCGCTATGCGCCCGACGTGACGCTGGACGAAGTGCGCGCGCTGGCAAGCTGGATGACCTGGAAGTGCGCCGTGGTCAATATCCCGTTTGGCGGGGCCAAGGGCGGGGTGATCTGCAACCCGAAGAAGATGAGCCAGGGCGAGCTGGAGCGGATGACGCGCCGCTACACGTCGGAGATTATCGACTTCATCGGACCGGAGAAGGACGTGCCGGCGCCGGACGTGAACACCAATGAGCAGACGATGGCCTGGATCATGGATACCTATTCCATGCACGTGGGCCACACGGTGACGAGCGTGGTGACCGGCAAGCCGCTCAACATTGGCGGGTCGCGCGGACGCATTGAGGCAACCGGGCGGGGCGTGATGGTGGTGTGCGGGGAGAGCCTGCGCTACCTGAACATGCCCATCGACGGCTGCCGGGTGGTGATCCAGGGCTTTGGGAATGTGGGTTCGAACGCCGCGCGGCTGATGATGGAGCACGGCTACAAGATCGTGGGCATTGCGGAGGCAGATGGCGGGCTCTCCAATCCCAATGGCATCGACATTCACCAGTTGATCGAGTACAAGCGGCGCAACAACACAACGCTGGGGTTCCGCGGGGCGGAGGCTACGCCCAGCGAGGAACTGGTGCTGCAGGACTGCGACATCCTGATTCCCGCGGCCACGGAGAACGTGATTACCAGCCGCAACGCCGACAAGATCAAGGCGCGCATTGTGGTGGAGGGCGCCAACGGCCCGACGACCGCGGTGGCGGACGAGATTCTGGCCGAGAAGCGCATCTTTGTGGTGCCGGATATTCTGGCCAACGCGGGCGGGGTTACGGCGAGCTACTTTGAGTGGGTGCAGGACCGGCAGGGCTACTTCTGGAAAGAAGCTGTGGTCAACGAGCAGCTTGAGACCATTCTGAAAGACAGCTTTGACGACGTGGTGCGCTATGCCGAGGCGCACAATGTGAACAACCGCATCGCGGCTTACATGCTGTCGATTGACCGGGTGGCGTTCACCATCCGGCAGCGCGGCATCTACGCTTAAGCGAAGCGAGTAGCAGACCAGCGACAGAAAAGCAGAGCGGCGGAATCGGGAAGCCTGCAAGGGGCTCCGATTTCGCCGCTTTCGCATTCAGTCGGCTTGTTCCACCAACTACAATGGACCACGAGATGAAGTGGACCGATTTAGTTGAAGAGATTACGGCGGTTGGGTCGGGCGGCGGCTCCGACCAGCCTGTCTCCGGTATTGAGTACGACTCGCGCAAGGTGCGGCCGGGTTCGGTGTTTGTGGCCATGAAAGGCGGCTCGACGGACGGCAATCGCTTTGTCGAGAAGGCCATTGCGGCAGGCGCGCTTGGCGTGATTACGGACTCCGCGCCCAAGTTTGACCATCTGCTGGTTTTTCAGCCGGGGCTGCCGGTTCTGGAAGTGGAGCACGGGCGTCGTGCGCTGGCGCAGGCCTCCGCGGCATTCTTCGGCCACCCCGAACGCACGCTGGCGGCCACAGGGATTACGGGCACCAATGGCAAGACGACCACGGCCTTTCTGATGGAGGCGCTGCTGAATGCGGCTGCGCGGAAGACGGTGCTGGTGGGGACGATTGAATACCACGTGGCCGGCGATGTGCGGCCATCGGTACACACGACGCCGGAGTCGCGGGACCTGTTTGAGCTGATGGCCGAGGGTGTGGCGCGGGGCGCGACGGAACTGGTGACCGAGGTGTCAAGCCATGCGCTGGAGCAGGGACGCGCGGCTCAGGTGAACTTTGACGTGGCGGTGTTTACCAACCTGACGCGCGACCATCTGGACTTTCACGGGACGATGGAGAAGTACTTCGCGGTCAAGCAACTGCTGTTTGACGGGTCGGTGTATCCGGCTCCGCGCGTGGCGGTGCTGAACGACCACGACCCACGCAGCGAGAAGCTGGCCGAGGCGGCGCGCGCGGCGGGCGCCCAGGTGCGCACCTACGGCATTGGGCGGGGAGAGTGGCGGGCTGCAAGCTGTGCGCTGACGCCTTCAGGGGCCGTGCTGGAGCTGGAGACGCCGGCGGGCGCGGCAAAGGTTACGTCGCGCCTGGCGGGTGAGGTCAATGTGTTGAACCTGCTGGCGGCCCTGGCGGCGGCTCATGCCCGCGGGGTTCCTTTTGCGGAGCTTGTGGATGCCGTTCCGCGGCTCAAGCCTGTTCCGGGGCGGTTTCAGCCGGTGGATGCGGGACAGCCGTTCACGGTGATTGTGGACTATGCGCATACGGACGACGCGCTGCGTAATCTGACGTGGCTGGCGCGGCAGATGACGGCCACATCCGGTGGTCGGGTGATTACGCTGTTTGGCTGCGGCGGAGACCGCGACCGCACCAAGCGCCCCAAGATGGGGCAGGCGGCGGGCAAGGGAAGCGACCTGGTATTTGCCACCAGCGACAATCCGCGGTCGGAAGATCCAGCCGCGATCCTGGCCGAGATTGAGCCGGGGCTGAAGGCCAGCGGAGTTCGCTACCAGATTGAGTCGGACCGCGCCCTGGCCATCTGTCTTGCGCTCAAGGCGGCCAAGCCGGGGGACGTGGTGTTGCTGGCCGGCAAGGGGCATGAGAAAGAGCAGATCCTGGCCGGGCGCACCATTCCCTTCGACGACGCCGAAATTGCCCTTTCCGCCCTTGCCGAACTGGGGTATGGGGAAGCGGAATGAAACTGACCCTGGCGGAAGCCGCTCTTGGCGCGGGCGCGGTGCTTGAGGCGCCGGCCAGCATTGCCAACTCCGGCGCGCTGGTGGTCTGCGGCTACTCGATCGACTCGCGCACGGTGGCCGCCGGCGAGCTGTTTTTCGCGGTGCGCGGAGACCGGCTTGACGGTCACGACTTTGTGGCGGCTGCGCTGGCGCGGGGAGCGGTGGCCGCGGTGGTTTCGCGGGAGCGTGCGGCCTCCTTGCCGGACGCCGCGCTGGCCTCTCCGCTGCTCATCGCGGAAGACCCGCTGGCCGCTCTGCAGAGCCTGGCCGCGCATATCCGGCGCGTATGGGGCAAGCGCGTGGTCGCCGTGACTGGTTCAGCGGGAAAGACGACGACGAAAGAAGCCATCGCGGCGGCTTTGAGTGCGAAGTTCAACGTTCTGAAGTCTCAGGGCAATCTGAACAACGGATTTGGGTTGCCGCTGCAACTGCTGCGGCTG
This sequence comes from uncultured Acidobacteriaceae bacterium, assembly GCA_903849645.1. GTDB lineage: Bacteria > Acidobacteriota > Terriglobia > Terriglobales > Acidobacteriaceae > Telmatobacter. Next base: position 127,020 of record CAINJJ010000037.1, on the reverse strand, counting down.
AAGCACGACCACGACATCGCCGTTGTGGAGATGGGGATGAACCACTCGGGCGAGATTGCGGCGCTGGCGCGCATTGCCGCTCCTGACTGGGGCGTTGTGACGAATGTGGGCACGGCCCATATCGAGAACTTCCCGGACGGCCAGGCGGGGATTGCGCGCGCCAAGCTGGAACTTGTGGCCGCGCTGCCGGCCACGGGCACTGCCTTCCTGAACTGTGACGATGCGTATGTTTCGCAGTTTGGGCGCGATTTTCCGGGGCGCGTTGTGTACTTCGGGGCTGGCCCGTGCGCGGACCCGCGGATTGTCGAGGCCAGCGAAGACCTGGAGGGGCTTCACATCCGCTATCGCGCCGGCGAACTGGAAGGGCGGTTGACGCTGCGGCTGCTGGGCGCGCACAACGCATCGAACGCGATGGCCGGCCTGGCGGTGGCGCTGGAGGCAGGCGTGGACCTGGAGGCCGCCTCGGCTGCCCTGGGCGCCCTGGCGGCGGGGGACCGGCGCGGCGAAGTGATGGAGATTGGCGGGGCCACGATTCTGAACGACTGCTACAACTCGAATCCGGAGGCGCTGCGCTCGATGATTCGCACTCTGGCCTCGCGGCCGGCGCGGCGGCGCATCCTGGTGGCCGGCGAAATGCTGGAGATGGGCGAGCACGGCCCCGCGCTTCATGCAGCCTGCGGCAAGGCCGCCGCGGAAGCCGGCCTGGACCTGGTGGCGGGTGTGGGCGGCAACGCGGAACACCTGGCCTCCGCCGCCTGCGTGGGCGGAGTGGCCGCCCTGTTTTTGCCTGATGCCGAAGCCGCCGGCAGATGGCTGCTGCGCAACATGGAGCCGGGGGACGTGGTGCTGGTAAAAGGCTCGCGCGGAGTGCACCTGGAGCGGGCCATCGACGCGGTGGCGGCGGCAGGCGCGGCCGGGCCGGTTTAGACAGCCTCGCTTTCAAGCCCGCACCGGGCTAGTAGAATCAAGCTGCATCCCGCATCGTTCCGGCTCTGGAGGCCACTTGCTTTACTGGCTGCTCTACGAAAAGCTGTTCCCGTTCTTCCATCCTTTCCGGATCTTTCGCTATCTCACCTTCCGCACCGCATTCGCCTCGGGAACCGCGCTGCTGATCGCCCTCTTCATCGGTCCGTGGGTGATTCAAAAGCTGCGCGATTTCCAGATCGGCCAGTATGTCCGGGAGGACGGGCCTCAATCGCACCTCAAGAAATCGGGCACGCCCACCATGGGTGGTGTGCTGATTGTGATCGCGATCCTGTTGCCGACGGTGCTGTGGTCTGACCCTTCCAATCCGTTTGTCTGGGTCATTGTGTTTTCCACGCTGGCCTTCGGCGCCATCGGCTTTGCCGACGACTACATCAAGGTGGTGCAGCGCCGCAGCCTGGGGTTGACGGCGCGCGCCAAGCTGGCGTGGCAGGGGGCTGCCGGGGCTTCAGTGGCTGTGGCGCTGGTGGTCCTGCAACAGTTCAAGGTGTTTTCAACGCAGTTGACGGTGCCGTTCATCAAGCATCTTCGTCCCGACCTGCAATGGCAACTCTGGCCCAGCACGATTCCCCACCTCGGGCTGCTGGCTTTTGTCCCGTTCGTGGTTTTTGTGACGCTGGTGCTGGTCTTCTCATCGAACGCGGTCAACCTGACCGACGGTCTGGACGGGCTGGCGATTGGCTGCACCATCATCGCCGCCGGCGCGCTGGCCGTGCTCACGTATGTGAGCGGCCATGTGGTGTTTGCCGACTATCTGGAACTGCAGCGCATGCCCCTGGTCGGCGAGTTGACCGTCTTCTGCGGGTCGATGGTGGGCGCCTCGATCGGGTTTCTCTGGTACAACGCGCACCCGGCCGAGGTGTTCATGGGCGACGTCGGCTCGCTGGCACTGGGCGGGGCAATCGGCACGGTCGCGGTCATCATCCGGCAGGAGCTGCTGCTGCCTTTTATTGGCGGCATCTTCATTATCGAGGCGGTGTCAGTGATGCTCCAGGTGGGCAGCTACAAGCTGCGCAAGAAGCGTATCTTCAAGATGGCGCCGCTGCATCACCATTTTGAACAGCTTGGCTGGCATGAGTCCAAGGTCATTGTTCGCTTCTGGATAGGCGCCCTGGTGTTTGCATTGTTTGCACTCACTACCCTGAAACTGCGTTAGACAAGCTCCGCGCGCGCCCGGTTCGGGTGCACAATTGGAATGGGCGCGGAAGCAATGAGCCTGAGGTTAGACCCCCATGATGGAACTCAAAGGCAAAAAAGTTCTGGTTGTCGGACTGGGCAAATCTGGCCTGGCGGCGGCCCTTTTTCTGCGCCGCCGCGGCGCCCAGGTGACGGTTTCAGACGTGCGCTCGGCCGAGGCTCTGGCCAAGGATATTCCAGCGCTGCTGGAAGAAGGGATCATGGTGGAGGCCGGCGGGCACGGACTGCTGACCTTTCGCCGCCAGGACCTGATCGTCGTCAGTCCAGGGGTGCCGCTCGATACGCCGGAACTGGCGCAGGTAAAGAGCTTCGGACTGCCGGTGATTGGCGAACTGGAACTCGCCGCCCGCTTTCTGAAGGGCCGTACGCTGGCCATTACCGGTTCCAATGGAAAGACCACCACCACCGCTCTGCTGGGGGAGATTCTGAAAGAAGGCGGGTTCCCGACCCTGGTGGGCGGCAACATCGGCGTGCCCGTGGTGGCGTTGATTGAAGAGAGCACGGACGCGACCTGGTCGGCGCTTGAGGTTTCGAGCTTTCAGTTGGAAAGCACCGAGCAGTTCCACCCTGCCATCGCGGTGATCCTCAACATCACGCCGGACCATCTTGACCGCCACGGGAGCTTTGAGAACTACGCTCGCGCCAAGGAACGGATCTTTGCCGCGCAGACCGCGTCGGACTGCGTGATTCTGAACGCGGACAATGTCCGCTCGGCGGCAGCCGCGGCCAGGGCTGTGTCGAGGGTCTACCTGTTTTCAATTGAGCACCCGGTGGAGCAGGGCGCCTGGGTCGATGGCGGATGGGTTGTCTACCGCGGGGAAAAGGGAGCGGCAGTCGAGAAGGTGATGCCGCTGGGCGGTATTCCGCTGAAGGGCGAACACAACGTGGAAAACGTGCTGGCGGCGGTGGTCGCGGCCCGGCAGGCAGGCGTCGAGGTAGGGGCGATTCGCCACGCAATCGAGAACTTCCGCGCCGTGGAGCATCGGCTGGAGTATGTGGCCACGCAGAACGGCGTGGAGTTCTACAACGACTCGAAGGCCACCAACGTGGATGCGACGGCCAAGGCCGTGGCTTCGTTCTCGACAGGCATTCACCTGATTCTCGGCGGCAAGGACAAGAACTCCGATTACACGCAGCTTTCCGAGCTTTTGCGCCAGAGAGTGCGCGCCGTTTATACCATCGGTTCGGCAGCGGCGAAGATCGAGTCGCACCTGCGCGGCGTGGTTTCCATCCACTCCTGCGAGACGCTGGAGAAGGCAGTGAATGTGGCGGCCGCCGCGGCGCGGCCCGGAGAGGTGGTGCTGCTGGCCCCGGCTTGCAGCAGCTTTGACCAGTTCGACAGCTACGAGCACCGTGGGCGCGTCTTCAAGGAACTCGTCAATGAACGGCGGGGTTGAGATGTATGGCGAAGCTGGTCGGCGTCGATAAGTGGCTGTTTTTTATCACCATGGTGCTTGTGGTGGTGGGGCTGGCGATGGTCTTCTCCGCCTCCGCCATCATGGCGCAGGAGCGCTACCACTCGCCCTACACGTTTGTGGGCAAGCAGGCAGCCTGGGCGTTCGCCGGCATCCTGGCGCTGCTGGCCCTGATGCATATCGATGTCAATTTCTACAAGTCCACGCGGTTTATCTATACCGTGCTTGCGATCACCACGTTTCTGCTGGTGCTGGTGTTCTTTTTCCCCGGCTCCCACAATACCCATCGCTGGATCCGGTTCGGGGATTTCTTCACCCTGCAACCCTCGGAGCTGGCCAAGCCGGCGCTGGTGCTGTTTCTGGCCTGGTATCTGCACACCCGCCTCGACCGGTTGCGGGACTGGAAGCACGTGCTTTGGCGTGCCGCTGTTGTTCCGGTGGTCTTCATCGGGCTGGTGGAGCGCGAGCCCGACCTGGGAACGGCGTTGGTGCTGGGTGGCGTGACCGTCATGGTGCTATTTTTGGCGGGCATCGAGTTGAAGTACCTGGCGGGAGGCTTTGCCGTGGCTCTGCCGGTGCTCGCGATGAAGCTGTTCTGGGTGTCCTGGCGTGCCAAGCGGATGATGGTGTTCTTCAATCCCGACTCTGACCTTCAAGGGGCCGGCTTCCACATCAACCAGTCCCTGATTGCCGTGGCCACGGGAGGCATTGGCGGAACGGGTTACATGGAGGGCGTGCAGAAGCTCTTCTTCCTGCCCGAGGCGCACACGGACTTCATCTTTGCCAATATAGCCGAAGAATGGGGTCTGATTGGCGCCGTGAGCCTGCTCCTGCTGTTTGCGCTCTTCGGGGCTTTTGGACTGCGCGCGGCTTACCGCTCCAAGGAGCCGTTTGCGCGACTGGTGGCCTTTGGCATTACGACCACCATCGTACTTCAGGCGTTCTTCAATATCAGCGTGGTGCTGGCGCTGCTGCCCACAAAGGGAATTCCGCTGCCGCTGATCTCGTCGGGCGGAACATCGCTTTTTTGCACCCTTGCTTCCATCGGCGTTCTGCTGAATATCACCAAGAAGGTGGATTAGGCGCTGGGGAGGCTGCTCCGGCGGACACCCTAATGTGGCTCAGGGCATGATCTGCCCGGCAAGGACGATTTCTATTGAAAGGCAGTGAATTGGCGAATTTGCGCGTACTGATCGCCGGAGGCGGCACGGGCGGCCACATCATTCCAGCTCTGGCCGTGGCCCGTGAGTTGGTGGCGCGCCACGCGGCGGAGGTCCTCTTTGTCGGTACGGCACGCGGCATGGAGACGCGCCTGGTGCCGGAGGCGGGCTTCGAGCTTCGCCTCATTGACGTGGGTCCGCTCAACAATGTTTCGATGCTCACCCGCATCCGGACCCTGCTCGATCTGCCGCGCAGCATCTTCGCCTGCCGGCGGCTCATTCGCGCGTTCCATCCCGGCGTCGTGTTTGGCGTGGGCGGCTATGCCTCAGGCCCCGCCGTGGCGGCTGCCTTGCGGCTCGGCATTCCCGCCATGGCTTTTGAACCCAATGCCTTCCCTGGGCTGGCAAACCGGCTGGTGGGCAAACGGGTGCAGGCCGCCGCGGTCAACTTTCCTGCCGCCATGGCCTGGTTTCACAACGCGGAGGTGACCGGCATCCCGGTGCGCCCGGAGTTCTTTTCGCTGGAGCCGCCATCGTCCGGAGAGCCTCATCTGCTGGTGTTTGGCGGCTCGCAGGGAGCGCGGCTCTTCAATCAGACCCTGCCCCAGGTCATTGCGGCGCTGCTGGATGCGGTTCCGGGCTTGACCGTTCTGCACCAGAGCGGGGTCCGGCACATTGAATCGACGCTGGCTGCCTACCAGGCAAGCGGAGCAGACCCACGCCGCTGGGAAGTTCGCCCGTTTCTTGACGATATGCCCGCGCGGTTTGCCCACGCGCATCTGGTGATGGCCCGCAGCGGCGCCTCGACCGTGGCTGAACTGGCGGCGGCGGGCAAGCCTGCCCTGCTGGTGCCCTTTGCGGCGGCAACGGACAACCATCAGGAGTGCAACGCGAAGGAGATGGTGGATGCCGGGGCGGCTGTGCTGCTGCATGAGCGGGACCTGGGGACTCCCGGCCCGCTGCTCACTGCCCTGACCGGGCTGCTTGAGTCTCCTGAGCGCCTTGCTGCGATGGGGCATGCTGCCCGCACACAGGCTCATCCCGACGCCGCAGCGCGCATTGCGGACCGGCTGGCCGCTCTGGCGGTCGCAGGCTCGTAAAGGGGCTTGTGCGCGCATTTCCACGAATGGCGAGGTGAAAATGGAAAGGCCCGGCTGCCGAAGCAGTCGGGCCTTTTGCTGGGAAGCCGCCTGAAGCTATCTGTGTCCGCCGCCGCCGTGACCGCCGCCACCGCCCATATGGCCGCCGCCACCGCCACCGCCGCTATGTCCGCCGCCAAAGCCGCCGCCACCGCTGTGACCGCCGCTAAAGCCGCCGCCGCCACTGGGCCGGGAGCCGCCGTAGCCTCCGGAGTGACTACCGCCGCTGTAGCCGCCGCCATATCCGCGGGGTGCCGCTCTGTATCCGCTGCCTGGGGCTGGATTCATGGGGCCTGCACCGCCGCCGCCAAAGCCGCGGGGGGGGCCAACATGGACTCCGCCGTATCCGCCGCCGGAGTAAGGCGCCCGGCCGCCATAACCTTCGCGTCCGCCGTAACCGCCGCGACCAGCATAGCCTTCGCGTCCGCCGTAACCATATCCGCCGCGTCCGCCATAGCCGTACCCGCCTCCGTAGCCGTAGCCGCCACGGCCATACCAGCCGCGGTGATACCAGGGACCGGCGCCGATGAAGATGCCGCCCATAAACCACTCGGGCCCATAGTAGCCATAGGGAGTGCAGCCATAGGGGTAGTAGGGGTAGTAGCCCCACTCGCAGACCGGCTGCTCATAGACCATGGGCGCCTGCACATATTCCGGGCCGATTCCGATGCCGACTGCTACCTGTGCCTTGGCCGTAGCCGCAAATGGCGCCGCCACCAGCACTGCCAATAAAACCCAGCGTAGATTCCGCATTGCTTCCTCCTCGTGCTGCCCGGTCTTGAAACGGAAGGCCGGAGACCCCGGAGTCCAACTCCGCGATCTGCACGCGCCGGAGACTGGGCTTTTGTTCCCAACCGGCTCCTGCTCCTTCAAACAACAATTCTGCGCTTTAGTTGCGGTCTTTGCCGCGAAAGAATCGGCCGGGGGCCAAAGAAAAGCGCCTGCTGGGCCGTTTGGGGCAGAGCAGGCGCTGGTTTGCAATGGGAAGGGGCTTAGTTTGAGAGAACGGCCCGGTACCGCACCTTGTTCTTCTTTACCTTTTCAATCGCCGCATTGGCCTGGGCCATGGGGAACAGTTCGGTGGTGGCCCGGACTCCGTGGCGCGCAGCCACGTCGAGCATCTCCTTGAGTTGATAGGGGCTGCCGGTCGGGCTGCCGGTGATCGACCGCAACCCGGAGATGAGCGGAAAGGCGTGGATGCTGACCGGCGACGGCGGAACCCCGACAAAACAGAGCGTTCCGGTGGGGCGTAGGGTCTGGACGTAGACGCCCCAATCCTGGTCGGCATTGATGGTGCTGAGCAGGAAGTCGAGGGTTCCGGCCACTTCCTTCATGGCCTTGGACTCGCGGGTGTTGACAAAGTTGTGCGCGCCGAGCGCCCGCGCCTCTTCTTCTTTGCCGGCCGATGTGGAGAAGGCGGTGACTTCCGCGCCGAAGACGCGCGCAAACTGGATGGCGAGGTGTCCGAGGCCGCCGATGCCGACGATGCCCACGCGCGACGAGGGGTTGATGCCGTGGGTCCGCAGCGGGTTATAGACGGTAATGCCGCCGCAGAGCAGCGGGGCGGTATGCTCGCTGCTGAGCGCCTCGGGGATGGGAATGACAAAGCGCGCATTGGCGCGCACACGGTCGGCATAGCCGCCGTTGCGGTGAACGCACGTGCCCTCGGAGGCAGGGCAGAGGTTCTCCATGCCGCGGCTGCACCACTCGCAGACGCCGCAGGAGTTTGATTGCCATCCAAGTCCCACGCGCTGGCCAATCTCCAGTGCCTTCACCTCTGACCCAATCGCCTTGACCTTGCCCACAATCTCGTGGCCGGGAATGAAGGGATACTGGCTGATGCCCCAATCGTTCGAGATCAGGTGAATATCACTGTGGCAGATGCCGCAGTGGGTGATGGTGATCTCAACCTCTTGCGGTCCCAAGGCTCCTGGGTCATACCGAAAAGGCAACAATTCCGCACCGGCCGCATGTGCTGCAAGTCCTTGAATCTGGTTCATAGTCAGTTCTGAGTCCTCGCTGGGGATAAGTGGGCTGACGGCAATCCTGAGACGCCGGCCAAAAATGGATGATGACCAATCTCCCCCACCCCTAGTCTAAACCGCCTCCGGCTTCTATGTGGAGGTTCAATACCTGGAAACCGGAGAGAACGCCACCGGCAGGGGCCTGGCCGGCAAGCTCCGCCGACTCGCCGTTGAGGCTTGCCTCCTGGGAGGCCCGCGCCGGCTCCATCTGATTGGCCATTGAAAGCGGAAGACTTGTGAGCGCCTGGCCAGCGGTCCCGCCCTGTGTTTCGGGCACCAGGAGGCTGACATAAACCCGGTCCGCGGGATGCTGGCGGCTGGCCTGCGCCAGGACGGAATCGAGATCGGGCGAGTGGCTGGTCATGCGCGGCTGGTCCAGCGTCCGGTCCAGGGTCCCGCCATCCGAGACCAGAAGGCGCAGATTGCCGGGGCCGAGCCGCGCCGGGAGTTTGAAGCCGATTCGTACATTCCGCGCAGGCTGACGCCAGGGACGGAGCGTTGCTTCCACGACCAGCGAGTCGCCGGCATGAACGATGTCTCCCGAGACGATTCTGGCTCCAGCCAACTCCACCTGCATGCGACGTGGAATCGCCTCCACATCCAAAGTGACCGATCGTACCGTTCCCAGGCGGGTTCCGTTGGCGTAGAGCCGGGTGAACTTGTCGCCGGCCATCAGCGCGGCCATGAGCGGCGCGCCCATGGAGTCGCCGGCTGAGGCCCAAAGTTCGACCGGAGACGGTGCATAGCCGGCCACATCGATGGTTCCGGTGACGTGGTAGCTGGTCTCGGCGGTATTGTCGTTGCTCGACAGGAGTGTGTTGTAAAGCGCTACCAACATGGCCTGCGGGGTGAGCGCGGCCAGGTCCAGGACCTCGATGTGGAGGGTCCGCTCTTTTGCCATGCCGTGGACGCGGATCTGCATGGGAATCATCTGCGCCCTGGCCCCCAGGACTCCGCGAATGGCCGCGTCGCGGTCTTCAGTAAAGGCGCCGATGGTGGCTCCGGTATTGACAATTTTGAAGGCGTTGAGGGGCGAGGCGAGGGTTGCCACTACTTCAGCGGTGGTCATGGGCACGGAGACCGGCCCCGCCTGCAGGACGGGGTGCCCGCACGCCAGAATCTGCTTGGGGTCCACATAGGTTACGGTGCAGGTGGCCGCAATCTCCAGGTCGCCGCGCACCAGGAGCATGCTGACTGCGGAGCCGGGCACAACCTCCGCGGCGGCCCGCGCCGAGGGCTCCGCGTCGCCGGTCGAGGAGCCGCCCATGCCACCGGCCGCCACGGTGTCGAGACCGGTTCCGGCCATCTTCTGCTGCCAAAGGCGAATGGCCTCCGGCCTGAAGCCGGCCATGACCAGGGGCGTCTCCATGGCCTGAAGCGAGCCCTGTAAGCCCGGCATCTGGGGAGGCAAGGCGGAAGGGATTTCAGCCTGTATGGATTTCGCAGGCAGGTCGCGCACCTCGAGCATCTGGGCGATGGGGGTGATGCCCGCGATGGGGTCCCTGCTGAACTGGCCGATGCGGAAGCTGAGCGAACCCAGAAGCCGGTCGCCGACATAGACCGGGCTGCCGCTCATGCCCGCCACAACGCCGGTGTACTCAGGCTTGGTCCCATGCAGTTGGGCGAGAATCATGTCGTGGCCCGGTCCGCGCGCGCCGGGCAGCACTCCAAGGATCTCCACGTCCATGGGCTCGGGCCGGGTTCCGGTGAAGACGGTCCAGGCGGTTGCTCTGAGGCCCCGGTGCACTTCGCTGAGCGGGAAGAACCCCCCTCCCTTCGGCGGGCCTGCCGCGGCTGTATCTTGCGCCCAGGGGAGGGCTGGGAAGAGCAGCGCGACCGCTGCCACGGCGGCCAGGGCGCTGGGCAGAATCGGCCGGGCCGGGATTTCCTTCAAGCGAGTCATCACGTCTATAAGAGTACAGCCGGTTGTGCCGCGCTGGGTGGCTGACCGGGCCGGTCCTGGTTACGCTGGTTTCTTGCGGCGCCGGCGCCCGGCGAGACAGCAGGCGCGAACGCACTGTCTAGGGTTTCGGGTCATCCCGTATGCTGTTGAACACAGAGGTCGTCATGTCCCCATTGCTTCGCAACGTTCCCGCGCTCCGCCGTCTTCCCCTTGCCGGACTTTCTGCGCTTCTGCTGGTTTGGGCGGCAGGCCCGATCTCGCAGGCTCAGGCGCCCGCCCCCGCGCCTGGGCAGCAGCCTGACCAGGCCACCCCCGATTCGGGCGGTCCCGGCGCAGACCCTGGAGCGATTGCGCTTCCCAGGAAGAAGGAAAGAGCGGAGGACACCCCCCCGCCGGCGCCCGTTGCACCCAAGATCAAGAACCCCGAGGGGATGCCCAGCTTCTCGCTGCGCGTGGAGGTTCCGGAGGTCACCGTGGATGTGGGCGTACTGCTGGAGAAGACACACCAGTTTGTGCCTGGCCTGAAGCCGGGGAACTTCCGCGTCTATGAGGATGGGGTTGCGCAAAAGGTGATCGGCTTCAAGCGGGTGGAAGCTCCCATCACGGCCCTGCTGCTGTGCGAGTTTGCCTCCACCAACTACAACTTCATCTATGACATGCGCAATGCGGCCTTCGCGTTTGCGCAGCAGTTGCGGCCGCAGGATTACGTGGCCATGATGACCTATGACATGAAGACGCAGATCGTCTCGGACTTTACCCAGGACAAGCGGCAGCTCTACCAGGCCATCAACTCGATGCGCATTCCGGGCTTCAGCGAGCGCAATCTCTTTGACGCTCTCTACGAGGCAGAAGACAGGCTGAGCCGCATCGAGGGGCGCAAGTACATCATTCTGATCGCCTCCGGACGCGACACCTTCTCAAAGATCACCCTGGACAAGATCATGCAGAAGGTGAAGTCGACGCCCGATGTGACCATCTTTGCGGTTTCGACGGGCGGAGCGCTGCGGGCCATTGTGGAAGGCAGGGGCGGCGGCTGGGGCGCCCAGATGCAGGAGATGGACTACCTGCAGGCTGACAACGAGATGAAGACCTTCGCCTCCATCACGGGAGGCATGTGGTTTTCCCCGCGATTTGCCGGGGAGATGCCAGACATCTTCCAGGAGATCAACCAGAACATCCGGTCCAAGTACCAGTTGGTCTACCACCCCCTGAATCTGAAGCAGGACGGCACGTACCGGAAGCTGCGGGTCGAGCTGGTGGATGAGGAAGGGCAGCCTCTGCGCATCCAGGACGAGAAGCACAAGCCGCTCAAATATGACATCATCGCCCGCGACGGGTATCGAGCGCGGCAGCAGGTGGAGTAGGCAACTGAAGCGCAAACGGCAGCCTGAGGCCTGAAGGCCTGGCGGCTGCCGTCTGAGCGCATTCGGTGGTGCGGTTCTGCCTATTTGAACTGCGTGATGGCGTCGTAGATGAAGTAAACGACCAGGATCAGCGTCATGGCCAAAACCAGATACTTGAAGATGCGGAGCACAGGCTCAACCTTGGCGACCTTGGCGGCGATGGCTTCCTGGGCGGCCTTTTCGTGCGAGAAGGCATCGTCCAAATAGATCTGGTCATCTTCGTCCTTGGTCAACTGGCCGCGATACAGATACAGGACGACCGTGATCAGCAGCAGTGTTCCCCAAACTACCAACATCGCCATTACAGGCATTGTCATGCTCTACCTCCTGAAAGAAATTCTGGTCTCGGGCGCCGCGGATTCTCTGGTAAGTCGGTTTCCGCAGACACAAGAGCCTTACGGGGGACCATCATAGCCCCGAATGCATGGTCCTGTGGTGACAAAAATCACAGGTATCGTTTTGTGCAAGATGGGCTGCTTTTGGAGCGCATTTGGGCGCCGCCAGGCCCATCCGCCAGAACCCGCCGATTGCACGGGAGGTTCACAGCGGTGGGGACTCGATTCCAGGGCTGAGTGCGACCTTTTTGTTTTGGTCGCATCTAACGGTATGAATCCTCCGATGGAGCTTGAAACGATGCTCCTGGAGAAGTAGAGTTACGTTAACGAAGCATTTCATTTCCCAACTGGAGATCTCAATGGCCACAGCAACCGCCACACCCGCACAGGAAGAAGTCAAGAAGGCCCCCCTCAACCTGACCCCTCAGGCCATCGCCAAAGTGCGCGAGATCATGGCCACCCAGGATCCCATCCCCGCCGGCCTGCGCATAGGCGTTGTGGGTGGAGGCTGCTCCGGCTTCCAGTACTCCATGGCTTTTGAGAATCAGAGCGGCATGATGGACAAGGTCTTCAGCTTCGAGGACTTGAAGGTCTTCGTCGACGCCACCTCGCTGATGTACCTGAACGGATGCAACGTGGACTACGTGGAGAACCTTGAGGCTGCCGGATTCAAGTTCGACAACCCCCAGGTCAAGTCCACCTGCGGCTGCGGCTCGTCCTTCAGCGTCTAGGTTCAAAACATCGAGATCCGATAAGTCGAAAGGCCCGCTTCCCAACTGGGGAGCGGGCCTTTGTGTCTTGAGTGGCATTTCGTGAACACACCGCAGGAACCGGCTGCGGCGCTTGAATCCCGGCAGCCTTCTCAGGGTTGTGGAGCGATTGGGGAGGGGCCGGGGGCGGCGACAGGAGGTTGTGCGCCCAGATTGACGCCGCCAGGCATGCCGGGAGCGCCGCCCTGGAGTCCGCCCTGCGGTCCGTTGTTGCCGGGAATCATTCCGCGCTCGGTCATCGGATCGTAGATAAACTCCCACTCGTTGTAGTGGTTCTTCTTTCTCCAAGTCAGGATGGAGCCCTTGGGGCTGGTGGGGGAGAAGCCAATAATTCCCATGCCGCCAAAGGCCTGCGTACCAAAGGTGGTGGGGCTCGATGAGTCCGTGCCGGATCCGGGGCTGCTGGGGTTGCTGGGGTTACTGGCGCCGGGGGCCGTGGGGTTGTTGGGGTCCGGTGTGGGGGTGGAGTCGAGAATTGGGTTTTGGCCGCCCATCGAGCCGCCGCCGATTCCGCCGTTCTGGACGATTCCGCCAATCTGGGTGCCGCCGGCCATACCCATGACAGCCAGGGGCTGCCCGAAGAAGCCCAGGGTCTGGGTCTTGGCCTGTCCAAACTGGATGGGCTTCCACTCTTCCTTGCCGGTGGTGGGGTCCTTGTACTTCTTGCGCAGAAAACGGACCTGGTTGGTGTTGATCATGGCGTCGACGTTGGGCGGATAGGCGCCGAATTTCTTGAAGTACATGCGCACACCGCGGGCGTATTGCTTGCCGCGCTGCACGGTTTCGAGCTCGCGGTCGCGCTGGATCTCCTTGGAGATCTGGGGCAGCGCGACGGAGAGCGATATGGTGAGCAGCGCCACCATGAAGATGACCGCAACCAGGATGTATCCCTCCTCGGAGGGCTTCCGCTTTGCCTGTCGGATTGGTGTGCCAATGGTCATTGTGAATGTGGGTAGATCGCCTTCCAATTGCCAGATCTCTGACCACTTGATTGCGTGCTTTGAGTTCGTGCTTTCCCAGGTCCCAGAATCGGGACCTGGGGCACCCATCACGGGTACTAATACAAGCGGTTAGATGCCTAGTTCGGCGTTGGGGTCATGGTCAGGGTCTGGGTGTTGTTGTAGCCCAGATCCGTGACTCTGGCGCTGGCCGGGAGGATCGACTCCACCTTGTAGCGGTGGTCCACGATGTCACCGGTCCGGGCCATGAAGATGTCGTCCCCATGGACAAAGAATCCCTTGATGCTCTTGTCCTTGTTCTGGGTATAGCCGAAGTACTTGAGGTCGATGGCCGGAGGCTTGGGCGCCTCGGGCCTGGGGGGCGCGACGGCCGCGGCGGCGGCTGCTTCCTCGCGCGCGCTCTTGAGCGGCGCTTCAATCTCTACCGGGGCCGACTCGGCGGAGAAGATGTTCCTGCCCGTGCCGGCGTACTCCACCTGCTCGACGAGCGCGAGCTTGTCCAGATGGAGAGCCGGATCGATGCCGGTGTTGGTGAGCTTCTGCGCATCGGGGCCCGCGGCCCGCGCGCCTGATGCCGGCGGGACGGAGAGATTGGGCAGGGGACGCGCTGCCTTGACCGGCACGGGCGTGGAAGGGGCGAAGAAGTAGTTGCGAATCTCCCAGCCGCCGGCGATGACGATGAGCGCAAACAGGCCGAAGACGATGTAGACCTGGCGCTTGTTCTCGGTTCCAAGCTGCATGGCCATGTTATTCGCCCTCCTTTGCGCTGGTTGCGGGAGCGGGGGAGGGGGTTTCGCCTGGGGGGGGGGTGGGGGGCAGGCCGCTGGCGGCCGCGTCCGCGGGCCGGAGCCAGGTGGAGACGCGCAGCCGGAGGTTGACCATTCCGCCCTGCTGGCCGGTCAACGACATTGCCCGGATAACAAAGAAGGTCTGGTCCCGTTCAAGGCCGCTCACAAAGTTCATGATGTGCGGATAGTCGCCGGTGATGCCGGCGTCCATGGAGATCTCGGTCAGATCGAGGCCCGGCTTGCCCTGCGTATATTGGACACGGGTCAGGCGGACGGGACTCTTGACGGCCAGTTCGCCGACGCGGGTAGCGATGACGGAATAGCTGGCGGGAATGCGCTTGGAGAAGAAGTCCTTCATCTGCTCACGCGACTCGATGACTCTCTTGTCGAGCCCGCGCAGTGGAGCGGTTTCCAGGTCAAGGGCCTTCAACTGCACCTGCTTGGCGGCCAGGGCGTCATTGGAGCTGCCGCTGGTGGCGGCCCAGTCGAGGGCGAAGCGTACGGAGAGAACGATGACCAGAGTGAGAATCACCGCAAAGCCTGCGTAGTGCCAGGTGAGCGGGGAGGCCAGGCGTTCGCGCCACGGATTGGGTGCGGGGCTGCTCATCGCGGGCCTCCTGGATTGGGAATCGGATTGCCGTGGGGCGGGGGCATGTAGACAGGGCGATTTGGCCGCTGCGCCGGAATGGGCTGGACGGATGGCCGGGGCTGAATCATGGGTGGCGGCGTCGAGCGGCCCGCCATGGACTTGGGCGTCGCAGGTTCCGCTACATGCTTCTTGGCCGGCCGCGGGTCGGCAAGGGTGGCGGCGTTGTAATCGGCGAGCAGGTCAAGGTTGAAGCGGTTGGATGCCGAGATGGGTTCCAGCTTTTCCGTGGGTCCGCCGGTGGACTCCGAACTCTCGCCCACGATGCTGGGCAGCAGGAAGTGGCGGGAGTGTTCGAGGTTCTTGACCAGCTCCACGGCGCGGTCACGGGGACCCACGACGCGCAGGCGGAGGGTGATGTGGCCGTCCTTGGCGCGCAGCGGCTCGAGCGTTGTGACCTGCACCCCGCCGGGCAGGACCGTTTCAAGGTCCTCCATGGCCAGGGTCCAGGAGAAGGCTTTCTCGTCAAAGAGCTGATTGAGCGCGCCTGCCTGAAGCAGGAGCTGCGCATTGGCCGGCTGGCGCATCAACTCTTCCGAGTTGAGGCGTTCCTGGGTCACGGCGGCGATCTTCGCGTCCAGGGAGTGCTCCCGGGCGCGGGCTTCTTCTGCCTTCTGGTGGAAGGCGCGCAGGCCGAGGCCAAGACCGATGGCGATCACTGCAAGCGCTCCCATGGCGATGCGCAGGCCCTTGATGGCCGGCCGGATATCGGCATAGGGGCGGGTAGCGAGGTTGAGCGAGATTCTCATGGCGTCAGGCTGCTCCCGCCAGCGCGCCGGCAAGGCCGGCGAGACTCAGGTTGCCGAGGGCGGTAGCTGCCCCGGTTTCTGGACGGGGCGCGAGGTCGGTCACCGTCAGTTCAGGGTTGTCGATCCAGCGGGCAAAGTCCTGGGCCGCGCTCTGGCTGCTGCCGCCGATGCCGGCATAGTGCAACTGGCGGGGCCGCGCGCCGAGCTTGTCTTCATAGTAGGCGGAGGCGACGGCGATGCCGCGCTGCACCTCTTCGAGGCGCTGGGCGGGGTCTTCCGGCAGATCGAGGGTGCGATAGAGCAGCAGGTCCTGCCCGTGGGTGATGGAAGTGGTGAGAGCGAGTTCGCCGAGGTTGACGGCCAGCATGGGGTCGGCCGAGTCCACGGCCGCCAGGGCCGCCAGGCTGGAGGGAAGCACGGCGCCCGGCTCGTAGCCCGCGGCCCGCACCGCAGCCTCGTATTCAGCCAGGATGGGACCGGGAACGACGGCAGCCAGGACCCGGCACTCGGTCTTGTTTTCGACCAGCACCTGGTAGCTGAGGCCGGCGTGCTCCACATCGAAAGGAACCATCTTGCGCAGGCGGAAGCGCAGCACCGGCACCGCCTCGGCGGCGTGGCTGGGCAGGGAATCGAAGTCAAGAAGGAAGACGCGCACGGCGGTGTCCGGCACCACCAGCGTGATGGCGCGGGTGCGGGGAGCCACCTGGCCGAGCGCGGTACGAATGGCGTTGGCCACGGCCTCGGGCTTGAGCAGGTTGTGCTCGCCGATTCCGGGCAGGAACGCGCCGGCAGGCAGCGGTTCAAATGCGTAGACATGGGGCTGGCCCTGGCCCGGCGAGGCCGCGGCCAGCACCCCATGGGGCGCCAGTTCCACCGCCGCGGGAGGCCTGCCGCCGGGCGGGGAACCGAGTTTGCCTTTGCTGAGAATCGATCTCATTATCTCGATGCCTCGATGAAGGTGACTTTGTTGATTTCCTTGAGCGTGGTGAGGCCGCGGCGGACGCGCTCCAGCGCCGACTCGCGCAGGAAGCTCATGCCTTCTTTCTGGGCCAGCTTGCGAATCTCGGAGGTGGGCTTCTTTTCCAGAATGATCTCGCGGATGGGATCGGTCAGGTCGAGCAGTTCGTGAATGGCGGTTCGCCCGCGATAGCCGGTGCCGCCGCACTCGATGCAGCCGGAGCCCTCGCGGAAGCCAAAGCCATGCCAGTCGGCGAGATTCATGCCGCATGAGCGCAGAACATCGTCGTCGTAGTAGACGGTGCGCGAGCAGTAGTCGCAATTGGTGCGCACCAGCCGCTGGGCCAGGATGCAGTTGAGCGCGGAGACAAAGTTGTAGGCCTCGACGCCCATGTTGAGAAAGCGGCCCAGCACATCGACCACGTTGTTGGCGTGAACAGTGGTGAAGACCAGGTGGCCGGTGAGCGCGGAGTTGATGGCGATCTGCGCCGTCTCCTGGTCGCGGATTTCGCCGACCAGGATCTTGTCGGGGTCGTGGCGAAGGATGGAGCGCAGGCCGCGGGCAAAGGTCAGCCCTTTCTTCTCGTTGACGGGAATCTGCGTGATGCCGCGAATCTGGTACTCGACCGGATCTTCGATGGTGATGATCTTGTCTTCGTCGCTCTTGATCTCGTTGAGCGCCGCATAGAGGGTGGTGGTCTTGCCGGAGCCGGTGGGACCGGTGACAAGCACCATGCCATAGGGCTCGCGAATGTAGCGGCGGAAGCGGCGCAGGTCTTCTTCGGCAAACCCGACGACATCGAGGGTCAGGTTGCGAAACTTCTCGCTCATCGACTCCTTGTCGAGTACGCGGAGGACGGCGTTTTCGCCATGGACGGTGGGCATGATGGAGACGCGGAAGTCGATGAGGCGGCCCTTGTAGCGGACGCGGAAACGGCCGTCCTGGGGCACGCGGCGCTCGGCGATGTCGAGTTCGCTCATGATCTTGATGCGGCTCAGGATGGTGGTGTGGTGCTCGCGGGCGATGGGAGCCATGGCCGGCTGCAACACGCCGTCGATGCGGTACTTGACCACGACCGAGTCATCGTTGGTTTCGATGTGGATGTCGGAGGCGCGGCGCTCGAGCGCGGTGAAGATGGTCGTATCCACCAGCCGGATGATGGGGCTGATGTCCTCTTCACTGGTGAGCTTCTCGATGGAGATGTTTTCGTCGCTGGAGTCGTCGCCGGTGAGCACGTCGAAGGTGAGGCCTTCACTGGCTTCGTCGAGGACGCGCTGCGACTGCTCGGTCTTTTTGAGCAGGTCGGTGATCTGCGTGAGCGTGGCCACGCGGGCCACGATGCGGTGGCCGAGCAGGCCGGCGATCTCGTCGAGAATCATGAGGCGCGAGGGGTCGCTGACGGCGATCACCAAGGCATCCTCATGCTGCTCGATGGGCACGAAGTTATAGCGGAACATCAGTTCCACCGGGACCGTGCGCAACAGGTCGTGCTGGATCTTGAAGTTCTTGAGGTCGACGAACTCGGCGCGATAGCGGCGCGCAAGCAGTTCTGCCTGGGTGCGTTCGTCCTGCTCGGTGGGCAGCGTGAGTACGGTCGCGTCAGCCATGGATTATCCCTGTCCTCCGGTTGCCTGGCCCAAGGAGAAGATGGGCATATAGAGCGAGATGAGAATGAAGACCACCACCACGCCCATGATGATGAGAATCAGGGGCTCGATGAGGGCGAGCGCCGCGGTGAGCGCCGTGGCCACGTCTTCCTCGAAGAACTCCGAGACGGAGTTGAGCATCTGGGGCAAGGCGCCCGTCTGCTCGCCCACGGAGATCATCTCCGCGGCGAGGTCGGGAAAGACCTTGGTCTCAATGAGCGCGTCGGCCAGGCTCTGGCCCTCGCGGACGGTGGTGATGGAAGCAATGACAGCCCGCGAGACACGGCGCGAGGAGATGGAGCGCGCCGCCGTTTCCAGCGAGGGCACCAGGGGCAGGCCGCCGGTCAGCAGCGTGGAGAGCGTCCGGGAGAACAGCGCCACCTGGTACTTGAGCCAGATCTTGCCAAAGATGGGCAGGCGGATGCGGAAGCCGTCGATGAAGTCGCGGCCGCGTTCAGTGCTGGAGAAGCGGTAGCCGCCGGCGCCGATTCCGCCCAGGATGAGAAAGATCCAGAGCAGGTTGTGATTGAGCCACTTGCCGAAATCGAGCAGATAGGTGGTCATGGCCGGCAGCTTGGAGCCCATCTGGTCATAGAGGACGGCAAACTGCGGCACCACCACGGCGAACATGAAAAACATGAGGCCAAAGACGAGCGTCAGCAGCACTCCGGGGTAGATGAGGGAGGCCACGAGTTTTTTGCGAAAGGTGAGCGAGATGCGCTGAAAGCTTACATAGCGCTCCAGCACTTCCTGCAGGTTGCCCGAGCGCTCGCCGGCCAGCAGGGTGGTCGTGTACATGATGGGAAAGCCGCTCTGCGCCTCGAAGGCGGAAGAGAGCGACTCGCCGGTTTTGACCCGTGCCGCCACGTCATCCAACTGCGCGGAGAAGTGGGCGTTCTTCTGGTTCTTGGCCAGCATCTTGAGCGAGCCGAGGATGGGCAGGCCGGCGCGTACCAGGGTGAGGAACTGCTGGTTGAAGATCAGGAAGGGCTCGAGCTTGACCTTGCGGCGCTGCAGGCCGGCAAAGCCGGCGCGGGAGCGGATGGAAAAGACATGGTAACCGGCATGGACAAAGCGGGCGCGCAACTCCTCGGCGGTGGCGGCGGTCTGCACCTGCTCCTGCACGCGGCCACGTTCATCGGCCAGTTTGATGACGAACTCTGCCATAGGCTCAGTTGGCGGTCCAGCGCCCGATGCGGCGCCAGCCATTCCCCCCGTTCGGTTTCTAGCTCAAGGTTAACAGTCTTCCCCGCACAATAGACGAGGGATGGGCCCCAATCGTTCGAGGGGGAATTCCGGCGGCGTGAGAGTCGCGCCGCGGCTGGAAATGGGAGGCTGTTGCGCGGCCATCCGGCTGATTGCGCTGATGTTTCAGGACGGCTGGCGGTGCGTCTGGAACGGGCCGCCGAGGGGCAGCCCCGATGTCAGTACCCGCTGGCCACCAGCCAGGCTTCGGTCAGGTCCATCTCCGGCTTTTTGGCGGCAATGATCTGGGCATGGGCCAGTTTGACGAGCACGTCGGCCTCGACGTTGACAGGGGCGCCGGGGGCCAGGGTGTGCAGATTGGTCCGCCAGTAGGTGAGCGGGAGGATGGCGATGGAGAGGGTTTCGCCGTCGAAGTCCGCGATGGTGAGGCTGATGCCTTCAATGGCGACCGAACCTTTGGGCACCATCCAGGGGCGTACGTTGTCGGGCACACGGACCTTCAAGGTCCAATCGGTGGTCTCGCGGTCAAACGAGGGGTCGGCGCTGGGGATGACCGGCTCAAGGGCGGTCATGACGCCGCAGCCGTCCACGTGGCCCTGCACGATGTGCCCGCCGAGGGGGCTGCCGGCTGCGGTGGGGAGTTCCAGATTGACCTTGGCGCCGGGGGCGAGAGCGCCGAGCGAGGTCTTGTCCAGGGTCTCCTGGGCCAGGTCAGCGTGAAACAGGGTCGGGTGAACGTCGAGGGCGGTGAGGCAGACGCCTGAGACGCCGAGCGAGTCGCCCTCGCGCAGCCGGCCGGCAAGACCCGGGGCCTCCACCGTGATGCGGCGAACGCCGCCGCGGCTCTCCAGGCTGATGAGCGTCCCCGTCTGTTCGATGATTCCGGTAAACATGGTTCCAGTGTAAGGGAAACAGGCTCTAGCCGGGGTAAGTGCCGGTGAGGTAGCCCTGGAGTTCCTGGATGGTGTGCGCCTGCCCGGTGATAACCCACTTGACCAGGTCGCCAATGGAAACCACGCCCAGCACTTTGTCGTCCTGCAGGACGGGGAGGTGGCGGAAGTGGTGCTCGGTCATCATGGCCATGCAGTCATCCACGGTCCGCTCCGGGCTGACGAACACCACCGGGCTGGTCATGATCTCGTGGACCTTTGTTTCTTTGGAGGGATGGCCCATCAGTACGCCCTTGCGGGCGTAGTCGCGCTCGGAGAGGATGCCCACCAGGCGGTCATTGGCGATGACCAGCAGGGCCCCGATGTTGTACCTGGCCATCAGCTCAATAGCCTCATAGACCGACTGCTCGGGTGTTATGGAGAGAATGCTGGTAACGGGCTTGCTTTTCAGCACCAAACCGACACTATCGGAAATATTCATCAGTCGCTCCTGGCAGTCAGATGGGGATTGAGCTTGCTCCGGGCGGTCGTTGCCATCCGGGAACAGCAGTGTATCTCAGTTGATGCAGGACTGTAACATGGGTTTTCGCGGCCGCGGGTTCGTCAGGCGGATTCCGGCCAGGGGTCGCGCAGGAGGGAGCAGAGGCCCAGGTCGTTTCCGTAGCGTTCGACCTCGACCTCGGCCAGCCGCAGGGCGCGGGGCATTCCGCGGAAGGCGGGCACGGCGTCAGAGCCCATCAGTTGCGGCGAGACGAAAAGGTGGACGCGGTCGACCATGCCTCCGGCCAGCAATGCCGTATTGAGGCGCGTTCCGGTCTCGGTGAGCAGGGTGAGAATGCCTTCCTGGCCCAGCTTGTCGAGCACTTTGGCCAGCGGCACCCGACCAGCCTCCGCGGGCAGCACTTCGACGCGGACGCCGCGGTTCTGCAACTCCTTGATGCGGGCTTCGTCGGCAGAGACGGTGAAGACGACCAGGTCGTTCTGTGCCGAGGCCACCATCTTGGAGTTCAGCGGCATGCGCAGGGCGGAGTCGAGGACGACACGCAAGAGAGGCCGGCGCCGGCGAAGGCCGCTGCGGTCGGTAAGCATGGGGTCGTCGGCCAGGACGGTGTCCACGCCGGTGAGGGCGGCGTCGGCCTGCCAGCGCAGGGGTTGAACCGCGGCGCGGGCGGCCTCGCTGGTAATCCAGTAGGGCTCGCGGAGCAGGTGCTGGCCGGCGGGAGGCGCGATGCGCCCGTCCAGGGTCATGGCCACCTTCATGAGGACAAATGGCTGGCGGTGCAGGCTCCAGCGGGCAAAGCCCTCGTTGAGGCGGCGGGCCTCCGGCTGGCAGACGCCCAGGGTGGTTTTGAGGCCGGCGGCGCGCAGGCGGTCCATGCCGTGCCCGGCGACGGAGGGATTAGGGTCGGCTGTGGCCGCCACCACGCGGCTGAGTCCGGCCCCAAGCAAGGCCTCGGTGCAGGGTCCGGTGCGGCCGGTGTGGTTGCAGGGTTCGAGGGTCACGTAGGCCGTGCCGCCCTTGAGCCGCTCGCCCGCGTGCTGGGCAGCCACCTTGAGGGCGGCCACCTCGGCGTGGTCGAGCAGGTCGTACTCGTGCCAGCCCTCCCCGGCCACCTGCCCGGCGCGGTCCAGAATCACGCAGCCGACGACGGGGTTGGGCGAGGCGACGGCGATGCCGCGGCGCGCCAGTTCGAGGGCGCGCTGCATCCAGGTGCGGTCTTGGTCGGGGGTGGGCATGCGGGTGGATGGGTGAAAGGTCAAGTTTACTACCGCAGGTCCTTGCTCAATGCTTGAGTTGACCGCTTGGTGTCAGGCGAGCTTGAGTGTATTTATTCCGGCCGTTCACGGGCACTGCCACCCGACCCCAAGAAAGCCCTAAGGTCACCTTCAAACTCGGGGTTCTTTATCTGGCATTCCCAAGCGATGTAGAATCCCCAGGCTTGAGCGCATAGCATGGCTTGATTCAGTAGATCGCGTTGCCGGTTCCGGCCGATCTTGGCGACCCAATACTCACGGTTGCTCTTTGGCGCCCGATTTCCTCTTGCGCAGGTGTGCCCATGCCAGAAGCAACCGTGGACAAATACGACCTTCTTCAATCGCGGGAGTACCAGGTCGGGCTTTCCCGGCAGGGACTTTCGGTGGAGGCGGAATCTATACCCCATGCGATGCACCAAGCTCCGGACCGCCATCTCTGGCTTGGTGTTCGCTGATTTCACGGAGCGCATGATCGCACTTCGGTCAAGATCAGTCTTCTTCGTCATCGTCTGCTGCGGCTGAGTTTGCAATTCCGAGGAGCGTCTGATGGTATCGAGCGAGCCGTTGAAAATGGGCTGCGATTGCTCTCGCAATCTGTTTCGACTTCTTTACTTCAAGGAAATGACCAACGATCTGAGCATAATGGGCTGCCTGTCTAGGCAGGCGTTGCACAGGGTCCCGCTTCGCGAGAATCTCTATGTCGGTCATGACTTGGACTATCTGGGACGGTTGAGGAAGCTCTGAGAGGGAGGTCGGCACAGGCGGGACGGTGCCGTTCATTAGCTGCGACTTAGTGTTGAAGGAGTGGTAAAGGAGGGCCTCAAGCGGATCGAGATCTTCTTTCGTGGCCACTGGGTAGGCCCAGACCCAACCGATCTCCCAAACGTCGATTTGGCGATTCGCTATGATGTCAGAGCGGGCCGAGGTCAAGTGACGCGCAACTCGGCTGCGTATTCCATCTTTTGACTGCCCGACGTACACGGGAACGCCGTCCAGATCGCAGAGGGCATAGACGCCAATCTCATTTGTCAGCGACTTGACTGCATTTTGCCGATACCTGAAATCTGTAGCCAAGCGACCTCTCAGTCTGCTTCTTGTCTGAGAGGAGTTTACGCCGCACGCTCTGTCCTAGCTTGGCTTATCTGAACCAGTGGCTCAAGAAGATAACGGGATAAATGGCTCACGACGGGAACGACGACCCCGTCTCCCATGAGTCGATACGCTTCGTTATAGTTCTTTGGCAGGATGTACTCTTCTGGGAGGCCCATAAGCCGTGCGGCTTCCCTTGGGGAAAGTAGCCTTGACCGAACCTTTTTCCCGTCCACGACGATAATCGTCTGTCGGCTGGAGCCGCCGCCGGGGGTCCTTAGACACCCTGCTATTTCATCGAAGCGCACCTCGGCTCGCTGGGCTCTCTTTCCGTTTTCGTCAGGACGGGTGCGCTTGTAGATGGTGCCTGTCACCCTCTGCCCTGCTCTTTTGGCAGTCGCAACCTTGGCACGGTGGCGGGGCAGCATCAGGGCCAATAGCGCCTCCGTTTGCTTGTTAGTGTGCCACGGAATGTTGCTCTCGATGATGCTTGAAAATGTCGAAGCTCTAAGAGGGGGAGCGGGTACATTCCACCACATCCATTTGGCTCTGTCGGCTCTTGGCAGCCGATTGTAAGCGGCAACGATTCCGCTGGTATGGAACGGAGCCTGCGGTCGGTCCGAAACTAGGCTAGGGTCGATCACAATGTCGTCCCTTACACCGACGATAAAAAGGCGCGGACGTGACTGGGGAACGAAAAGAGCGGCGTCAATTACCAAGGCCCCGATGCGATAACCTTCCGAACTGAGGGCATTAATCAGAGATCTGAAGTCCCCGCCGTTGTGCGAGGTCAAGGCTCCGCAGACGTTCTCTAAAACGACGACATCCGGCTGTCGTTCCTCCCTTTGCAATTCTCGTACGAGGTTCCAGAACGGCCAGAACGTTCCAGACCGTCTGCCTTTCAGGCCCGCACCCATCCCAGCCAAGGAGAGATCCTGGCATGGAAAGGATGCCCAGGTTAAGTTGGGTTGGCCCGGCAGGTCGCGAGACGTGAGCCTCCCGACATCGCCGACTAGGAGCTCCCCGGCACCCCAATTCTCCTGATACGCTGCCGCTTTCTTCTCGTCGAGGTCATTGGCGAAGAGGCACTTCCAAGAGGTTCCTAGGCCGGCGCGGACCATGCCGCTTCCAGCGAAGAATTCGTAGAAGGTGCGCGAGTTGGCGCTGACCTCAGACATTTCGAGTCTCCCGGAAAAGGGGAAGCTCATCTGAAACATACCTCTCGGTTGCATCGCGCACGACCCAGGCAAGGGACACCTTCTTCTTCTTTGCGATTCTTTCAAGAGAATCGTAGGTGTCGAAGGGGATCGTCACGGAGAGACGAGGTGAACGTTCAGTTTTGGGCATACTTGCCGAATTGGAGTCACCCGTCATGTGCATCACCTTACATCACAGCGGTGCAAATCTGCAAGGAGGCTTTGGTGCCGGATGGTCGGTTTCTGTTGGGTTCGTTCGTCTTATCCCAGCAGCGAATCGACGAAGGCTTCGGGGGAGAACTCTAAGAGGTCGGTCATCTGTTCGCCCACGCCGGCAAAGCGGACGGGCAGGTTGAGTTCGCGGGCAATGGCCACGGCGATGCCGCCCTTGGCCGTGCCGTCGAGCTTGGTGAGGAGGATGCCAGTGACTCCGGCTGCCTGGGTGAATAGCCGTGCCTGCTGCAGGCCGTTCTGGCCGGTGGTTGCGTCCATGACCAGCAGCACCTCGTGGGGCGCGCCGGGAATGAGCTTGGCGGCGGTGCGGCGCATCTTGTCCAGCTCGTCCATGAGGCCGGTCTTGGTATGCAGGCGGCCGGCGGTGTCCACAATGAGGTGCTGGATGCCGCGCGCCCTGGCGGCGGCGGCGGAGTCGTAAAGAACGGCGGCGGGGTCTCCGCCCTGGCGGGTGCGGATCATCTCGACCCCCGAACGCGAGGCCCACACCTCAAGCTGCTCGATGGCCGCGGCACGGAAGGTGTCGGCGGCGCAGAGCAGCACGGTCTGGTCTTTGGCGCGATACCAGGCGGCCAGCTTCCCGGCCGAGGTTGTCTTGCCAGTGCCGTTGACGCCCACGAGGAAGGTGACGGCAGGGGGCGTCTCGGGAGAGGCTACCGGCCGCTGCGGAGCCTCAAGAATGGCGCGAATCTGGGCCTTGAGCAGGTCACGCAACTCCTCGCCGCCGGCGATGTCCTGACGGCGGGCGCGCTCCCGCAGCGCTTCCAGAATGGCGGTGGTGGTTTCGACGCCCAGGTCGCTGCTCAGCAGAACGGTTTCAAGCTCATCCAGCGTGGATTCGTCCACGGTGCGCGTAAGCGCGACGATGCCTTCGATCTTGGAAGAGAGCGACTCGCGGGTACGCGAGACGGCCTGCTTCATGCGGTCGAAGAAGCCGGGCTTCGGAGTTTCGTCTGGTGTTTCTTTCTTGCCGCCGAAAAACTTCATCGTGTAGGAGGTCCAGCCTTGAGTTTAATGCAGGGGAAGGCGGCAGGGCGGGCATCCATGGAATGGAGGGGGAGCAGGACCAGGACTCAGGGGCGAGTCCTGGGCCTGGGGAACTGCATAGCCCGGGTATGGCAATGGTCGCCCGACGCAGCGAAAAAATCTTGCAATCGTCGAATCGATAGGGAAGAATCGCAGCACCGCGCTGGTGCAATCCCCTTGCCTGGGCGCGGATGAGGGAAGCTGCCGAGGAGGTAGAAATGAGCCAGGTACGCGTGCTTGTGGGCACGAAAAAGGGAGCGTTTGTCCTGAGTTCGGATGGGACGCGCAAGGACTGGACGGTCGACGGGCCGTTCTTCGCCGGGTGGGAGATCTACCACGTGAAGGGTTCGCCGGTGGACCCGAACCGGCTTTATGCCTCGCAGTCGAGCGGGTGGTTTGGGCAGGTGATGCAGCGGTCCGACGACGGCGGCAAGACCTGGAACGCCGCGGGCAACAAGTTCGCCTATGACGGCGTACCGGGAACGCACCAGTGGTACGACGGCACTCCGCACCCCTGGGAGTTCAAGCGGGTGTGGCATATCGAGCCTTCCCTGAGCGATCCCGATGTGGTCTTCGCGGGGGTGGAGGACGCGGCGCTGTTCCGCTCCGGCGACGGGGGAGCGACCTGGGAGGAGCTTGCCGGGCTGCGCGGTCACGGGACCGGGCCGCACTGGCAGCCGGGAGCGGGCGGCATGTGCCTGCATACGGTCATCCTGGACCCTGCGGACCCCGGCCGCATCTACATTGCCATCTCGGCCGCGGGAGCCTTCCGCACCGACGACGGCGGCCAGACCTGGAAGCCGATCAACAAGGGGCTTGTGTCGAACTTCATGCCCGACCCCACGGCGGAGGTGGGCCATTGCGTTCACCACATCGCCATGCACCCGGCGCGGCCCGGGGTGCTGTTCATGCAAAAGCACTGGGACGTAATGCGTTCGGACGATGCGGGCGAAAGCTGGCAAGAGGTGAGCGGCAACCTGCCCACGGACTTTGGCTTCGTGATCGATGTGCACGCCCACGAGCCGGAGACCCTGTACGTGGTGCCCATCAAGAGCGATTCGGAGCATTTTCCGCCGGATGGGAAGCTGCGGGTCTATCGCAGCCGCACCGGCGGCAATGAGTGGGAGGAACTGGCCAGGGGACTGCCGGAGCGCGACTGCTACGTCAACGTGCTGCGCGACGCCATGGCGGTGGACACGCTGGACGAGTGCGGCGTCTATTTTGGCACCACCGGCGGCCAGGTGTACGCCTCCTGCGACGGTGGCGACAACTGGGCGCCGATTGTGCGCGATCTGCCGGCGGTGCTGTCAGTTGAGGTGCAGACGCTGGCATGATTCGCGTGGCGCTGCCCTATCACCTGCGAACCCTTGCGCGTGTGGACGCTGAATTGACGCTGGACGTTGGGGAGCCGGTGACGGTGCGGACGGTCTTGGACGAGCTGGAGGCCAGATACCCGGTGCTGCGGGGGACGATTCGCGACCAGGGAACGCTGGAGAGGCGGCCGTTTCTGCGCTTCTTCGCCTGCGCGGAGGACTTGTCCCACCAGTCGCCGGATGAGTCGCTGCCGTCGGCGGTTGTGGAGGGCAGGGAACCGCTGCTGATTATCGGGGCGATCGCGGGAGGGTAGCGGGGTGTTGGCCGCAAATGGAGCCAGTCAAAGCTGACCGCGGTTGGGACGGGTTCGCAGAGACGAATTCCCGCTGGGGCTAAACAGGCCGCGAAAAAATGCCTTTCTTTGAGCGGGAAGCCTGGAAAGTACACCCCAGGGGCTAAAGCCCTGTTGATTATATGGCACTTACGGCACGACTGAAGTCGTGCCCTGACACTTCGTGCCTTTCAATCGAGTTTTTCCGCAGCCTGTAAAGCCCGCGCTTCTTTTTGGAATTCTTCGGCACGGCTGAAGCCGTGCCCTTTCAAAACAAAAAAGGCGATATGTGTGGCGGATGCCACCAACGGACGCTCCAGCAGGAGGAGAGCTCACCGAAAGCAGAAGGCGAAGCCGTGTTGGCCTCGCCTTCTGCTGAGTAGGGCCTGGTTGATCTACGCGAGGATGGGAGCGCGGAGGTCGCCGCCGGTCATCTGATTGGGGAGCCCGAGGCTGAGGATGTTGAGCAGGGTGGGGGAGATGTCGCGGAGGGAGCCGTCGGGGCGGAGGCGGAATCTGGGAGCTTCCTCGGCCACATAGATCATGGGGACCGGGTTGGTGGTGTGCGCGGTGTGAGGAGCGCCCGTGATCAGATCCACCATCTGTTCGGCGTTGCCGTGATCGGCGGTGATGAGCCAACTGCCGTTCTTTTCGCGAATGGATTTGTAGACGCGGTCCAATTGGGCGTCAATGGCTTCGATGGCCTTGATGGTGGGCTCGAGCTTGCCGGAGTGGCCCACCATGTCCGCATTGGCAAAGTTGGCGACCACCAGGTCAAATGTGGTGTCGTTGATGGCTTTGACGATGGCGTCGCCAATGGCCTCGGCCTTCATCTCCGGGGCCAGGTCATAGGTGGCCACCTTGAGCGAGGGAATCAGGACGCGGTCTTCGCCGGCGAAGGGCGTTTCGATGCCGCCGTTGAAGAAGTAGGTGACGTGGGCAAATTTTTCAGTCTCGGCCACACGCAGATTGCGCAACTGATGCTGGGCAAGCACATTGGCCAGAATGTTATCGAGCGACTCGGGGGGCATGATGAGGGGCAGTTCGTAGAGCTTGTCGTACTGCGTCATGCACAGGTAGTAGAGGTTTTTCGGAATCTCCGAGCGGGGAATGGTCTCGTCGAGAGACTCCCAGCCGTCGAGGTTGCGGCCGCCCTGCTTGTTGATGCCGCTCTCACGGGTCAGCACGCGGGTGATTTCACGGGCGCGGTCGGAGCGGAAGTTGAAATTGATGCAGACGTCTTCATCGCGAATCTGCGCGATGGGCTTGCCCGCGCCATCCACAATGACGAAGGGAATGATGAACTCGTCGGTGATGCCGTTGTTGTAGTTCTCGGTGAGGCGGGCGGTGGCGCTGGTGTAGGCGCCGCCCTCAGCCTTGCCGGTGACCATGGCGTCAAATGCCTTGCGCTCGCGCTCCCAGCGCTTGTCGCGGTCCATGGCGTAGTAGCGCCCGCTGACGGTGGCCACTTTGCCCACGCCATATTCGCGCATCTTCTTTTCGAGCTGGGCGATGTATCCCGCGCCGCCGGTTGGCGCCGTGTCGCGGCCGTCCATGAAGGCATGGACGAAGACCCGCTCCAGGCCATATTCGCGCGCCGTGCGCAGGAGGGCGTAGAGGTGTTCGAGCTGGGAGTGAACGCCGCCATCGGAGACGAGGCCAAAGAGATGCAACTGGCGTCCGGCTTCGCGGGCGCGCTTCATGGCCTGCACGATGGCGGGGATCTTCACGAATTCGCCGGAGGCGATAGCGGCGTCGATGCGGGTGATGTCCATCTGCACAATGCGGCCGGCGCCGATGTTGAGGTGGCCGACCTCGCTGTTGCCCATCTGCCCGTCAGGCAGGCCCACAAAGTGGTCAGAGGCCTGGATCAGCGTATTGGGAAACTCGCGCAGGAGCTTGTCGTAGGTGGGCTTTTTGGCCAGGGCGATGGCGTTGTTGGCGGTTTCGGCGCGATAGCCCCATCCGTCGAGGATGGTTAGAACAAGAGGACGCTTGTAAATGGACACGTAGAAATGCACCTCGGTATGGATCGCAGTGTTCCCGTATAGGATAAATGATCAATGAGGAGGAAGGGGTGCAGTCCGTCACAACAGGATGCCTACAAGATGGGTCCATTCACTTCTCGATCATGATGTTCCTTGCTGACTGCACACCTGCAGCCTGCATCGCGCCCGGCCGTTCTAATTCAAGGGGACAGACTTCGAAGTCGGCAAAGATGCGGCGAGGCAACTCCTGCGTCCTGGAACGCCACATTGCGCGAACCACGTTGAGCGGCAGTTGCGGGCCTTCGTTGTCGCCGTGGTCTGGGTCAACTGCCTGCGGGTCAAAGGTCAAAGGGCCGCTATAAATGCCAAGAATGCGCTTCGAGCCGATCTTCCAAAGACGAAGTGCCGGAGTACCGTTCCCGAATCCCAAGCGCCCGTGCGTCCAATGGCAGGCTGGTGCGACTGTTTCTGTCTTGCAAGGAATTGTCCGGTCCTTGGTCTGATATTGCGCTTCGGAGAACAAGCAGACCGAAAACAAGAGAAACAGAATCGATGTCCGAGAGATCTTCATCGCAGGCATTCTATCTCGAAGTGAAGAAGGCTCCTCGAAATCAGTTGCATTCAGGATAGCGCAGAGGGCATCGCGGTTCTCGGGGTTAGTGCTCTCTCAGGTCCCAAGCGCGGGACCTGGGGCGCCCCGCATTTGCGTTGGGGAGAGTGGGAGGGAGCTGGGGCAGCCGGGTCTGTTGGCGCGACTACAACGCCACGGTCACTGGGCTGCCTGGGGCAGCAGGATGATGAGTTCCATCTGGGGGTTGAGGATCTCGGACGGGACGTAGACGGCGAAGTTGCGGGCGCGCTGGACGGACTCCCATATGGGGCCGGAGGTCTCGATGGAGAAGTACTGCTGCCGCAGCTTGACGGGGATGGAGCGCGGCGGAGTAGGGACGTGCTGCAGGCGCAGTCCGGCGAGGGCGTTGCGGATGAGGGTCTCAAGCTGGGTGGCGGAGCAGGCCTTGAGGAGCTTGGGGGTGCGGTCGATGAGGTCGGCGTCGCGGATGTCGGCGGAGATCGCGAGATAGAAGCGCGAGCCCTCGAAGTAGGCATCCTTGTCGATGGACGCGGCGTAGATGGTGTCGCGGACGAGCTTGAGGGGCAGGGCGATGAAGTTGCTGGGGACGACGGTCTCAAGCATGATGCGGATGAGGCGGTCGAGCTCGCCGAAGCAGGCGCCGAGCTGCTCATGGTTATAGGAAGGTAGCTCGCGGGGGGTGATCTTGTTGGAGAAGGCGGTTAGGGCGCCGGCCAGGTCGGAGAGCTCGCTGAAGAGTGTCTCGGGCTGGATGTTGGTGGATTCGAGGAAGTGGCGCAGGACGGGCAGATGGCTGTTGATGGTGTAGAGCAGCCAGAAGTTGGCGACGTCGGAGGCGGTGAAATCGGCCAGGGATTGATTCTTCTGGCGGCGGGTTCCGGAGAGCTGGCTGCTGCGGGCGACCAGAAGCTCCACCATATTACTGAGGATGCGCTTGAGCGTTGGGTAGGCGTGGACGTCAATCAGGGGTGGGATATAAGTGAGGTCCACCTGGAAGATGCCGACCTCGGAACGCAGGATGCGGGCGCAGCCGAGCAGGACGGAGCCCTCGAGGTTTTCGCCCTCGGCGAGGATCTGGAGGTTCTTGCGGGCGACCTGGACGGGCTTTTCCCCGGTGCCGGTGTTTTCGTCGCGCACCATCTGGAGGTGGGCCATGAAGCGGGTGCTGACGCTGCCGCGGTCGCGGGAGATGTTCATGCCGCCGGCAAGGTATTCAGGGACGGCGAGATAGAAGAGGCAACTGGTGCGGCCCTCGGGGAAGCACTCGGCAAGGTTGCGGGCCGGGGGAGGGGGGTCGGAGGCGGGGATGTCGAGGGGAAGGGCGTCGGGGAAGAGGCCGGTGGCGTGGGTGATGGCCAGGCG
The DNA here is from genome assembly GCA_903849645.1 of uncultured Acidobacteriaceae bacterium. Taxonomy (GTDB): domain Bacteria; phylum Acidobacteriota; class Terriglobia; order Terriglobales; family Acidobacteriaceae; genus Telmatobacter. The sequence goes on along the minus strand of CAINJJ010000037.1, from coordinate 95,961 downwards.
GCCCTCCGAGAGGGCCTTGGCGTCGATCTGAAACTCGCGAAAGCCCCAGGAGCGGGCGTTGAGGGAGTCGAGGTAGAAGCGCGCCGAGTCTTCGACGAATCGCTCCTGCGCCTGCAGGTGCTGGGGCGAGAGGAAAGTTCCCTTGGACCAGATGACGGGTTGAAGCTGTCGCATTTGCTGAGCAACCTCGGCTAAGAAAGGAATGTTATCAGTTTCGACGTAGCAGCGTCCTGAGCCTGAGCCCCTAGTGGCAAACCAGAGGGTGAATGCGGCGCGCAAATGGGGGTGAATGGAGCTATGGGCATTGAATTAGAGACTCAAATGCCGCAATTCAGGCATGGTGTGACAAATCGCGAAAGGGGCGAACGGGTGAATTGCGTTAAGCATGGGCAGGCACCAGAAATTTCGCGGAGGCAGGGGCTGAAGACCCGCGAATCGTTGGAGACTCGATTGGCATGTGCTGATATTTTCTGGATTGTCGCAATCAGGTGAAGGTCCGGCAACCCCCGACTTTACATGAACATAGTCGCACAACTTGCATCGCATGGCGGAGATTTTTTTGGCGAGGCCCGGCTGCGAAACTTGTTTGCACAATCTGCGAGCGTCTTTGACATTTTCACTGGACATACTGGCTGGACTGTGATTACTTTGTTTCTGTTATCCCACCTGTAGTCCCCGGAGAATTATGGCCAGAGAGAGTACCCAGCAAAAACTCAGTCGCGTTCGGGCCCCCCGAGTGCAGATTACCTACGACGTTGAAGTCGGCAACGCCATCGAGATGAAGGAACTTCCCTTCGTCATGGGAGTCTTGGGCGATCTAACCGGCCAGCCCGAGCAGCCGTTGGCGGCTTTGAAGGATCGCAAGTTTGTCGAGATCAACCCCGACAACTTTGACAACGTGCTGAAGGGCATGCAGCCGCATCTGAAATTTGCGGTCGAGAACAAGCTGAGCGACGACCCGAAGGCAGGCAAGGTGGCGGTCGATCTTCACTTTGAGAGCTTTGATGATTTCTCGCCTGCCAGAGTGGCCGAGCAGGTGGGACCGATCAAGGAACTTCTTGACCTGCGGACCCGCCTGGGGAACCTGCGCGGCAGCCTGCAGGGCAACGACCAGTTTGACCAGGCGCTGTTTGACGCGGTGTCGCAGACCGAAGAGTTGAACAAGCTTCGCGCGGAAGTCGGCGGAAAGCCGGAGGGGGACAAGAATGAGTAGCTCAGCCAATCCACTTGAAGCGCAGGCTGCTGCAGCCCAGTCCACCGAGGTCTCGCTGCTGGATCAGATCGTCTCCCAGGGGCGTTTCGGCCAGGACTCCGTGGCGCTGGAACGCGGCAAGGACATGGTCAAGGAGTTTGTGAGCCAGGTTCTTGAGGGACACATGACTCTGAACCGCGATGCGGAGGCCACGATCGGCGCGCGCATTGCGGACATTGACCGTCTCATCTCGCTGCAACTGAACGAGGTGCTGCACCATCCGTCGTTCCAGAAGCTGGAAGCGACGTGGCGGGGCATCAAGTACCTGCTGGACCAGAGCGAGACCAACGACCAGCTCAAGATCAAGCTGTTGAATGTTTCGAAGAAGGACCTGCTGCGCGACCTGCAGCGCGCGCCGGAGTTTGATCAGAGCGCGTTCTTCAAGAAGGTGTACGAAGAGGAGTTCGGCGTATTTGGCGGCGCGCCCTTCGGCGCACTGCTGGGCGACTATGAGTTTGGCCGTTCCGGCGAAGACGTTGAGTTGCTGGAGAAGGTGTCGCAGGTGGCGTCGGCGGCTCATGCGCCGTTCCTTACGGCGGCGGGGCCGGAGATGATGAACCTGACCGAGTTCGGTCAGATCGCCGGAATCCGGGACATGTCGAAGGTCTTCGACAGCACTGAGTACGCCAAGTGGAAGAGCTTCCGCGCTTCCGACGACTCGCGCTACGTGGCGCTGACCATGCCTCATGTGCTGATGCGGGAGCCCTACGGCAAGGACACGCGGCAGATTGAAGAGTTCGCGTTTGAAGAGGGCGTTGACGGCAGGGATCACTCCAAGTATCTGTGGGGCAATGCCGCCTATGCTCTGGCGGCGCGGCTGACGCAGTCGTTTGCCAAGTTCGGCTGGTGCGCCTCGATTCGCGGCGTGGAAAACGGCGGCCTGGTGGATGGGCTGGCGACGCACAACTTCCGCACCGACGACGGCGATGTGGCTCTGAAGTGCCCGACGGAAGTGGCCATCACCGACCGGCGCGAAAAGGAACTGGCCGATCAGGGATTTGTTCCGCTGGTTCACTGCAAGGGGACCGATTACGCGGCCTTCTTCAGCGTGCAGACGGCCAACAAGCCCAAGGTGTATGACAAGCCGGAAGCGAACGCCAATGCCCGTTTGTCGGCGCAGTTGCCGTATATGCTGGCCATCTCCCGCTTTGCTCATTATCTGAAGGCGATGATGCGCGACAAGATCGGCAGCACGATGAGCCGGTCGCAAGCGGATCGTTTCCTGAACCAATGGATTGCGAACTATGTGATCGCCGACGACGATGCGTCGCCCGCGGCCAAGTCCGAGAGGCCTCTCCGCGATGCCCGCATCGAAGTCGTGGAAGTGGCAGGCAAGCCCGGCGTATTGCGCGCCGTCTGCTTCCTGCGTCCTCACTTCCAACTGGACGAGCTCACCGTGTCTCTGAGGCTTGTAGCGGATCTTCCCCAGCCTGCGGGCAAGTAGGCAGGCGGACGTTTCCAGTCTCGTTAACCAGAAATCCCCAACCGGCCTTCGCAAGAAGGCTCAAATCGAAAGGATTCCGACATGGCAGTTGACTTTTTTCTGAAGATTGACACGATTCCGGGCGAGTCCGCGGATGACAAGCACAAGGACTACATCCAGATTATGTCCTGGAGCCTGGGCGGCTCGCAGGTGAGTTCAGTTGCAGGGACGGGCGGGTCCGGCGCAGGCAAGGCCGATCTCTCCGATCTGAGCATCATGAAGTACCTGGACAAGTCGACCCCCAAGCTGTTCAAGGCGCTGGTCTCGGGCACTCACCTGCCGACGGGCGTGCTGGAAGCGGTGAAGTCCGGCGCGGACGGCAAGCCGTTCCTGAAGATCAACTTTGAGGAGCTGTTCATCACCTCTCTGCAGCACTCGGCTTCGAGCGAAATCCCGACGGAAAGCGTCTCGTTCAGCTACAACAAGATCAAGTGGGATTACAGCACGCAGGACGAGAAGGGCATTTTGACCTCGACCGGCGCGGTAACCTACGAGCTGAAGGCGAACAAGGTCTCCTAAGGGACAATGACACCACTAGCGCTTTACCGCGAAGGAAAGCTGCGGGAGGCAATCAAGGCGCTTGGCGAAGAGTTGCGGTCCAACCCACTCGACGTCAAGCGCCGTACTTTCCTGTTCGAGCTTCTGATATTCGCTGGGGAATATGACCGGGCGGAGAAGCAGTTGGATATCCTTTCGGACGCCAATCCTGAGGCGGCCGCGGGAACGCTGCTCTACCGCAGCGCCTTGCACGCCGAGCGTACAAGGCAAAATATGTTTGCCCGGCTGGAGACACCTCCTGCCGGCGATAAGTCCGCGCCCGGGGGAACCTGGAACGGGAAGGAATTCACAGACCTGGCCGACGCGGACCCACGGATTGGCGACAATCTGGAGGTGTTCATCGCGGGCAGTTATACGTGGATTCCGATGCACTATCTGACGCGGGTGGAGATTGACCCGCCGGCGAACCTTCGCGACCTGATGTGGGCGCAGGCGCGGGTGGAGACCACACCCGAGTTCCGGTTGCAGGAACTGGGCGAGGTCCTGATCCCGGTGCTTTGCCCCTTGTCGTGGAAGCATGAGGACGAGTCAGTGCAACTGGGCCGCGAGTCAGTGTGGGAGGCCGATGAGAAGTATGGCGAACTGCCCTATGGAACCAAGACGATTGTCATCGATGGAGTCGATGTCCCGCTTCTGGATATAAGGAGCGTAGTGTGGTCGGCTGGCCCCAAGGAGAGCGACGATGCCGCTTCGTGAGGATTTGCTGGAGCCCATCGCGGGGGAAGATCCATCGGGTCCCGATCTTTATTACGACAAGGTTTTTGACCAACTCAAGGAAGCCCGGCGGGAAGACGCAGACGATATTCCCGCGGGAGATTGGACGCCCGCGCAGCAGAAGAAGGCGGACTACCGCCAGATCATCAAGCTGGCGGGAGATGCGCTGGCCAAGCGCAGCAAGGACCTGCGCCTTGCGGACTGGCTGATCGAGTCGCAGTTCAAGATTGAAGGGCTGCCGATTCTGGTTCCAGGGATCCGGTTGATTCAATCTCTGGAAGAGACGTTCTGGCCGACGATTCACCCGCAGATCGAAGACGAAACGGACATGGAGCGGCGGGCGATCGCCGTGGAGGGCGTGGCCAACAAGCTGGGGACGGCTCTTCGTTCGATGCCCTTGACCAAGACCGGGTACGGCCTGGTGAGCTACATCGAGTCGCGCGCGGTGGGCTATGAGAAGGACGCCACGACCAGTTCCAAGATCGAAGTGCGCAAGGACGCAATCGAACACGGCAAGCTGACGGCGGAGGACTTCGACCAGGCTTTTGCGGCAACGCCGAAGGCTTTCTATGTTGACACGGTCGCCGCGCTCGAAGAGGCTCAGGAAGCAGCCAGGGAACTGGACCAGTTCCACGATGAGAAATACGGGAACGACGGCCCGAACCTGGCCCGGCTGAAGAGCGCGCTGGACGAGGTTCACGGCCTGGCGTCCTCTCTTCTGCATGAGCGCCGGAAGACCGATCCCGATCCCGTGCCGGTGGTGGAGCAGCCCGCTGCCGAGGCAGGGGGAGAGGCGGCGGCGGAGGCCGGTTCAGGCTTCGCTTCGGGGGGAGAGACGGCCGGGGGGGGAAACTACTCCGGCGGGTCGGTGCAGGTTTCTTCGCTGGGCGAGGCCTATCAACTTGTGGTCAGGAGCGCCGAGCTTTTGTTTTCCGCGAGTCCAACGTCGCCGGTGGCTTACCTCGTTTGCGCGGGGCTGCGGCTGGGCGAGACGCGGATGCAGGGCGAGGAGCCGGCGCTGGGGTTTGCGGTGGGACCGACTCCCGAGATGAGGCAAACCATGCGGGCTCTGGCGCAAAAGGGCGCCTGGGCCGAGTTGCTGCGTTCGTCCATTCCGATTCTGGCGAGTCCCTGCGCGCGCGCGTGGCTCGACCTGCACCGCTATATCTGGCGCGCGGGGCAGGAGACGGGGGCGGAGGCGATCTCAGCGGCAGTGGAGGGAACGCTTCGCAGCCTTCTGGCGGTTCGTCCCGAAGTGAGGTACTGGACGCTGGAAGATGACACAGGCGCCGCGAATCACGAAACGCAGCAGTGGCTCGACTCGTACGTTTTGCGCTGATCCGCGGTGAGGCATTTTTGAGGAACGGACGCGGCGTATTGGGCGCGAAGAAGCCGGGTGGCTGAATCCAGCCCGCGGCCAATTGGATGAGGGTGGCCGGGGGGCGCCCGCATCCTCGGATCGCGGTTCGGCAACTCTTCAATCTTATGGGCAGGTCAACGGAGGGCGGGGGGGGGAGCATGGCCAGGCTAAAGTCAGAACTCCTGATTACCCAGTCGCTGGTGGACCGCCTGATGGATGTGGACCAGTGGCCGGACACGCGCGCCACTTCGCTGGCGATGTATCGCGATGCGCTCAAGCGGGATGTGGAGTGGCTGCTGAATACGCGGCAGGCCATCATTCCGGGGATCGATGGGTATCCGGGCGTGAGCGCTTCGATCGTGAACTACGGCTTGCCCGACATTCACAGCTATGACGGATCGGCGGGCAAGGACACGGGCGCCCTGACTGCGGCCATTGAAAAGTGCATTCGGACACATGAACCGAGGATTCGCAATCCAAAGGTATTTTTGTCGCGTACGGATACTCTGAACCGGAGCATCAAGTTTCATATCGAGGGGCTGCTTCGATACGAAAACACGGAAGAGGAGATTAAATTTGATACAGTGCTGGAGTTGATCAGCGGCGAGTACGAGGTGAAATAGGCAATGCGCGAAGAATTGCTGGAATATTATGAGCGCGAGTTGACCTATTTGCGCCAGATGGGCGGGGAGTTTGCGCGCAAGTATCCGCAGGTGGCAGGCAGGCTGCTGCTGGACCCGGACCACTGCGAAGACCCGCACGTCAACCGGCTTCTCGAGGGCTTTGCGTTTCTGGCGGCGCGCGTTCACCGGCGCATCGACGACGACTTTCCGGAGATCAGCGAAGCGCTGATCAAGATGATTCATCCAGGTTATCTGCGGCCCATTCCGTCGGTGACGATTGTGGAGTGCCAGGCGGACCCGGCGCAGGGCAAGAAGACGGCCGGGGCGCGCGTTCCGCGGGGCACGCAACTGGTGACCAAGGCGGCGGTGGAGGAACTGCCCTGCCGCTTCAGCACGTCGTATGACGTGGATCTCTGGCCTTTTTCAGTGGCCTCGGCGGAGTGGCGCCAGCCGGAGAGGATGCAGCGGCCGCCGCGCGCGACCGTGGCCTCGCAGGCGGTGTCCGCGGCGCGGCTGAGACTGCGCTGCAACAAGGATGTGATCTTTGAAGGGCTGCCCATTTCGCGGCTGCGCTTCCACCTGTCGGGCGATGCGAGCGTCACCTATCCGCTCTATGAGCTGTTCTCGCAGAACTGCATCGAGATTCAACTGCGCGACCCCAAGAACGACCAGCGGCTGATCAGCCTGGAACCGGGCAACCTGAAGATGGTGGGCTTTTCTCCCGAGGAGAGCCTTTTGCCCTTTGTGCGCCGCTCGATGGACGGGCACCGGCTGCTGCAGGAATATTTTGCGTTTCCGGAGAAGTTCCTGTTTTTTGAACTGGAAGGGCTGGAGGCGCTGGGGCAGTCGGGCTTTGGGGAAGAAGCGGAGCTGGTCTTTCTGTTTTCGCGCTTCGAGCGGGCGGAGCGGCAGCAGGTGCTGGAGCTGGGCGTGAACGAGCGGACGTTCCGACTGAGCTGCACCCCGGCTGTCAACATCTTTCCGCAGACGGCCAAGCCTATCCTGCTGAGCCACACGCGCCACGAGTACACCATCATTCCCGACAGCCGTCACTCGACGATCATGGAGATCTTCAGCATTGAGGAGGTGGTGGCGTCGAACCCGCGGCTGCGGCTTTCGCAGGTGGTGGAACCTCTTCATGCCTATCGGCACCAGACACGGAAGCGCAAGGATCTGGCCTTCTGGGTGGCCAACCGGCACTCCAACGAGATTGGAGAGCGGCAGCCGTCGACGATGACCATCTCGGTGGTGGACCTGACGGGGAGTTTTACCGAGCCGGACGCCGATGTGCTGATGGTGAAGACGCTGTGCTCGAACTTCGATCTGCCGACGCGGTTCAACTTTGGCGCGGAGGCGGGGGACTTTGACGTGCCGGGATTTGCGGTGGCGAAGACGGTAACGGCATTGCGCCGTCCCACCCCGAGCGTCAGCGTGCCGACGGGCAAGGACACGATGTGGCGGCTGATCTCGCTGCTGTCGTTGAACTACCTCTCGCTGAACGAAGAGGGGCGTCCGGCGATGCAGGAGATCTTGCGGCTGCACAACATGACGGACCTGCAGTCGAGCGAGAACCAGGTGGGCTCGATCTTGAAGATGAAGTCGTCTCCGAACTTTGCGCTGGTGGACTCGCCCTATGGGCTGGTGCCCGCGCGCGGGACCCAGGTGGAGATGGAGTTTGACGAGCAGCAGTTTGCCGGCGGCGGGTTGTACCTTTTCGGCGCGGTTCTGGACCGGTTCCTGGCCGGGTACGCCACCATGAACAGCTTTGCGCAGTTGACGGCGCGCAGCACTCTGAGAAAGGAGGTACTGGGAAAATGGCCACCGAGAGCGGGAGATCAAGCGTTGCTTTGACGAATCTGAACAAGATGCTGGACGAAGAGCCTTTCCGGGTGCACTTCTTTCAGGCGGTGCGCCTGTTGCAGCGCATGGAGCCGGATGCGAAGCCGGTGGGGTACTTCATTTCGCCGCAGGACGAGACGATCCGGTTCTCGGCCCTGACCACGCTTTCGTTTCCTCCGAGCGAGATTCAGGACCTGAAGCGCAGGGAAGACGGGAAGCTGAAGATGACCGTGCAGTTCATGGGACTGTGCGCGGCCATCTCGGTGATGCCGGCGGCGTATACAGAGCACCTGATTGCGCGGGCGCGGCAAAAAGATCACGCGATGGAAGAGTTTCTGGACATGTTCAACCATCGCATGATTTCGTTCTTCTATCGCGGGTGGGGCAAGTACCGCTTCTACATCGAATATGAACGGACGCGCGAGGACCCGATCACGCTGCGGATGCTGGACGTTCTGGGGCTCGGCACGGGTGATTTGCACGTGCGGGGAGGCTTTGAGGATGAGGCCTACCTGAACTATGCGGGGCTGCTGGCGCGGCACTCGCGGTCCGCCGCGGCGCTGCAGCAGCTTTTGCAGGATTACTTTGACGTGCCGGTGAAGATTCAGCAGTTCGCGGGGACGTGGCGGAAGCTGGAGCCGGAGAACCAAACCTGCTTCAACGGGCTGGGCGGGGCCAACGAGCGGCTGGGCGTGGGCGTGGTTGCCGGAGACGAAGTGCTGGATATGCATGGCAGAATCCGCGTTTCGCTTGGGCCGATGCCGCTGCAGCAGTACCTGATGTTTTTGCCGGGGCAGGAGGCGTACAAGGAGCTTGCGGCGTGGCTGCGGCTCTACTCCAACGGCAGTTATGAGACCGAGGTGCAACTGGTGCTGGCGCGCGCGGATGCGCCGGCATGCGAGTTGGGTTCGGAAGGCAAGGCGGGGCCGCAGCTTGGCCTGGTGAGCTGGCTCAAGACCAGGCCGCTGACGCGCGACCCGGCAGACGCGACCTATCTGGTGCAGTAGTTGAGAACGGAATTCAATCCACGAGGGACATGATGAGCACAAACCTGAAGGCATTGATCGACAAGCTGAACGACACTACTCGCCGGGCACTCGAGTCGGCGGCCGGCCTTTGCGTTGCCCGAACGCACTACGACATCGAGATTGAGCACTACCTGTTGCGAGTGCTCGATGGCAGCGACAACGACGTTGCGGCCATTCTGAAGAACTTTGGCATCGACCGTTCGCGGCTGACCAAGGATGTGGAGCGCAGCCTGGACTCGCTGAAGAGCGGCAATGCGCGGTCGCCTGCGTTCAGCCCGGCGGTGGTGAAGATGCTCTCCGAGGCGTGGACGGTGGCGAGCATCGACTACAACGCGGGCAGCATCCGCACGGGCTTTACGCTGCTGGCGCTGCTGGGCAATGACGATCTCTCGCGGATGGCCAAGAGCATCAGCAAGGAACTGAACCTGATCCAGGTGGAGGGCCTGCGCGCCAACTTCTATCAGATTGTGGCCCAATCAAAAGAGCTGCAGACCAACCTGGGCAGCTCAGAACCCGCGAGCGCGGCAGATGCGGGCGGGGCGGATGGCGGGGCTGCGCCGGGGCGCGGCAAGACGCCGCATCTGGACCAGTACACGGTGGACCTGACGGCGAACGCCAAGGCGGGCAAGATTGACCCGGTGCTGGGACGCGACCACGAAGTGCGGCAGATGATCGACATTCTGATGCGCCGCCGCCAGAACAACCCCATCCTGACGGGTGAGGCGGGCGTGGGCAAGACGGCCGTGGTGGAGGGCTTTGCCAACCGCGTGGCGCAGGGGGATGTGCCTCCCGCGCTGCAGGGCGTGCGCGTCCACAGCCTGGACCTGGCGCTGCTGCAGGCTGGAGCTGGCGTGAAGGGCGAGTTTGAAAACCGGCTCAAGGGACTGATCAACGAGGTGAAGTCCTCGACGGAACGGATCATTCTGTTCATTGACGAGGCGCACACCATGATCGGCGCGGGCGGGCAGGCGGGGCAGAACGACGCGGCCAACCTGCTGAAGCCGGCGCTGGCGCGCGGCGAGCTGCGCACCATCGCGGCAACCACGTGGTCGGAGTACAAGAAGTACTTTGAGAAAGACCCGGCGCTGGCCCGGCGGTTCCAGGTGGTGAAGGTGGAGGAGCCGACAGAAGAGGTTGCCTGCACGATGCTGCGGGGCATTGCGGGGTCGCTGGAGAAGCACCACAACCTGCGGATTCTGGACGAGGCGATCACGGCGACGGTGAAGCTTTCGCATCGTTATATTGCCGGCCGTCAGCTTCCCGACAAGGCGGTCAGCGTGCTGGATACGGCCTGCGCGCGGCTGGCGCTGGGGCAGAACTCGATTCCGCCGCGGATGGAAGACCTGCAGCGTCGTCTCGACGCACTGGCGGTGCAGAAGCGTGTTCTGGACCGGGAGACGGTGATTGGAGCCAACCACGCAGAGCGCCTGGCCGAACTGGAAGAGCACACGGTCAAGGCCAAGGCGGAGCTGGCGGTCCTGGAAGAGCAATGGACCAAGGAAAAGGACCTGGTCACGAAGATTCGCGACCTGCAGGCAAGCCTGGAAGGAAAGGGCAAGAAGGCTGTGGGCGCCGACGGCAAGGAAGTTGCCGAGGCGCCGATCAACACGGCCGAGGCGCAGGCGGAGCTGGCCAGCCTGGAGGCGGAACTGAGCACGCTGCAGGGCGAGCTTGGGCTGATTCGCGTGTCAGTGGACGCGCAGATTGTGGGCGAGGTCATCTCGGCCTGGACAGGGATTCCGCTGGGCAAGATGGTGCGCAACGAGATTGACACGGTGCTCAAGCTGGACGAGCACCTGAAGAAGCGGGTGATCGGGCAGGATCACGGGCTGGCGGCGATTGCCGAGCGGATTCTGACCTCGCGGGCCAATCTCGACGACCCGGTCAAGCCGGTGGGCGTTTTCCTGCTGGTGGGGCCGAGCGGCGTGGGCAAGACGGAGACGGCGATTGCCCTGTCGGACGTGCTCTACGGCGGCGAGCGCAACATGATCACCATCAACATGTCGGAGTTCCAGGAAAGCCATACGGTGTCGACCCTGAAGGGTTCGCCTCCGGGGTATGTGGGCTACGGCGAGGGCGGCGTACTGACGGAAGCTGTGCGGCGGCGGCCCTATTCGGTGGTGCTGCTGGACGAGGTCGAGAAGGCGCATCCAGACGTGCTGGAGCTCTTCTACCAGGTCTTTGACAAGGGCCGGATGGAAGACGGGGAAGGGCGCGAGATCGACTTCCGCAACACCATCATCCTGCTGACGAGCAACGCGGCGACGGACACGTTCATGAAGCTGTGCGCGGACCCGGAGACCATGCCGGACAGCAAGGGACTGGTGACTGCGCTGAAGCCGGAACTGAACAAGATTTTCAAGCCGGCCTTCCTGGGGAGACTGCTGATCATTCCCTATTATCCTGTGCGGGATGAGTCGCTCAAGAAGATCATTCGCCTGAAGCTGGGCAAGATCGAGAAGCGGCTGGCAGAGTCGCACAAGATCGCCTTCGCATACGATGATGCATTTGTGAACGAAGTGGCGGCGCGCTGCACCGAGGTGGAGAGCGGCGCCAGAAACGTGGACAACATTCTCTCGAACACGATGCTTCCTGATCTCTCCCGGCAGATTCTGGGCCGGATTGCGGAGGGAGCGACATCGGAGCGGGTGAGTGTTTCAGTCAAGGATGGCTCGCTCACTTATGAATGGGACGCAGTATCCTAGATAGCATGGCGGCCCGGCGCGGAAGCGGCGGGCCGCCCTCTTCACCGTTTGTAGAATAGGCAGGTTGGCCATGCCAGACCCGACACAAACAGATCGTTTGATGGTGTTCTCAAGCCCGGCGGGCAGGGACACGCTGCTCATTGAATCGCTGGACGGGAGCGAGGGAATCTCGCGTCTCTTCGAGTATCATGCGGAGCTGTTCGCGGTTGCTGGAACCACAATCGATGTCAAGTCCTTGATCGCCGCGCGGGTGTGCGTCTCCATTGCGCTCAGCGAAGTGGCGGGCTCGCGCTATATCAACGGCATTATCGCGTCGTTCGAGCAAACCGGGGGCGACATCGAATTCGATACTTACCGGGCTAGGATTGTTCCCGGCATGTGGCAGTTGACGCTGAATTCGACCTGCCGGGTCTTCCAGGGGAAGACAGTGGTGGACGTGGTGAAGGAGGTGCTTGGCGAATATGCGCTTTCCGTGACCGACGACACCACCTTCTCCTATAAGGCGCTGGAGTATTGCACCCAATACGCCGAGTCGGATTTTCACTTTGTGACGCGCCTCCTGGAGGAAAGCGGGATTTTCTACTGGTTTGAGCACACTGACCAGGACAACACGATCCACCTTGCCGACGACCGGACCGCCTACACGGACTGCCCGGTTTCGTCCGCGGTCGAATTTGAGTTGAGCATGGCGGGGCAGGAGGGCACGTATGGATCGAAGGTGACCGAGTTGAACTCGACCGCGACCATGGTGACTGGAAAGCACTCGACCAAGGATTACGACCATCGCACGTATGCCGCGCATCCCGTGGAAGCCAGCGCGAGCGCCAGCGACTTTGGCATCAATGCCTATGAGAGTTATGTTTACCCGGCTGGGGAAGAGGGCTATGTCAAACTCACGGACTCGCAACTGACCAAGCCGGATTTTGCAACGCTGTTTCGCGATTCCCGGCTGAAGGCGTCGGACGCGGTTGCGGAGGTGTTTCACGGAACCTCGACGGCGCGTTCGCTGTGTGCGGGCTATACGTTTACGCTCAGCAAGCATCTCAAGGATGACTGGAACAAGAAGTATCTGCTGACGTCGGTCTCGTGCCAGGTGAGCCAGGTGCCTTCGTACCGGTCGAGCGCGGAGAGCGTGGCCAACCCTTATGAGAATCGATTCGCGGCGATTTCGGCGGATATCGTCTTCAAGCCCCTGCGCACCGCGGCGAAGCCCAGGATTCCCGGACCCCAGACGGCGGTTGTGGTCTCGCCAAGCGGCGAGGAGATGTTCATCGACAAGCTGGGGCGGGTCTGCGTTCAGTTCTTCTGGGACAAGGTGCGGGACACCTCTTACTCGACGATGGACAATACCTGGGTGCGCGTGGCGCAAAGCTGGGCAGGCAACGGCTGGGGCACCTACTTCTGGCCGCGCTTGAAGGATGAGGTGATCGTCCAGTTCCTCGATGGGGACCCCGATTGCCCGATTGTGACCGGCTCGGTGTACAACGGCGTGAATGTTCCCAAGTATGCGCTGCCGGACGCGAGCACACGTTCCGGCATACTGACCCGCAGCAGCAAGGGCGGCGGGGCGGATAATGCGAATGAGCTGCGCTTCGAGGACAAGGCGGGCAACGAGCAGATCTTCATCAATGCGGAAAAGGACATGGATCTGCGCGTTGAGAACGATCACCGGCGGGTCATCGGGGCCAAGGACTCGCTGATTGTGAAGGGCGATCAGGCGGAACTGGTAAAGGGAAAGCACGATCGCGAGATCAAGGGCGATTCAGTCGCGAAGATTGGCGGCAAGTCGGACATCAACGTTGGTATGGACCTGAGCGAGAAGGTGGGACAGGACTTCTCTCTGAAGATCGGGATGAATCATGCGGAGAAGGTGGGCATGAACTATACCCTCGACGCGGGGATGGACGTCTACCTCAAGGGCGGGATGAACGTGATCCTGGAGGCCGGCATGAACCTGTGCCTCAAGGGTTCGGGTGGCTTCATCGCCATCACGCCGGCAGGCATCGCCATCTCCGGCACCATGGTTCTGATCAACTCGGGCGGCGCCGCGATTCCGGGCCAGCCCGGCCAACTGAAAGACCCAGGTGATCCAGCCGCACCGGATGAGGCGGATGACGGCACCAAGGGCGGCAAGATGTAGGCGGGATCGCCGCATTCTCCCAAGGTACGTTGATGCTTTCAACCCAGGACGGAATCGAACCTTCCGACTGGGCTGAAATGGATTGCCCTGAACTCATCTGCCGGGCGCCTCCTGGGAGGCCCCAGGATTGGGCTGATCTAATCTGGAATGAGTTGTTTACGGCGTATCTAAAGCCTAATCAATGGGTTACAGACGATCTGGTGTACAATCCCAACAGCAGTTCCGCGGCAGCTTATAAACCGGACAGCTTTTCGCCCGTCCAAACCCCATGGTGACCCGATGACCGCACCTCGTGAAAAGACAGAAACACGCAAGCTGCCCATGATGCCCATTCGGGACATGGTGATTTTTCCTTATATGATGACGCCCTTTGTGGTGGGCCGCGAGTCGAGCGTGCGCGCGCTGGAAGAGGCGCTAAACGGGGACCGCAAGATATTTCTCGCCACGCAGCATGACGCCTCCATCGACGAGCCAAAGCCCAAGGACATTTTTCAGGTGGGTTCGATCTGCAATATCGTGCAGAGCGTGAAGATGCCGGATGGCAACATCAAGGTGCTGGTGGAGGGCGTGGAGCGCGCCAAGTCGACCGACGTGCACGACCGCGACGGCTTTTTTGTGGCCACGGTGCGGCTGGGCAAGAGCCAGTTTGAGATGACGCCGGCTGTGGAGCAGTTGATGCAGCGCGTGACCTCGCTCTTTGAGCAATACGTGAAGCTGCAGCAGTCGCTGAACTACGAGACCATCATCGCCACGGTGAGGATGGACGAGCCGGCCAAGCTGTCGGACACCATTGCGGCCAACCTGCAACTGGGGATTGACGAAAAGCAGGAACTGCTGGCCATCTTCGATCCCGCGGCGCGGCTGGCTCGCATTGCGGACGTTCTGGATGTGGAGATTGAAAAGCTGGACCTGGACCGCAACATTCAGTCGCGTGTGAAGCGGCAGATGGAGCGGGCGCAGAAGGAGTACTACCTCAACGAGAAGATCAAGGCTATCCAGAAGGAACTGGGCCGGGGCGAAAAGAGCGAGTATGACGAGCTGCGCAAGAAGATAGAAGCCGCCGGGATGCCCAAGGAAGTGCTGGACAAGGCGATTCAGGAGCTCAAGAAGCTGGAAGCCATGCCGCCAATGTCGGCCGAGTCGACCGTCAGCCGCAACTACATTGACTGGCTGCTGGCTGTGCCGTGGAAGAAGCGGTCGAAGGAGACGCGGTCGATCGAATACGCCGAGAAGGTGCTGAACGCGGACCACTACGGGCTGGAAAAGATCAAGGACCGCATCCTGGAGTTTCTGGCGGTGCGCCAGTTGGTGAAAAATCCGAAGGGATCGATTCTCTGTTTCGCCGGGCCGCCGGGGGTGGGCAAGACGTCGCTGGGCATGTCGATTGCCAAGGCGACAGGGCGCAAGTTTGTGCGGCTCTCCCTGGGCGGAGTGCGCGACGAGGCGGAGATTCGCGGGCATCGGCGCACCTATATCGGCGCGCTGCCGGGGCAGATCATCCAGCACATGAAGCGGGCGGGGACCAAGAACCCGGTCTTCCTGCTGGACGAAGTGGACAAGATGGCGTCGGACTTCCGCGGCGATCCCGCGTCAGCGCTGCTGGAGGTGCTGGACCCGGAGCAGAATACGGCCTTCCAGGACCACTACCTGGACGTGGACTACGACCTGTCGCAGGTTCTGTTTGTGGCCACGGCCAACGTGATGCACACCATTCCGGCGGCGCTTCAGGATCGCATGGAAGTGCTGCGGCTGCAGGGCTACACCGAGCAGGAGAAGCTGGAGATTGCGCGGCAGTACCTGGTGAAGAAGCAGCGGGAGCAGACAGGCTTGAGCGAGAAGAACATCGTGTTCAAGGACGATGCGATTCTTGAGATCATCCGCAACTATACGCGCGAGGCCGGGGTGCGGAACCTGGAGCGCGAACTGGGCAACGTGTGCCGCAAGGTGGCGCGACGGGTGGTCAAATCCGGGGCCAAGCACAAGGAAGAGCTGAACGCGCAGAACATTCACGAGTTCCTGGGCGTGGCGCGGTATCGCGACTCCGAGGTGCACGAGAAGAGTGAAGTGGGCCTGGTGACCGGGCTGGCCTGGACCGAGGTGGGAGGCAGCATTCTGACCACCGAGGTGCAAGTGCTGGACGGCAAGGGCAAGCTCACCATCACGGGGCAACTGGGCGACGTGATGCAGGAGTCGGCGCAGGCGGCGCTCAGCTATATCCGCGGCCGGGCGCAGGCGCTGGGGTTGACCCGCGAGTTCTATCGCAACGTGGACCTGCACCTGCATGTGCCGGAGGGGGCGATTCCCAAGGACGGCCCATCGGCGGGCATCACGATGGCGACAGCGCTGGCGAGCGCCCTGACCAAGATTCCGGTGCGGCGGGACATCGCCATGACCGGGGAGATCACGCTGCGCGGCAAGGTGCTGGCGATTGGCGGGCTGAAGGAGAAGCTGCTGGCGGCGCTGAGAGCCGGCGTCTTTGAGATCATTTTGCCACGCGCCAACGAGAAAGACATCGCCGAGCTGCCGGACAACATCAAGAAGGCGATGAAGCTGCACTTTGTGGATCAGATGGATGAGGTGCTGGCGCTGGCGCTGGAGAGCCCGCTGCAGGGTCTGGTGGAGGCAGAGGCGCTGCCCGCGGTGCCGCCGGGCGATGGGTTGGGCGGGCAGGCGGCCCGGCAGTAAGCGCCTGCGGTGCGGCGGCAAGGCTTCACTCCTGTATCCTTGAGGCTGATGGCCTCCGCCCGCCCGTGCGCCCGCTGAACTGCTGACTCGCCGACCTGCTGATTCGCTATCCCTAAAAACTATGCGCTATACGACACAGTTCCTTCTCTCCGCCATGGCGGCCGACCAGTTTCCCGCGCCCGACGTGCCGGAGATTGCCTTTCTGGGGCGCTCCAACGTGGGCAAATCGAGCCTGCTGAACGCGCTGGTGGGCGAAAAGGCAGCCAAGGTCTCGCAGACGCCGGGGCGGACGCGCGCCATCAACTTCTTTGCCCTGCTTGACCCGAGCCAGCGGCGGAAGCTGGTGCTTGCCGACCTGCCGGGCTACGGGTACGCCAAGATTTCAAAGTCGATCTCGGCGGGCTGGCCGGCGTTTATCGAGCCGTATCTCGCGATCCGTTCTTCGCTGAAGCTGTGCATCTGCCTGGTGGATTCCAATGTGCCGCCGCAGCAGAGCGACGGGCAGTTGCTGGACTGGCTGAGGGCCGCCGGACGCGAGTTTGCGGTGGTGGCCACCAAGGTGGACCGGCTGAGCGGCAACGAGCGTACGCGGAACCTGGCTGCGCTGAAGAAGGGCCTGGGAGTAGACGACGTTCTCGCCATCTCCGCCAAGACCGACTACGGCGTTAAGGAACTCTGGGGCCGGATTGAGGCCATTGGCAGTCCGCAGGGCTGAAGCTTAGCTTTGAGCAGGCGGGGTTGCGGGGCAGGGAGAGAGCCTGCTGCGCGGTCTGGTGGCCGATGGTCAGGCTGATTTCGACTTCAGCGCCGATCTCGCCGCGCAGGACGCTCGTCTGGAAGCGCTCGACCAGTTCCTGAGCCGCTTTCGGATCGCAGGAGAGAACCCTCACATTGCGCGAGAGCCTGCCTAAAAAGCGGGGGGCGAGGCGGAGCCAGCGTCGCGCGGCTCCGTTGCCGGGGCCGATGTGTTCGAGGGCAAGGGCATCGAGGCGGGGGAGCCAGAGGGCAGGCGAGCGGTCGACGCGCCATGTGAGCAGAGCCAGGTGTTCGTCCAGGGGCGCGGGTCGAACCGGCCGCGGCTGGCTCTTGGTGTCGTGGGATCCGCCGCGGGGCGTGGGGAAGACGAGGTCGGGGAGCAGGCCGCGCTCAGCCATCTCCTGCTCGACGGCCTCGGGGGAGGCGCCCACGCAGACAGCGACTGTTTCGCGCTTGCGGATCTCGTTCTTGAGGATGCGGATGGCCTCGTCGAGCGAGGTGACGAGAAAATCCACGACGCCGTCGCGAATGGCCTGCTTTTGAAGACCCGCGTCGGCTGTGGCGGCCAGAGTGGCGGCTCCGGCGATGTTGGCGGCAATGGTCAGGGCGCG
The DNA here is from genome assembly GCA_903849645.1 of uncultured Acidobacteriaceae bacterium. Lineage (GTDB taxonomy): Bacteria > Acidobacteriota > Terriglobia > Terriglobales > Acidobacteriaceae > Telmatobacter. The sequence goes on along the minus strand of CAINJJ010000037.1, from coordinate 78,207 downwards.
GGCTTCCGCGTCGAGTTCCCCGGCGTAGAGGAGTTGGCCGCCGAGGGTGGGTTCACCGTCTGACTGCTGGCCTGCATTCCGGATCAAGCCGGCGTAGAGGCGCTCGACCTGGAGAATGGCGGCGAGGGATGAGGGATCACTTGGCTCGAGGGTCATGAGGAGAGGGAGCAGTTCCGGGGCGTCCGTACGATGGAAAGGAGCAAGAAGGTTACCAGAGCGAGTAAGCTTGCCCGTCGGAGCCGATCTCCTGGGAGCCGGAGTGGATGTTGTCGATGCCGGGGTCAGTCTGGTCGAGCGAGTGCATGGAGTCGCTGGTGTCAGTGACCCAGGTGTCTTTGGCGCGGGTCATGGGGTCCTCGGGAATGGACTTGAGGTAGCCGTCCTGGATGAGGTCGTCGAGCGACTGGGGGGCTTTCTGCTTGTCCATGGTGTAGGAGTCGATGGCCGCCCGGAGCACGTGGAGGTCTTCCTTGAGCACGGCTTCACGGGCCTGCTTGATGGAACTGATGAAGTTGGGAATGGCCACGACGGCCAGCACGCCGATGATGGCCATGACGATCATGAGCTCAACCAGCGTGAAGCCCGCGTCTTGTTTTTTAGTTCCGCGCACTGCCCCCCCTCTCCGTCCTGCCCCGCCGGCTACCATGTCGAATACCTGGTTCCGTCGAGGGCCGTGCCCTGCGACTTTGAGTACACATCAAATACGCTTTGCCCGCCATAGGAGTCGCCAGTCGGGTCATCCTGCATGGAGCGAAGCCCCCACTCGGCCTGGCCGGTCATGGGGTCGACGGGGATGCGGCGCAGAAACTTGAGCTTCTTGCCGGCCACATCTTCTCCTTTGACGAGCGTCTCCAGGTCGGGCGGATAGTTCTGGCTATCCAGCTTTGTCTGAAAGGCGCCCTTGTCCGCCGCGTCCTTGTAGTGGTCGATGGCGTCGCGCATCTCCCACAGATCCCGCCGCAGTTCCCGCTCGCGCTCCCGCTTGACCTTGAAGCGCGCCAGAGGCAATGCCGCCGAGGCGAGGATGGCAAGAATGGCGACGGTCACGATGAGTTCGACGAGGGTGAGTCCCCGTTCCCGGCCGCGATCCGAGCGAATTGGCCGGGATGTGGAGACGAAAGCCGACCTCATCTTCAAAATGCCTCGTGGCGCAGTGCGCCGGGGTTACTTAACAACCACTTTGACCTGGGCGCCCCTGGTCTGCAACTGGATCTGCTTGCTGTTGACCGCTGCGGGGCGAGTGATCTCGACAACGCTCTCCCCGGCAGTTTTGGCCTGGAAACTAAGGACGCAGACGATGCCGTCACCGCTCACGCCGGCGGCTCCGGGGGGACGCGATGCGTTGATGAGGATATTGCCGGGTCCGTCGTCGCGGTGAACGACCGCGACCGCCTGGCCGTCCCGGCCAAGGAAGTCGCCGTTATCGACGTTGATGAGCGAGAGCTTGGAAGGGTCGTACTGGACCTGCAGCGGCACCGAGGCGATGTCGGCCCCGCCGCTGAGCAGGACGGGAACCGTGAAGATGGAGCCGTTGGCGACGGGGCCGGGCTGCGGCGGAAGGCCGAAGGTGACCACCTGCGCGGAGGCCGGGCCTGAGAGCAGCGGCGGCGGTGGCAACGCGGCGGTGGGGCTGGCGTCTGCAGCCTGGCGCAGTTGATCCATGGCCGCAGGGGCTGCCGCAAGGGCGGTCTGGCCGGGGACCGTGCCTACGGTCGAGTTCCGGGAGATGGGCGTGCGGACCGCCGGAGTTGGGACGGGCTGTGCGGGCTGGGCATCGGGAGCCGTGCGGCGCAGCTCGATGGTCTGTCCGGCGCCGGTGTCGATGGTGCGGAGGTTGGCGGCGTCCAGCGACTGGGAACGAACTACGTGGGGCACGAGGACAAAGACGATCTCGTCGTCCTGCACGGAGCGGTCGTTGGAGCCGAAGATGTATTTGAGGATGGGGATGGTGCTGAGGCCGGGGATGCCGGTCCAACTGACCTGGTTTTGCCGGTCCTGGATGCCGCCCAGGATGTTGGCCTCACCCTCGCGGAGGCGGATGACCTGGTCCACCACGCGCTGCGAGAGGATGGGCTCGGTGACGCCGCTGATGGTGACGGAGCCGCTCTGGGAGGTGACCTCGATCTTGATCTTGAGGGTCACATCGTGGTCAAAGTGGACGGTGGGGGTCATCTCGATGTTGACGCCCACGTCCTGGTACTGGAACTGGGTATTGACCAGCGAACTGACGGCGGAGACACCCGCGCCGGACTGATAGGAGCCGGTGGCGATGGGGATGCGCGAGCCGATCTTCATGGTGGCTTTTTGCTGGTCGGTGGCGCGGATGCGAGGGTTCTGGAGCACCTTGGTGTTGGAGTCGGTAAGGAGCAGGTTGAGCGTTGCCCCGCCCACGCTGACCGCGAAGTTGCTCGCCTTGAGGTGAGCCAGGTCGTAGATGCTGGGTGTGGAGGAGGAGCTTGAGGTGGTTGTGGTCGTGGTGGATGTGGAGGTGCTGGCGGTGTTGTTCGTGAGGGCCACGCCGACGCTGCTGGGCCAGGAGATGCCGAGGGTGCGCTGCCAGTTCTTGCTGACCTCGAGGACCGCGATATCGACCACGACCTCAGGCCGGGCCTTGTCGAGATCGTTGATGAGCTTTTGCGCCAGGAGCAGTTCGTCGGGGGTGGCGCGCATCACGATGGCGTTCTGGCTGGCCACGCCGTAGACCTTGGCGTTGGGCAGCACGTTGCGGATGGCGGTCTGAACGTCGGTCAGGTCGTTCTGCTGCCAGGCGTTGGTGAGGTAGAAGGTCTGGACCGCCTGCTCGTCGTAGTCGGTGCGCTTTGCGCGGCTGTTCTGGGCCACAAAGACGGTGTTGTCGGTGACCGGACGCCAGAAGGTGTTGGAGATTGTCCCGACGATGCGGAGGGCATCGAGGAGTGAGACGTTGTTGAGGTCCACCTGGATGCGCTTGGCGGTGTAGTCGGGGTCAAAGATGATGTTGACGCCGGCGGCGCGGCCCACCGCCTGGTAGACAACCTTGGCGTCTTCCACCATGTGCAGGGTCAGAGGCTCATTGGAGAGCGGCTTGAGGACAACCGGGGAGGACATGGTGTCAATCTCCGCGGCTGCACTTTCCTCGCCGGGAATGCCAATCTCGCCATGGGGTACGGCTTCGCCCTGCTTCTGCTTGATGCGGGCGATCTCCTGCTGGGCGGCCTCGTTGCCGGGGTCGACCTCGGCGGCGTGGAGAAACTCGGCCAGGGCGCCCTGCTCGTCGCCGGCCTGGCTCAGCTTGCGGCCCTTGGAGATGTGCATGGCTCCAGCCGAGACGCGCACGCGGTAGAGCGCGGTGCGGAACTGCAGGTCCTTGGGGTCCTTGGCGTTGGCCTTTTGGAAGTTGTCAAAGGCCGCGTCGTAGTCTTCGCGGGCCTCGGCGGCCTGGCCGCGCTTGTAGTAGGACTTTGCCGACTCAGCGCGCAGTGAATCGCTGGACAGGCCAAAGACGGCCACGACGGCAAGAAGGGTGATCCAGGAAACGGCACTGGAGACTAGCGGACCAAAAGCGCGGCGGATCATCGTACTCCCATGCGTCCTGGCCGGCCGAGCATACCGGACTCCCGCGGGCTGCCTTGGCCGCCCCAGACGCGAATCGTGTCGCTGTTTCTATCGGTGGTGATTGCCATCCAACGATGCCCCATTTTAGCAAAGCCCCGCAGGGACACGGCTGAAACCCGCGTCAATGCTAGGATGAAGATTCGAGGACTCTTCCCGATGGCGCGCCAAACCAGCCACGTGATCGTGCAGCCGGTGAGCTCCGGCCCCCAGAAGCCGTCCAAGCCCCGCGACCCGGTGGCCAGCGGCGAACGGGACGCCGCGCACAATCGCATGGCGAGCCACAACTACTTTTTGCTGGAGAAGTACGAAGCGGGAGTGGCGCTGCGGGGCACCGAAGTCAAGTCCATCCGGGAGGGCAAGGCCAACCTGAGGGATGCCTACGGTCTGATCAAGGACGGCGAAGCCTTCCTGCTGAATCTGCATATCGGTCCCTACTCCCACGGCAATATGGCGAATCATGACGAAACCCGGACGCGCAAGCTGCTAATGCATCGCGAAGAGGTTCGCAAGCTATTGTCGAAGACGCAGGTCAAAGGCCACACGCTCATCCCGACGCGCCTCTACTTTCGCAACGGACGGGTCAAGTGCGAACTGGCCGTGGCCAAGGGCAAGCAGGACTGGGACAAGCGGGAGACCGAAAAGCGCCGCGAAGGCGACCGCGAGGCAAGGGCCGCGGTGAACGCCAGCAAGCATCGCATGGGCCGGTAGAGGGCCCCTTCAAAGAGGCGGAGTCAGCGGATGACTTCGATTTGGATGCCAAGCGCGAGATTGGACCAGACTTTGTCAGTGGTATAGACCACTGCCTTTCGCTCGAGGGCGAGGGCCAGGCAGGCGCGGTCGCCCAGGGAGAGGCCGAAGTCCCGGGTGACTTTGACGAGCCCGCCGGCCACCCTGGCCTGCTGTTCGTCGAAGGGTACCGAGGGGCAGCCGATCTCGTCGATGTGCCACCAGGCAAGCTTCTCATCGATTCCGGAGGCAACCAGTTTAGTCTGCACCTCGGCCTGATTCACCGCGCTGACCACGGCCCGCGACAGGCAAGCGAGCACCTTGTCTGCCCCTTCTTCTGCGCGAAGCAGAGCCATCAGAGCGGAGGCATCCAGAACGACGTCAGTCATTCTCCGCAGCCTCTTTGCGCGCCTCTTCACGTCTTTCGGCGATCAACTCGTCGGAGAGGCGGCGGTCCGGGTCGATGAGCCGGCGCAGGCTCTGCTGAACCCGGCGGACCCGCGCCTGCAGGGATTCCATGGTGAGAACCCCATCCTGAACAGACATGACAACGGAGTCGCCTGGACTCAGGCCCATCTGCCGGCGCATCTCCGAGGGGATGACGACGCGGCCGTTGGCATTGATGCGCGAGCGCAAAGGAGAGAGGTTGTTGGCTGGGGTGTCCATATTGACCCATGTTGATTTTGTGACACATAGATAGAATATGTCAATTCCTGAGCACAGGCCCGACCTGCCCGATCCCTCAGTTCCCGGAATGAAGTGGAGATCGAAGGACGGCGGAGTTTTCCAATCCTCATGGCGGTGGAATAATGGGACCATGCGCACTGAACTCACTTTTGCCCCTCTAGCTGGAATCGAAACCGAACTGCTGGCCGTGGTGGCCGCCGACACCCAAACCGCCAAGGGACCCGAGGCCAAGCCGCAGCCTGTGCTGCTAACCAGCGACCCGGCTGTGCTGGCCGCGGCGGCTGCCGTGCTGGCGAGCGGGGAGTACAAGGCAGGAGCGAACGAGACCGTGTTGCTGCACGCGCCGGCGGGACTCGCTGCCAAGAGGCTGCTGATTGTCGGCCTGGGGAAACAGGCCAAGGTCGCGGTGCACGCCATGCGCAGCGCCGCGGGAACCGCGGTTCGCTACACAAAACCGCGCGGGATTCGGGAACTGGTGTTTGCGCTGCCCGAAGCGGAACTGGCAGCCGGCGCTTCGGCGCGTGCAGCGGTCGAAGGCGCGTTTGTGGGAGACTTTGACCCGGACACCTATCGCAGCGACCGCAAGGACCTGAGCGTGCAGTCGTTTGTCCTGGCGTCCGCGGCAGGCGCCGACCGCGCAGCGACCGAGGCGGGTTTTGCCGAGGGCATTGCAATTGGCGAGAGCCAGAACTTTACGCGCACGCTGGTCAATGAGCCGGGCAACAAGCTGACGCCGACGGTTCTGGGGCAGCGGGCGGCGGAGATGGCCGCGGAAGTGGGGCTGAAGGCGGAGGTCTTCTCGACCGACAAGCTCCACGAGCTGAAGATGGGCGCGTTCTGGAGCGTGTCGCAGGGTTCGGTGGAGCCGCCGGCGCTGATTGTCCTGCGGTATGAGCCGGAGGGCGTTACGGATGGCCCGCTGCTTGGACTGGTGGGCAAGGGCATCACGTTTGATACGGGCGGCATCTCGCTCAAGCCCGGCGACAACATGGAGAAGATGAAGTACGACATGGCCGGCGGCGCGGCGATGATCGGCGCCATGCGGGCCATTGCGCTGCTGAAGCCGCGGGTGCGGGTAATCGGAATTGTGTGCGCTGCGGAGAACATGCCGGACGGCAAGGCTTACAAGCCCGGCGACGTGGTGACGGCCATGTCGGGCAAGACCATTGACGTGATCAATACCGACGCCGAGGGGCGGCTGGTGCTGGCCGACGGGCTGACCTATGCCAAGCAACTCGGCTGCACGCACCTGATTGACGCGGCGACTCTGACAGGGGCGTGCGTGGTGGCGCTCGGCATGACGAATGCCGGAGCGTTTTCAAACGACGATGAGACCTATGCCAGGTTCGAGGGCGCGCTGGCGACGTCGGGCGAGAAGTTCTGGCGGCTGCCGCTGGGCGAGGAGTACGCCGAGCAGATCAAGAGCGACATTGGCGACATCAAGAACACGGGCGGGCGCTGGGGCGGGGCCTCGACGGCGGCGGAGTTCCTGAAGGTGTTTGCGGAAGAGACGCCGTGGATTCATCTGGATATCGCGGGGCTGGCGTGGGTGGAAGAGAACCGGCCGTATATCGCGAAGGGACCAAGCGGGGTGGCGGTGCGGTCGATATTGGAGTGGGTGAGGAGCTACTAGGGGACAGTGGACAGTGGACAGGGGCCAGTTTGCTGACGTGGTCTTGATTACCCACCTTGTTTTTTCAGAGCTGGCTCACGCCCTTGAATGGCGAGATTGAAAACGAAGATGCGTGCCCCAGGTTCCGGCTATCGGGATATGGGGCACAGCAATTTCCGGACGGCTTCCTTCCATCCTGAAACCAAGCCTCCAACTACATCGCTTCCGGGCTTTCGATGCCTAGCCAGGTCAGGGCTGTAATCAGCTCGCGCAGGGCAACGGCGGCGGTGGCGAGGAGGAAGGTTTTGCGCGCCGGGTCCTCTTCCGTGAGGATGTGGTGGCGGTGGTAGAAGTTGTTGAACTCCTGGGCTAGCTGGAAGGCGTGCTTGGCGAGATAGGCCGGCTCGGAGGTGGTAATGCACTGCTCGAGCACCATGGTGCGGCGGGCGGCGCGGAGCCAGAGGGCCCAGATGTCTTCGTTGCCGTCGCCTTCCAGATAGCGGTCGATTCTGGCAGGAGATGACGTTCCCCCAGGGGCTAAAGCCCCCTCTTCCTTGGGGGGCTGTTCGGCACGACTGAAGTCGTGCCCTGACACGGGTGTTTGGGTGGAATGACTGGGGCCGAAACCCCCGCCTCCCTGCGGGAGTGTCAACGCAGCGAACTCGGCCAGCACAGCTTCGGGCGTGGTGGCTGCCTTGCGGAAGATGTTGCGGGCGCGCACGACGGCGTACTGAATGTAAGGGCCGGTTTCGCCCTCAAAGCTGAGCGCGTCCTTGAAGTCGAAGGCGATGACCGAGTTGCGGGTGAACTTGAGCATGAAGTAGCGCAGTGCGCCGATGGCGATCTGTTCGGAGATGCGCTGGCGCTCCGCTTCGTCGCGGCCTGTCTGGCGGGCGTCGGTCTCGGCGCGGGTGGCGGCGATGAGCTTGTCGATGAGGTCGTCGGCCTTGACGCCGAAGCCCTTGCGGCCGCTGACTTCAATGTAGGGGCGGGCGAGGTCTTCGGCGGAGACGTCGTAGCCGAGGTCGACGGCGCAGCGCGGGGTGAGGGCGACCATCTCATAGCTGAAGTGGGTGTAGCGGTCGGCCTGCGCGGTGTAGCCCATGCCGCGCAGGGCCTGGATGACGTTGGCCTGGGGGTCGCTTTGGCGGGCGTCGATGACGTTGTAGATGGCCTGTGCGCCGCCGAAGTGGGGATGGGGCTCGACGCCGTGTTCGGTGGAGATCCAGCACAGGTGATCGGGGTAAGTGAAGAAGGGCTTGTAGCCGAAGTCCTTGCCCAGGAGGCCGAACTTCCAGAGGTGATAGGCGATGTCCTTGCCCACGTAGGTGACGGTGCCGTTGGAGCGGACGATGACCTTGGCGTCTTCGTTGGTTTCGCCCTCGGTGATCTCCGCGCCAGGGCGGGTCATGACCCAGCAGCCCTTGTTTTTGCCCTCGGTCTCGAAGTAGAGGACGCCGGTCTGTTTGAGCTGTTCAAAGGCGGCATCCCAGAACTTGAGGTGGAGGATCTCGCTCTCGCGGGGCAGGAAGTCGTATTCGATGCCGAGGCGGAGCATGGTTTCAAGATGGCGGCGAAGGACGGCGGTGGAGATGAGCTCGGCCACGGCGGAGGTCTCGTTATTGCCGAGCTCGAGCTCGTGGAGGGTGGCGTAGCGCAGCTTCTTGCGGGCTTCGTTTTCTTCGGGGGCGCCGCTGGCATACCACTGCGAGGTGCGGGCGTAGAGGTCCCAGCAGTAGTAGTCAATCCGCTCCCCTCTGAGGCGGAGTTCTTCGAGGAGCTGGTGCGCGTCGGCGAGGGATTTGTTTTCGAGGTGGAGGAAGCCGACGACGACATCGGCGACCTGGACGCCGGTGTTGTCGATGTAGTTCTGGACATCGACCTTTTGGCCGGCGGCCTGGAGGAGGCGAACGAAGGTGTCGCCGAGGATGGCGTTGCGCAGGTGGCCGACGTGTGCGGCCTTGTTGGGGTTGATGCTGGTGTGCTCGACGAGCGAGTGCAGGCCCTTGCCGGCGGGCTCGGATGCCTCTCCCGCGGCGACGCTCTGCGCGGCCTCGGCGCGGTCGATGCGGGCGTTGATGTAGCCCGCGCCGGCGACCTCGAATCCGGCGAAGCCGTCGAGGCCGGCGAGGGAGGCGACAATCTCCTGGGCGATGATCTTGGGCGCTTTGCGGAGGGTGCGGGCCAACTGGAGGGCGACAGGGGTGGAGAGTTCGCCGAATTTGAGGTCGGGCGGAATCTCCAGCGGGATGTTTTCGAGCGGGAGATCGTACTTTGCCAGCAGTACCGCGCGAAGGTGGCTCGCAAGCCTTTTCTGCAGTTCCAGATACACGTCGTTGGGCCTCAAAATCCTTGATTTTCAAGGCTAATTCTACCAGCCGCCTGGCGCCTGCGGTGCAGCCAGCCGCGGCCACCTGCGGTGGGGCAGAGGCGGCTTCGCCGCCTTGGGATGAGGTTGTGCAGGGTTCGTGGCTTCCCACCCATTGCGCCAGGAACGCGAAATGGATGGGGCTTGGAGCGGGATTGCGGATCGCGGAGAGCCGATTCAGGTTCGTGGTTTCCCAGGTCCACAAAAGAAAGGGACCTGAGCCCCCCCGGATTCGTTGGGCGGAAGATGCCGTAAGATGGAAGTTAGATTGCCTTTGGATTATGGCCTGCCAAGAGTAGGGCGAATTCAATGCAATGTCCCGCCTATGACCAATCCAGCATCCAGTCCAGCCCGTTATTACCTGACCACGCCGATCTATTACGTGAACGCGCGGCCGCACCTGGGGCACGCCTACTCGACCATTGTGTGCGATGCGATTGCTCGGCGGAAGCGGGCGCAGGGGATCGACACATGGTTTTTGACGGGCACGGACGAGCACGGGCAGAAGATCGAGCGTTCGGCGGCGAAGGCGGGGCGGACGCCGCAGGAGTTTGCGACGGCCATTGCGGGCGAGTTTCGCGGGCTGTGGGACCAACTGGGGCTGAGCTACGACGACTTTATCCGCACGACCGAGGAGCGGCACAAGCGGGGAGTGCAGCACTTGTTTGCCACGCTGCGAGACCGCGGCTACATCTACAAGGGCTACTACACGGGGCAGTACTGCGTCTCAGACGAGTTGTATGTGGACGGGCCTCCGGGGACTCCGTGCCCGGACTGCGGACGGATTACCGAGACGGTGAGCGAGGAGAACTACTTCTTCAAGCTCTCGGCCTTTGAGCGGCGGCTGCTGGAGTTTTATGAGGAGAACCCTGGGTTCATGGGGCCGGAGTCCACGCGGCGCGAGGTGATCTCGTTTGTGCGCGGAGGGCTGAAGGACCTTTCGGTGAGCCGGACTAGCTTTTCGTGGGGGATTCCTGTGCCGGGCGACGAGAAGCACGTGGTGTATGTGTGGCTGGACGCGCTGGCCAACTACATTACGGCGTTGGGGTATGGGTCAGACGCGCCGGAGGACCAGGAGCGGTTCAAGAAGTTCTGGCCGGCGGACATGCACCTGATCGGCAAGGAGATCAGCCGGTTCCACTGTGTCTATTGGCCGGCGTTTCTGATGGCGGCGGGCATTCCGGTGCAGCGGTCGGTGCGGGCCAATGGGTGGCTGCTGTTTGACCAGGGCAAGATGTCGAAGTCGCGGGGCAACATTGTGCGCGCGGAGACCGTGCACGCGGTGCTGGGAGCGGACGCTTTGCGGTACTTCCTGCTGCGGGAGATTCCCTTTGGGCAGGACGGGAGCTTCAGCTTTGAGGCGCTGGTGCAGCGGTACAACGGGGACCTGGCCAACGGCTATGGGAACCTGGTGAGCCGCGTGGTCAACATGGTGCACAAGTACTTTGGCGGGGTGCTGCCGGCGGCGGGCGCGGAGACGGCGGCCGAGGCGGCGCTGCGGGAGAGCGCGGTGGCGGCCATTGGGGCCTTTGGGGCGGCGTTTGACGAGATGAACTTCTCCGACGCGCTGAAGGCGCTCTGGGTGCTGGTGGCGGAGACCGACGGCTACCTGACGGCGAACGCCCCGTGGAAGCGGCCGGTGGACCGGCCAGAGGCCGAGCATGTGGCGCATCAGGCCAGGGTGCTGGCGACGGCGGCGGAATCGATCAGGATTATCACGGCGCTGGTCTATCCCATTCTTCCCGACTCGGCGGCCAAGGTGTGGCGGCAGCTTGGGCAGGGCGAGATCGGTGTATCGGCAGGCAAATCATTTTTGACAGAGCTCGCGTGGGGCGGGCTGCAGGCGGGGACGCAGTTTGGAGAGCCCGCGCCTCTGTTTCCCCGCGCTGAAAAGGACGCAATCGACCGTATGCAGAATCTTGAAGACGAGAACAATCGCAGCGCCGTGGAAGCGGCTGCCCAGGCGGAGAGGGCAGCCCAGTCCAATCCAGCGCCGGTACCGAACTCGGTGAAACCGCCCACGCATGGGGGTCAGGCGGGCGTGACGGCTCCTGCGGTGGCGGGGGTGGTGGCGGATCTCCACTCGGTGAAGCCGCCGACGTCGGGAAGCGGAGCGTCAACCAACGTGATTTCGGTGAAGCCTCCGACGCATGGGGGCGGGCTGGCGGGTGTTACGGCTCCAGCGGTTGCGGGAGTGGTAGCGCCACAGCCTCATTCCGTAAAGCCGCCGACACATGGGCATGCGGACAGTGTGGTTGCGCCCCTGGCGGCAGCGGCAGCCCCGGCGGCAGCGGCAGTGGAGCCGGCCGCTCCGGCGGTGCAGCACATCACCATTGACGACTTTGCCAAGGTGGAGCTGCGGGTGGCGCAGATTCTGGTGGCGGAGCGGGTGCCAAAGGCCGACAAGCTGTTGCGGCTGGAGGTGGACCTGGGCTACGAGAAGCGGCAGATTCTGGCGGGGATTGCGCAGTACTACGAGCCGGAGAAGCTGGTGGGGCGGAAGATAGTGATTGTGGCCAACCTGGCTCCGCGGATGATGCGGGGGCTGGAGTCGAACGGGATGCTGCTGGCGGCGTCGCTCGAGGGCGGAGCGCCGGTGCTGACCGGGTTCCTGGAGGATGTCCCGCTGGGGGCAAGGTTGAAGTAGGCGCCTCCGGTGCGGCGGAGGCCCTTCTCAGGGGTGGAATGGATGGGACCCAGGACTCGGGCGTGGGTTCTCTGAGTCTTGGCAGGCTGCTGCTCGTACACATAAATCGTGCTATCCTTACACATCGGGAGGCGCGGGCTATGCGGACCAATATTGAAATCGACGACGAGTTGATGGCCAAGGCCATGGCGGCGACCAATGCCACTACCAAAAAGGCGGCGGTTGAGGCGTCTCTGAGGCTGGCGGTACAGCTTCACCGGCAGACCCGCCTGCGCGAGCTTTTCGGCAAGGTTGCCTGGCGGGGGCACGACGACGACTGGTTTGCGCCCGACGAGGAGATTTTGAAAAAGCGCCGTGCCGCTGCCGAAGCGAGTTCGGAGGCAGCGCCTGCGAGCGGTCTTTCCGAGCAGCAAAACGCGACCGAACCGAAGCTCCCGCCGGTGGAGCGAGCCTGAGTGATGATCGTCGTCGACTCGTCGGTCCTTATCGATTTTCTGGCAGGCGCGCGGACCAGGGAGGTGCTGTGGCTCTATGCAAACATCGGCTGGCAGCCGTTCGGGATCACGACCACTGTGATGGCGGAATCGCTGCAGGGGATCCGCGGTGACAGGCAATTTCACCATGCGGTCGAAGTCCTCGCAACATTGACTGTTTTCGACTCGCTTTCGGCTGAACTGGCACAAAAGGCGGCGCTCAACTATCGCGCCCTGCGTGCTCTGGGCGTGACGGTTCACAGCACGATTGACTGTCTGCTGGCCACCTTCTGCATCGAGCACAGCTACAGGCTGTTGCATCGGGACGCCGATTTTGCTCCCTTTATTCAGCACTTCGGCCTGCTCGAGGTCGACACCCTTGCACTTCCGGTGCAGTAATTTTGTGAGGTACCTTCTTTGCTGATTGATTCGCACGCACACCTGGACAGCGAGCGCTACACCGACGACCGCGAGGCGATGCTGCGGCGCGCCTGGGAGGCAGGGGTGGGGGCGGTGCTGGCCATCGGGATTGGCGAAGAGGCGCGGGGGATGGGCCGGGCGCTGGAAATCTGCCGGCAGTTCAACGGGCACGCCGAAAGCGGAAAGGGGCTTCCGAAGCTCTTTGCGAGCGCGGGGGTGTATCCGCACAATGCGGCGGAGATTGACGAAGCGATTTTGAGCCAACTTGATGGGTTGCTGGGCGAGCCCGAGGTGATTGCCTGCGGGGAGATTGGCCTGGACTACTACCACGACGGCGCGGCGCACGGGGTGCAGCGGGCGGGATTGATCCGGCAACTGGAGGTGGCGGCGGGGCGCAAGCGGCCGATCCTGATCCATTGCCGGCCCAGGGACGGGGCCTCGGACGCGTGGGACGACCTTTTCGAGGTGCTGGAGGCGCACTGGCGGCCAACGGGGTTGGGCGGGGTGATGCACTGCTTCGGGGGCGGATGGGAGCAGGCGCGGCGGTCGCTGGAGCTGGGATTTCTGGTGTCGTTCGCGGGCAATGTGACCTATCCCAAGGCGCAGCCTCTGCGGGATGTGGCGGCGAAGATTCCCCTGGACGGGCTGCTGGTAGAGACCGACGCGCCCTGGCTGGCTCCGGCGCCGAACCGGGGCAAGCGCAACGAGCCGGGGTGGGTAAGCCTGACGGCGCAGACGCTGGCGGAGACGCTCGGGGTATCGGCTGAAGAAATTGCCGCGGCGACGACGAAAAACTTCACGCGGCTGTTTGGTGTTGGGGCAGACGTGGGAAACTGATAGAGTTGCATTCGCCGCATTGCGGGGCAGGGCGGCGGCGGAAGTTTTTCTGGAGAAGGACAGGAAAGTCATGGCACAGGAGAATTCGTTCGATATCGTCAGCAAGGTGGAGATCCAGGAGGTCCGCAACGCCATTGATCAGGCGCTGAAGGAGATTCGCCAACGCTTTGATTTGAAAGACTCGCACTCGGAGATCACGCTGGCGGAGGGCGACAAGGAGATCCAACTGGCCTCGGCGGGGGAGTACAAGCTGGAGGCGGTGAAGGAGATTCTGGGTCAGAAGCTGGTAAAGCGCGGGGTTTCGCTGAAGAACATGACGTATGGCAAGCTGGAGCCGGCGGCAGGACAGAGCGTGCGACAGAAGATATCCTTGCAGCAGGGCATCCCGGTGGAAAAGGCCAAGGAGATTGTGCGGCTGGTGAAGGACTCGAAAAAGAAAGCGCAGGCCAGCATCCAGGGCGATACAGTCAGAATTACGAGCAAGGACCGGGACGAGCTGCAGGGGATTATTGCCTTGCTGCGCGGGAAAGACCTGGGCGTGGAGTTGCAGTTCACCAACTATCGCACCAATTAGGCGGAAGCCAGCGGTGGGCAGCCCTCTCCCGGCGCGACGAGATGGAAGCAGCATGGGCATTGCAGGATAAGGCACGAGAAGCGGAGAGTCTTGAGCACACTGGCGATAGCGACGGCGAAAGAGATCTTCGAGCTGCTGCGGGAAGACCTCGTGGCGATCGAGCAGGAGCTGGGCAGGGATGCCGCCTCCGGCGTAAGCACGATCACGGAGATTGCCGAGTATCTGCGCGGAGGCGGGGGCAAGCGGATCAGGCCCTCCCTGCTGCTGCTGGCGGCTCACACGCTGGGCTACTCGGGCCAGGGAGCGATCCGGCTGGGCGCGGTGGTGGAGATGGTGCACACGGCGACGCTGGTGCACGACGACATTATCGACGGCGCGGACATGCGCCGCGGGCGGCCATCGGCCAATACGACCTGGGGCAACGAGAAGTGTGTGCTGGCGGGCGACTGGCTGTATATGCAGGCCTTCCGGGTGGCGCTGGAAGAGAAGAACCTGCGCGTGCTGGACCTGCTGATCGAGCTGACCCAGCAGATGGTCGAGGGCGAGCTGCTGCAGATTCAGAAGCTGGGCCGGGCGGTCTCTGAGGCCGAGTACTTTGACCTGATCTACCGCAAGACGGCGTGCCTTTTTTCGGTGTCGATGCGGCTGGGCGCGGTGCTGGCGCAGTCGACTGAAGCACAGGAGGCGAGCCTGGCGGCGTATGGGCGGACGGTGGGCCTGGCGTTCCAGATTGTGGACGACGTGCTGGACCTTACGGCCACCGAAGAGGTGCTGGGCAAGCCTGTGGCGAGCGACCTGCGAGAAGGCAAGGCAACGCTGTCGGTGATTCACTCGGTGGACCACGGGACGGCGGCGGACCGGCAGGCGATTCAGCGGGTGCTGGACGATCGCAGCTTTGAGAACGTCAGCCGGGACCAGATTCAGAAGATTCTGATCAAGAACGGTTCAGTGGAGTACGCCATGGCCGTGGCGGACAAGTATGCGGAGCAGAGCCGCCAGGCTCTGGCGCCGCTGCCGGACTCGGAGTTCAAGCGCGCCCTGCTTTGGGTACCGGACTTTGTGGTGGCGCGGGAGAAGTAGGGGCCCCGGGGAGTCTGATTTATTCGTTTGATTTCTTCCTCAAGCTCGGAGAATTCCCGATAAGATTGGTGGTAAAACTTCCGTGTTGGGCGTATACTGCATCTATCGGAACGTGAGTGCAACGGTTCTTCTCCGTGGTTCCGATGCCGCCAGAAATGGCCTCCACGAGGGTGGGGATATACAAGAGCTGCATGGAAATACGGAGAGGCCCTCGCAAGGGGGCCTCTCGCGTTTTACGGGCGGATTGGCTTACCGTGAATCGTATTATGCAGGACGATCCAAAACCGGATGGGTTTGCCTGACGGACGATTCTTTCTGTTCTCAGGTCTCCGGTCGAAGGCGGTCTCGACAATTAATTCGAGCCATCCTTTCCCGCTCTTTACCAGCCTGAAGAAGATGTCGTATTCGATCCCTTGGCCGCTATCTTCGATCAATTCAACCGTGAAGAATTTGTGTTTCCCTAAGTTCTGGCGCACCCTCTTCGATGCCAGGCTTCGGATCAACTTGGGAAGTTGGCTCGAAAGTCGGAAGCGAACGCGGTCGAAGATCCTTCGTTCGAAGTCGCATGGGTACATCAGTTCGAGATCAGGAACCTCGTTAGAGTCGAGTTTTTTCGTAAAGCAGTGTGAGGAAAAGCTGACCCTGACTTGAAATCGTTCAGCGGGCGATCTATCTGTGGCGGGGCGCTCGAAGACGTGCTCGAAGGGATGAAGATGGCTCAGGTCGAATGTCTGACCCTGATATTCAAATGCAGGCCACTCCATTTTGCCTCCTCTCAAACCCATCCACTACATAACTACCTAACTTATCATGGACTTGAGGGCGCCAGTGGAGGTGTCGGGAAGGGGCTTCTTGTTCATCTGGTCGGCTCAGACTACGTGGACGGTCTCACTTCGGCAACAGCGTGGAGTTCGCCCCGCTGCCCGACTCGGAGTTCAAGCGCGCCCTGCTGTGGGTGCCGGACTTTGTAGTGGCGCGGGAGAAGTAGCAAGTCCTCATTCATCGTCTATGATGCTCGAGAGCCTGAAGAGCGCTCTGTATTGTGCCTGAAATCCGTCCACGCTCGTGGATGTTCGATGCGGGCGTGGGCCGGCTCAATCTTGTTGTATCCAAGGACCTGAATCATGATCAGCAGACGTGGCTTTATCGGCGGTGTTTCGGCGGTTGCGGGAACGGTGGGGTTGAAGAAGGTGCGGGCCGCTGTGCTGGCCTCTGGCGCGGTTGCGGGCGCGAGGGCCGAAGTCACGGACTACGTGAAGATCAAGATCGGGACCGGGGGGCACGGGCATACGTATCCGGGGGCGACGGTGCCGTTCGGGATGGTGCAACTGAGCCCGGACACCTGGAACGACGGGTGGGACGCGACGGGGTGGGATCACTGCTCGGGGTATCACTTCAAGGACACATACATCAATGGATTCAGCCATACTCACCTGAGCGGGACGGGCGCCTCGGACCTGCTGGACTTTCTGGTGATGCCGGGGACGGGGGCTGCGGGCAGCGTGCCGGAGGGGCAGCCGCTGAAGGAAGAGAGCTACCGGTCGCGGTATGCGCACGAGGACGAGGTGGCGGTGCCGGGCTACTACGCGGTGGCGCTGACGGACGCCGGGGTGCGGGCGGAGCTGACGGCGACCGAGCGCGTCGGGCTGCACCGGTACACCTTCCCGGCGAGCGAGAGCGCATTCTTTGTGCTGGACCTGGCGCATGTGTGTTCGAGCGAAAAGGGCAAGGTGCTGTGGTCGCACCTCGAGGTAAAGGGCGGCGACACGGTGCTGGGCGGACGCAGCACGGACCTGTGGGCGGCGGGGCGGCAGATTTACTTTGCGCTGAAGTTCTCCAAGCCGTTTACGGGGTACGATGCGCATCCGGAAGACGATGGAGGGGCTGAGGCCAAGGGCAAATCGATCAAGGCGGTTTTTCACTTCAAAACGGGCGCGGGCGAGAAGGTGCTGCTGAAGATGGGGCTCTCCAGCGTGAGCGCGGAGGGTGCGCTCAGGAACCTGGAGGCCGAACTGCCGGGATGGGATTTCGACGCGGTGCGGGCCAAAGCCCACGCGGCATGGGTGCGGGAGCTCTCGGCAATCGAGATTGAGACCGCCAACGAGAAGCAGAAGGAGATCTTCTACACCAGCCTGTATCACACGCTGGTGGCGCCCACGCTGTTTGACGATGCGGATGGGCAGTACCGGGGCATGGACGGCAAGGTGCACACGCTGGCGGCGGGGGAGCACAACTACTCGACCTATTCGCTGTGGGACACCTATCGCTCGGACCATCCGCTGTATCTTCTGACGCAGGGCAAGCGGGCGGCGGGGTTTGTGAACTGCCTGGTGCGCATGGCGGAGGAGAGCCCGGCGGGCATGCCGGTTTGGCCGCTGCACGGCAAGGAGACGGCGTGCATGACGGGCTATCACTCGGTGGTGGTGATGGCGGAGGCGGTGGCCAAGGGGGTGCCGGGCATTGACGCGGCGCGGGCCTGGCGGGCGGCGCGCAAGCGGGCGCTGGACGAGGACTACCAGGGGCTGGGGCTGTTCCGCAAGATGGGCTTCATTCCAGCGGACAAGGAGTCGGAGTCGGCGAGCAAGACGCTGGACTATGCCTACGACGCGTGGGCGGCGGCTAGGCTGGCCGAGGCGGCAGGGGCCAAGGCGGATGCGGCTGAGCTGCGCAAGCAGGCGGGCTACTACCGAAACCTCTACGACAAGGAGACGACGTTTGTGCGTCCGCGGCTGGCGGATGGGACGTGGACCACGCCGTTTGCGGCCAACGAGATGGGGCATGGCAAGGAGTGGCGGGACTACACAGAGTCGAATCCGTGGGTGACGACCTTCAGTGTGCAGCAGGACCCGAAGGGGCTGGCGGAGCTGCTGGGGGGCCGGGAGGCGCTGGCCAACAAACTGGACGGGCTGTTCTCGGCGTCGCCGGAGCTGCCGCCGGATGCGCCGCCGGACATTGCCGGCCAGGTGGGCCAGTATGCGCACGGCAACGAGCCGGGGCACCATATCGCCTACATGTACAACTACGTGGGCGCGCCGTGGAAGACACAGGCGCGGGTGGCGAGCCTGCTGGAGACGATGTATGACAACCAGCCGGACGGGCTGGCGGGCAACGAGGACTGCGGGCAGATGTCGGCCTGGTACATTATCAGCGCGCTGGGCTTCTATCCGTTTGACCCGGTGAGCGGGAACTACGTGCTGGGCACGCCGCTGTTTGACCGGGCGGTGGTGCACCTGCCGAGCGGCAAGGACCTGGTGGTGGTGGCAAGGCGGAAGTCGGCCAAGGACATTTACATCCAGTCAGTGACGCTGAACGGGAAGCCGCATGAGCGGGTGTGGTTCCGCCACGCGGAGATTGCCGAGGGCGGGACGTTTGTCTTCACGATGGGCAGCGAGCCGAACAAGAGCTTTGGGGCGAGCGAGGCGGATGCGCCGCCGTCGATGACGAGCTGAGGGTGGTTCGCGGTTTCCCACCTTTCCCGCAATGGGGCAGCCGAACACACCTGGCTGGGGGAGTGCTGAGGATTCCCATGTCCCCAAGTGCGAGGGAGATGGGGCACCCGGCCATCTACTTCCACTGCGGCGGGCTCGATATGAACCCCGTACCCACTCAATAGCCGGAAGCGCCCAAAATATCAACGATCGGCAAGGCTTCCGAGGGCTGGCCGACCCTCAGGACAGCCGGCCGGGAGGCCGGCGATCCAATTCTCGGCGAACATTGACAAATCCGGGCTGGCGCTTACTCCCCGAGCAGCCGCACCACGTGGTTGACGATGATGAGGTCTTCGAGCGGGGGGATGACGCGGACGGTGACGGGCGAGTTGTCGGCGGAGATGAGGGCTTCGCCGCGGACGTTGTTGCGGGCGGGGTCGAGGACGATGCCGAGGGCGCCGAGGCCGGCGCAGATTTCAGCGCGGGAGGCGATGTCGTTTTCGCCGATGCCGCCGGTGAAGACGAGCATGTCGAGGCCGTTGAGCTCAGCCACGTAGCTGCCGATGCACTTGGCGATGGTCCAGGCGAACTTGTCGACCGCGAGGCGCGCTTTGGCGTTGCCTTCCTGGATGGCGTCGCGGAGGCCGCGCATGTCGTTGGAGATCTCGCTGACGCCGAGCAGGCCCGACTTCTTGCTCACCACAGTTTCGAGCTTGTCGGCGGCTTCCAGGGTGTTGGGGGTGGTTTCGGCGATCTTCTTGAGGATGAAGAGGACCACGCCGGGGTCGATGTCGCCGGTGCGCGAGCCGGAGATGATGCCGCCGGTGGGGGTGAGGCCCATGGAGGTGTCAAGGCACTCGCCGTTGCGGATGGCGGCGACCGATGCGCCGTTGCCGAGATGGGCGACGATGAGCTTCTGCGGCACGTCGGGCTGCAACTGCATGAGGATGGATTCGTAGGAGATGCCGTGGTAGCCGTAGCGGCGGACGCCCATGGCGGAGTACTCCGCGGGGATGGGCATGTGGGTGACGACCTCGGGCATGGTGCGGTGGAAGTAGGTGTCAAGGATGGCGAAGTTGGGCAGGCCGGGGAAGAGGCGCAGGGCCTCGCGCATGATGTAGACGGCGATGGGGGTGTGCAGCGGGGCGAGGGCGGCGTAGCTTTCGATCTCGTCAATGAGGGCGGGGGTGATGCGCTGGTTGTCACGGACCGTGGGGCCGCCGCAGACGGTGCGATGGCCGATGGCGGCCGGGGCGGGGAACTGGCCGGAGTGGAGCGCGTCGGCCACCATCTTGAAGGCCACCGCGCGATTGGGCAGGGCGGGGGTTTGATCGACGAGCTTTTTGCCCGCGGCGTCCTTGATCCAGAACTTGCCGAGATCGGTGCCGATGCCGTCAACGGCGCCCTCGAAGAGGCGGGCGCGCCGGCCGTCGCCGGCCTCATACATGGAGAACTTGATCGAGGAAGAACCGCTGTTAAGAACGAGAATGGGCAAGGACGGCATGTAGGAAGGCCTCAGTGGGTTGGGGCTGCCGGGGGCAGCGGGGTTAGCGTTGTTAGCCGCGCCGCGCGCGTGCTGGTGGAGTTCGGCTGCGGGTTGAGGCTTCCCACCCTAGCCGCAAAAGCAAGAAGGCGGCGAGGGTGGGGCACCCGGCGGGGCTAGCTTAACGGCCAGCGCCAGTTCTTGATTTCGGGCAGGTCGTCTCCGTTCTCGGCCACGTAGAGCTTGTGGCGTTGAATGGCTTCGGAGTACCACTGTTCGGCGGCGTCCACCTGGGCGGCGAGACGCGGCACGCGGCGCACGGCGTCAAGGGCAAGCTGGAAGCGGTCAATGTTGTTGAGCACGCACATGTCGAAGGGCGTGGTGGTGGTGCCCTCTTCCTTGTAGCCGCGCACGTGGAGGTTGTCGTGGTTGTGTCGCCGGTAGGTGAGGCGATGGATGAGCCACGGATAACCGTGGAAGGCGAAGACGACGGGCGTCGCGGGCGGGAAGATCGCGTCGTAGTCCTCGTCGGGAAGCCCGTGGGGGTGTTCCGACTGCGGCTCGAGGGCCATGAGGTCGACGACGTTGACGACGCGGATCTTGAGGTCGGGAGCCAGGTCGCGGAGCAGGCACACGGCGGCGAGGGCCTCAAGCGTGGGCACGTCGCCGCAGCAGGCGATCACCACATCGGGATTGCCTTCGTCGTTTGAGGCCCACTTCCAGACGCCCATGCCGGTGGTGCAGTGAGCCACGGCTTCATCGATGGTGAGCCATTGGGGGGCGGGCTGCTTGCCGGCGACGATGAGGTTGATGTAGTTGCGGCTGCGCAGGCAGTGGTCGGCGACGGAGAGCAGGGTGTTGGCGTCGGGCGGAAGGTAGACGCGGACGACCTCAGACTTCTTGTTGACCAGGTGGTCGATGAAGCCGGGGTCCTGGTGGGAGAAGCCGTTGTGGTCCTGACGCCAGACGAGGGAAGAGAGCAGGTAGTTGAGCGAAGCGATGGGCTTGCGCCAGGGAATCTGGCGGGTGACCTTGAGCCACTTGGCGTGCTGGTTGACCATGGAATCGACGATGTGGATGAAGGCCTCATAGCAGGAGAAGAAGCCGTGGCGGCCGGTGAGCAGGTAGCCCTCATACCAGCCCTGGCACATGTGCTCGCTGAGGACTTCCATGACGCGACCGGTCTCGGAGAGGTTCTCGTCGACGGGGAGGGTCTCTTCCATCCAGGTTTTGCCGGTTCCGGTAATGACGTCGCCCAGGCGGTTGGAGGCGGTTTCATCGGGGCCGAAGACGCGGAAGTTCTTCTCCGCCTTGTTGGCCTGCATGACGCCGTGAAGCAGTTGCCCGAGGACGCGGGTGGACTCGACGTCGACCTGGCCGCGGCCCTGGATTTTGACGGCGAAGTCGCGGAAGCTGGGAATCCTGAGGGGCTGGAGGAGCAGACCGCCGTTGGAGTGGGCGTTCATGCCCATGCGGCGGCGTCCCTTGGGGGCGATCTCGGCCAGGTCCGCGCGGAAGGCGCCCTTCTCGTCAAAGAGCTCATCGGGCCGGTAGCTGCGCATCCATTCGTCGAGCATGCGGAGGTGTTCGGGCTTCTCAAAGATCTCGGCGAGGGGCACCTGATGGGCGCGCCATGTGCCCTCAACGGGCTTGCCGTCCACAAACTTGGGGCCGGTCCAGCCCTTGGGGGTGCGCAGGATGAGCATGGGCCAGGCGGGGCGCGCCGTGGAGCCGTCTTCGCGGGCGGCCTTCTGAATGGCGGCGATGCGGTCGAGCATGGTGTCAAAGAGGGCCGCGGCCTGCTGATGCATGACGGCGGGATCGTCGCCTTCGAGGGTAAAGGGCTCGTAGCCGTAGCCGCGCATGAGGCTCTCAAGCTCGGCGTGGGGGATGCGGGCGAGCAGGGTGGGGTTGGCGATTTTGTAGCCGTTGAGGTGGAGGATGGGCAAAACGGCGCCGTCGGTGAGGGGGTTGAGGAACTTGTTGCCGTGCCAACTGGTGGCGAGAGGTCCGGTCTCGGCCTCGCCGTCGCCGACGACGCAGGCGACGATCAGGTTGGGATTGTCAAAGGCCGCGCCATAGGCATGGACGAGGGAGTAGCCGAGCTCACCGCCCTCGTGGATGGACCCGGGGGTCTCCGGGGCGACGTGCGAGGGAATGCCGTAGGGCCAACTGAACTGGCGGAAGAGGCGCTTGATGCCGTCCTTGTTCTGCTCGATGTGGGGGTAGATCTCGGTGTAGGAGCCTTCAAGGTAGGTGTTGGCCACGATGCCGGGCCCGCCGTGGCCGGGACCGATGATGTAGAGCATGTTGAGGTCGCGCTCGCGGATGAGGCGGTTCCAGTGAACGTAGAGGAAGTTGAGCCCGGGCGTGGTGCCCCAGTGGCCCAGGAGGCGGGGCTTGACGTCATCAAGAGTGAGTGGATGGTCGAGAAGCGGGTTGTCTTTGAGATAGATCTGGCCAACGGAGAGATAGTTGGCGGCGCGCCAGTAGGCGTCCATTTTGGCCAGCAACTCGGGGCTCAGGGGCCCGGCGGTCGTAGCTTCGGTCATCTTCCACCTCGCAAGGATGCCTTGCGGTGACACGGTAAAGCGTAGCAGCCGCGGCCAGCGGCCATGGGTGATTGGAGTCACAATCGGGCGAGACAGTGGACCATCTTGTGGGATGCAGGAGTCCACCATCATTTTGCGCAGAAGAGGCGTCTGCGGGATGTGCCGGAGTGAACAGGCTTTGCGTTCGCGAGGCAGGGCGTGGAAGAGAAACGATACAGATGGAAAGTGCCTTTTAGAAGTGGCGCTTGAGCTTGAGAATGCGGGACTCGAAGCCGTACCAGAGGGCGGAGGCGACGGCGGTGGTGACGGCCAGGCGGAGGGCGACGACGGCGAGGTTGCCGGGGATGCCGTAGCGGTCCATGCGCAGGTCGAAAGAGCCGAGGTAGATGAAGATCATGATGTGGGTCATGTAGACGCCGTAGCTGATGCGGCCATAGTAGGCAAATGGTCCGCTGCGCAGGACGGCGTTGATGGGGCTGCGCGCGCCGGTGGAGGCGATGAGGGCCAGGATGCCGCCGGCGTAGGCGAGGGCGAGGGCGGAGTCAAGATAAGCTGTGCCCGCGGCGATGGTGCCGGCGGCGGCGATGCCGAGGACCAAGCCGCCCAGACCCAGGCCGAGCCAGATGCGGCGGCCGAGGCGCAGTGTATGAATCCCCAGTGCCAGCAGGCTGCCCCAGGCCAGGCCGTCCAGGTGAATGAGGGTGTGGGTGGGGGTGATCCAGGAGAAGTGGGTGTGTCGCATGAGCGGCGAGCCGACCAGCGCCGCGGCCAGCACCACGGCCAGCGTCCAGGGACGGCGCAGGAAGCGGACCAGTGGCGCCCAGAAGAAGTAGTACTGCTCCTCGATGGCCAGCGCCCAGGTGGGGCCGAGGGCCGGGGGCAGGGTGATGTGAAAGAGATTCTGAACAAAGAAAAAGTAGGCCAGCCAGGGAGCGGCCTTGATGGCGTCAAGCGGCCGGGGTCCGATGAACCAGTCGGACTGGGCGTAGACCACCGCCAGCACGAGCAGGTAGAGCGGCCAGATGCGCAGGGCGCGCCGCGCATGGAAGTTGTGGAAGTAGCGGGGCTTGTCGCGGGTGGCCAGCAGGTTGGACGTGATGAGAAACCCGCTGAGGATGAAGAAGAGGATGACTCCGGACCAGCCCCAGATGCTGGCGTAGTGGATCCAGGTGCCCTCAAGGCGCGGGTTGCAGTGGTAGAGCACGACCCAGAGGATGGCAAGCCCGCGCATCCCGTCGAGTTCCGGCAGGTAGGTGGGCAGCCAGGTTGGACGCTGGATGGGCAAGGTCGTTCGTGGCGCGGAGTTTCGCGGTGAGCGGAGTTTATCACTCGGCGGGTTGGGTGGGCTCCCAGGTCTCAAATGCGAAACCTGGGGCGCCCGGTGGCGTCTATCCGGCGGCGAGTTCCTTGGCGCGCTGCGTTGCGCGCATCACGGCTTTGATGAGGGTGACGCGGAGGCCGCCCTCTTCGAGCTCGAGAATGCCGTCGATGGTGCAGCCGGCTGGGGTGGTGACGGCGTCCTTGAGCAGGGCGGGGTGGTAGCCGGTCTCGAGCACCATCTTGGCCGCGCCGAAGGTGGTTTGGGCGGCGAGCTGGGTGGCGGTGTCGCGGGGCAGGCCCACCTTGACGCCGGCCTCGGCCAGCGCCTCGATGATGATGTAGATGTAGGCGGGGCCGGAGGCGGAGAGGCCGGTGACGGCATCCATGTGCTTCTCGTCCACGACGACAGTCCGGCCGACAGTCTCAAAGATGCGCTGGGCCAGCTCCATCTGCTGGGCGGAGACGAAGCGTCCGCGGCACAGGCCGGCCGCGCCCGCGCCGAGGGCGGAGGGCGTATTGGGCATGGCCCGGATCACAGCGATGTCGAGGCCGGCCGCCTCTTCAATGGAGCGGGTCTTGACCGAGGCTGCAAAGGAGACGATGGTCTTGTCCTTGGTGAGCGCGGGGCGAATCTCCTCGATAAGGGCGGGCACCTGGAACGGCTTGACGCCGATGAGGATGAGGTCGGACTGGCGGGCAGCCTCCAGGTTGTCTGTGCTTACGTCCACGCCCCACTGGGTGCTGAGGGCGATGGCGCGCTCGGCATGGCCTACGGTGGCGTGAATCTGCTCGGGGGCAAAGAGGTTCTGCTTGAGAAAGGCCTGCAGCAGGATGCCGCCCATCTTGCCGGCGCCCAGAACGGCTACGCGGACGTGGGGCATCTGCGCGGGTACTTCGTTGGCCTCAACGGCTATCTCCGCCATGTTTTTCCTTATCCTGAGTGAGGGTGGTAGTGCACTCACAGAATACGCGCATCGAGTGAGGCCGTGCAGGCTTCGCGGGGAGTTCTTCCGCATGGCCTCCGAGCGGCCTGTGGCCCCGTTTCGATCATGGCAGGCTGTCTCAAAGATATCGGAGCCCCACTTGTCTCGCCTTTGAGGACATGGGAATGGGCAAGCCAGAGCCATCTGGCCTGAATGAGGTGAAATCAGGAATTGGGTTCTTGTCCCCTCAACAAGGCATGTTGGCCAACTGCTCGTCGATGATTCGCTCGAACACCGAAAGGGCCCGTCCCGCTTCGTACCCATCGACAAAAGAGTGCGGAAATCGCTGAGAAGGCTGCATCGAAGAGAGCGCGGCCAACAGGGATGCGGCCAGGGCGTCCGCCGTCAAAGCCTCCGGGAGCCATACGCCGGGCTGCCCGCGCAAAAGGTCTACCAGCCCTTGCGACGCCGGCGTGGCCACAATGGGCAGCCCGGCGGCAGCGGCCTCCAGCAAGGCGTTGGGCAGGCCCTCATGCCGTGACGGCAGCACAAACAGAGTAGCGCCGCCAAAGCACACCCAGGGGCAGGGAATGTGGCCCGCAAATCGCACCGCCGCGTCCATTTGCAGTCCGCGGGCCTGTGCCCTCAGAGCATCTTCCTCCGCGCCCGTTCCGGCAATGACCAGGTCCGCCTCGGGGAACTCCTTGCGAACAACGGCAAGAGCTGAAAGCAGCAGATCCAGGCCCTTTTCCCTCGATAGCCTGCTCACCGCCAGCAGGTGGGGTCCAGGACCCGGCCAGGGCGTCGATTCCATCGCCGCTATGCCGCGCACCTGCTCGATGTTCACCGGGTTGGGAACCACCGCAAGCCTGCTTTGGGGCACTCCCGCCTCCAAGGCCAGGTCGGATGCCATGGCGCCGGTTTGACAAAGGACACAGTCCGCCCGGCGATAGAGCAGCCTGTAGAGAATGCGGGTAACGCGCGGCAAGCCTCCAAAGGCGAGAGCCGACGAGACGGTCCCATTTTGCCGGACCAGGACGCGGGTCTTTGCCGGGAGCAAAGGGCGAAGCAGCAGCACCAGAAAATTCAGGTGAAACATCCCCGCGAGAATGACAGCCGGCCTGACCTGCCAGATCAGGCGAAGGAGCGGAAGACCAGCCCAGCGAACGTGTGCGGCGCCAAGCGTATGCAAAGTCACTCCAGGCGGGAAGGACTCCGGGCCGGCGTCGCGGGTCGTCACCAGCCCAAGGTGGACCTCATACTTTTCACCCGAGAGCCCCTGCGCCAGCAGGCTCATCACGCGCTCCGCCCCGCCTCCGCCAAGGTGCGGAATCAGCAGAAGTACCCTGGGGCGAGGCATATCAGGCATGGATGGTCCTGTTGTTGAGTAAGCCGAGTATATGCCAGGATTCAATTGAAAATAATTTCTCCACAGACGTTCCACAAGGTCTTGAAGAGTGTTAGAGTTTTCTCATTCTCCTGAGTAAACAAACAGGGTCGTGAATTCTCGAGTGAATCGCACCCCTGAGTATCACTTTCGGCCTGCTCCAATGCTCGACCTTCACCCCGGCGTTGTGCGCAACTTTCACAGCGGCTCCCATGAGCCCTGCTGGAGATTGCCCGGAGCGAGGGCCCTCGAATGTCGATCTCTATTGCCTCTGAAGCGGCTTTTGGCCCGCTTGGCAAGGCTGCTCTTCGTCCGCCGCGCATCGTGGTGGGTATCACAAGCGCGCAGACCTGTTTGAATCTCGGCGGTCGCCTTCGTTCCCTGCGCGAGGCAGGCTTCGAAGTAACGCTGGTCTCCAGTCCCGGCGAGTTGCTGGAGCAGACGGCCGTCCGGGAGGGCGTTCGCTCGATCGCCATACCGATGGAACGGGACGTGGCCCTGTTCGCGGACCTGGTCGCTCTGGCCCGGCTCTGGTGGCTGCTGTGGCGCTTGAAGCCGGATATGACGGAGTTCAGCACGCCAAAGGCAGGCCTGCTGGGTACACTCGCCGCACAGTTCGCCGGGGTGCAAACCCGCGTCTATATGCTCCGCGGGCTCAAGCTGGAGTCCAGTACCGGCGTCAAGCGACGGATTCTGCTGGCCGCGGAAAGAATGGCTTCCGCCTGCGCGCATCTGGTGCTGTGTAACAGCGAAAGCCTGCGGAAGAAGTCGCTGGCCCTTGGTGTGGCGCCGGCCGGCAAGCTGTACCTGCTTGGCAATGGCAGCAGCAACGGAGTGGATGCGGAGAGATTCTCGCCAGGGCCGCGCCGGATCAGAAAGCAACTCGGTCTGCAGCTTGAAGACCTGGTGCTTGGATTTGTCGGCCGCCTGACACGCGACAAAGGGCTGCCGGAGTTGCTGGACGCCTTCGACTCGATTCTCGTGGCCGAGCCCAGAGCGCGCCTCTTGCTGGTGGGCTGGTTTGATGCTTCAGAGGATGCGCTCTGCGAGGGTCTGCAACGGCGGATTCTCTCCCATCCGCGGATTCATTGCACCGGGTTTGTGGGCGATACCGCGCCTTATTACCGTGCCATGGATGTGATGGTCTTGCCCACCTGGCGGGAAGGATTCCCAAACGTGGTTCTGGAGGCGTCAGCCACCGGGATTCCGGTTGTGACCACGCTCTCCACCGGCTCCCGCGATGCCGTCGTCCCCGAGGTGACCGGGCTGCTGATTCCTCCCGGCTATCCTGAGGCGATTTGCGAGGCGGTGCTGGCTCTGCTGCGCAATGCTGCGCGCAGACGCAGAATGGGCCAGGCGGCCCGTGCCTGGGTTCTGGAGAACTTTGTCAACAGGCACGTGCTGGGCCTGACTACCGAACTCTACAAGAAGATGGTGCTCGAGGCAGGCGCCGCCGAGCGCCTGCGCGCCGGCTAGAACCACAGTTGCCCTTCACACTGCCGGAGGGAGCAGCGGGCTTCACAGGCTACGGGAAAAGGCACTGCATTGACCGGAATTCCCGCAAGGCATCCCTCAGGGGCTAACGCCCCGTTGATTATAGGGCACTTACGGAACGCCTGAAGTCGTACCCCGACACTTCGAGCCTTCCAATCGAGTTTTTCCGCAGCCTGTTCAGTCCCCTGAAAACCGGTCCGATATTCAAGGCCTTCAGGCCCGGATCGGAGCAATTCGCAACAAGCTCAACGGTGGTGCTAAGGGAGCTGGTGCGGATCCATGAGGGCCGCTCCAGGGGCTGCGCTTGGCGCGGGCGGGGCCTGCAGGGTGTGCCCGGCGGCCTGCGCCGCACGCAGGACATCGCCCGGAACAATGCCCAGCACCAGGGTCGCGGCCACGGCCAGCAGCAAGGCCGCGCCGACCGCTACACCCACCTGGGGCGCGGGCGCTGCGGGCTTCTGCTCCAAGGGGCGATTCGCAACCGCCAGCGCAAGACGGAGGTAATAGGCCGCCGCCAGCCCCGAGTTGAGCAGCCCAATGATCGCGAGCCAGATCGCGCCGCCGCCTACAGCGGCCGAGAAGGAGTAGAACTTGCCGAAGAATCCGCCCGTGAAGGGGATTCCGACCAGCGAGACCAGAAAGAAGATCAGCAGTCCGCCGAGAAGAGGGGAGCGGTAGATAAGGCCGCGGAAGTCCTCGATCAACGGCAGCTTCTCATCGTACCCGGCCACCAGCGTGACCACGGCGAAGATGCCCACGTTCATGGCGGCGTAGGCAGCGGTGTAGAAGGCTGCCGCGGCAATCCCGCTCGAGCCCAGTCCGGCAAAGGCCGCCAGCAGGTAGCCCGCGTGTGCAATGGACGAGTAAGCCAGCATCCGCTTGACGTTCTGCTGACGCAAAGCCACCAGGTTGCCCACGGTCATCGACAGCACGGCAATCGCCCACAGCAGCGGCGACCAGACGGAGCGGAAGGTGGGAAACATCTCATAGACCACGCGCAGCAGCAGCGCGAACGCGGCTGCCTTGGGCGCGGTAGACATGAGGGCGACGACCGGCGACGGCGCGCCTTCGTAAACATCCGGAGTCCATACGTGGAAGGGCGCTGCCGACACCTTGAAGAGGATGCCGACCAGCATCAGTCCCAGCCCGGCCAGAACGAAGGACTGGTTTTGCGCGCCGGGCAGCAGGTGGGCAATCTGGTAGATCTGCGTGGTGCCCGTGGCGCCGAAGATCAGGGCCACGCCATAGAGCAGGAAGCCGGTGGCAAACGACCCAAGCAGGAAGTACTTGATGGCGGCCTCAGGACCGCGGCCCGTCTGCTTGCGGTAGCCGGCCAGGACGTATGTAGCGATGGACGAGATCTCGAGGGCGACAAAGACCACCAGCAGCTCGACGGCGCCGGTCAGCAGGCACATGCCCACCGCGCCAAAGACGATCAGCGCATAGTACTCGCCCTGGTGGTGGCTGTCCTCGGGCAGGGTGTCAAGCGAGAGAAGCAGGGAAACCAGAACGATGCCGCAGATAAGAACGTGGAAGAAGACGGTGAACGGGCTGGTCTCCACTGTGCCGTACGGGCCAAAGTACCCGGCTCCGGTGGGCAGGGAAAGCTGCCAAAGGCTGGCCCACAGGGCCACGGTGGTTCCAAGGGCCGCAACCCAGCCGAGCGAGCGGCGCGGCCACGCGGGAGGCAGGGTGGCGTCGGTCAGCATCACGGCGACGCCGGTCAGGGTGAGGATGACCTCGGGCAGGATACGGAAGATATCGGGAACAGGATTCACCGCTGGCCCTCCACGGGAGACGAAATCGGCAATGCGGTTTGAGTGGCAATGTAGGGCAGGGCGGCATCCGCGCTCTTGGGCTTCGGCGGGTGAATGCCTTTCTCGATGGAGGGCAGCCAGAGGGAGGGCGCCAGGCCCATCACCAGCATGAGCACCGCCAGCGGCCACACCACCGCCAACTGGCCCAGGTGCAGATCCTCGGGCGGACGAGACAGCGCCAGTTCGCTCTCAGGGCCGTAGAAGAGGCGCTGTACGAGCCAGAGCATATACGCCGCGCCCAGGATAACCCCAAGCGTGGCGGCAATGGCCCAGCCGCGGCTGACGCCGGTAAAGGTGCTGGAGAGAATCAGGAACTCGCCCACAAAGCCGTTGAGCATGGGCAGGCCGATGATGGCCAGAGAGGTGATGACAAAAACCGTGGCGGTCCGTGGCAGCTTCACGGCCAGCCCGCCATAGCTGTTGATCTGGCTGGTGGCGTAACGGTCGTAGAGCGCACCCAGCAACAGGAACAGCGCGCCGTCGACCACGCCGTGATTGAGAATCTGGTAGACCGCGCCGTCCCAGCCAGTAAAGGTGAGACCGTAGATGCCCAGGGTGATGAGGCTGAGGTGGCTCAGGGCGGCAAAGGCGGCCAGACGCCAGAAGTCGCGCTGCACCAGGGCCAGGCAGGCGCCGTAGAGAATGCCGATGACGGCGAGCGCAACCAGATAGGGAGCAACCGCACGAGCCTGCTCCGGGAAGAGTCCGATGTGAAACCGCAGCATGGAGTAGAGGCCGAGCTTGCCGGCGACTACCATGGCCAGGGCAACGGGGGCCTCGCTGTAGGTGTCAGCCACCCATCCATGCAGCGGGAAGACCGGGACCTTGACGGCAAAGGCGAACAGAAACGCCAGCGCTACCCAGCAGAGCGGGGCCGCGGGAATCAGTCCATGCGTGATGTAGATCTGCAGCGTGGTGAAGTCGAAGGTGTGCGTCTGCGCGTAGAGCCACAGGATGGCCACCAGCAGCGGCGCGGAGGGAATGAACGTGAACAGGAAGAACTTGAGGGCGGCCTTGGGCCCATCCTTGCGGCCATACATGGCGATGAGGATGGCCATGGGCACCAGCGAAAGCTCCCAGAAGCCGTAGTAAACCATCAGGTCGAGCGAGAGGAAGACGCCCAGCATCGCCGTCTGCTGCACCAGAAACAAAGCGAAGAAGATCTTGCGCCGCGACTGGATGGCGTTCCAACTGGCGACTACGCCGACCGGGGCGAGCAGGCCCACCAGCACCACCAGCCAGAGGCTCAGCCCGTCCACGCCCACATGATAGGCGATGGCCGGGTTGTCGATCCAGATGCGGTTGATCTCAAACTGGAAGCCGCTCTGACCGAGGACGAAATGAGCCGGCAGATGTAGCGTCAGGCCCAGCGTGGCGAGCGTGGTCAGCAGCGCGATCCAGTTCGACAGCTTGCCGCGGTCCGGAGCCAAAGCCACAAGCAGGGCGCCGGCCAGCGGAACCAGCAGGATCCAGGTGAGAATTGATTGATCGATCGTTGTCATTCTCTAACGCCCCGCCATGCCGATGTGAATTGCCGGAAGATTGGCCAGCACCGTGGTCCACGGAACCAGCAGGAAGAGCAGCAGGGCAGCCGCGCCGGCGGCCAGCCACGCCGCATAGGAGCGCAGATTGCCCGATTGCCACCGCTGCAGAATGGCTCCGGTGAGTGTTGCGACTCCACCCAGAAGCCAGGCCAGCCCGCCCAGAATGGCGATGTCCACAACCCATTCAAGGATGAACCGCGACACTGCCAGCAGCGGCTTGACGATCACCGCCGCGTAGATCTCGTCCACGTAGTACTTGTTCAGCAAAACCTTGTAGCCCAGGGGCAGCGCAGCGGCCACCTCGGCCGCCCGCGCGGGCCGTTGCCGGTAAAGCAGGTCCGCGATAAACCAGCCCAGCGCCGCCACGGCCACCGCGACCACCATGAGGATGATTTCCAGGCTGTTGCCGCCGGCCTCCGCAACTCTCTCGCCCACCGAGGGCGCCAGGAATCCGGCAAACCGCTCGATACCGACCCAGCCGCCCACTACGGAGAGTCCGGCCAGAATGACCAGCGGCCCAAGCATCGACCAGGGGCTCTCATGGGGGTGAACCTCGGGGCTGCGCGACTCGCCGAGGAAGGCCAGATACCACAGCCGGAACATATAGAACGACGTCAGCAGGGCAGTGATGAGGCCGACGGCCCAGAGCAGCTTTCCGCCCGGGCCCTGTGTGAAGGCGGCGGCCAGAATCGCGTCCTTGGAGAAGAATCCGGCCAGTGGGGGAAACCCTGCAATGGCCAGCACGCCGATGGTTGTAACGGCGAAGGTGACCGGCAGTTTCTTGCGCAGGCCGCCCATCTTGCGCAGGTCCTGCTCGCCGCCCATGCCGTGAATCACCGAGCCGGCCGCGAGGAAGAGCAGCGCCTTGAAGAAGGCGTGAGTCATCAGGTGGAAGATGGACGCCGAATAGGCCGCGACGCCAAGTCCCAGGAACATGTAGCCGAGCTGCGAAACGGTGGAGTAGGCCAGCACTCGCTTGATGTCGTTCTGCACCAGGCCGATGGTGGCGGCAAAGATGGCCGTGGCCGCGCCCACAATGGCCACCACGCTCAGCGCGAAGGCGGAGTGGTCAAACAGCACGTGGGTCCGGGCAATCATGTAGACGCCGGCGGTGACCATGGTGGCCGCGTGGATAAGCGCGGAGACCGGGGTGGGACCTTCCATGGCGTCCGGCAGCCAGATATAGAGGGGAATCTGCGCGCTCTTGCCGGCCGCGCCCAGCATCAGGCACAGGGCGATGCAGGTCAGCACGCCGCCCTGCCATGCGGGGCTGGCGGCCAGTTTGGCGCCGATTTCAGTAAAAGTAAGCGTGCCGAAGTTGGCCAGCAGCAGGAACATGGCGATCAGGAAGCCGAAGTCGCCGATGCGGTTGACGATGAAGGCTTTCTTGCCTGCGTCCGCGGCGGACTTCTTCTGAAAGTAGAAGCCGATCAGCAGGTACGACGCCAGGCCCACGCCCTCCCAGCCGACGAACATCACCAGCGCGTTGCCGGCCAGCACCAGAACGGTCATGAAGAACAGGAAGAGGTTCAGGTAGCTGAAGTAGCGCCAGTAGCCCTCTTCGTGCTTCATGTAGCCCACGGAGTAGACGTGGATGAGAAAGCCCACGCCTGTGACCACCAGCAGCATCACGAGCGAAAGCTGATCCAGAACAAAGCTGAAGTCGACATGCAGCGCGCCGGCAACGATCCAGGGCTGCGGGCAGGTCTCCACCCACGAGGCTGCGCCTGCGGCGAAGAATGCAGGCGTGGCGCCGAGGACGACCAGGAATGCGGCCAGCGGCGCAATCAGCGCCACAGCCGTCACACCCGCCTTGGGCAACCTGCGGCCCAGGATTCCGTTGACCAGGAACCCGGCAAAAGGCAGCAGCGGAATCAGCCAGAGATGGTGAAGGTATCCGTTCATAGTTTCATCAGGTCGATACGGTCGACGGCCAGGGTTGCACGGGCGCGGAAGACGGCGATGATGATGGCCAGGCCCACGGCAGCTTCCGCCGCGGCCACCATCATCACAAAGAAGACAAAGATCTGGCCCTTCACCGCGTGCCACTGGTGGGCGAAGGTCACAAAGGAGAGATTGACCGCATTGAGCATCAGCTCAATGGACATGAAGACGGTGATGAGATTGCGCTTGATGAGGAAGCCGACCACGCCGAGCGCAAAAAGCGCGGCGCTCAGCAACAGAAACCACGAAAGGGGAATCTCCTGCGAGAAAAGGGAACTCACTTGCTTTCCGGCCTTTCTCCGTCTCCGTGACGGGCCAGCGCAACCGCGCCAAGGATGGCGATCAGAATCAGGACCGAGGTGACCTCAAAGGGCAGCAGCAACTCGTGGAAGAGCACCTTGCTCAGGTCTTCCGTCGAAGTGATGCCGTCGCTGAGTGAAGCCGTGCCCAGTCCCTGGGCATGCAGGATGATGGTGGCGATGACGCCGAGAATGGCCACCACGGCGGGAAAGCCGACGGCTGCAGCGGCGCGGCTGCCGAGGGTTCGCTCTTCGCGGCTGGCGTTGAGCAGCATCACCACAAAGGTGAACAGCACCATGATGGCGCCAGCGTAGACAATGACCTGCGCGGCGGCCAGAAACTCAGCGCCCAGCAGCAGGTAAAGCACGGCCAGCGAGGTCATTACCACAATCAGCGAGAGTGCGCTGTTGATGGGATGTGTCTGGATCAGGAGGTTGATTGCTCCCACCAGGCAAAAACCGGCAAACACAGCAAACAAGATCAGGTGCATCGTTACTTTCTCACAAACTAAAGGACTTAGCGCAGAAAAAGCGCATTTTGTAGAAGAAACTCACAAGAGAATACAAGCCCGGTGTGCTCAGAACCAAGTCTCCGGCCTCTCTCACCGTCACTGTTTTCACTCGCCACGCTCCTGATTGCCCCAAGAAGGCTGACCGCTATTGGAAACGCTGCGGCTGCCGGAAAGCCCTGTACGTTTACGCCGACGGAAAGCCCACCGTCGTATCCGCCAAGACCCGATCCTGGGAACAGGCAGAACGCCTGGCCCAAGCTGAACGGGACGCGCGAGATCCAGCCAAAGTCAAGCTGCTGGAAATCGAACGCGTCAAAGCCGAAGAAACCGCCGCAGAGAAAGCCAAGAATATCACGGTGGGGGATGCGTGTGAACGCTGGCTTGCCAGTCAGAAGTTTAGGAGCGGCGAGACGGCTACCATCCACCGCAGGGTCGCCAGCCGGATCAATGCCTGGGCCGGGTTCGAGGGCATTGTGTCGGTGAAGGGAATCACACCAGACAAGCTGGACGAGTGGCGTGGCAGGTGGGGAAGCCAGGCCGAGCGGGAGTTTGACCGCATCGGTCAAACCAGCCAGTCAGCCTTTCAGGGATACCTGAAAGCTTTCTGCCGATGGTGTGAGGAGATGGGGTTTGTGGAGAAGGCCCCGGCGACATTCCTTCGGGGCATTCCAAAGTTGACCGAAGAAGTCAGGCCGCTCTCGGAGCAGACAATTGCCGAAAGGGCTGTTGCTCTACTTCATCACATAGTCCATTTCAATGAGTTGATCGCCGGTTGCCATGCGGACAAAGATCAACGAGTCGTCGGGAGTCACAGTGAACCATGTGGGCAGGATACCTGCAAGACGGCTGAATTCAGTCAAGTCAAAAGCCCGCTCCGCGAAACCGTCCGGGACCCGGATGCGCATCACGGTTGGATGATTCTCATTGATTGAACCAGCGTAAACAAACCTTGAGTCCATGCTCCATGCCAGGTCGTTGCCGCTCATGCCTGAGGCAAGCAGTTTCCAGTCCCCCCTAGCCGGGTCACAGATGTACACCTGATGCTGATCCGCGCGCAGGGCCGCGAGAAACCTGCCATTGGGAGAGACTCGGGCGGTGGTCAGGCCCTTGGAGTTGGGGACTTGCGATTGCTTACTGCTTCCGATGTCAATTTGATTGATTGTGCAGTTGTTCATCTCTTCGCAGCGAACCTGGCCGTAGTACAGCGTGCGACCGTCGGGACTCCAGGTTGGGGCGCCCTGGTTGTCGTTCCCAACTGATGCAACGTGGAACCCCGTCCCATCAGGACGAATCAGGTAAATTCGAAAGGGATGCGATTCCTCCTTTGCCATAAACGCAATCCATTGGCCATCCGGGGACCACCTCGGCAACTCCACACCGGAAATGGACGCCGGGCTCAGCCGCCTCATTTGGCTGCCGTCTGAGTTCGCGATCCATAGCTCCCTTTCGAGCATGCGTACGAAGACAACCATCCCTCCCGTCCGGGAAAGGTCAGCTTCTATCCCCGACACGCCTGGCAGAAACAGGCTGTATTTCTTGGAATTGCGGTCGATTCGCATCATTTCGTACCGGACGTAGGTAGACCTTGCGGCATACACACGTTGATGCGCGGGATCAACCGCAACCTCTTGAACGGCTCCGGACTTGTCCCAGG
Source organism: uncultured Acidobacteriaceae bacterium (assembly GCA_903849645.1). GTDB lineage: Bacteria > Acidobacteriota > Terriglobia > Terriglobales > Acidobacteriaceae > Telmatobacter. The sequence continues at coordinate 42,832 of CAINJJ010000037.1, read as the reverse complement.
CGTCCGTCACTGTATACCCAGGTCTGAGAAGAGAGGGTTTTCTGGCCAGGATGCGAATCGGGTTCGTCTCAGGATCCCCCCCGCTGATCAGGGACATTCCAGACTCGCCAAACACGGCAGAGGTGACCAGGCAGCAGTCTTGCAGGTTTACATGCAGTGGGCGCAAGTCAGTGACGATGCCAGACTCGGGGGAGCTGAACTCCAGATCCCAGAATGCGTTGGAGGAGGAATTTACATCATGGACCTGGAGGCGCAGTTTTTGCCCGTCGGGCCACCAGTGGAGGTCTCTCGGTATGCCGGCAAAACTGCCCAGCGCAACCTGCGATTTCCCCTCGGAATCGGTGACATACACCGAATTGCCTCTGGCGAAGGCAATGAATTTGCCGCTTGGCGACCAGGCTGCGCTGTGGCAAAGGATATCGCCTACCCGCATCGGCGTCCCGCTGTGGGTGGGCACACTCCAGAGCGGGCGGTCCTTCTCTTCGCCCTCGAAGGTCACAGCCAGCAAGTGGCTGCCATCCGGGGAGATTGACATCGGAAATGCCCGATCACCCGGAGCAGGAAGGGTGCGAACCTCGCCGCCAGTCGCAGGTATGGCGGATAGCACAGCCCGCGCATCTCGATATTCCGAAAAGTAGATTTCCCGACCATCCGTCAATAGACCGCGCTTCAAGAAATCGTCCGACGTAAGGAGGATCTCGTTTCCGAATTGGAGCTTTGGGGAGGCGAACGGGGATCGGATTCGGGCCCAGGTGAAGGCAAGAGTTGCACCGGCGAGAAGGAGCACTAGAGCTGAAACCTTCCAAACTTCTTTCCTCTTGTTCGGTTGCGGCCTCTTCTCTTCCTGCTCGACTTGGGATTGGCCCCAGTCACCGCTCTTAAAAAGGGCTCCGGCGTTTTGGGAGCGGATATCCAGGTCCGTCGAGCGGGTTTCAGGTTCCTTGATCTGGAGCCAGGTATCCAACTCCGAAATGAACGCATATACGCTGCTTCGTGTCCCCCCCGGAATGCGGTGCACGGGCATTCCCCGCGTTTTCTCCCATCGCATTGCGGTGCGTACGTCTTTACCTATGTAGTTCGCGACTTCTTTCCAGGAGTCCAACCGATCTTTCGGCATTTTCATGAGTTGGAGCGATCTCCGATACCGAGTTTAACCCAACCGCAACTGTTTTGTTTTCAGCTTTTAAGCCACATTGAACAACATGCCATCGGCCACGAGGGTTTATGTACGCCTGCGGTCCTTCGGCAATGGAGTCTGGCAGAGCACGGACTACACCTTTGGAACCTGAGGCCTGGTCTGGAGACCTCTGCATCACAAGCCATACCTTTCGTCACGGCAAGTTTCCCTGCTAAGCATTGGCACTTTCCGCGGCGGAATCGGGTATACAGGGGACAAAGCTGCCACCTTAAGAAGAAATCTCAATGTGCAACATTTCGCCGTTTTTGACCCGCCGGAAGCTCGAATGGCGACACAAATCTCTCTTGCGGGCACATCGGGACGGACTTTCGCGTCCTGGCAACTGCGTATCGCTCGGAAAGCGGCAAAATGCGCTGCGCACTCCCGCCGAACGGACTGCGCCATAGATCGATTCTTACAAAAATCGCTGTGCACGCACCCGCCATTTGTAACAGAATCCCCAATCCATGACTTTATCCATTTGAATGCATCAACCAAGGACATCAACCCCCATGAGTTTCCGCCCTTACCGAATATCGGTTCTCTTCCTTCTGCTTGGGTTGGGGGGACTGGTCGCCTCCTCGCAAGAACCGCTGACTCTTCGCCAAGCCATCAATCAGGCCCTGGGGCAGAACCCCGAGACTGCGATAGCGCGCGCGGGTCACCAGGACGCCAAAGCGGCGGCCACCATGGCGCGCACTGCGCTGCTGCCGCAACTCTCCTTTACCGAGGACATTTCCCGCGGAGACGATCCCGTCTATGTGTTCGGTTCGAAGCTGAGACAGCATCAATTCACGCTGGCAGACTTTGCAGTGAACTCCCTGAACCGTCCGCAGCCGATGGGCGACTTCTCGACGAAGTTGTCGGGCTCGTGGATGGCATTTGACTCGTTCAAGACACAGAAGGAGATAAGGCGCGCCGATTTGTTCAAGGCGAGCGCCGCCTCGTCTGCCAGGGCAGTTGATCAGCAAATCGTATTTCGCGTTGTGGGTGCGTACCAGTCGGTGCTCTACGCGCAGAGGGAGATCGATGTTGCGCAGCATGAGCAGGAGACGGCAGCAGCGCTGTTGGCTTCAGTGGAGGAGCACGTCAAGGCAGGGCTTGCGGTGGAGTCAGACCGGATGTCGGCCCTGGTGAATGCAGCCGCGCGCAAGCAGGAGCTGATTGCGGCCCAAGGCGACCTGCAACTGGCGTGGGCGCAATTGAGCGAAGCGATGGGAGCCACGGAGCTGAAGGCTACCGAATTGAAGCCGATTGAGCCGCACACATTTCCTGATCTTCCGCTGGAGCAGGAGATTGCGACAGCGGCGAAGACCAGGCCGGACCTTGCGGCCTTGGGACAGGCGCGGTCGGCGCAGGGCTCTGCTGTTGGAGCGGCAAAGTCCGATTTTGGCCCTCGCGTGAGCGCGTACGGAAACTGGGAAGAGGACCGCGGCTCGATAGGCAGTTCGGGGGGCAGCAACTGGGTTGCCGGCGTGCAGATCAGCGTGGACATTCTGCCCATTGGCAAGCGCGCACAACTGGCGCGGGAGATCGCGGCGAAGCAGAAGATTGACGCGCAGGTGTCTGCCTCGCAACTTCATCTGCGGCTCGAAGTGAGCCAGGCGCATATTCACAAGCAGACTGCGGCCCTTTCGCTGGAAACGGCAAGGGCGGCGATGGACCAAGCCGCCGAGAGCCTGCGCATCCTGAAGAATCGCTACGGCGCCGGGCTTGCCACCATCACAGATCTGCTGCGGGCCGAGGATGCCGAGCGGCAGAGCCAATCCAACTACTGGCATGCCGTCTACGGAAATGCCATGTCCTATACCGAACTTTTGTACGCGACAGGGACTCTTACTCCCGATGCGGCGGAGGAATTGCAATGAAGACTGTCTTATCGGGTGGCTTGCTTCTAGTCTCCGCGGCTCTGGCGGTGGGATGTCATAGCGGTGAGTCCGCTTCACCGGCGGTTGCACAAACAATGCAGGCTCGGGTAGTGGAGAGCCGGCAGCAAGAGGTGCCTCTGATTGTGCGTTCCACGGGCACTGTTCATGCGCGGGAGACCGCGGTGGTGTCCGCGCAGGTGATGGGCCGTATTCAACAGGTGCTGGTGCATGAAGGAGACATGGTACGGGCAGGACAGACGCTGGCCGTATTGGACGATTCGGCGATGCGCGCTGCGCTGGAGCAGGCACAGGCCGGAGTCAAGGCTGCGCAGAATGCGCAGATTGCCGCACAGACGAACGCCGCACTGGCGGCGAGCACACTGGGCCGGTACAAGCAGCTTGAGTCGCAGAAGAGTGTAAGCCCGCAGGAGATGGATGAGGTATCGCGGCGGGCCGAGGCTGCCGCAGCGAATGTTGACGCGATCCGGGCCCAGACCGATGCGGCGCGGGCGCAGGAGAGCGGCGCTCGCACGATGCTTGGCTACACGCGGCTGGTTGCACCGTTCTCTGGCGTAGTGACGTCGCGAATGGCCGATCCTGGAACCATGGCCGCGCCGGGTGTGCCGCTGCTGCAGGTGGATCAGGCAGGAGCCCTGCAACTGCAGGCCGCTGTGGACGAGTCGGCGATAGGCGCGGTCCACAAGGGAATCAAGGTACAGGTGGCAATCAGCGGCGCAGGTGCGACAAGCGTCATAGGGACCGTTCAAGAGGTTATGCCTGCTGCCGATCCGGCCAGTCACAGCTTTCTGGTCAAGATTGACTTGCCTGCTTCAAGCCAGCTACGCGCGGGCATGTATGGAACGGCCGAGTTTGCCAACGGTGCAAAACAGGCAATCCTCATTCCGCTTACCGCTGTGGTCATGCGCGGCTCGCTTGCCTGTGCGTACGTTCTCGACAGCAAGGGAATTGCGCAACTTCGCTACCTCACACCAGGCGCTCAACAGGGCGATCTCATCGAAGTTCTGTCGGGCATCTCTTCGGGTGAAATGCTGGTTGATGCGCCAGGGGACCGCGACATCGCCGGCAAGCGCATCGAGGCCCAGCCATGAAGCAGGACCTTGGAATTGCCGGCCGGCTGGCTCACTCCTTTCTCAACTCGAAGCTGACGCCGCTCTTCATCGCGGCATCGCTGGCCTTGGGAATCTTCTCCGTGGTGATTATCCCCCGCGAGGAAGAGCCACAGATTCTCGTTCCGATGCTGGACATTGTGACCGCCATGCCAGGCGCGTCCCCGGCCGAGGTGGAACAACAGGTTACGCTGCCGATTGAGAACCTGGTCCACCAGATTTCAGGTGTGGAGTATGTCTACTCGACCTCGGCGCCGGGGCAGAGCCTGGTCATCGTACGGTTTCTGGTTGGAACGCAGCAGGAAGACGCACTGATCAAGGTCTACAGCAAGCTCTACTCGAATTTCGATCGCATACCGCCTGGGGTTTCGCAGCCTCTGATCAAGGCGCGTTCCATCGACGATGTTCCTATCCTTGCGCTGACCCTGTGGGGCGAGCGCTACAGTGGCTATCAACTTCGCGCCATCGCCGCCGAGATTCAACACAACATCGGGCAGGTTTCAGATGTATCGGAGACGGCCATCATTGGGGGGCTTCCGCGCTCGATGCGCGTAGTGCTCAGCACTGACAAACTCAATGCCTACGGCTTATCGCCAACGGCCATTGCCGGGCACCTGCAGGCCGCCAACGCCAGCGTGCAGGCGGGCGCCTTTGCCGAGAACAACCAGGAGGTCCGCGTAGATGCCGGCAACCTGTTTACGCGGCGTGAAGACTTGGAAGCCGTGGTGGTGGGCGTTGTTCGCGGGCATCCTGTCTATTTGCGGGACGTTGCGGAGAAGATTGTTGACGGCGCCGCCGATCCGGCCAACTATGTGGTCTTCGGAACGCCGAACTCAGGTTCATCGGCAGCGGGTCAGTATCCGGCGGTGACAATTACAGTAGCCAAGCGCAAAGGCACCAACGCTACCGATATATCCAATGCCGTTCTGAAGCGCATCCACGAGATGCAGGGCGTCACAATACCAAATGATGTGACGGTGACAACCACTCGGAACTACGGCGAGACAGCGAAGAACAAATCGGACGAATTGCTGGAGCACCTGCTCTTGGCAACGCTGTCCGTGACCTTTCTGGTGGCGCTCTTCCTGGGATGGCGCGAGTCGGGAGTGGTGCTGCTGGCAATCCCGGTGACGCTGGCGCTCACGATGTCAGTCTTCTACCTGATGGGTTACACGATCAATCGCGTAACCCTGTTTGCGTTGATCTTTTCGATCGGCATCCTTGTCGATGACGCCATCGTTGTGGTCGAGAATATGGTGCGCCACTTCCGGTTGCCGGAAAATCACGGCCGGTCGATGAGTACCGTCGCCGTAGAAGCAGTTGCCGAGGTAGGCAACCCTACCATCCTCGCCACCTTTGCCGTGATTGCCGCGGTGCTGCCCATGGCCTTTGTTCGCGGGCTGATGGGCCCCTACATGCGGCCGATTCCAGTGGGCGCATCGGCAGCGATGCTGTTCTCTCTGCTGGTTGCATTTGTAGTCTCGCCCTGGGCATCACTTCGACTGCTTGGCAAGCATCTTGAAGGGAGCAAGTTGCTGGAGCCGGAGACCGAGAACTGGCGGACCAGGTTGTATCGGCGCATCATGACGCCGCTGATCCAGTCCGCGCGCAATCGCATCCTGTTCTTCATCGGGGTGGCGGTATTGCTCCTGATCTCGGTTGCGCTGGTGCCCATGGGACTGGTGCGCGTCAAGATGCTGCCTTTTGATAACAAGAGCGAACTACAGGTAGTCATCAACATGCCCGACGGCACCCCACTCGAGCAGACAGCACGCGTAACCCAGGCGTTGGGAGCAGAACTGGCGCGGCAGCCTGATGTATTGAACTACCAGGCCTATACGGGAACTTCCGGCCCTTATAACTTCAATGGGCTGGTCCGCCACTACTACATGCGCGGTCAACCGAATCAGGCTGACATTCAGGTGAACCTGCTGCCCGCAAAAGATCGCGGCATACAGAGCCACGCCATCGCCAAGCGTCTCCGTCCTCTGCTGGTCGTGATTGGCAACCAGTACGGCGCGCGGATTCAGGTAAGCGAGGTTCCGCCTGGACCGCCGGTTATACAAACCCTGGTGGCCGAGATTTACGGCCCCGATCTCGATGGTCAAACGCAGGTTGCCCAGCAAATCAAGCACATCTTTCAGAGCACTCCAGGGGTTGTGGATACCGACTGGTACGTTGAAGACCGTCAACCGAGGCTCACGATTCGCGTGGATGAGGTGAAGGCGGCGCAGCATGGCATCGCAGTCTCTGATGTGGCGCATGCTCTCGCGCTTGCCACTTCTGGAATGCAGGTGGGCCTGCTCCATGATCCAGCGGCACGTGAACCTGTCCCTGCGATGATCGAAGTTGACCGCGCGGATCGTTCATCGGACCAGGGCCTGCAGAATATTCGCCTGCCGGGAGCAGATGGAGGCATGGTTTCGCTGCGCGAGTTGGTTGTCGTCGAACACAGCACGATAGAGCGCAGCATCTATCACAAGAACCTGCACCGCGTTGTCTACGTGACGGGAGATGTTGCTGGAGCGGAAGAGAGCCCGGTCTACGCCATCATGGCGATGAACAAGCAACTCGACCATCTCACCCTTCCTGCCGGGTATACGCTAACCCGCTACAACGCTGCGATGCCGGAGTCAACAGACCACTACTCGATGAAGTGGGATGGTGAATGGCACATCACCATCGAGGTCTTTCGCGACATGGGCCTGGCCTTCGCCGCGGTGCTTGTGCTGATCTACGTGCTCGTGGTGGGGTGGTTCCGGTCCTTCATCGTGCCCCTGATCATCATGGCGCCCATCCCGCTAACCTTGGTCGGCATTATGCCGGCTCATGCGATGCTGGGCGCATTCTTCACGGCGACCTCGATGATTGGCTTCATTGCCGGGGCTGGCATCATCGTGCGCAACTCGATCATCCTGGTCGATTTCATTGAACTTCGTATCCGCCAGGGAATGCCCCTGGCTGAAGCCGTGATCGACGCAGGCGCCACGCGCTTCAGGCCGATGCTGCTCACAGCCGCCGCGGTCGTGGTAGGCGCCAGCGTGATTCTGACAGACCCCATCTTTCAAGGTCTTGCACTGTCGTTGATTGCCGGCGCCGTGGCCTCGACGTTCCTCTCGTGGCCAACCATTCCGGTGCTCTATTACATGGTTCACTCTGGTCACAAGCCGGAGGCTGAAGCTCAATCAGAAACCGAAGAAGGAGATTCACTATGACAGTTGAACGTGCAGTACGCCTGATGGGAGGCGCAATGGTGTTGTTATCCCTCGCTCTAGCCCACTATGTTTCGCCCAACTGGCTTTGGCTAACGGCATTCGTCGGACTGAATCTGTTACAGTCGGCCTTCACCAACTGGTGCCCGGCCATGTCCATCTTTCGTGCCATGGGGTTGAAAGACGCCGGCTGCAAAACCAACTGAGGCAAACGTGCATGAAGCCGGCGCGAATGTCCGCTGGCGCTGACCGAGGAACAGATGAGAGGGATGATGCGGTCAGTGCATCACTGCGAGGATGGCGAGGAAGTCGAAGCTGTTGAGGTTCTTGACCACGGGGAACTTCGCCTCCACCCCACGGACGAAGCCCTGTCCGCGGGGAACCCGGCCTACAGCATGCGGCACTCGGTCCAGTAACTCCAGCTCAGTGAGTTGAAGCAGATAAGTGAGGAAGGTTGCCTTCTCCACCGCGCAGGTGCGCGCCAGCTTATCGTACTCACTCAGCATGGAGGGCGCCCGGAGCGCCTTCAGGTGATGCTCGAGCGGAGCCTGGGGCGTATGGTGAGCGGTTGCGCTGATAGGCGACGCAAATCCATGAAACCTTGCAGTTCAGCATCAGTTCGAGCCCGGTTCACATTCCGAGGGTTCACTTTTTGAATCCATTGGATGATGAGCATAATCTCATTGGACATGCGATATGCAGTCGACCATAAGGGACAGAGCAGGGAGCGAATCGTAACCGCGGCCGGGAGGCAGTTTCGCGCGAAGGGAAGCGAGAACGTTCGCGTGGCGGACGTGATGAAGGCCACCGGCCTCACGCATGGGGGCTTCTACAAGCATTTTTCCAGCAAGGATCAACTTCTCAAGGAGGCTGTTCAGGCAGCGCTCGCCCAGACCGCGACTCAATTTGCTGAACTTGCCGGAGGCCTGTCGCGTGGCGAGGCCCTGAAGCGGGTCATCGCCAGCTATTTGAGTGAAGCGCACGTGAAACACCCGGATATTGGGTGCACTTTGGCAGCAATGGGCACAGAGATGGCGCGCATGCCGCGGGACATGAAGCGGGCAGTGAGTCAGGCGCTGGACGCTTACTTGGACCGGCTCGCCTTCCTCATGCCAGGGAAAACTGCAGGGCAACGTAAAGCTGCATTTCTGGTGTTGTTTCCATCAATGGCCGGATGCATGATGACGGCGCGAGCACATTCCAGCAAGGAGCGCCAGAGGCAGATTCTGGAGGCTGGACGAGCATTCTTCGAGCAAGCCTTTTGTGGTGAAAAGACACCTGAGTTTCTGGAGACAATGCAATGAACAAGAGTGAATTCTTGAGCAAGTACGGAGCATGGGCTGTGGTGACAGGCGCCTCCGACGGCATCGGCCACGCATTTGCGGAGCAATTGGCGGAGCGCGGGTTAAACCTCGTGGCAGTCGCTCGACGGGCTGACCGGCTAGATGAGTTGGCACATCGGATTCGCGCAAAGCATGGCACTGAGGTGCTGGTTGTCGCCGCTGACCTCAGTGCGCCAGAGGGGCTGGCCGAACTTGAACGCACCACTCAGGGCATGGACATCGGTCTCCTTGTTGCGTCTGCGGGGTATGGCACTTCTGGTCCGCTGCTTCAAGCCAATCTGAAGCAGGAGCGCAATATGCTGGACCTGAATTGCTATGCGGTTCTTGAACAGTGCGTCCTATTCGGGAACCGGTTCGCGCAACGCGGCAGAGGAGGGATCATCTTGCTCTCTTCTCTTGTGGGTTGGCAGGGTGTTCCACAAGCGGCGCATTACGCCGCCACGAAAGCTTATGTTCAGTCACTTGCCGAGGCGATGCGGATTGAACTCAAGCCAAAGAACATCGACGTGCTCGCCTCCGCTCCGGGTCCGGTTCAAAGTGGGTTCGCGGCGCGAGCCAACATGGTCATGGGCGCCGCCGTGTCCCCTGCGGTGGTGGCGCGCACCTCGCTGAATGCCTTGGGCAAGCAGGGAAGGGTGATTCCCGGCCGCCTGAGCAAACTGTTGACATATTCTCTGCTGCCGCTCCCACGAGGTCTCCGCAGCCTCATCATGGGCAAAGTGATGGGCGGCATGACCAAGCATCAGGATGCGGGAGGCGGATGGCCCGTATCTCAAAGATTTCGCTGAACCAGGACCTGGGCGCACCCTGTTTGTGAATGTGAGACCTGGGATCGATGCTTCGCGCCCATTCCTCGGGGATGCGGTCGACCATTCGGCGAGAGATGGGTATCAATTTGTATCATGTCCCTACAACCAGTGGTGTTTGGCCTATGGACGGAGAATGGGTGAGAAGTATCCGCGGACTCTGGCGGAATTGGAACCCCGGTTCAGAGGGCATGCCCACAATGCTTGGCAAATAAGAGGTAATTTGTTCCCACAGGGCCAGGACAGTGGTAATCTAGCGTCATCTTGCGCCAAAGAGCGAAAGACAATCGATACGGTAATTCGCCAGGACCTCCTGGATTCCAATCTCCATCTGCACCGAAGCGGCCCTGAGGGTAATTCTCAGGGCCGTTTTGCATTGGTCAGCTCTGGATCAGGCAGCATCACCGATGGCCACCAGGAGGCGGCTCACAAAGTGAGGGTCTGCGTCTGCGATCCTGGCGATCTCCCGTTCCTGGCCCAGGTCATCCACGACGTAGAGGAGGCAACTTTTGCCATCCCCGGCCTTGCGAAGATGGAAGACGCGGCTGCCACCCCTCATCACCGCCGTCGCGCCCGACCCCATCCAAGTGACCCTGAGATTCAATTCAACCTCGGCCATGATGCCAATCCGGCCGCGCAGGAAGGCATTCATTTCGTCGATTTCCTTGCGGTGTGCCTCCTCTTCCGGGCTGGTCGCGGCATAGTGCAGTTTCACGCGGGCTTCGGAGATGAGGACATCGAGATTGATCATGCCCACAGTTTGGCTTGGGCGCCGTAAGTCAAACACGGGCGGGGATTTCATAGCCTGTCGCCATGACGAAGCTGATTGGCAGCGCGGCAGTACTGGTCGCCGGAGCAATCATTCTAGCCGCCGGCGCGGTCGCGATTGGCGTACCGTTCGTGGCTGCCTGCGTGATTGTTTTGGTGCGGAAACTGGATCCCCGCCGCGCGCTCACAGCCGGAGATTAGGCTTCAGAATGAAACGGCCCAGGGATGCCCAAGGGCCTTTCTGTGTCTGCTGAAAACTGTGGAAGAATTGTAGAACCGATTCGTCATTTGACTCTATTTAGCCGTTTTGTCGAAGTTCTGTACAGCTGATTCTAATCAAGTTACTGATTGTAAAGGTGCCAGACATCTTCATGTGCATTGTTCCGACCCATCGGGACAAGAGCCGGCTGGAAATGCAGCCGGCCGGTTTGGGGGGGAAGGAGAGAGGAGCAGGCAGTCCTGCTCCCGAAAATCCCTCCCGATTGCAAATCAGCGATTCACAAGCCAAAGGCTGGTGGCCACAATGTTCAACATGGCCAACGGCAGCAGGAATCGCCATCCGAAGTTCATCAGCTGGTCATAGCGGAAGCGGGGCAGCGTGCCGCGCACCCACACATAGAGAAACAGGAACGAAAAGACCTTGAGCACAAACCAGAAGATGGGAACAAGAGCGTGCACAAGAATGTTGTCGGGCAGCGGAATCAGGTTGCCGAAGGGGCTGGTCCATCCCCCGAGAAACAGCATGGTGGCCACGCAGCCAACTGTGATCATGTTGCCGTATTCGGCCATGAAGAACATGGCGAACTTCATCGAGCTGTACTCGATGTTGTAGCCGCCTGCCAGCTCGCTCTCGGCCTCCGGCAGATCGAAGGGCGAGCGGTTGGTCTCAGCGTAGGCGGCCATCAGGTAGATGAAGAAGGCCACAAACTGGAAGCCGCCCAGGATGTTCCACGAGAGGATGCCGTTGCTGGCCTGCTGCTCCACAATGACGCGCAGGTTGAGCGAACCGGCGCGCAGCACCACGCCGACCAGCGAAAGGCCCAGCGCCAGCTCATAGCTGACCAGTTGCGCGGAAGAGCGCAGCGAGCCCAGCAGCGAATACTTGTTGTTGGAAGACCAGCCGGCCAGGGCGATGCCGTAGACGCCGATGGAAGTGATGCCCAGCATTACCAGCAGGCCGATGTTGACATCGGAGATCTGGAACAGGTGCATGCCGCCGGGGCCTATGGCGGGGTCGCCGAAGGGCACCACCGCAATCGAGATAAGCGCGCAGCCCAGGGAGATGATGGGGGCCAGCAGATAGAGCGGCTTGTTGACGCTGGAGGGAATGAGGTCTTCCTTGAGGAAGGACTTGGCGCCGTCCACCAGCGGCTGCAGCAGGCCGAATGGTCCCACGCGGTTGGGTCCCCAGCGGTTCTGGATGCGGCCCACCAGCTTGCGCTCCAGCAGCACGGTGTAGGCGATGCCCATGAGCATCACCACGGTCACCACGGCTACCTTGAGCAGGCTCCACAGGAAAAACTGCAATATCGTCACTGGTCTTCAGCCTCTTGTCTTCTTTCAGTCCGCTACGACTGCCGATTCATGCGACTGGTGCTTTTCGAGTTGCTGGAGCGCGGGGCTGTGCAGCCCAAGCGTTCCGGAGGTAAACAAGGTGTCGTGAGAGGGAACAATAGTCCCGCTGGGTGTGAGTGTGGCAACCGGGACAAAGCCCGGCTCGGTGGGTACATCGTTGCCGCCGAGGAGATTGGCCCGGTCCAGAGCGTAACCCGGCACCAGCCTCTCGATCTCGTCGAGGACGGCAAGGGGATCAAACGGGCTCAGCTTGGGCTCAAGATTGTTGGCCGAGAGCCAGACTGCGTGCCGGTCGGCCTCGCCTGCCTGCGCGCCCCGCGACTGGCCAAGGTCGGCTGTGACGCCCGCCTTGCCGAAAGGCACCAGTGTTTTGACATCCACTCCCATGGCGCCGGCCAGCCGGACCAGAATCTCGAAGTCCGGCTTGACGCCCGCGCGGTCGGCCGCCTTGCGGGCCAGTTGCAGGTCGCCGTAGGTGTTGGTCACCGTGCCTGTCTTTTCATACAGGCTGGCAGCAGGGAAGACCACATCGGCTAGAGCCGCGGTCTGGGAGAGAAAGATATCCTGCACGATGACAAAGCTGTTCTTGAGTGCCGCCGGGGAGATGGCCAGTTTGGCAACGGGGTCCGAGCCCACCACCAGCAGCGCGCCCAGTTGGCCGGCGCCCGCGGCAGCAAAAATCTCCGCGAGCGGCTTGCCGGGGGCGGCGGGAAGGTTTGTGTACTCGGCGAATGCCGCGGGGGCGTTGACCGGCACATAGCCGGGCAACAGGTCAGGCAGCAGGCCCATGTCGGTCGCGCCGCGGGAGTTGGCCAGCCCGCCCAGCAGGGCGAATTTCACGTTGCCGCGCTGCAAACCCCAGGCCGCGATTTCGGCGATTTGCGCGCCGCTGAGCTCCGCGCTCAGCACGACGAGCAGCGACTCCTCGGCGAGTACGGCTTCGCGGAAGGCGGCGTTGTCGAGGATTGCATCGCTGCCGCCGAGATAGCCGGCCAAGGCAGAGTAGCCATCCGCGGGCAAGCGCAGCGTGGACTTGGCCTGGCGCTCGAGCTTGATGGCAACGGTGTTGGCCACAAAGAGCCGGGCGCGGTTGAGCCGTACATTGGTGCGCAGGTTCCAGGCCAGCAGGGGATGCTCTTCAGTCGCATTGCCGCCCACCAGCAGAATCGCCGGGGCGGTCGCCGTGTCGCGCAGGCTGGCGCTCTTGCTCTTGTTGCCGGCGAGCGCGCGGGCAAAGGCCGCGAAGTCGGCGGTCCGCTCGTGGTCGATGTTGTTGGTCTGGAGCACGGTCCGCGCGAACTTCTGCAGCAGGTAGTTCTCCTCGTTGGTGGTCTGGTTGGAGCCCACCACGCCGATGGCTGCGCCGCCCTTGCTGTCGCGCACTTCCTTCAGCTTGGCGGCGGCCAGGCGCAATGCCTGGTCCCAGGTGGCTTCTTCAAGCTTGCCAGCCGCGTTGCGAACCAGCGGCCTGGTAACCCGTTCCGGGCTGTCGACAAAGTCGAAGCCGAAGCGGCCCTTGGCGCAGAGAAAGTCGCCGTTGATACCGCTCTTGTCGCGGTTGTCGGCGCGGACAATCTCAGCCCCGTCGATGGTCTGGCGCACGCCCAGCGTGACCTTGCAGCCGTCGGCGCAGTGGGTGCAGACGGTCGAGACGTGATTCATCTCCCAGGGGCGAGTCTTGTAGCGGTAGCTGCCGGAGGTCAGGGCGCCTACCGGGCAGATGTCGATGCACATGCCGCACTGCTCGCAGTCGAGCTGGTCGCCACCATTGGGCGCGATGACCGCGCGCGCGCCGCGGTTCTGTACGCCGAGAGCCCATACGTCCATGCCCTCGCCGCACACGCGGACGCAGCGGTAACAGAGGATGCAACGGGGGCGGTCATAGTAGACGGCCGGGGACCACTGCTGTTCCTCTCTATGTTGTTTGGCCTCGGCGTAGAGGCTCTCGCCCGCGCCGTACTTGAAGGTCATGTCCTGCAGTTCGCACTCTCCGCCGGCGTCGCAGACAGGGCAATCGAGGGGATGGTTGCCCAAGAGCAGTTGCAGGGTGGCCTTGCGCGCCTGCGCAATCTCTGCCGACTCGGTGACAAACACCTGGCCCTCGGCCACGGTGGTGGTGCAGGCCGTCTGCAGCTTGGGCACCTTCTCCTGGCGCACAACGCACATGCGGCAGGCCGCCTGCAGGCTGAGGCCGGGGTAATAACAGAAGGCCGGAATATCGATGCCCGCCTTGCGGCAGGCGTCAATCAGCAGCGTCCCCGCGGGAGCCGTGAGCTTCTTTCCATCAACTATGAAGGTTACGTCTGCCATGTCTTCCTATGCGGCGCGAACGGATTCGCTGGTCTGCTTGTGAGCCGGAACTGTCACTTCAAGTTGCTGAGCGATGAAGTATTCGACTTCATCGAAATCTTCTCCCTTGAGGTCTACGTTCATTGTCGTAGGTTCTGGGATCGTTGCGCCATCTTCCAGCATCCCTTCGAAGTGGAATTCGAGAGCTTCGCGCATCATCGCGTTCATTTCTTCGAGGGTGTCGCCGGCCGAAACGCAACCGGGCACGTCGGGAGCGTGACCAGAAAAGTTGCTGCCTTTGTTCTTTGCGTAGACAACCAGATAGCGTTTCGTCATTTCAACCCCGCTTGTTTAAGGATACTGTGAATGTCGGACTTCGACAGATCCTTGCTGGCGTGTATTGGAACCGTGACCCGTCCCGGCTTTACAGCGTGTTTGTACTGCGCGTGACTTCCCTTTTGCGAGTGAAAATACCAGCCATCCTGCTCCAGAATCCGGACGATCTCTCTTGCCTTCACCTGATCCCCGATTCAAGATGCTTGTGGCCGGCTCTACCTCAAACTACCGCCAAATCCACGTGCTTTGCGAACGGGCAAGGCTTCCCGTCCAGGTGGTCCTCAAACTCTTTGCGGAACTTCTTCACAAAGCCCAGCGTGGGCATGGCCGCGGCATCGCCGAGCGGGCAGAAGGTCCGGCCCATCATGTTCTCCGCAATGTACTGAATGTTGTCGATGTCCTTCATGGAGCCGAACCCGGCGTGGAAGCGCGTGAGCGACTTCTTGAGCCAGTCGGTTCCTTCGCGGCAGGGAATGCACCAGCCGCAGCTCTCATGCTGATAAAAGCTGATGGTGCGCAGGGCAAACTCGACGATGCAGGTCTGGTCGTCGATGACCACGACGCCGCCGGAGCCGAGCATAGAGCCCGCCTTGCCCACCTGGTCAAAGTCCATGCCGATATCGATTTCGTTGGGCAGCAGCACCGGGGTCGAGGAGCCGCCGGGAACCACAGCCTTCAGGCCGCGTCCGCCGCGCACTCCGCCGGCGACCTCGTAGATGATCTTCTTCAAGTTGTAGCCCATGGGCAGCTCATAGACGCCGGGGCGCTCCACATGGCCGCTGACGCCAAAGAGACGCGTGCCGCCGTTGCGGGGCGAGCCCACTTCGGCATAGGCCGCGGCGCCCATGGCGATCACATGCGGAACCGTGGCGATGGTCTCGGCGTTGTTGATCACCGTGGGGCCGCCATAGAGGCCGACAACGGCCGGGAACGGAGGCTTGATGCGGGGCACGCCGCGTTTGCCTTCAAGCGACTCCATCAGGGCGGACTCTTCACCCACTTCATAGGCGCCCGCGCCCGACTGCGTGATGATCTGAAACTCGGTATCGGAGCCGAAGATGTTCTTGCCCAGGTAGCCCTTGGCATAGGCGTCGGCCACGGCCTTTTCCATGATCTCCAGCAGGTAGCGGTACTCGCCGCGCAGGTAGATGAAGCCGAGTTTGGAGCCGATGGCGAGGCCGGCGATGATGGTGCCTTCAATGACCGCGTGCGGGTCATGGAGAAAGATCAGGTGATCCTTGCAGGTGCCCGGCTCGCTCTCGTCGCCGTTGACCAGCACGTACTTGGGCTTGGCGCTCTGCTTGGGGACGAAGGACCACTTCATGCCGGTGGGGAAGCCCGCGCCGCCGCGTCCGCGGAGGTTGGAGGCCTTCATCTCGTTGATGATCCACTCGGGGCCCTGTTCCAGGCACTTCTTTGCGGACTCGTAGCCGCCCAGCTCGACGTAGCGGTCGATGTTGGCCGCGCCCAGGCCGAACCGCCGGGTGACAATCTTCACTTCATCGGGATGCGAGACCAGCCTAGGCATCGGCGACCTTCCCTTCCGCCTTTGCGCGGTAGCCGGCCAGGATGCCGGGCACCTGCTCGGGAGTCAATTCATCGTGGAAGTCGTAGTTGACCTGGATGGCCGGCGCCCAGCAGCAGGCTCCGATGCACTCCACCTCTTCAAGCGAGAACTGGCCGTCGGCGGTGACGCCCTTGTGCCCAATGTGCAACTCGTCCTGGAAGCGCTCGAGAATCTCGTAGCCGCCGCGGAGCATGCAACTGATGTTGGTGCAGACCTGCACGTTGTACTTGCCGGCGGGCTTGAAGCGCAGCATGGAGTAGTAGGTGGCCACATTGCGCACATCCAACTCGGTGATGCCGATGCGCTCAGCCACCTCAGCCAGCACGGCGTCGGAGAGGTAGCCGACTTCGTCCTGCGCGTAAAGGAGCATGGGGACCAGCGCCGAGCGGCGCAGGGGGTACTTGGCCACCAGCGCATCGAAACGCGCCGCCAGTTGGGGCGAAAAGACGCTCATGGTTTCTGGACTCACAGCATCAACTCCCTCGCCCACGCTTCGGCCATCATGTCCATTTCTTCCTCTTGTGGTGCTTCCTCAGCGGAAACCGGCCGCAGGCGGCCAGCTTCGGTAAACTCCAGCAGCCCGCTTGAACCATCGGCGCGCCGCCAGTCGATCCTTGCACCGGTGCGGCTCAGCTTGAGCCAGTCGTCGCCGTGGCGCACCAGAATTATCTCTTCGCCCAACTCCACCAGCGCCTGCCGGTTGCCGTTGAGCCCATGCACCGCGGTATAGCTGCGGAGCAGGGAAGCCAGTGATACCCAAAGTTCGCCCCAAAGTTGGTCTTCAGCGCCGATGAGTGCCATCTCCTTCAATCCACGCTCTCTCAGCGGCTAAACCCCATTTTTGTTGTGTACCGCTATCTACGCTACTTGATTCGCGCTCTGATCCCTGACCCCTGATCGCTGAGCCCTACCTGTCAATCTCTCCCAGAACAATGTCGATGGACCCGACGACGGCCACCAGATCAGCCAGCATCCGCCCCTTGCACATGGCTTCGAGAGCCTGCAGGGTGGCGAAGGATGGATTGCGGAAGTGCACGCGCCAGGGCTTGGCCGTTCCGTCGGAGACGACGTAGTAGCCCATCTGGCCGCGCGGGCTTTCAATGCCCTGGTAAACTTCGCCGGCGGGCACGGCAAACCCCTCGGAGACGATCTTGAAGTGATGGATGAGCGACTCCATCTGGGTCTTCATCTTTTCGCGCTCGGGCAGCACGATCTTGGGCGCGTCGGCCTTGATCGGCCCTTCGGGCATTCCGTCCAACGCCTGCTGGATGATCTTGACGCTCTCCCGCATCTCGATAAGCCGTACCTCATAACGCGCCCAGCAGTCGCCGTCGGTGGAGATGGGGACCTTGAACTGGAACTTCTCGTAGCCGGAGTAGGGCCGGTCACGGCGCTGGTCAAAGTCCACGCCCGAGGCGCGCATCGGGGGACCCGTGACGCCGAGTGCAATGGCGTCTGCCGCCGACAGGTAGCCCACGCCCTTGAGCCGACTGCGGAAGATGGGGTTGCCGGTCAGCAGGTTCGAGTACTGGTCGATCTTCTCTGGGAATCCCTTGATAAATCCCTGCACCCGGTCGAAGAAGTCCAGCGGCGGATCCATGGCCAGGCCGCCGATGCGGAAGTAGCTGGTCATCATGCGCTGGCCCGACAGGCCCTCGAAGATGCGCAGGATCTCTTCGCGTTCGCGGAAGCAATAAAGGAAGACGGTGAGGGCGCCGATGTCCATGGCATGGGTGCCGAGCCAGATGAGGTGGGAGTTGAGGCGGGTCAACTCAGCCAGGAGGACCCGAATCCATTCGGCCTTCTCGGGAATCTCAAGTCCGAGAAGCCTCTCGACCGCAAGACAGTAACACAGGTTATTGGAAAGGGGGCCGAGGTAGTCGAGCCGGTCGGTCAGGGGGACCACCTGCTGATAAAACTTGGCCTCGCAGGTCTTCTCGATGCCCGTGTGCAGGTAGCCGATCTCAGGATACAGACGGACGATGATCTCGCCGTCAATTTCAGCCACAAGGCGCAGAACCCCGTGCATGGAGGGGTGCTGGGGGCCGAGATTGATGACCATGTGCTGGTCTCGCGCGCCTTCTGCGGCGGGAGCCTGGAGGATGGGCGTGCCAATGGTTTCTGTCATTTAGCGGTACCCCTCCACCGGATAGTCCTTGCGCAGCGGGTTGCCTTCCCAGTCGTCGGGCATCATGATGCGGCGCAGATTGGGGTGGCCGTCAAAGCGGATGCCGAACAGATCGAAGACTTCGCGCTCGTAAAAGTTGGCCGAGGGCCAGACGTCGGTAATGGACTCCACGGAGGGCGACTCGCCATCCACCAGAACCCGCAGGCGGAGCCGGTCCTTGAACCCATGGGAGAGCAGGTGGTAGCTCAACTGAAAGCGGGGTGTCGACGGGAGCCAGTCAACGGCGGTCATGTCCTCGAAAAAGTTGTACCCGGCTGCCTGCACAGTGGCCGCCGCGGCGCGAATCTCTTCAGGAGCAATGGTGAGGGTTAATTCCTCGCGATCAAACCTGGCGTCCACCAGGGCCTCAGGCTTCCAGGCCAGGACGGCCTTGACCGCGGGGTTTTCCGGGAGCCCCTCAACGACGGCAGCTCTCCCCAACAACGTGATTTTCTCCGACGCGCCCATGCTAGAGATCCGCCTTGTCCTGGCTCCAGTTCAGGATGCCCTTGCGCACAATATAGTAGAGCCCGACGGCCACGAATCCCAGATAAACCAGCATCTCCCAGAAGCCGAACATGGGAGAGCAGCCCGTAAGGGCGGGCAGCTTGCGGTAGACCACCGCCCAGGGCATCATGAAGACCGCTTCCACGTCGAACAGAATGAAGAGCATGGCCACCATGTAGTAGCGGACGCTGAAACGGCCGCGAGCGTCGCCGACTGCGACAATGCCGCACTCGTAGGCGGCCAGCTTGGTGGCGGTGTTGTGATGCCGGCCCACAAACCATGAGGCGACCACCATTCCCAGCCCAAGTCCAAATGCGGCAAGGATTTGCAGCAGAAGCGGAAGATATTGCCAGTGGTAGGGAATCATCAGAGCCACGTCCAGAAGAGCAAAGCAAGATTGCACCCGGCTCAGCGAAGCCGCCCATCGCTTCGTCGCAAAAAGGATGCTCGTTTGAGATTAGGTTTTCAGCCTCGTCCCGTCAAGGCAAAGGAGGCGTTGGCTGGCCATTCCTGGATGCAACGGAGGACGGCAAGCGAGGCGGATGGAAGCCATTTGGCAGGATTTCAGCGGCATTTCATCGTCATTTTGGAGCGAAATCGTTGGAATTGAGAGAAATGATGGGATGGTTCGCTCTTTGACCTGGCGCAATGTGGAGGGCGTGAAAGCTTGTTATATTCGCTGCGCTTTGGATGTGCTGTGCCACCTGTCATCTAACTTCCCGTATTGGCTCGATATGACGTGTTGTTCATTTTCGGGAGAGAGTACCTTTGTTACGTGAAGTGAGGAACCATCGTGCCGATGATGTGGGAGAGGATTAGCAGCATGGCGACCATTGCAACCCACGGTTTCTCCATCCCCGCCCCCCCGTCGGCAGCTTCCCTGACCCGCTCCGCCGCCCGCCGCCGCCGCATCACACCGCAAGCCGGCCACGCCCTGGAGATCCTGGGTCATGCGATCGAATACCTGACGGACGAGTTTGTCCACCACGGGAGCTCGTTCTCAGCGGAAAACGACCAACTGGCAGCGGTTCAGTTGCTGATGGCGCTCAACAGGCAGGTCTATTTTGAATGTCCGGAAGTGCCGACCTTTGCCGAGCGGTGCAGGGCCCTTCTTCATATCCACGCGGCCTAGCGCCTCACATCCCACGTGAGGATCGCTTTAAGGCGTGAGCCCTGCTGATCTCACCGGATGGAACTTTGGCGGGGTGGTAGTCTGAGGCCGTGAACGTCTTAACCCGCTTCATACTGGCACGGTGCTTTGGCATTTTGAGCATCTGGGCGCGAGCCATGGTGCTGCTTTTCCTGGCCGCCTGCGCATTTCCTGCCGCCGCTGGCCCTCCCGACTCCAAACCCACATTGACGTTCGCGCAATTTGCCTCCGCTGCGCCGCTGCGCCTGGTTGCCTATGGGGATTCGCGGTTCACAGACCCGAGCGTGACCAGGGGCACCAATCCACGGATTCGCAAATGGCTGGCGGAGAGGGTGGCGGCCGAGCATCCTGCGGCATTGCTGCTCACGGGCGACACGCCGTACACAGGCGCCAACAGCAACGACTGGCAGGTATTTCAAAAGGAGACCGCGGCCTGGCGCGAGGGCAATCTTTTGCAATTGCCCACCATTGGAAATCACGAAATCTACGGCGGCGAAGAGCAGGGAATTGCCAACTACCTCAAGAACTTCCCCCAGATAGCCGGCCATCGCTACTACTCGGCGCTGCTGGGCAGCGTGGAGGTGATTTCCCTCGACATGCGATCGGCGCCCGGCAAAGCCAGCCCCCAGGCAAGGTGGTTTGCCGCGCAACTCGATCATCTGCCTAAACAGGTAGAGTTTTTGCTCATCCTGTATCACATTCCATGGATGGCGGATCGCCAGTCGCAATTGTTTGTGAATCTGCCCTCGAAAGACGCGCTCGATCTGCGAGAGATCCTGGAAGCGCGGGTGGGCCGGCTTCGAGCCAGGGTCGTGGTCTTCAACGGACACATTCACAACTATGAGCGGTTTGAGCGGCTTGGGGTGGAATATGTCATTACCGGGGGCGGGGGAGCGGAGCCGTATCCGGTGCTGTTGCGGGGCGATGAAGATCTCTACCGGGATACGGCCTTTCCGGTGTATCACTACCTCACGCTGGATGTGAGCGCTCACCGGCTTCACGCCGTGATGTGGAAGGTGAAGGACCCGGATGCCACGGGCCTGAGGGTGGAGGCCAAGGATGAATTCACCCTGACAGCCCAGGCTGAAGGCCAGACGAAGGCGGTCAAGAACAGGAGCCGTTAGGGCACTATTGCCCCAGCGCCAGCACGGCCAGCAGCAGCAGCCAGGCCGCTCCCATGGTGTGCCAGTACCAGGCCGTGACATCGACGGCAATCTGGCGGAATTCAACGCGTTTGAGCCAGCCCAGTACGCAGAGGCACAAGAGCAGCGCGACGACGCCAAAGAGCAGATGGCCGGCATGAAGGCCGGTTATGAGATAGAAGAAGTAGCTGGCCGGCGTGGAATGCGTGTCAAAGGCGAATCCCTGGGCGGTCAACTGCTGCCAGGCCATCCATTGCCCGGCGAGGAACAGCGAGCCCAGAGCCAGTGTGGCGGCTACCCAGGGCAAGGTGCGGCGCAGCGCGGGCCGACCCAGCCCAAGCCACTCTTCCAGAACGTCGATCTCGCGGAAGATGCTGTGGCGGGCCACTTCCATGGTGACGCTGCTGAGCAACAGGGCCGCTGTGTTGAGGTAAAGGATGGGGGGCAGCAGCACGGGATGCCAGTCCCCGACCTGCAGGTGGGTGCGCGGGTCCATGTGGGTTCCCGCCTGACGGGCAAAGAAGATGGCTACCAGAACGGCGAAAAAGATCATGTCGGCGGCGAGAGCCGAGAAGACGAAAAAGCGGACCCGCATGAGCAGTTCGCGGGGGCCGTGCCCTGGGCTCTGCCAGTCGTCATCCCCGCCGCCGCCACCGCCACCCGTCGGACGGCGATCCAGCGGAGGCTTGCCCCCGATTCCGGGGTCTTTCCGCTCCGTTTGCGCCGGGGAATGCGTAAAGGTGACGGGCATGGGGCCTCGATTTTGCTTAGATGACGCTTACACCTGCTTGGACGCACCGGAGTCCGACAGGGATGGCCCCGGTGGAGCGCGAAGCGGAAATTTCGTGAAGTGGGGTGAACATCTCTTAAGGGCGCGGGGCAGTCACGGACTGGACAAACAGCTTGTGGACGCGATGGTCGGCGGACAGTTCCGGATGAAACGTGGCGGCCAGAATGCGCCCCTGCCGCACCAGCACGGGGAAGCCATCGCGGCGGGCCAGCACCTCAACCTCAGGGCCCACTTCCAGAATCCGGGGAGCGCGGATAAAGACCATCTCCAGCGGGCCGCCGGAGAGGGCGGTCTCTGCGGTGAGGATTGCAGAGTCAATCTGGCGGCCATAGGCGTTGCGCTCGACCACGGCATCCAGCAATCCCAAGGAGCGTTGTGACGGATTCAGGACCTCGCGCGCCAGCAGGATGGCTCCGGCACAGGTGCCGAAGACGGGGTGGCTGGCGCAAAACTGCCCCAGCTCTGCAAAGAAGTTGAGTTTCTCCAGAAAGAGCAGAATCGTGGTCGACTCGCCGCCGGGCAGCACCAGGGCATCGAGTCCGGCCAACTGGTCGGGCCGGCGCACCTCGACAGGCTGGGCGCCGGAGTCAGCCAGGGCCGAGGCATGAGCGGCGTAGTCGCCCTGGATGGCGAGGACGCCGATGCGGGGAGTGGGCTCAGGGGTCAAGAGGCCTCTTCTGGCTTGAAGTGGAAGGGGTTGAAGACGGGAACCTGGAAGATGTGGAAGTCGCGGGTGTTGCGAGTGACGACGGTCAGCCCGAGGATAAGGGCGGTGGCGGCGATCATTGCCTCAGCGGTGAGGTCGGAGGAGTGGCCGAGCATGAGACGCGCCCACTCTCGGAAGATCGCAGCGTCAGCGGGGAGAATCGTGTAGTGGCTTTGCAGGTGGTCCACCCAGAGCTCCAACTCCGCAGCCTTCTCAGGATACTGTTTGCGCGTGAGTTCAATGCCAGTCTGCGCTTCGGCGAGGACGATGGCTGGGATAGCGATCTGATGCAACTGGACGGAGCACCGCCAAGCGAGTACCGCTCCATGTGGACGGGGTTTGCGTAATTCGGAGACTACGTTGGTGTCGAGCAGGTACTTCACGGCTGGTCTTCGTCGTCAAAGCGGAAGGGGCGGAGTTGGAGTACGGGACGCCGGGGAGGCAGAGCAATATCGTGCGGCCCTGCGGGGTCGAGGAGCGGGTCGGGCAGCGTCTGGCGCGCCGTTTCCTTCAGGTGCCGCCATTCCTCGATGGATACGAGGACAGCTTTTTCTACACCGCGGCTGGTGACTATCTGCGGGCCATGGGTAGCGGCGGTTTGAAGCAGTTCGCTGAAACGGGCCTTCGCTTCATAGACCTGCCAGGTCATTGTTGAATCTCCTCATATAGTCATATCACTAGTCATATAGCGATGTCGACCACCTGCGGTAAGGCCGAGGGCTCGCTATTCGCTGGCTGTGCAGCTGTTTCTCTTCGTTGGATAGAAGATGGGAGGGGGCCCCGGAGCGGGTGATCTCCATCAAATTTTCTTCAAAGTCAACAAGACTCGTTGTATGCTGGCGGGGAGCCGCGCCCCTTAACGGAACTTCCCCAAGAACTCCGGACGCGCGGCCAAGCGAGGTCAGGACCTATGCTCACCAAGACCGTGGGAAATGCTGTCATTTCGCCGGCGACCATTCTTGCCAGCAAGCACGTCCGGGACGGAATCATCGGCGCCTGGGACAAGACACAGGCCGAAAGCTGCGAGTACGGTGGCTGGATCTACTTCAGCGAAGCCAGCGGCGAGTACAGAACCAAGGAGAAGAAGGGACAGGCGACCGGAATCATTCTGACGCCGGTTCCGGACCACAAGGATGCAGGGTATGTGATTGTGGCGGACTGGCATTGTCATCCTGACAACGGGGTGCCGGGCGCCCGCCCGAGCGATCAGGACATTGCCAATGCCAAGAGCAAGGACTACCTGATGCTGGTGGTGACGGTGAAGAAAGCCCCGAAGAGCGGTTGGAAGCAGGATTTACTGGCTCAAACACAGATTGTGGACGACACCCACGCCAAATACCGGGTGTGGAACATTCTCTGACCGTGGAGGGTTCAGCTTTGCCTTCGGCCGCCTGTATCGTGCGTGGCGGCCGAACGCAGCTTTGACCAAGTCAAAAGGCCGCCGCATCGGGGTAAAGCAAAAAGGATCATGCGAGCGAAGAGCGAGCTGATGGCCCCACCGTAGGTGGAGCGAGCCGTTGGCCCCACCGCAGGTGGCGGCTACCAGCCGCGGGTTTGAAGCAGGTCCCTCTCTTCGATGGCTGCGGCGGCCAGGCCCTTCATGGTGCCTGTGACCTGCTCTGCCACTTCGGCGAGGATCTTGGGATCGTTGTAGTGCGTGGTGGCCTGGACGATGGCCTTGGCGCGGGAGACGGCCTCTTCGCGTTCCTTGGGGTCGTTTTCGACATCGAGGGGCGTGGCGCGTTCCTTCATGAAGATGCCGGAGCCGACAAAGATGGCCTCGGCGCCGAGCTGCATCATGAGCGAGGCGTCGGCCGGAGTGGCGATGCCGCCCGCGGAGAAGTTGGGCACGGGCAGCTTGCCCGTCTGGGCGACCATGCGGATCAGCTCGTAGGGCGCCTGGTGATCCTTGGCCGCCTTGTAGAGCTCCTGCTCGGTGAGCACCGTCAGAGCGCGCATCTCGCTGGTGATCTGGCGCATGTGCTGCACGGCGTGTACCACGTCGCCGGTCCCCGCTTCGCCCTTGGTCCGGATCATGGCCGCGCCCTCGGCGATGCGGCGCAGGGCCTCGCCCAGGTTGCGCGCGCCGCAGACAAAAGGCGTGGTAAATGCGTGCTTGTCAATGTGGTGGGCCTCGTCGGCGGGGGTCAGCACTTCGCTCTCGTCGATGAAGTCGACGCCGAGCTCCTGGAGAATCTGGGCTTCGGCAAAGTGGCCGATGCGGGCCTTGGCCATCACGGGAATGGAGACCGCCTGGATGATCTGCTTGATGAGCGAGGGCTTGGCCATGCGCGCCACGCCGCCTTCGGCGCGGATCATGGCAGGCACACGTTCGAGGGCCATGACCGAGGTGGCCCCGGCCTCTTCGGCGATGCGGGCCTGCTCGACGTTCATCACATCCATGATGACGCCGCCTTTGAGCATCTCCGCCAGGCCGATCTTCAGGCGCAGGCTGGTGGCGTTAAGGTTCCTGTTTTCATTCAATTCCGACATGGGGTTTGACCTCGCTCCGGGTCGGTTTCCAGCATAAGAGAGGGTGGAAACCGCACATTGGTATCACTGCCAAGTGTACCAGTGATGCGGTGCGGGGGTCTCATGGGGCGAAATCGCAACCCTTTCGCGCACCTTTTCTGAGTTTTCTCCAATCTCTCTGACCCGATTCCGGCCACCTTTCTGCTTGTTTTCTCAGCGAATGACAACAGCCCATCCATTGTCACCCGCGGTGGCGCAGCCGTCTCCGCCGGACTCATCGGCCGCGGAGGTGGCCGCCGAGCAGGCGCTGGTTCCGCAGGCGCGCTCCGCGACCGAAGGCGGATCGATCGTACTGAGCCCGCCGGTGGCGCGCTTGCCGGTGGAGCTGGATGTGGCGGTGCCGGTGAGGGATTTTCGAGTCCGTACGCTTCTGGCCCTTGAGCCTGGCCAGGTGATCGGGACGCAATGGGCGCATGGGGAGGATATGCCTCTGGCGGCCGGCGACGTGCAACTGGCGTGGAGCGAGTTTGAGGTGGTGGACTCGCAGCTTGCGGTGCGGGTGACGCGGCTGGCCTGAAACGGCCGGGGGCGAAGGCTTGGAAGGGAAAGACGCGGGATGAAGGTCGCTGAATCCATGGAGAGAGCTCCGGCCGGTGGGCTGGCCGGGTGGCTGTTGGGGCGGCTGGGCTCAAAAGGGGCGAGGCGGCCAAGACTCGAACTGGTGGAGCGGATCACCCTGGCCCCGCGCCAGACCCTGGCGCTGGTCGAGGCCGAAGGGCGGCGCATTCTGGTCGCAACTTCGGCCGATGGAGCGCCTGCCTTCTTTTCCCTGGATGAGCCGCCAGGAACCTCCAGGCAGGGCAATGGTCCGGGGTCGCGTCCGGCGGCGAGGGTCTCATGGTAGCTTCGCTGGCCGCGCTGGCAATGGCGGGGCAGGCGGCGATGCCGCTCTTGCCCGATCTCAACACCCGGCTGCACCCCTCCGATTCGACGCCCTGGACGATTGTCTTTGTCCTGACGCTGATCACCCTGCTGCCCGCCATCCTGATGGCCATGACCCCGCTGGTGCGGCTGATGGTGGTCTTCCACTTCCTGCGTCAGGCGCTGGGGACGCAGACCGCACCCTCCAACCCCACCCTGCTGGGTCTGGCGCTGATGATGACCTGGTTTCTGATGACCCCGGTGCTGAACCAGGTGGACCAGCAGGCCGTCGAGCCCTACCGGCAGGGGCAGGTGACGGGCTGGGAGGCCATCGACCGCGGAGCCCAGCCGGTCAAGCGGTTCCTGCTCCGCTATGCGCGGGAAAAGGACCTCGCCCTGTTCACCGCCGCCGGCCAGGTGGCCCGGCCCAATACTCCAGAAGACCTGCCCATGCGGGTGGTGGTGCCGGCCTACATCCTGTCGGAACTCAAGGCGGGCTTTGCCATCGGCGCGGTGCTGTTTCTCCCGTTTCTCTTGATCGACATGGTGACGGCGGCGGTCACCACCTCCATCGGCATGTTTCAACTGCCCCCGGTGGTGGTCTCGACGCCCCTGAAGATCCTGCTGTTTGTGATGATCGACGGCTGGAACCTGCTGGCCAACTCACTGCTGAAGAGCTTTTGAGGGAGAGCGCATGAACCCGGACATGGTGGCGGAGCTGCTGCGTCAGTTGATGAAGGAAGCCATGATTCTGTCGGCGCCGCTGTTGATCTCGGCGGCCCTGCTGAGCTTTCTGTTGAGCCTGGTGCAGACGCTGACCAGCCTGCAGGAGCAGTCGCTGACCAGCGTGCCCCGGCTGGCGGCCGTGGCCGCGATCTTGCTGGTGGGCATGCCCTGGTTTCTGGAGCGGATGGCCTCCTATACGCACCTGCTGCTGACCGACCTGCACCGCTACCTGGGTCAGAACTGAGAGGGGGGGCGGATGCCAGAGGGAAGCGAGATCGCCTGGCCGGGCTTTTTGGCCGCCATGACCCTGGTTCTGGTGCGGGTGAGCGGGATGGTGGCCTTTGCTCCCTTCTTCTCTTCGACCGCCCTGCCGGCGCGCGCCAGGGCGGCCTTTGTGCTAGCCGCCTCGTACCTGCTTGCCCCGCTGGTCGCAACCCTGCCCCGAGCCAGGGCGGAGCTGAGCTTTTCCGCGCTGCTGGGCGAGCTCGCGGTGGGGCTGTCCTACGGGCTGACGCTGGCCCTGTTAAACGAGATGCTGCTGTTCGCCGGACAGTTGGCGGGCCTGCAGTTCAGCTTCTCGATGGTCAACCTGCTGGATCCTACCTCGTCGATCCAGACGCCGCTGCTCGGCGACATGTTCCAGCTGATGGGCACGCTGGTGGTGCTGGGGGCGGGGCTGGACCGCATCCTGCTGGCCTCGATGGCGCGCAGCTTCCGGGCGGCGCCCTTGGGCGCCTTCGCCCTGGCGCCGGACTCCGCGCTGGCCATGGTGCGCACCGCCGGGGGCGTCTTTCTGGCCGCGGTCGAACTGGCCGCGCCGGTGGTGGCCGCGACCCTGCTGGTGGAGGTGGCCGTTGCCCTGCTGGGCAAGCTGAGCCCGCAGTTGCCGGTCATGGCGCTGACCGTGCCCTTGAAGACCATGACCGGCTTTGCCCTGCTCACCGGCGCCCTGGCCCTTTGGCCGCGCTTCATCGAAGCACGCTTTGCCGGGCTGCTGGACCTGGCCGAGCGGCTGATCGCCGCGCCCATCCCGACGGCGGGAGGCTAGCCGATGGCCGGAGAGCGCACCGAACAGGCAACCCCGCACCGCCGCGAACAGGCCCGCAAGGACGGCGACATCCTGCACAGCCGGGAGCTGTCGGCCGCGGCCGGAACGCTGGCCGGAGTCCTGGCGCTGGGGATGCTGACGGCGAAGGCTCTGACGGCATGGCGCGCCGGCTACTCCGGCTTCCTGGCTTTGGGGGATCCGGTCAGCTGGGAACCGGCGCGGCTGGAGCCTACCCTCAACGCCATTCGACAGCTTTCCCTCTCCGTTCTGACGCCCTTTGCCGTGGTGGCCGCGGCCGTGGCCGGAGCGGCCTTCGTGGCCGGCCTGGCGCAGACCGGCGGAGTCAGCTTCCATGCCGGAGCGGTGGGCTTCAAGCTGGACCGGATCAGCCCGCTTTCGAACGCCCGGAACCTGTTCTCGCTGCGCGCCGCCGCGCGCCTGGGGAAAAGCCTGATTCCAGCGGTCGTGCTGGCCGTCTTCGCCGTGCAGCGGATCGCCCGCCAGCTGGCCCTGCCGCCTTTTTCAACCACCCGGCTGGAGTTGCTGGGCGCGGATGTCTATGGACTGCTCGAAGCCGCGGCCTGGCTCTTGTTTGGCTGGTCGGCCATCGACTACCTGGTGGAGTGGCAGAGCCGGGAATCGCGGCTGAAGATGAGCCGCCAGGATCTGCGCGACGAGTTCAAACAGACCGAGGGCAGCCCCCAGATCCGCGGCCGCATTCGTGGATTGCAGCGCCAGATGCGGCGCCGCCGGGTCAAGGCCGATGTCTCCCGGGCCGCCGTGGTGCTGACCAATCCGACCCACTACGCGGTGGCCCTGGGCTTCGACTTTGCCGTCATGGACGCGCCCAGAGTGCTCGCCAAGGGACGCAACCTGCTGGCCGAGGAGATCAAGGCCGAGGCTCGCTGGGCAGGGGTGCCGATCCTTGAGAACCCCCCGCTGGCCCGCTCGCTCTACCGCTCGGTCGAGGTGGGCCAGCCGATCCCCGTCGATCTCTATGCCGCGGTGGCCGCGATCCTGGCCTACCTCTACCGCCAGCGCGTGGAGGCCGAGGCGCGCGAGCGGCGGGCGCGCGAGGCGGCGGCCCGCCCGGCGCACCCATACCCCACCGGAGGCCCGCGATGAGCGCCACCGCACTGGCGCCCGGCCCCCTGCCGGCGCAGTCCTGGCTGCAGAGGCTGCGCGAATACGTGCTGCCGCTCTCGGCCATCAGCGTGATCTTCGTTATGATCGTGCCCTTGCCGGCCGCGGCGCTGGACCTGCTGCTGGCTCTTTCGATGGCAGGATCGATCATTGTCTTCCTCTCCGCGGTCCAGATTCGCAGGGCAGTTGAGCTGAGCGTCTTCCCCACGCTGCTGTTGCTCTTGACCCTGTTTCGCCTGGCCTTGAACATCGCCTCCAGCCGCCGCATCCTGCTGCACGGCTCCGAGGGCACCGCCGCCGCCGGCAAGGTGATCGAGGCCTTCGGCCAGTTTGTGGTGGGCGGCAACTACGTGGTGGGCTTCGTGCTCTTTCTGGCCCTGATCGCCATTCAATTCCTGGTGGTCTCGCATGGGGCCGTGCGCACCGCCGAGGTGACGGCGCGCTTCACCCTCGACGCCCTGCCGGGCAAGCAGATGGCCATCGACGCGGACATGAACGCCGGGCTGATTGACGAGGCCGAGGGGCGCCGCCGCCGCCAGGCGATCGCCCGGGAGGCCGAGTTCTACGGGGCGATGGACGGGGCGGCGCGCTTCAACCAGCGGGACTCGCTGGCCACCATCCTGATTACCGCGATCAACATCGTCGCGGGGCTGCTGATCGGCACCCTGCAGCAGGGCATCGATCTGAGCGAGGCGGCGCGCACCTATACCGTGCTGACGGTGGGCGACGGACTGGTGACGCTGATCCCCTCGCTGCTGGTTTCGATCGCCGGCGGCATCACCCTCACCCGCGCCAACTCGGCCGGGCTGCTGGGGGGCGAGATCCGCCAGCAGTTGCTGGCCAAGCCGGCCACGTTATATCTGGCCAGCCTGGTCTCCGCCGCCATGTGCCTGATCCCGGGGCTGCCCAAGCCGGCATTTCTGGCCGTGGCCGCGGGGCTGTGGTGGGGAGGCCGGCGGGTGGCCCTGCGCGCCCCTGCTCTTCCGGCCGCCGAGGCCGGCGCCGCCGACAAGAAGAAGGCCGTCGAGGCTCAAAGCTCCGACCTGGCGCAGCTTCTCAAGCTGGAGGAGCTGACGCTCGAGATTGGCTTTCAACTGATTCCGCTGGTGGACGAGAGGCAGGGTGGGCAGTTGCTGAGCAGGGTGCGCGCCCTGCGCCGCCACCTGTCGGCGGAGATGGGCTTCCTGGTGCCTCCGGTGCACATCTCCGACAACCTGCGCCTGCGGCCGCGCGAGTACGTGTTCTCGCTGCGGGGCATGGAGATTGGCCGCTGGCAGACCGAGGGGCCGCAACTGCTGGCCGTCTCGGCGGATCCGGGCCGGCGCCCGCTGGCCGGCAAGGAGGCCAGCGAGCCCGCCTTCGGGGTGCCGGCGATCTGGATTGCGCCGTCTCTGGAAGACCAGGCGATCGCGGCCGGCTACTCGGTCGTCGATGCGGTCGCGGTCATCACCACGCACCTGGGAGAACTGGTGCGCCAGCACGCGCACGAACTGCTGGGCCGGGCGGAGACCAAGCGGCTGATGGACAGCCTCAATGAGAGCCATCCCAAGCTGCTTGAAGAGCTTGTGCCCAAGTGGCTCACCCTGGGCGAGGTGGGCCGGGTGCTGGAACAGTTGTTGCGGGAGCGCGTCTCGATTCGCGACCTGGGGACGATTCTGGAGGCCCTGCTCGAGACCGCCCAGATCAATAAAGGGCTGGTGGCGCTGGTCGAGTCCGCCCGCCAGGCGCTGGGGCGGCGGCTGGTGCAGCCCCTGCTCGACGGGGAGGGTCAACTCCCGGTTCTGCTTCTCGACGCCGCGCTCGAAGCCGAGATTCTGGCCACCCTGGCGCCGGAGACCAGCCAGCGGCTGATCACCGCAACCGCAGCGCCCACCACGCCGGTGGTCCGCCGCCTTGTCGATTCTTTGAGGCAACTTATTCCCGCCTCCTCCTCCGCGGCCCCTCCCGTGCTTTTAGCTCCCAGTCCGGCTCGTTTTCACATCAAGCGCTGGCTGGAGCCGGTGCTGCCGCGCCTGGCCGTGCTGGCGGCGGGCGAGATTCCGCCGGAGACGCGCCTGCGGCCGGTGGGGACGGTGCGCTGAGTCCGGGCCGGGACCTGGTAGTGGCCTTGGAAGGGTCTTGCTGCAGATTTGAACCGGCCGGAGAGCGACTGTTGGCCGGGATTCTTGGGAAGGGGTTGCCATGGGGAGCGAGATGGGGAATGCGGCAGTGAGGCTGGGGCCTTCGGTGCGGGGCAGACAGGGGGGCGGGTATCCGCCCGGAACCGGACCGGTGCCGGCGTTGACCGGGGAGCAGGAGCAACTCCTGCTGGAGCATCTGCCTACGGTGCGCTTCCTGGCGCGCCGGATTCATGAGCGGCTGCCCCAGCATGTGGATATCGAAGACCTGGTCTCGGCCGGGGTGGTGGGGTTGATGGATGCCTTCACCAAGTTCGATCCGGCCAAGAAGGTGCAGTTCCGCAGCTACGCGCAGTTCCGCATCCGGGGCGCCATTCTGGACAGCCTGCGCACCCTGGACTGGAGTCCGCGCGAGTTGCGGCGCAAGGGCAGAGCGGTGGAAGAGGCGATCCGGGTCTTGACCGCCCGGCTGGGCCACGCGCCGGGAGAGGCCGAGGTGGCCGCCGAGATGGCGCTGGGCCTGGACGACTATCAGCAGTTGCTGGGCGATCTGAAGGGGCTTGAGATCGGAACCCTGCACATGGAGCGCAACGAGGACTCGGGCGAGGAGGAGCTGGCCTATGTGCCCGGCCGCCCGGAGGAGGACCCGCTGTTCCGCTGCCTGCGCGGGGAGCTCGAAGAGCGGCTGGCCGACGCCATCGCCCACCTGCCCGACCGGGAGCGGCTGGTGATGAGCCTCTACTACTACGAAGAGATGACCATGCGCGAGATCGGCCTGGCCCTGGGCGTGGTCGAGTCCAGGGTCTCGCAGGTGCATGCCTCGGCCGTGGCGCATCTGCGCGCCGCGCTCAAGGATCTGGCGGCGCGGGGCGCCTTTGACCGGCCTCGCGGCAGGTCCAGATCGTCGGAGCGGGCCATGCGGCCGGCCTCGGACCGAATCGAGCAGAGGCCCCGGCCCTGAGCGCCGGTCGAGGGAGTAGCCAATGATGGAAAAGACGCTCAAGCAGGATGAGATCGACGCGCTCTTTCAGGCCGCGCGCAGTGCAACCCCGGAGAACCCGCGCCCCGAGGTGCGGGCCCGCGTGCTGCCGTACAGCTTCTCCTCGGCCGGGCAGATCTCCAACGATCAGTTGCGGGCCATCAGCATGCTCAACGATCTGTTTGCCCGCAACCTGACCCACAACCTGGCGGCCTGGCTGCGCAGCCGCTTCCAGGTCAACCTGGTCTCGGCCGAGCAGATTCCCTTCAACGAGTTTCTCTTGCGCATTCCCGAGATCAGCTACGTGGCTTCTGTCCGACTGGAGCCTTTGGGCGCGCTGTCGGTGCTGCAACTGGACCTGGCGCTGGCCCCTCCGGTCATCGACCTGCTGCTGGGAGGCGAGGGCCGCGACGGACCTCTGCGCGAGTTGACCGACATCGAGGAGTCGATTCTGGGCTCGGTGGTGGAGATTATCTGCCGCGAGCTGACGGCCGCCTGGCAGCCCGTGGGGTTGAGCTTCAACTTCGAGCGCCGCCAGATGCAGACCCAGGTGGCGCGCATCATGTCGGTGACGGAAAAGACCCTTTGCCTGAGCTTTGAGATCCGCATGCCGCACAGTTCGGGCTTGTTGAATCTGGCCTTTCCCGCGGTGGTCGCAAACACCATTCTGCGCCGTCTGACCTCGGACTGGGGCCGCCGCCGGCGCCATGCGGGCGAGACCCGGGCGCGGATGGAGTCGGCCGCGCGGCGGATTCGCTTTGGCGGCTCCCTGCAACTGCCTTCGGTGCGCCTGGGGGCCAGCGAGATTGAAAACCTGGAGCCGGGCATGGTGCTGCGTCTGAACCTGGCGGCAGGGACCCTGGCCGACTGGCAGGTCGGTGGCCAGCCGCTGGGTGTCGCGCAGCCCATTCGACAGGGCGCCCACCGCGCCGCCCGGCTTGTCCGCCCGGCGGGAGAGGAGCCGCTGTGAGCCGCTACTTCGAATGCTGGACCGGCGTGGCCAAGGCCCTGTTTGCGCAGGCGCTGGCCGGCGAGCCGGAGCTCGCCGAGTCCCTGCCCAAACCGCTGGGAGCCGGCGCCTTCGGCTTTGCCGCCACCCTCTCCGGCGACGAAGAGGGCCGCTTTGCCGTGATTCTCGACGGGGCGCTGGGTGAGGCGCCCCTGATGGGGGAGGGCGTCGATCAGCGGGCGGGCTGGGGTGAGCTGTTGCGCGAGGTGGCCGAGGCCGCCGCCGGCCAGCTGCTGGCCAGCACGGGGGCCAGCTGCCGGGTGGTGCAATTCGACCAGATCGGGGAGGAAGGCAAGGTATCGAGCGCCTTTCAGTTGAAGGCCGGCGAACGTGTGTTTTCCATTCTGGTCCGGGACGAACTCAAGGCTCTTCGGCCGGCATCCCCGGCGGAGCCGCCATCGGCCCGGCCGGCGCCGGCCCCGGCCTCCGCCCCAGTCACTGCTCTCAGTCCTGGAATTGAACTGTTGCTGGATGTGGAACTCGAGGCATCCTTGCGCTTCGGCTGCCGGGAGATGCCGCTGGGCGAGTTGCTCGACCTCGGACCGGGCGACGTGGTGCAACTGGATCGCCACGTGGCCGACCCGGTGGACCTGATTGTGGGCGACAAGATTGTGGCGCGCGGCGAGGTGGTGTTGATCAACGGAAACTTCGGCCTGCGGGTCACCGAAGTGGCGGCGCCGCGCAAGCGGCTGGAGAGCATACGATGCCTTTTCTGAGTCGCGGGCGGACGCCCCGTGCGGAGCGAAACTCGGCCGGTCCGGAGCCTGGGAGGCGCGGCGCACTGGACCTCGAAGCAGGCAGTCCCCCGCGGCCATCCAGGGTCGCCTCCGCCGGCGCGCGGCTCTTTGAGACCTGCTCCAACCCCGGTTGCGGCTCCGGTTGGCTGCATCTTTGGCGGAGCCGTTCCGGGCCGTTCTTCGAGGGCGGCTGGAGCTGCTCGCCGGCGTGCACCGTTGCGCGAGTCGGGGCCGCGGTGAGCCGGGAGATGGAGGGCCGATCCGGCATGGAAGTGAAGCACCGGCACCGGATTCCGCTCGGCCTGGTCATGCTCGAGCAGGGATGGATCACCCAGGGCCAGTTACGCCAGGCCCTGGATGCGCAGAAGGCGAGAGGGGGCAGGCTGGGCGGGTGGCTGGTGCGCCAGCATGGAGTGAGCGAACAGTTGGTCACCCGGGCCCTGGGATTGCAGTGGAGCTGCCCGGTGTTGCCTTTGACCTTTCACGACGCGGCCGGCCTCGCGGCGGTGCTGCCGCGCTTGTTGGTGGATGCTTTCGGCGCGCTTCCCCTGCGCCTGGCCGCGGGGCAACTGGTGTATCTGGGCTTTGAGGACCGGATTGATCCGGTCCTCAGCCTGGCCGTGGAGCGGATGACCCGGCTGCGGGTGGAGAGCGGACTGGTGCAGGACTCCCTCTACGGTCCGGCCCGGGAGCGCATCTTGCGGGTCCGGTTTCCCGCCGTTGAACTGGTCGAGGCCGGGTCGCTCCCGGCCATGGTCCGGTCGCTGGCCAGAGCCGTGGAGCGCGCCCGGCCGGTGGAGGCGAGACTGGTGCGGGTGCATGACTGCCTGTGGATGCGGATGTGGCTCAGACCGCAGGCCGGCGCCTTGCCGGAGCCCGATGGGGTGCAGGATCTGATCGGCGGCATCCACGCCCATTGAGGCGGCGGATGCGGGGCCATCGGCCGGGTGCGTTCAAGGAATGGGCGCAGAGGCCGATAAGCAAAGCAACAGAGGAGTCTGGGGCATGAGCGAAGTGCGAGCCTTGATTGTGGATGATTCGACGGTGATGCGCAAGATTGTGGAGCGGGCGCTCCGCCAGGCGGGCCTTGACCCGCTGGTGGTGCTGGAGGCCGGCAATGGCGCCGACGGGCTGGAACTGCTGAAGGCCGGGACGGTGGACCTGATTCTCTCCGACATCAACATGCCCTCGATGGACGGGCTGGAGTTTTTGCGCCAGATCCGGGCGCAGAACCTGGCTCCCGGCGTGCCCGTGGTGATGATCACGACCGAGTCCAGCGAGGAGCATGTGAAGCAGGCGATTCTGGCAGGCGCGCAGGGGTACATTCGCAAGCCGTTTACGGCCGAACAGGTGAAAGAACGGG
This sequence comes from uncultured Acidobacteriaceae bacterium, assembly GCA_903849645.1. Lineage (GTDB taxonomy): Bacteria > Acidobacteriota > Terriglobia > Terriglobales > Acidobacteriaceae > Telmatobacter. The sequence goes on along the minus strand of CAINJJ010000037.1, from coordinate 7,787 downwards.
TATTGCCGCTGCTGGAAGCGGCGTAGCCGGGGGGGATGGATGTGCTTTTAAACGGAGTGCGGGCAGCCGCCATCGCGCGAGCGCGCGGGGGCGGCATCAGCGAAATGGAGCGGGCAATGGCGTGTTCGTTGCGGGAGTCCGTGCATCTGGTCTCTGATCCCAGGAACCTGGATGCGAGTGTGGACGAGGTCTTTCAACTGATGCTGGGCGTGGACGCCCGGCGCGATGCGGGGCCGCCGGAGATCGAGCCGGAGCTGGTGACGGCGGTGGTCGGCTTTGGCGGGCTGCTGAGCGGGGCCTGTGTCTTCCGCACCGGGGGGTCGGCGGCCATGAAGATCGCCGCCTGCATGACGGGCATGGAGTTCACCGAGATTGACGACACGGTGAAGGACGGAATCGGCGAGATATGCAACATGCTGGCCGGGGCCTGGAAGGGCAAGGTGCCGGATCTCTCGGCCAACTGCGGCCTCTCGGTGCCGGCGGTGATTACCGGCCGGGACTACAACATCCATGTGCAGGCGCCGGAGTTCAAGCTCGAACACACCTATCGCTTCGCGGATGCCTGCTTCGCCGTCACCATCGTCTGCGACGGCATTCAGTAGGCGCGGCTTTTTCAGTGGGGACTGGACCGGGGCCCCAAAGCGGCCGGGATAGCCTCGGTCCAGGATCTGAGGCCGGCGGGGCGATCTGCAAACGGAGACGTGTTGGCAGGCCGCGGCTTAGTCGCTTCAGGCACTGGGTTTGCTGGTCTTGAATTCGCATCCGCCTGGTGTTCACAGGTGCGGGACGGCCGTGGGGCCCAGGCATCCCGGCGACGACAGACGACTTCACTCCAAGCGGCTCCGCGCGCATGTACCCCGGGCCCAAGATCCTTCCAACGTAGATTCTGATGCGCCTCTAATCCTTCCCTCTCCCCTTCGGTCCTTCGTCTGCTTGGTCTCCCGTGCAGACGGAGGCTTTCTGCATGGACAGCGGATATTATGCGGCGATGACCGGGCTGGTGGCGCGCACCCAGGCGCTGGACACCGCGGCCGCCAACCTGGCCAATGCGCAGACGCCGGGGTATCGGGCCGAGCGGGAGTATTTTCGCTCTGTGCTGCTGGGCCCGGACGGCTCGAACTCGCAGTTGGGGAGGACGGTGAACAACTACGGCCTGCTGGGCGGCGACCGGCTGAGCATGGCGCAGGGTTCGCTCCAGCAGACGGGCAATCCGCTGGATCTGGCGGTTGAGGGCGAGGGGTTCTTTCAGGTCGAAACCGCCGCCGGCCCGCGCTTTACCCGCGACGGCAACTTTCATCGCGCCCAGAGCGGGCAACTGGTCACCTCGGCGGGCGAGGCGGTGCTCTCCTCCGCCGGGAAGATGATTGCGGTTCCGCCGGGGGAGGTGACGGTGGGCGCCAGTGGAGTGCTATCCGTATCCGGTGGGGCGGTCGCCACCGTGGGCGTGTTCGCCTTTCCGGCGGGGACGGAGCTGAAGCCGGAGGGCGCCAATCGCTATGTTGCTCCCGAGGGCGTGGCCGCCTCGGCTTCCACCAGCGCCGCGGTGCATCAGGGCGCTCTTGAGTCGGCCAACCAGGACGTGATTCAGGGGACGCTGGACCTGATGGTGATGCAGCGCCAGGCCGAGATGATGCAGAAGGCGCTGACTGTCTTCCACACCGAGTTCAACAAGATCGCCACCGAGGACCTGCCCAGGGTGTAAGCGCGTGGGCAGGGGCCGAAAGCGAGGAACGCAATGATTCGAGCACTCTATACAGCGGCCAGCGGCATGAGCGCGCAGCAGATGAACCTGGATACGATCGCCAACAACCTGGCCAACTCTTCGACCACCGGGTTCCGCCAGCTGAGATTGCAGTTTCAGGACATGGTCTACCAGAACCTGGTCACGCCCGGCGCGGCCCAGAGCCAGTCCACGGTCTCGGCGGGCCTGCAGATCGGCCTGGGCACGAAATCGGCGGCCACCGAGGTCATCATGACCCAGGGCTCGCTGAACCAGACCTCGAACCCGCTGGACGTGGCCATCGAGGGCTCGGGGTTCTTTGAGGTGCAGCGGCCCGACGGGACCATCGCCTACACGCGCGCCGGGCAGTTCCACATGAACAACCAGGGAACCATTGTGACCACGGATGGAGACCCACTGCTGCCCAACATCACCATTCCCCCCAACGCCACCGCGGTCACCATCACCCAGTACGGAGTGGTGAACGCCACACTTCCCGGCCAGCAGAACCCCTCGCAACTGGGCCAGATTCAGCTTGCGACCTTTCCCAACCCCGGAGGCCTGGAGAGCATGGGGGCCAACCTGCTCCAGGCCACGTTGAGCTCCGGCGATCCGGTGCTGGGCAATCCGGGCGGGGCCGAGGGTCTGGGCACCCTGCAGCAGGGGTATCTGGAGAACTCGAATGTCGATGTGGTCACCGAATTCGTGCAGATGGTTCTGGCGCAGCGGGCCTACGAGTCAAACTCCAAGGTGATCAAGGCCGCTGACGATATGTACTCGCAAGTCAATAACATGACCCGGTAAACATGAAGCAGGACATGAGCAAAATCGGGACGCGAAAGCTGACAGGGTGGCACAGGAATCCCGGCCTCCTGCTGGGATGGTTCGGCTGGGCGGCGTCCGCAGCGATGGCCCAGAGCGGCGCGGCGGGCTCTCAAGCCGCCGTGCCCCAGGAACAGATCCTGCGCACCATCGACGATCCCCACAGTGGAGATCAATGGACCCTGGTGCGCGAAGCATCGCATCCGGGGGGGCCGGGACGGCTGGTCCGGGTGGCAGGCCCGGTCACTGATCTGCGCGATGCCCGAACGGCGGCCCCGCCTGTCATCCGGGCGGGCGACAGGTTGCTTGTTGAACAGCACACGCCTCAGATGGACGCCTGGCTTGAGGCCGTGGCGCTGGGTCCGGCCGCGGCCGGGGCCATGGTCACCGTGCGGATACAAGCGGGCGGCAGAGTAGTGCGGGTTGCAGTTCTCGGGCCGGGCCAGGCGCTGCTTCCGGCCGTGCCGGAGGCAAGGCGATGAGGAATGGGTGGCAATGGGGAGCGGCGGCGGTGGCGATGCTCCTGGTGGCGACTCCGCTGCCGGGGCTCCCCAAGAGGCAGAAGGGCCCGGAGCCTGCCGCGCGGGCCACACCGCCCGAGGCGGCCTTGAAGGCCTATGTGGAACGGGTGCGGGCGCAGCAGGCGGCAGAGGTGAGAACGTCCGGGTCGATCTGGAGCCCGGAAGGCCGGCTGGTGCGTCTGGGAACCGACGCCAAGGCGGTCCGGCTGCACGATGTGGTCTCCATTGTGGTGACAGAGAGCCTGGCGGCTTCCACCGACGGCCAGGTAAAGAACACCCGGGCCTCCAATGCCAGTTCAAGTGTCACCTCGCTGTTCGGCGCGCTCAAGGCGGCCAACAATCTGCAAAACCTGGTGGGACAGAACTCGGCTTCCGGTTTGACGGCGCAGGGCCAGAGCACGACCAACTCAAGCCTGGCGACGACCTTTGGCGGCGAGGTGGTGGATGTGCTGCCCAACGGGATGCTGGTGGTACAGGCCACGCGGCAGTTGACCTTTTCGCAGCAGACGCAGTTGATCAGGCTGCGCGGCCTGGTGCGTCCGGAAGATGTCAGCGCGCAGAACCAGGTGCTGTCGACTGCCATGACCGATCTCGAACTCGAAGTGACGGGCAAGGGGATTGTGACCGATTCGACCTACCGGCAGAATCCGATTGTGCGCTTCATTGAGAAGTTGCTGGTGTTTTAGGGACGTGGGACGAGGGACGTGGGACGAGGGATTAGGGATTAGGGATTAGGGACTAGGGATTAGGAATCAGGGCTCAGGCACCAGGGACCAGGGTCGAGGAACTAAGAACCAAGAACCAAGAACCAAGAACGAATGACTTGTGCTAGATCAAGGGGATCGAGGGCGGCATGGCGACCGGAATGAGGGTGAGAGGGGCGAAGCGCCAAACCTTGGCTGGCCGGAGACTGGCGGGCCGGGGGATAAGGGCATGCGCGTGCTCATGGGCCGCGTTGGCGCTCCTGGCAAGCTGTGCAATCGCCTCCATGGGCGCAGAGCAGGCTGCACACCTGGCCCGCGTGAAGGATGTGGCCACGATCGAGGGGATTCGCGACAACCAGTTGGTTGGGTACGGGCTGGTGGTGGGGCTGAAGGGCACAGGGGACAGTTCGCAGACCGTCTTTCCCGCGCAGACTCTGATTTCAGCCCTGGAGCGGATGGGCATCACCGTGCCGCAGACCGGAGCGAACTCGGCCAGCAACATGCAGGTCAAGAACATGGCTGCGGTGTTTGCTGTCGCCACACTGCCACCCTTTACGCGGCCCGGCTACAGGATGGATATCACGGTCTCTTCAGCGGGCGATGCGCGGTCTCTCGAAGGAGGAATCCTGCTGATGACGCCTCTCTATGGGCCCGATGGGCAGATCTATGCGCAGGCCCAGGGGGCTCTGGTGCTGGGCGGTTACATGGCCTCGGCGGGCGGCAACACCCGGCAGATGAACCATCCGACGACCGCGCGCATTCCAGGGGGCGCCCTGGTGGAGCGGGGGGCGCCGTTCGACCTGAAGCAGTTGCACACCATCAACGTGGAGCTGAATGACGCCGACTTCCACACGGCGGGCCGGATGGCGGCGGCCATTGACAGGGTCCTGGGTTCGGGGCGGGCGCGGGCGGCTGACAGTCGGCGCGTGGAGGTTGCGGCCGGCGCGGACGAGGACATGGCCGCGCTGCTGGACAAGGTGGAGGCTGTCGAAGTCGAGGTCTTTCCGCGGGCGCGCGTGGTGGTGAATGAACGCACCGGGACGGTGGTGATCGGGGGCACGGTGCGGCTGCAGCCAGTCTCGATTCTGCACGGAGGGCTGTCGGTGAATGTGATCGCGGAGACCAGGGTTTCGCAGCCCAACGCCTTCTCGTCGGGCACAACGCAGGTGGTGCAGCAGACCACCGTGCAGGCGCAGGACAAGCCGGTCAACCGGATTGATTTGAAGGAAGGCGCGACGGTCGAGGATCTGGTGCAGGAGTTGCAGCGAACCGGGGCCGGGGCGCGGGATGTGATCTCGATCTTGCAGGCCATGAAGGAGGCCGGCGCGCTGGAGGCCGACCTGGAAGTGCTCTAAGGAGGAAAGTATGATCTCCATCACCAAGCCGGCATTGGGTGCGGAGGCGCCGTCCCAGGCGTTGCCGCAGCCCCGCCTGACGAGGGCCGCGCACGAGTTTGAGGCGCAGATGATGAAGGAGTTGTTGAAGCCCATGACGGACCAGGGCGGGCTGGCGGGAGCAGAAGGGGATGCCGGTTCCGGCTCTGGCGGAGCGCTGGGCGAGTTTGCCGCCGAGGCTCTGGGGCGAGGCTTGAGCGAGCGAGGCGGTCTCGGAATCGCGGCCAGCATCGAGCGCACTCTTTCCCATTCAGGTAATCATCCCCAAACGGCACGGGTAATCGCGAACTTGCACGTCGATACCGTAATGAACCCGATCAAATGACTAGAGTGATTAGGACGGATGCCGATACACAGAGCAAGGAGAGATTCCATGGATGTGCGCAACAGTCTTGAGGGTTTGAAGTCTCTTTTGGGGGTGGCGCCGGCCACCCCGTCGGTCCCGCAGCAGGGCAAGAGTGCCGCAACGGCGGGCGGGAGCGCGTTGAGCGCTGATCGGGCGACGTTGAGCAGTGCCGCGACCGAGGTCTCGATGACAGCGGCCGACGCGGGCGTGCGGATGGAGAAGGTTGCCGGCGTTCAGGCGGCACTGGCGGCTGGAACCTACAATGTTTCCGCCTCCGCCGTGGCGGCCAAGGTTGTGGATGGAATGCTGGGCGGGTCGAGATAGGCCGTCCGGGTCGCCCTGGAAGGGAATCCCGACGCCAGACGGTTGCGGCGGTCCTGGCGGCGAAAGGAACAAGGGTCATGCAGGGTGAAGCGTTCCGGGGTCATTCGAGCCTGAAGGATCTGGTGGCGGAGGCCACGCGCTCGCTGTCGCACCTCGATGCGGACCGCTTGGAGGAACTGGCCATGTCCTGCCGGGCATTGAATCGGGATCTGCAGCATCTGGATGAGGGAGACCGCACCAGGCTGGCGGCAGATGCCAGGGAGGCAACCGGGGACCTGGCGGTCTTGGGGCGGGTGTTGGAGGCGACGCGCGCCAATCTGCGCGTGATGAATCGCCTGCAGGAGTTGCGGAGCGCCCGTCTTGAGTACCGCCCGCTGCCTGAGCAACCCCGGAAGCCGACGGAGGGCCCGCATGGGGACAATTAGTTCTGCCTTCGGCCTGATCTCTCAGGCATTGCAGGCCGATCAGTCGGGTCTGAGCATCGTCGCCAACAATGTGGCCAACGCCAACACGACCGGGTATACGGAAGAGACGCCGAGCTGGCAGCAGAACCAGCCGATCGACATCAATGGCGCTTCCTACGGGACCGGGGTGACGCAGACCGGCCCGGTTTCGGTGCGGGACAGAGTCCTGCAGGAGCGGTTGAACCAGCAGCAGGAACTGGCTTCGGCGTCGGGCGCGCGTCTCTCGGGGCTGGACACGCTCCAGGCTTTGTTCACGCCCGCTTCGGGGTCGGCGAGTTCGACGGCGGGAGACATTGGCAGCGATATCGCGAAGTTCTTCAGTTCCTTTTCGTCGCTGGAGGCCAACCCGACCAGCAACGCTCTGCGCCAGCAGGTGCTTTCCACGGCCTCGACCCTGTCCGGGGACATATCGAACGCCGCGGCGAGCCTGAATGCGCAGCGGTCGGCACTGGATCAGGAGGCGGCCGGGGTCACCAGCCAGATCAATGCTCTGACCGGAGCGATTGCGCAGCTCAACCAGCAGATCCAGACCAACGCTCACGGAGCCGATGCGGGCACGCTGGAGGACCAGCGGCAGCAGGATATCAGCCAGCTTTCAAAGCTGATCGGCATCAACCGGGTGACGACCGAGAACAATGGACTTTCGCTGACCACGGCCACCGGGCAGATGCTGGTCTCCGGCGGGCAGAGCTTCCAGTTGACCAACGGGACTCTGAACGGCGCCACGCATTTCTTTGCCGGCACAACCGATCTGACCGCGCAACTGTCGGCCGGAGGGGGATCGCTGGGGGGCTATCTGACGGTTCGCGACCAGGATATTCCTCAGGCGCTCAGTTCCCTTGATCAACTGGCCTACAACATCTCGACCTCCGTCAACACCCAGAACAATGCAGGCGCCGATCTGGCAGGCAACAACGGCAATGCGGGGAACCTGTTCTCGCAGCCCACGCTGGTTGCCGGCAGCGCCAAGGCGATGAGCGTGGTGATGACGGACCCCAACCGCATAGCAGCGGCTGGACTGGGGCAGGGCACGGGGGACAATACGAACGCCGCGGCATTGGCGAGCCTGGGCAGCCAGTCGATCGTGAACGGCCAGACGCCGACCAACTACTATTCCAGTTTTGTGACCACCCTGGGCTCAACGGTTTCGGGTGTGCAGACGGAAAACACCGCCCAAAACGCCTCAGTGACCCAGTTGCAGACCCAGGTGAATGCACTTTCCGGCGTGAATCTGAACAATGAAGCTTCTGCAATGACAACGCTGGAGAGGAGTTACCAGGCGGCCTCGCAGGTCTTTGCGCTGCTGAACACAATCATGAGTTCGGCGCTGAACCTGGGCCAGCAGACGACGGTCTCCTAGCAGCCTGTCGGGGATAGAAAGAGCCGTCCTCGCATGGGGCGGCTCTTTCTGAGTCTCTTTTAAGATGTATTTATGGGTAAGAGCTTCCGCGCCGACGATCTGAACCAGTCGCTTCTTTTTCCACCCTCATTG
>CAINJJ010000036.1 GCA_903849645.1 uncultured Acidobacteriaceae bacterium | reverse complement strand
GTGGCTCTGGAACTACGGCGACAAGCCCTCCACCGCCATCAGCCTCAAGCACCCCATTGAAGTGGTGGGCAGCGGCGGCCCCGGCTTGATCATCACCGTGGACGCCTCGGACGTGGTCGTCGACCGCGCCGCCTCCAACGCAGCGGTCAAAAAGGCGCTGCGCAAGGCCATCGAGCCTGTCACGGGCGACGCGGTTTTCGTCGAGCGCTGGGAGACGGTCAAGGACGCCGCAGGCAACGAAGCCTGGAAGGTGTGGGCGCACCGCTAAATCTCTCTCTTCTGCATCCCCCGGCGCGCAACCGCGTCCAACCCTGTAAGGAAAACTATGTACTCCGGAAAAAAACTGCTTCTGGCGGCTTCCATCGCCCTGCTTCTCTTGCCCGCCCTCCGCGCCTCGGCCGCCGCTGGCGACGACAAGGAGAAGGAGCGCGTGCTGCGCAGGCTTGACGCCGCCGCCGCCAACTTCCACTCCACCGCCGCCGACTTCGAGTTTGACTCCGTCGAGACCGACCCCGTCCCCGAAAAGGACGTGCAGAAGGGCACGGTCTACTATGAGCGCAAGGGCTCCACTTTCCAGATGGGCGTGCACATCAACGAGGTCAACGGCAAGCCCGTCCCCAAGGTCTACATCTACTCCGGCGGCACCGTCCGGCTCTATGAAAAGCTGGTCAACCAGGTCACCACCCTCACCAAGCTCGGCCAGTACGAGAGCTGGTTCATGCTCGGCTTCGGCGCCAGCGGCAAGGACCTGGAACAGAAGTGGGAGATCAAGTACCTCGGCTCCGAGGTGCTCGACGGCGTCAAAACCGAGATGCTGGAGATGGTCCCCAAAGACCCCGCCATCCGCAAGAGCCTGTCCAAGGTCACCGTCTGGGTGGACGCCGAAAAGGGCGTCAGCCTCAAGCAGGTCCTCACCTTTTCCCCCACGGAATACAAGGTCAGCGTCTACTTCAACATCAAGCTCAACCAGCCCCTGCCGCCCGACGCCTTCACCTTCAAGACCGACAAAAATACTTCCTACCTGAACAAATAGCGGTCGAGGGAGCCTCTGCATTAGTCGATGGTATGAAAGGGCACGACTTCAGTCGTGGCGATAAAGCCAATCAAATCAAGAGGGCTTTCCAGGCTAAGGTAAAACTCCCGAAACGCCCTCGAAGTGTCAGGGCACGACTTCAGTCGTGCCGTAAGTGTCATATAACCAACAGGGCTTTAGCCCCTGGGGTGTGCATTTCAGGCTTCTTCCCCAAAGACAGGCCTTTTTCCGCATCCTGTTTGGCCGCTGACGGAAGCCTACTCCCTGCATCCAACCCCACGCCGGCATCTGCAACCGACCTTAATTGCAGCGGGCGCTACTAACTCTCGCCACCACCCCTGCCGCCGCCACGCCGCCCAGCACAAACAGCATCGGAAAGTACTCCAGCGTGTAGCGCGCCTCCGGAGCTTCAATGGTCGCCAGCAGCGCGCTGCGCAGCAGAAAATAGGCCAGCATCGCGCCCCACATCCGCGGCCGCAGGCACAGCCCCGCAACGCCCAGCGCCAGGTACAGGCCATTCAACCCCGCCCACGCCCAACTGAACCGCGTCTCGCTGTAGTGACGCGCATAGACCCACCAGTCCAGGTCGATGGGCAGGTTCTCCACCCTGGGGCGCAGCGTCATGTCCGCCACCCGCCCCAGCGGAAGCCACAGCCTTGACCGGAAGGGATGCGCCGCGACCCGCTCCCGCGCCAGTTGCTCAAAACGCGCGTCCAGCGCCTGCGTCAGCACCTGCCCCGCGTTGTAGTCCGCAACCAGCGCGGCTGTCTGGGCATATTGCGCGGGGGAGTCAAACGCCCGGCTGGGCAGCTTGTCCATCTCCAGCGGCCCCTGCGGCACATTCCAGTAAATGTCGTAGGTGGAGACAAAATCCAGGCACCAGGTCTTGACCCAGTCATCGAAGCCGGGATGGGTCGGGTCGCCGGGGTCCGCCGCCGAACGCGGCGCGAGCGGCTGAAAGACGTGAAAGACCCGCCAGTTGCGCGCCGTCCAGACGGCAAAGGGCGTCAGCGCCAGCAGAGTGCAGACCAGCGCCATCCGCGCCAGCTTCCCCGTTGTCGGCGTCCCGCTCCCCTTCGGCAGCCCCACCAGCAATGCCGGGGCGAGCGCCACCGCGGCCAGGGCGCCATCCGGCCGCAGCAGGGCCGCGTAGGTTACGGCCAGGGTAAACCACAGCGCGCTCCCCCACTCCGGCTTGTTGCGAAACCGCGCCGCCGCCCACAGCGCCAGCGCCAGCACAAACAGCGTGGGCGTCTCCGTGAGCGGAAGCGCCGCGTACGAGGCCGTGAAAGGGCACAGAACCCCCAGCCACAGCGTCGCGTGGGCCGCTCCCCGCGCCAGCACCGGCGGTGCGATGCGGCGGGCGCAGTCGGCCAGCAGCAGGCAGCCCACAAGCTCCAGGGCAATCGCCACCCAGGTCACCGAGGCGTAGTTCTCCATCCCAAAGACGCGGAAACACGCCGCCAGCAGCAGCGGAAACCCAGGCAGCCGAATCAGCGTCGGGTGCAGCGCGCCCGTGGCCAGCGACTGCGCATACTGCCCCCGCCGCAGCAGGTTCTTGGCCAGCTCGCCATAGACCTGCGCGTCGCCCGTCACCTCGTAGAGATGCCCCAGCATCCACAGCCGCAGCCCCAGCCCGGCGGCCAGCGCCAGCCCTACCGACAGCCCATCGCGCACGCGGGATGCAGCCGGCCGCGCGGCCTTCAATTGACTCTGGGGTGCCTCTTCCATAGATTCGTACTGTATAGCGTCGACCGCTTGCGACCGGTTTTCGCCCCTTTGCTCCATTTTCCGCTATCTCCTTGGGCTGGGCGCAGTTTCCCCGCCTTCTTCGCCCGCTTATAGTCAAGAGAAGCCCGGTAAACGAGACCGTTCATGCCCGATAAACAGATATTCTTTGACCCGCAGCGGAAACGATGGAAGCGCCTTCGCCGCATCCTCGACATTACGGCCGTTGTTTCCACGCTGGTTCTGGCCGGCTTCATCTTCAACGTGCTGCGCTATCAGCAGTTGCCTGAGCTGCTGCTGCCCGCGCCCAAACACAACTACAAGGCCCTCAACGCCCGCCCGCCAGTCCCCCGCGGCGCCAAAGCTGCCCGTCCGGCGCGGCGCAAGACTGACCGCAAGCCCTCTGACATCCCCTTCAACACCGGCGAAGGATTGCGCGCCGCCTACTATGTGCAGGACGACGCCGACAGCTACTCCTCGCTCAAGGAGCACGTCCACCAGATCGACATGCTCTTTCCCGAGTGGCTCCACACCAACGCGCCCGACGGAAACCTGCTCGGCCTCACCGGCGACAACCGCGAATACGCTGTCATCGACAACGGCCAGGTGCGCGACCCCGATGAACTCAACAAGGTCAAGCGGGTCATTCAGGGCGCCAAGGAAGACACTGAAATCTTCCCTCACCTCAACAACTTCAACCCGCGCAAGCAGATGTTCGACCCCGAGTTTGGCGCGGTGCTCAATGATCTGGGCAAACGCTCCGCGCTCCGCCAGCAGATCATCCGCCTGCTCACCGCTTATCCGGTCTACCGCGGCCTGTCGCTCGACATCGAAAACCTGCCCGACAACGCCGACGAGGGCTACCTGACCTTTGTGCGTGAGCTCTATGCCGACATGCACTCGCGCAACCTGCGCCTCTATGTCAATACCGCCGTCTCCACGGAAGACGAGGACCTCAAGCTCCTCGCCGCCAACTCCGACGGCATCCTGCTCATGAACTACGACGAGCACGAAGTCGAGAGCGCCCCCGGACCGGTTGCCAGTCAGAAATGGTTTGTCGACAACCTCGTCCGCGTCCTCAAGGTGGTCCCCAAAGAGAAGATCATCTGCGCCCTCGGCAACTATGGCTACGACTGGACACTCTCCATTCCCGACCCCAAGGATCGCAGGCATCCCAAGCCGCACATCCTCAACACCGACGTGCTCCAGGTGGCCGAGGCATGGCAGCGCGCCGCCGACGCCGACGCCGACCTCGACCTCGACTACGACACCCTCAACCCCCACTACGAATACATCGATGAGGACAACAACCAGCGCCACGTCGTCTGGTTTCTCGATGGCGTCACCATGCTCAACGAGCTCCGCGCCGCCCGCGGCCTCGGACTGCAGACCTTCGCCCTCTGGCGACTGGGCTCAGAGGACAGCACCATCTGGAACATCTGGGACAAGCCCAGCAATCCCGAGTCCCTCCAGGATCTCGACACCCTGCTCCCCGGCCACGACGTGGACACCGAGGGCGATGGGGACATCCTTCGCGTCACCGGCCATCCCCAGCCCGGCCGCCGCACCGTCACCGTGGACACCGACGAGCCCGACCCGCGCATCAAGCTCATCGTCGATGAGCACATGGACGTCTACCCCCACACCTACACCGTGGAGCAGTACGGTTACCACCCCACCCAGGTCGCCCTCTCGTTTGACGACGGCCCTGACCCCAAGTGGACCCCGAAGATCCTCGACATCCTCAAGGCCAAGGGCGTCAAGGGAACCTTCATGATGATCGGCGCCGAGGCCCAGGAGAACGTCGGCCTCATGAAACGCGTGATGCGCGAAGGCAACGAGATCGGCAACCACACCTACTCGCATCCCGACATCAGCGAAATCTCCCAGCGCCAGCTCGACCTGGAACTCACCCTTACCGAGCGCCTCTTCGCCAGCAAGCTCGGCGTGCAGCCCCTCTACTTCCGCCCCCCCTACTCCATTGACCAGGAGCCCGACACCGACGACCAGGCCGCCCCCGTGGAACACATCCAGCAGGAGGGCTACACCATCATCGGCAACAAGATGGACACCGATGACTGGGACGAGCATCCCCGCAAGTCCCCCGCCGAGATCTCGCAATCCATCCTCGACCAACTGGCCACCATGAAGGTGAAGCCCCAGTTTCGCGGCTCCATCATCCTGCTCCACGACGGCGGCGGCGACCGCTCCGCCACCGTGGCCGCCCTGCCTGTTCTGATCGACACCCTCCGCGCCCACGGCTACACCATCGTCCCCGTCTCCGCCCTCATGGGCAAAACCACCGCCGAGGTCATGCCGCAGCTCACCGTCCGGCAATACGTCCGCGCCCTGCCTGACTCCATCGCCTTCTCCGGCCTCGCCATCATCGGCCACTTCATCGTCATGGCGTTCTTTGTAGGCGACATCCTCATGAGCGCCCGCCTCATCCTCGTCGGCGTCCTGGCCATCATTGACCGCCTCCGCCGCCCTCACCGCGTGGCCTCGCCCGGCTACAACCCCAGGGTCGCCGTCCTCATTCCCGCCTACAACGAAGAGACCGTCATCGTGCGCACCGTCCGCTCGGTGCTCAACTCCGACTACCCCAACCTGCACATCATCGTCATCGACGACGGCTCCAGCGACCGCACCTTTGAGGTGGCCAAAGCCGCCTACACCGCTGAAATCGCCTCGGGGCGCGTGCAGGTGCTCACCAAGCCCAATGGCGGCAAGGCCGCGGCCCTCAACTACGCTCTCGAACTGCTCCAGGAAGAGATCTACGTCGGCATCGACGCCGATACCGTCATCGCCTCCGACGCCATCTCCAAGCTCATCCCCCACTTTGAAGATCCGCTCATCGGCGCCGTCGCCGGCAACGCCAAAGTCGGCAACCGCGTCAACCTCTGGACCCGCTGGCAGGCCCTTGAATACATCACCAGCCAGAACTTCGAGCGCCGCGCCCTCGACCTCTTCAACGTGGTCACCGTCGTCCCCGGCGCCATCGGCGCGTGGCGCACCGCCCCCGTCAAGGCCGTCGGCGGCTACCCCATCAACACAGTCGCCGAAGACGCCGACCTCACCATGGCCCTGCTCGAGCTCAAGCTCAAGGTCGTCTACGAGGACCGCTCCCTCGCCTTCACCGAGGCGCCCATCGACGCCAAGGGCCTCATGCGCCAGCGCTTCCGCTGGTCCTTCGGCATCCTCCAGGCCGTCTGGAAGCACCGCCTCGCCTTCGTCCGCAACAAGGCCATGGGCCTCTTCGCCCTGCCCAACATCCTCATCTTCCAGATGCTCCTGCCCCTCGTCTCGCCCTTCATCGACCTCATGTTTGTGGCCGGCGTCATCCACTACTTCGTGGACCGCTACTACCACCCCGAGGCGGCTTCGGCGGCCAGCTTTGAAAAGCTCCTCGCCTACTTCGGCGCATTCCTCCTCATCGACTTCCTCACCTCCTCCATCGCCTTCTCCCTCGAGCGCCGCCACCCCGCCAACAAGGGCGACGGATGGCTCCTCTTCCACATCTGGCTGCAGCGCTTCGCCTACCGCCAGGTCTTCTCCATCGTCCTCTTCAAAACCCTCAAGCGCGCCATCGACGGCAAACCCTTCAACTGGGAAAAACTCGAACGCACCGCCAAAATGTCCAAAGCCACCGACGCCCTCACCGAAACCCGATGAACGCCCGCCCCAAATCCCAGGGCCACCCTCACCACCCCTGGGATTCACCTACGATGGAGGTGTCCACATCTATGACGGACTCCGCCGTTTGTGCAACCACACTGCGCTTCTCGCCACACCGTTTCACCGGCAAAGAACGTGACTCAGAATCTGGAAACGACTACTTCGAAGCACGCTACTACAGCAGTGTGATGGGCCGGTTCCTGTCGCCGGACTGGAGCGCGAAGGAAGAGCCGGTGCCGTACGCAAAACTGGACGATCCGCAAAGCTTGAATCTGTATGCTTATGTTCGGAATAATCCATTGTCGCGAACAGATGTGGCCCAACAGCAGAATGCGAATTCGACTCAGGGTCAAAGCACTGATTATGTGAGCGTTTCGTACTGGCCGAAGAGTGCCGGAGGTTTTGGGCACATCGGAGTAGGCGTCGATACCGATGATACGCAGGGATACTCGACCAAAGATTCCCATGTTCCTTGGTACAAGCGATTGTTCGGGGCTCCTGCGGGAAACCCAGAGGACGATCTGCAGGCACATACCAGCCCCAGCGGCGAGGTCGCGCAGCATTATTACCGACACATCCCGATTTCGGCGGATCAGGCCGCAGCGATGAAGGACGCAATGAGCAGTCGGAAAGATAATCCCGGGCACTATAACTTGATCTTCAATAACTGCGCACAGTTCGTCGAGAGCGTCCTACATGCAGGAGGGGTTTCGGGTGTGCCCCACGCCGAGGTGTTTGGGCCAGCCATCCTGGCCGGAGTACTGTGGGCGGAACACTAGATGAAGGTTGATAAGGGGCACCGAGACAACAAAACATGAAAAGGATGGTGAACGATGGAACAATTAGTCAGAAACAGCTATGGCACAGTAATTGCCGCCCTTTTTTGTTTTGCCGTGCTGCTGTACAGTGCACCGGCACGTGGTCAAAACAGCGATAAGCGTTGCTATACCGTCGAGGAGACTTTTCACAAAATTCATGACCTCAAAATGACCCCGGAGATCAAGCCAATCAAGCATTGTTATTCCGATAAAGATCATCCGTATCGATACTCCGTCGTGGATATCCCGGTGTCGCTCGCGGTTGGAACCGTCCGAACGCCTGAGTTCTCTCCTCCGTCGAGCTGGTACTGGATCATGGTTCAGGTGGAGAAGCCATTTCCAACGCCACAAATGGTATGCATGATGACGACCGCTGATGATTCGCCCGAATCTTGGAAGGACTGCCCTCTCAATGATCGGTTGCTTCGAGCAGACTGGACCGTCTGGGAGGATGGGAAAATCACATATAGCGGATCAAGCACAACTCATGCCGCAGGCATGTATCCAAAGGACAACATCTTCAAGTTCCTTGGGAGCTTCGCGACCCTGCCGGGTAAGAAGTACGTGCTGGAAGTGAAGTTCACCAAGGACGGCACGCCGCTGAACGTCGCCAATCCGCACCTGATCGTTACGAAGATAGGCGATCAGTAGCGGCTGTAGGGCTCTCTGATCCCTCCGCGAGCCGTCCTTCGGGGCGGTTTGCTCGTTCTTGGCTTCCATCCGGGCAGGTGGCCCGGTCAACCCTCAAAGGGCGGGTGGCCCACCCTACGCCTCCCAAGACTCAACTAACCCACAAAAGCGGGTGCCCATCTTCCACGTTCTTTGTGGAGGGCTGGGAACCATGAACCTGGACCCGTCGGCCTGTCTTCCAGTAACTTGGCGCGCCCCCCCCCATTCACCTGCCACCCAATCCGGGTGGGCAGCCCGAGACCTCTGCCCTCGCGCCCTGTTCAATCCTGTCACCCCCCCACGCTCCGTACAATCGACCCATGACCACTGAGACCGGAGCCTGCAAGCCACGCATCCTTTTCATTGGCCGCGCCACGCTCGACGTCCTTTACCGGCTCGACACGCTCCCCGAGGAGGACACCAAGGCCTACGCCCGCGCCTTCCACGCCGCGCCCGGCGGCCCGGCCGTCAACGCGGCCATCACCCACGCGCTGCTCGGCGGCGTTTCCCTGCTCATCACAGCCTTGGGCCAGGGCATGGCGGCCGCGGCAGTGCGCCGTGAACTGAACCGGCTCGGCATCCAACTGCTCGACCTGGCGGACGGCTCAGCCTACGAAGCGCCTCTTTCCACCGTCCTGCTGAGCGCGGCCACCAGCAGCCGCACCATCGTGAATCCGCCCATCTCCAGCGTTCCCCTGCGCCGCCTGACCGGCTCCTGGGCAGCCGAGGTCCCCGCCGCGTGGGCCGCGCCGCCGCCGGTCGCCCTCTGTGACGGCTTTCACCTCAACGAAACGCTGCCCCTGCTGGCCGCCTGCCGCGCCGCCGGCACAGCCCTCTGCCTCGACGGCGGAAGCTGGAAGCCCCTCACCGCAGAGTTGGCGCCCCTGCTCACCGCTGCCATCTGCAGCGAGCGGTTTCGCGTCCCCGGCCAGGAATCCGGACCCGAGGCAACCCTGGCCTGGTTCGCCGCCCAGGGCGTCCCGTTTGCCGCCGTGACCCGCGGCGCAAAGCCAATTTTCGGCTCCGACCGCGGCCGCCGCTTCGCCATCGAAATCGAGCCCATCGACGCCGCCGACACCCTCGGCGCGGGCGACGTCCTCCACGGCGCCTTCTGCCACTTCTTTGCGCTGACCGGGCAGTTCGAGCCATCCCTGCGCCGTGCCGCCCAGATCGCCACGCTCTCCTGCCGCAGCCTTGGCGTCGAAGCCTGGGCGCACCATCCTCCGCAATCCCCCGCTCGCTAGCCTCATACTCACTGGTCTGTTGGGGTCGTCGCGTAACCCGCCCCTCGGCTACAATCGATGCGTTATGGCTACCAGTTCGCTTTCCACGCAGATTCAGCCGCGCTCGCCCCAGGGCGGGTTTGTCAATGAAGCCTTTGTCGACTTCAAATCGCCCTCCGTCGCCCGCTCCATGAAGGCCGCGCTGGACCAGCTCGGAGGCCAGCTCGGCCGCGAGTACGACCTCGTCATTGGCGGCCAGCGCCTCCGCACCGAGGGCAAGATCCGCTCCCTCAACCCGGCCCGCCCCGCGCAACTCGTAGGCCTCCACCAGAAGGCTGGCGCAGAACACGCCAATCTCGCCATGAAGGCCGCCCTCGATGCCTTCGAGAGCTGGAGCCGCACCCCGGTCGAGACCCGTGTCTCCCTGCTTCTCAACGCCGCGGAGATCATCCGCCAGCGGGCCT
Organism: uncultured Acidobacteriaceae bacterium; assembly: GCA_903849645.1. GTDB lineage: Bacteria > Acidobacteriota > Terriglobia > Terriglobales > Acidobacteriaceae > Telmatobacter. Next base: position 83,827 of record CAINJJ010000036.1, on the reverse strand, counting down.
TCGAGTTCCGCGCCTGGCTCACCTATGAGGTGGGCAAGAACTGGGCCGAGACCGACGCCGATGTGGGCGAGACCATCGACTTCCTGGAGTTCTATGCGCGCGAGGCCCTGCGCCTGGCCTCCGCCACCACGCCCATCCAGTTCCCCGGCGAGCGCAACGAGCTCCACTACATCCCGCTTGGCGTGGGCGCGGTCATTCCGCCCTGGAACTTCCCCTTCGCCATCATGGCCGGCATGACGGCGGCCTCCATCGTGTGCGGCAACACGGTCATCCTCAAGCCCTCCAGCGACGCGCCCACCATCGCCGCCAAGTTCGTCGAAGTGCTGGAAGAGGCCGGAATGCCCGGCGGCGTGGTCAACTTCTGCCCCGGCTCCGGCGCCAGCTTCGGCAACGCCATTGTGGAGCATCCCAGGACCCGTTTCATCGCCTTCACCGGCTCCAAGGCCGTGGGCCTCGAGATCCACGAGCGCGCGGCCAAGGCCCAGCCCGGCCAGATCTGGATCAAGCGCACCATTCTGGAGATGGGCGGCAAGGACTCGATCCTGGTCTGCGCCGACGCCGACCTCGACGCCGCTGTCGAGGGCGTCGTTGCTTCTGCCTTCGGCTTCAGCGGGCAAAAGTGCTCGGCCTGTTCCCGCGCCATCATCGAGGCGCCCCTGTACGACGTGTTTGTGGAGCGCGTGCGCGAGCGCGTGGCGCAGTTGACCGTGGGCGACCCGGCGGCCAACCACAACCTCGGCCCGGTGGTGAACCGCGCCGCCCTCGACTCCATGCTCGGCTATATCGAGACCGGCAAGCGGGAAGGCCGGCTGGTGGCTGGCGGGTCCGCGCCGGTGACCGAGGACGGCGGCTACTTCCTTGAGCCGACCGTCTTTGCCGACATCGCCCCGGACGCGGTGCTGGCCCAGGAAGAGATCTTCGGGCCGGTCCTCGCGCTCATCAAGGTGGAGAACTTTGCCGAGGGGCTCCAGGTGGCCAACAACACGGAATATGGGCTCACCGGCGCCATCTACTCCAGCGACCGCGCCAAGCTCGACCATGCCCGCCGCGAGTTCCACGTGGGCAACCTCTACTTCAACCGCAAGTGCACCGGCGCCATGGTGGGCGCGCACCCCTTTGGCGGCTTCAACATGAGCGGCACAGACTCCAAGGCGGGCGGCCCGGACTATCTCTACCTCTTTACCCAGGCCAAGAGCGTGGCGGAGAAGCTGTAGAAGCAAATCAGCAGAACTCGCGATATGCGCTGCCCCGGTCGCATCAGGCCGGGGTCCGCATCTCCGTTGCACGCTAGGTTCGTGCGGTCCAGGCCCCGCCGCAGTCTCAGCGCATCTTCACAGAATCCTCCCGCCCGCCATCGCCATCCAACGGCAGGAGGAATACGATGCCTAAGATTGTTCGCTTTCATGCGCTGGGTGGTCCGGAGAACCTGCGGATCGAAGACGTTCCCGTGCGCGAGCCCGGCAGGGGCGAGGTGCGCCTGCGGGTCAAGGCCGCCGGCCTCAACCGCGCGGAGTCGGTCTACTACCACGGCCATTACTTTGAGAAGCCGCATGTGCCTTCCCGCCTGGGCTATGAAGTGGCTGGAGTGGTGGAAGCTGTCGGCGAGGGCGTGGACGCTGCCTGGATTGGCAAATCGGTCGCCACGGTGCCCGGCTTCTCGCAAAACCGCTACGGCACCCTGGGCGAGGAGGCGGTCGTACCTGTCGATGTCCTGGGCGAGTACCCGGCCAACCTCACGCCCGTCGAGGCCGCCGCCATCTGGATGCAGTACCTGACGGCGTATGGGGCGCTGGTGCTGGTGGGCGGCATCCATGCAGGCGACTTCGTCGCCATTCCCGCGGCTTCTTCCAGCGTGGGCCTGGCCGCGATTCAGATCGTCAAGGACCACGGCGCCACCTCGATTGCCGTGACCCGCACCGCGGCCAAGCGGGAGGAGTTGCTGGCCCTGGGAGCCAACCACGTCATCGTGAGCGACGAGGAGGATTATGTTGCGCGGGTAAAAAATATCACCGGCGCCAAGGGTGTTCGCATCACGTTCGACCCGGTGGCGGGCCCGGGAATTGAAAAGCTTGCCGAAGGAGCCTCTTTTGGCGGGCACCTGATCGAGTACGGGGGCCTGGCTGGCGCGGCCACCCCGTTTCCCATGATGGCGGCGATGGTGAAGTGCCTCAACGTCCACGGGTACACGCTTTTGCAGGTAACGCGTAATCCGGAGACGGCGGCGGCGGCAAAGAAGTATGTATTTGACCGGCTCGCTGACGGGCGATTCGTCCCCAAGATTGCCCGGACCTTCGCTTTTGCAGAAACCGTGGCGGCCTACCAGTTCCTGGAGTCGAACCAGCAGGTTGGCAAGGTCGTGATCACCGTCCCGTAGGTTAGGCGCACAGAGCAAAGCGGGGAAGGGCGACTGCCCTTCCCCGCTTTGTTCGATCCATCAAGAAGAAGGCAATACGAATCTCAGGCTGAGAGGGAGGACGAGGCGGCTTGTTCCGCTTCGAGTCTGTTGCCCACCTCGGCGGCGGCGGCGGCCAGTACGCGGTGATGGATGGTAAACAGCGCCAACTCGAGCCGGTCGCTGACGCCGGTCTTGTCATAGATCGAGCGCAGGTAGTTCTTGATCACCTGTTCGGTGGTTTTGAGCCGCGTTGCAATCTCGCGGTTCTTGCAGCCCTGGACGATCAGGGCCACAATGCGCATCTCCTTGGGCGTGAGGCGGTCGCGGACACGTGTGCCGACCATGTCCTCTTCCATGGATTCGCCCTGCATGAGTTGCGTGGGCAGCCAGGTGCCTCCGCCAGCCACACTCTTCACGCAATCCACCATGGCGGGCCCGGTGACGTTCCGATAGACCACACCACGGTAACCCTGTTGCAGGAATCCCGTGGCGGACTCGCCGTTTTCGGCAATCACGATTCCCCGGCTGCTCATCGCATCGAGCATCATGTGCAAACGGGACAAATCGGGCCGCAGTGAGGCTGCAAAGATCAGAATCGAAACGGGAAAGGTCGTCACGGCGTGGTGCATTCGATCAAGGTCCGTGCATTGCGCGATGATGCGCAGGTCCTCGTCCATGGCCAGAACCTTGGCTGTGCCTGCGCGGAAGATTGCCTGTGAATCGGCCAGGATGATCTTATTCATGATGTGCGCCTCAACCGCTGAACAGCCCCAAAGTCCAACTGCAAGCCCGCCCTGCCCCGTTTCCGCTCAACCTTGAAACGGCCGCGCGCGCAGCCATTGGTTTCTGCCCTTGGGGTACTATCGGCAGATCGAGGAAAGACTCTCGAAGTGACTCAATCCGCAACATTCTGGAACACTTCCCATTTCTTTGGTTACCGGAGCAGTTCCAGAGGTCCCTATTGGTATTTCATTGGACGTGACCTTAAGATTACAACCTGGTCAACTTTCCGGTCACGAAAAATCTCTGGGTCGGCGGAGCAAGCAGGTTCAAACTCCAGCTCACACTGGCCCTACACTGGAAGTATATGGCGAGACCGATTCTGCTGGCGATCGACGACGACGTGAATGTCCTGGAAGCCGTAGTGCAGGACCTGCGCCGCCAATACGGCGCCACCTACCGGGTGATGCGGGCGGCCAGCGGCCCGGCGGCGCTGGATACGCTGGCGCAGTTGAAGGCCCGCCAGGAGCCGGTGGCCCTGCTCTTGAGCGACCAGCGGATGCCGGGGATGACTGGCGTCGAACTGCTGGAACGCTCGCGGGATCTCTATCCCGAGGCCCGCCGGGTGCTGCTCACGGCATACGCGGACACCGATGCGGCCATTCGCGCCATCAACACCGCCCGTATTCACTACTACCTCAACAAGCCCTGGGACCCGCCCGAGGAGAAGCTCTACCCGGTGTTGACTGACCTGCTCGAGGACTGGCAGGCGGGCTACCGGCCCCCGTTTGAGGGCCTGCGCGTCATCGGGCACCGCTGGTCGCTCAAAGACCACAATGTGCGCAGCTTTCTCTCGCGCAACCATGTTCCCTATCGCTGGCTCGACGTGGCCGGCGGCGAAGATGCCCTGGCGCTCTTGAAGGAGCGCAATCTCGCCCCGGATCATCTGCCGGTTGTGCTTTTTGCCGATGGAAGCTCGCTGGTGGACCCGCGGCCCGAGCAACTGGCGGCGCGGGTGGGACTCAGCACCCAGGCGGCGCAGGAGTTCTATGACATGGTGGTGGTCGGGGCGGGACCGGCTGGTCTCGCGGCGGCGGTCTACGGGGCCAGCGAGGGGCTGCGGACGCTGGTGATCGAGCCCGAAGCCCCTGGAGGCCAGGCCGGCTCGTCCTCCCGCATCGAGAACTACCTCGGCTTCCCCTCCGGCATCACCGGCGAGGACCTTGGACGGCGCGCCCACATCCAGGCGTCGCGGTTTGGGGCGGAGTTCCTCTCCCAGCGCGCCACCGGCCTCCGCATCGAGGGGCAATACCGGTTTGTGCAGCTCGCCGACGGGCGCGAGGTGGCCAGCCACGTGGTCCTGCTGGCGCCGGGCGTGCAGTATCGCAAGCTGGAGATCGAGGGCGCCGGGCGCCTCACGGGCCGCGGCATCTACTACGGAGCCGCCCTGGTCGAGGCCGTCAGTTGCAAGGACGAAGAGGTCTATGTCGTGGGCGGAGCCAACTCCGCCGGGCAGGCGGCCCTGCACTTTGCCAAGTTTGCCTGCAAGGTCACCATGCTCGTGCGCGGCGAGGGCCTGGCCGCCACCATGTCGAAATACTTAATCGATGAGATCGAACGCACATCCAATATTGTGTTGGAGTCAAAGACGCAGGTGGTCGAGGCGTTTGGCGAGGAGCGGCTGGAGGCGCTTCGCCTGAGCGGCCCGTCCGGGGAACAGAGGGTGCCCGCATCGTCGCTCTTTGTCTTCATCGGTGCAGCGCCGGGCACTGAATGGCTGCCGGCTTCGATCCTGCGGGATGAAAAGGGGTTTCTGCTGGCAGGACCGGATCTGCGCCACGAGGGCAAGCTGCCGGAGTCATGGCGTGAAGCACGGGATCCGTTTCTGCTGGAGTCAAGCGTGCCGGGCGTGTTCGTGGCCGGCGATGTGCGGCACGGGTCGGTCAAGCGGGTTGCCTCAGCGGTGGGCGAGGGCTCCATAGCTGTGCAGTTCGCCCACCAGTACCTGGCAGGTTTTTGATTGGAGACAGGCAAGCGAAGATGAGCAAGGCCGGACAACCCATGGTGATCGAATCAGTGCCACTGCTGGAGCTTGGCGAGGCGCTGGGGCGAACGCTCCCCTTCGCGAGAGCTGACCTGAGCGCCCTCGGCGGTGTGGACCGGGCGGAGCGACTCAAGGTCTGGGCCGGGACCGTTCTGGTGGAGCCGGGTCCCACCGCAGGCTCCTATTGGGTGGTTCTGGAAGGCGAAATGCGCGCCGAGCGCCCGGAGCCGGACGGCACACGTACCCTGGTCGGCGTGGCCGGTCCCGGCGAGGGCTTTGGCGAAACTCCCCTGCTGGCCGGCAAGAACTACTCCCCTTTTTTTATTGAGGCGGCACGGGACTCGACGCTCCTGCGCTTCGCGGAGCAGGACTTCTGGGCGCTGATGAGCGCCTGCCCTCCCCTGCGCAAGGTGGTGCTGGCCAACATGGCGCAGCGGCTCCAGACCTACCAGGTGGAGGCGCTGCACCGGGAGAAACTGGTCTCTCTGGGCACCATGGCCGCCGGCCTGATGCACGAACTCCACAACCCCGGCTCGGCCGCCAAGCGGGCGGCGTCGCAACTGCGCCAGAACCTGCTGCGGCTGCAGCAACTGAGCCTGCGCTTCAATGACAAACCCAAGACGCCGCTCCAACTGGAGTGCATGCGCGGCCTGATGGAGCAGACCCTCTGCGCCTGCCACGCTCCGGCCATGGGCAGTCTCGAGCAGTCGGACGCCGAGGAAGCAATGGCCGAGTGGCTGGCGGCCGCCGGGGTCGAAAACGCCTTCACCATCGCTCCCGCGCTGGTGGCCATCGGCCTCAAGCCGGAAGAGCTGGCCTGCGCCAAGGACGCCTTTGAGGCAGGCAACTTCTCTGACGCGCTCAACTGGCTCGAGGCTCTGGTTTCCAGCGTCACCCTGGTCTGCGCCATCGAGGAGAGCATCGCGCGGGTCTCCGACCTGGTGATGGCGGTCAAGAAATTCGCCTACGACGACCGCTCCCAGGCCCAGGCACTCGATATCCACGACAGCCTGCAGAGCACCCTCACGATTCTCGGCCACAAGCTGCGCGGCAAGCGCATCACGGTGGAGAAGCGCTTTGCCGCGCATCCCTCCCTGATCCAGACGCGCGGGACGGCGGTGAGCCAGGTGTGGACCAACCTCATCGACAACGCCGCGGACGCATCGCCGGAAGGCGGCGCGGTCGAAATTTCAACCTGGACCGAGCCCGCGGAAGGCGGAGCCGGCTGGCTGGCGGTCTGCATCGGCGACCACGGAGCGGGCATTCCCGCCGAGGTGCTGCCGCATATCTTCGAGCCGTTCTTTACCACCAAGCCGCAAGGCTCCGGCACGGGGCTGGGGCTGGAGATTGTCCATCGCATCGTCACCCAGAAGTTCGGCGGGACCATCGAGGTCCAGTCCGTGCCGGGAGACACGCGCTTCATTGTGCGGCTGCCAATGAGCATCGCAGCGCAAGCCTGACGACTTCAGCGCGCGGCCGCAACCTGCCCCCCCCCTGCTTCGCCAGTTGAGCCCCCCGGCGCTTTCCCCTGACGGAGCCGCCCCCTCAGCGCCAATTCCTTTGCTAAATCAAATCCCTTGAAACAGCCTGCCGACAGTCAAGAGGACGTGCGTCCCGCCGATGAACACTCTTGAGGGGCTCGGATGAGCGAACGCGCGGAGCTGTTTGAGGCGGTGCTGGATAGTCTTCCAGAGGGGATTGCCCTGTTGAGCCTCGACGGGCGCGTGGTCTTCTGGAACCGCTCCGCCGAGGCGATTACAGGCCACCGCGGCGCGGACCTGGTGGGACGTCCGGTACCAGCGGCGTTGTCGCCTCTGCTGCCGGCCTGGCAACTCAGTGAAGAAGAAGACCCCATCCCCGCGCAGAATGGCGGCCGCGGCGCGCTGATTCATGTGCAGCACAAGCTCGGACACTCCCTCGCTGCCATGACACAGACGCTGCTCCTGCGCGATGGGCTGGGCGGGCGGATCGGGTTGGCGGTCGTGTTTCACCCTGCCGAGAGCCTGGATGCGCTCCCGCACGGTGAGTCAAGCAACAGTCAAAGCGTGCAGGCCAGCCAGGCGGAGATTGAGGACCGGCTGAGCGGCTTCCTTGCGGACTTTCGCCACGGCGGCCCGGTTTTTGGAGTCTTGTGGATCACCGTGGACCAGGGCCACGAGTTGCGCAAGACCCACGGCGTCGGGGCATGCGAGACGATGCTGGAAAAAGTGGAGCGGACGCTGGCCAACGGGCTCCGGCCAACCGAAGCGCTGGGCCGCTGGGGCGACGATGAGTATCTGATCATCTCGCACGAGCGGACCCTGGATATGCTCAAAGCCCACGCCCAGAAGCTCGCGGGGCTGGCGCGCACCGCCGACTTCCGCTGGTGGGGCGACCGGATATCGCTGACGGTCAGCATCGGCGCGGCCCAGGCGGAGCGGGAGCAATCGCTCACCCAACTGCTGGAACGCGCCAAAGCCGCAATGTTTACAAGCTTTCAAGCCGGCGGAAACCAGATCACCGCCGCACCAGGGGGGCAGCAGTGTTTGCCATCATAGGAATTCTCATTGTCTTTGGCGCGGTCATCGGCGGCTTCCTCATGGAGAAAGGCCATCTTGCCGTGCTCGTGCAGCCGGCGGAGTTGCTCATCCTGGTCGGGGCCGCCATCGGCACCCTGCTGGTGGCCAACCCCATGCACATCATCAAAGGCGTCGCCGGCGGGCTCATGGGCGTGCTCAAGGGATCGCCCTTTGGCAAGGCGCGCTACCTCAGCACCCTCAAAATGATGTACCAGTTTCTCAACAAGGTGCGGAAAGAGGGACTTCTGAGCGTGGAGATGGACGTGGAAAAGCCCAAGGAGAGCTCCATCTTCAAGAGTTATCCCGACTTCCTGGCCGACCACCACGCCCGCGACTTTGTCTGCGACACCCTGCGCATGGCCATCACCGGCGGCGTGGAACCGTTTGACATGGACCAGATGATGGAGCTGGACATGGAGGTCCACCACCATGAAGCCACGCAGCCGGTGAGCGCGCTCAACACGGTCGCCGATGCCCTGCCGGGGCTGGGCATTGTGGCGGCAGTCCTGGGCGTGGTCATCACGATGGGCTCGCTCGGCGGCCCGCCGGAGCAGATTGGCGAGAAGGTGGCCGCGGCCCTGGTGGGCACATTTCTGGGCATCCTGCTCTGCTACGGGGTGGCCGGGCCCCTCAGTTCGAATATGGCCAAGACGGCGGATTCACACAACGAGTACCTCCATGTGCTGCGCGTGCTGCTGCTTTCGTTTCTCAAAGGAGCGGCTCCCATGATTGCCATCGAGATGGGAAGGCGCGCCATTCCGGCCCACCTGAGGCCGAGCTTCGACGAGATGGAGAAGAGCTGCAAGGGCGGCGGGGTCGCGGCGGAAGCAGCCGCGGCCTAGAACACAGCGGGGAAAGAGAGCGGCACTATGACAGCCAAGGCGCCCATCATCGTCATCAAGAAGAAGTCCGGCCACGGTGGCCATCACGGCGGCGCGTGGAAGGTAGCCTATGCCGACTTCGTCACCGCCATGATGTCGCTGTTCATCGTCCTGTGGCTCATGGGCTCAAGCGAAAAGGTAAAAAAGGCCGTGGCCGGCTACTTCAACGACCCCAAGGGCACCGGGAGCCTGCTGGGCACCACCATGGCCGGGGACGGCGTGGCCGTAACCACCGTCCATGACGAAAACATGCAGAAGCTGAAGGAAAAGCTCGAAGAGCAGATCAAGGCGCGCAAGGAGTTGCAGAAGCTCTCCAAGCAAATCGAGATCACCATCACCCCGGAAGGCCTGCGCATCGAGCTGCTGGAAGACAAGAACGGCACCTTCTATGAGCTGGGCAGCGCCAAATTGAGCGGCAACGGCCAGGAGTTGCTGGCGCTGCTGGCCGGAGAACTGAAGACACTGCCCAACGCGCTGCTCATCGAGGGCCATACCGACGCGACGCCGTACTCCGAGCCTGCCGGCTACAGCAACTGGGAACTCTCCGCCGACCGGGCCAACTCCGCACGCCGCTTGCTCCAGCAGAATGGCGTGCGCTCGGACCAGGTGACGCAGGTGCGCGGCTATGCCGACCAGCTTTTGCGCGTCAAAAACAACCCTGAAGACCCCTCCAACCGCAGAATCTCCATCCTGGTAAAAAACGACGCCGGCCCGGCGCCGGAGATCAAGGACGCCCGGGTGGTCGGTGGCGCGAACCCGCCTGCGGCCAAGCCGGAGGCTGCAAAAGCTGGAAATGCGACCTCAGCCCCAGCGCCCGCCCCAGCGCGAGCGCCTGCGCCCGGCCTGATGGGCAAGCTGAAGGGCCTGCTCCCCGGCAAGAAGTAGCGCCTCTGCTTCACATCCCAGGGAAGCCTGAAGCACTCGCCTGTTCCACGGCCGGAATAGTGTACTCTGGTGTGCGAGCTGGAAAGCGTTTACTGGGGAGGGTCCTTTTCTATGGCAATCGTGGCCGGAGTCGACTTTGGAACGTTGAGCGTGCGCGTCACGCTGGTAGACAGCAAGAATGGTCCCATCGGCACCGCTTCCGCCTCCTATCCCCTCCACCGGCGCCGCGAAGACCCCAACTTCGCCACCCAGTCCCACGCCGACCAGATGGCGGCTCTGCTGGCGGCCACGCAGGACGCTCTCAAGGCAACGGGCGTCGACGGCCAGACGGTCGCGGCCATCGCCCTCGACACCACCGGGTCGAGCGTCATTGTGGTGGGCGAGGGGCTCGAGCCTCTGGACGACTACTACCTCTGGTGCGACCATCGGGCCTTTGCCGAGGCCCAGGAGATTACCACGAAGGCGCACGAACTCGGCTTTGAAGGCATTGACTGGTGCGGCGGCGTCTATTCGCACGAGTGGGGCTTTTCCAAGCTCCTCCACTGGCTGCGGCACAACCCTGAAAAGCGCGACAACTTCGTCACCGCCCTCGAACACTGCGACATGGTCGCGGCCACGCTCGCCGGGGTCAAGACGGTCGCCGGCCTCAAGCGCAGCGTATGCGCCATGGGCCACAAGTGGATGTGGAACCCCAAGTGGGGCGGCCTGCCGCCGGAGGAGTTCCTCGTCGCCGTGGACCCGCTCTTTGCTGGGGTACGAGCCAAGATCGGCGGCGAATTCCTGACGAGCGACCACCTGGCCGGGCATCTTTCGCCGGAGTGGGCCGCCCAGCTCGGCCTCAAGGCGGGCATTCCCATTCCCGTTGGCGCGTTCGACGCGCACTGGGACGCGCTCGGCTCGAACATTCGCGAGGGCGACGCGGTCAACGTGGTCGGCACCTCCACCTGCATCATCGCCATGGCGCGCAAGGCGGAGCTGGTCCCTGGCGTCTGCGGCGTGGTGCCGGGCAGCGTCCATCCGGACTACACGGGCATCGAAGCCGGGCTCTCGGCCGTGGGCGACATCTTTGACGCCATTGCCAAACGCGCGGGCGCCACGGTGGGCGCACTCTCTGCCGGCCTCGACGACTACAAGGCGGGCCAGACCGGCCTCCTGCGCCTGAGCTGGGATAACGGCGACCGCACCGTGCTGGTCAATCCCGAGCTGGGCGGCGTCACACTGGGCTGGAACCTGGTGCACACCGCGCAGGACGAGCTCTTCGCGGCCATCGAGGGCACCGCCTTCCACACCCGCATCATTCTGGAGCGCATGGCCGAGCACGGCGTGCGCATCGACCGTGTGATCAATGCCGGCGGCATTCCGCAGAAGAGCGAAGTGCTCAACCGGGTCTATGCCAACGTGCTCAACAAGCCCGTCCTGGTCCCGGCAGGAATTCCCACCAGCCTGGGCTCGGGAATCATCGCCCTTGTGGCGGCGGGGGCCTACAAGACCATCGAGGAGGCGCAAGCGGCGGTTTGCCTGCCGCTGCGCACCATCGAACCCGATGCCGCCGCGGCTGCGGTCTACGAAGAGCTGTACACGCTCTATCGCGACGTCTATTTTGCCCTGGGAACGAAAGATGCCGCGCCGATCGCCCTGGGACGCATCCTGCCGGAACTGCGGAGGATCGCGGCCGAGGTGCAGAAGGCAGGGTAGGGTTCACTTCGAGCGATGAAGGATTGTCAGGAGCCCACGCGACGCGCCCGTGGCGGCACCAAGTGCATTGGACAGAAGGAGTGCCAGAATCGGAAACAGCCTCCGGGAAGGCACGAAGTGCATGGGACAGATTGAGTGCCAGAGTCGGAAACAGCCTCCGGGAAGACACGAAGTGCATGGGACAGAAGGAGTGCCAGACTCGGAAACAGGCTCCGGGAAGGCAAGAAGTGCATTGGACAGAAGGAGTGCCAGAGTCGGAAACAGGCTCCGGGAAGGCACGAAGTGCATGGGACAGAAGGAGTGCCAGAATCGGAAACAGCCTCCGGGAAGGCAAGAAGTGTCAGGGCACGACTTCAGTCGTGCCGAAAGCAACGCAAAAAAAGGAGGGCTTTAGCCCCTGCGATGACAAAACCTTCCCGGCCCTCGGACCCGACAAGCGCCACGGGAGTCGCACGGACGTTCTTTACCACCACCCGAGCGGCGGGCGGCAGATCCCTCTTCCAGACCGAACGCATGGCAGGTCTCTTCATCGATGTCCTTCGAAACCAGATGCGGTCCGGAGCAATGACAATTCACGAGTTCGTCGTCATGCCGAATCACGTGCACATTCTGCTGACTGTCTCAGGTGATATGAGTGTTGAGAAGGCAATGCAGTTGATCAAAGGCGGGTTTTCATTCCGGGCCAGGAAGGAGTTGGGATTCCAGGGCGAGGTTTGGCAGCGGGGTTTTTCAGACGTGCGCGTTGTGGATGAGCAGAGCTTTCAGCAGCACCGGGAGTACATCGAGAAGAATCCGGTGAAGGCGGGGTTGGTCAATCTGGCGGAGGAGTATCCGTATGGGTCGTTGTCTTTGAAAAAGCAGAAGCGCACAGGGGCTGAAGCCCAGTTCGTTTTGAGGCATTTACGGCACGACTGAAGTCGTGCCCTGACACTTCGAGGCTTTGGTTCAGCTTTGCGAGGCGAGCAACTGCCCGAATGAAATTCGAATTCTCAACCACTTTCAGAGGATTCAAAGGAGCGAAATCATGCAAAGACGGAAGTTTCTGAAATCAGCGGCGGCATCGGCCGCGGCAGCCATGGTGTTTGGCAAGGGCGCAGCTCTCGCGGCTGAAGCCGACAGCCACATCGAGATCCTTCTCAACGAGCCCATCGGGACCATCGCGCCGGAGATCTATGGCCACTTTACCGAACACCTCGGCTCCGTCATCTACGACGGCATCTACGTCGGCGAGGGGTCGAAGATCCCCAACCAGCATGGCCTGCGCTCGGCGCTGCTGGAAAAGATGCGGGCCATCAAGGCGCCCATGGTGCGCTGGCCCGGCGGCTGCTTTGCCGACAGCTACGACTGGCGCGACGGCATCGGACCCAAAGACAAGCGCCCCCGCCGCACCAACTTCTGGACCGACAACTTCACCGTCGAGCAGCGCAAGCAGAACCTGCCGCAGATCTACGAGTCCAACGACTTCGGCACCGACGACTTTGTGCGCTTCTGCCAGCTTTCCGGCGCCGAGCCCTATATCGCGGGTAACGTGCGCAGCCTCACGCCGCTCGACTTCGATCACTGGGTGGAGTACTGCAACTCGCCCAAGGGCACCACGACGCTGGCCGAGACGCGCGCCGCCGCCGGCTCGCCGGAACCCTATAACGTGCGCTACTGGGGAGTGGGCAATGAGAGCTGGGGCTGTGGCGGCAACTTCGACCCGGAGGAGTACGCCACCGAGTTCAAGCGCTACACCACCTGGGTCCCGAGCTACGGAGTGCCGCTGCGCTTTGTCGCCAGCGGGCCGAACTCTGACGAGCAGGCCTGGACGCGGGGCTTCTTCAATAAACTCCTCCACGGGCAGCCGAGCCACGACATGCGCGGCGTGTGGGGCTTGAGCGTGCACCACTACGCCTGGAATCTCGGCCGCGGCAAATCCAACGACTGGGACGCGGCCAAGGGCGACGCCCTCAAGTTTGATCCCATCGACTGGTATGAGCTTTGCCGCGAGACCGACCGCGTGGAGAACGTCATCCTCGACCACTGGACGGCCTTGGGCGAGTTTGACCTGGACCACAAGGTCAAGCTGGTTGTGGACGAGTACGGGCCCTGGTACAAGCCGGGCACAGAGAACTCTCCCGAGCAGATCCTCGGCCAGCAGATCACGGTGCGCGACGCGGTCATGACCGGCCTCTCGCTCGACATCTTCAACCGCAACGCCGACAAGGTGGGCATGGCCGCCTGCGCGCAACTGGTCAACTGCCTCAACTCGCTCTTCCTCACCCACGGCGATCAGTTCGTCACCACGCCGGTCTTCAACGTCTTCGAGCTCTACGCGGCCCACCAGGGCGGCACGGCCCTGCGCACCGAGTTCTCATCGCCGGAAGCAAAGTGGGACCGGGACGGCAAGCCGGCCGGCTTTGCGGGTCTCAAGGGCTCGGCCTCGCTCAAGGGCAAGACGCTCACCGTGACGGCGGTCAATGCCGACGTGGCACAGCCGCGCGAGGCCTTCATCGCCCTGCGCGGGGCGGCGGCAGCCAGCGCCAAAGCGTTCGTGGTGGGCGCCAGCGACATCCACGCCCACAACAGCCTCGGCCAGCCGGAGCAGGTGAAGACGCGATCGGCGGAAGTCGCGCTGCGGCCCGGCGGGCTCAGCTTCACCTTCCCCGCGGCCTCCGTGGTCAAGATTGAGGTGGCGTTGGCTTAGCCCACAGTGCGGCCTTTCGCCGGGGAGCCATGTGCTTTCCCAGGTCCCGGAAACAGGGACCTGGGGCGCTCTGGGGTCGTGCGGACCGGCACGAACTGCGTCTTGCGCAACCCATGGACCGGGTTTACCGTGGAACTCAGTCCAGGTACGGTCAGGAGCCAAGTGTCTTTTCTCTCTTCGCAGCGATTTTCTTCCTGTGTCTTCCCAGTCATTTTGTTGGCGGTTTTCCCGGCAGGCGCGGCGGCGCAGCAGCCTCTGCAGCCGTGGAAGGCGCCCCATTTTTCCATCGAGCCCAGGGCGCTCTATGAGGCCGCTTCGGTGGTGGCCTCGGCGGACGTGGCCGACGTAGCGGTACTTGAAGACGACGAGAGCTACACCTTTGACGAGGCGGGGCGCATCGACCACGTGGAGTACGTGGTCTATAAAGTGCTCAATCAGAAGGGCGTGGAGGGCTGGGACTCGGTTTCAGTAGACTGGGAGTCCTGGCACGAGTCCCGGCCCACCATCAGGGCGCGGGTCATCGGGCCGGACCTCTCCGTGCACATGCTGGATGCCCGGCAAATCACCGAGGCCCCGGCGCGGGAGGGCGAATACAAGACCTACGGCGACGGCAAAACGCTGCGCGCGCCCTTCCCCGCCATTGCGCCCGGCGTGGTCGTCGAGGAAGAGTTCATCACGAAGGAGACGGCGCCGTTCTTTGCGCCCGGCCATGTGGGCCGCATCGGCATGGGCCGCCAGTCGGTGCCGGTGGCGCACAGTCTCGCGGTTTTTGACGCTCCTGCATCGCTCCCGCTGCGCACCGATTCAGTGCTGCTGCCGGGTCTGAAGCCGCAGCGCGCGGAGGCCAACGGCCGCGTGACCATCACCTACGACCAGGGCCGCCTGGAGGCGCTTGACCCCACGGAACCCAATCTGCCCGCGGACATTCCCCACTTTCCCGGCATCGAGTTCTCCACCGGGGCCTCGTGGCAGGCAATGGCCTCCGAGTACTCAAAAATCGTCGACAGCCACGCCAACCCCGCGGACGTGCAGGCGATTGTGGACAAGTTGACGGCGGGCAAGACCACCGTCGCGGAAAAGGAAAGCGCGATCCTCGACTACCTCGGCCGCGAGATTCGCTACACCGGCATCGAGTTTGACGAGGCGGCCATTGTGCCTCACGCCCCCGCCGAGGTGCTTGGGCACAAATATGGCGACTGCAAGGACAAGGCCACCCTGCTGGTGACCATGCTCCGGGCCGCGGGCATTCAGGCTTATGTGGCCCTGCTCAATGCCGGCTCCCGCGTCAACGTGCCCGCTGACCTGCCCGGCATGGGCCTCTTTGACCACGCCATCGTCTACGTGCCCGGTCCCCCGGCGCTGTGGATTGACGCCACGGACGAATACGCCCGCCTGGGCCAATTGCCCGCCGCCGACGAGGGCCGCCTGGCGCTGATTGCCCGCCCGGAGAGCGTTGCGCTGGTCCGTACACCGGAGTCCACCTCAAAAGACAACGTGCTCTTCGAGCTGCGCGAGCTCAACCTCGCCGAGAATGGCCCCGCCAGCGTGAAGGAGATCTCCCGGCCCATGGGCGTCTTCGAGGGCGAATACCGCGACTTCTATGCCGACAAGCCCGACAAGGACGCGCGCGAGGGGCTGAGCGGCTATGTCAAAGTGCAATATGTGTCCGACAAGCTCACCCGTGTGGAGCGCACCGACCCCTCCGACCTGTCCAAGCAGTTTGAGCTGACCGTCGAGTGCGAAAAGGCCAAGCGCGGCTACACGGAGCTGGACAGCGCCGTGGCCGCCATTCGCGTCGATTCCCTCTTTCAGCGCCTGCCCGACGACCTCAAGCGCAAGGACGACTCAGAAGAAAAGAAGCGCGAGAAGGAAAGGCCCCAAAAGCCCCGCGCCGACGACTGGCAGCTATCCCAGCCGTTCACGGCGGAGTGGCGCTATCGCCTCAACCCGCCGGCCGGTTTCGTTCCCAAGCCCCTGCCGCGCGACGAGAAGATCGCCGTCGGTCCGGCGATGCTCACGGAGGAGTTTTCGACGGAAAAGAACGGAACCGTGCTGGCGCATCTGACCTTTGACTCCGTCAAGCGGCGCTACACGGCGGCCGAGGCCACGGAACTGCGCAACAAGGTGGCGGAACTGATAGCCGGCCCCGCCATTCTCATCAGCTTTGAGCCAGAAGGCGAAGCCCTGCTGCGCGAGGGCAAGGTGCGTGAGGCTCTGGCCAGCTATCGCGCCCTGGTGGCGCTCCATCCCGCTGAAGCCGTGCACCACCTGCAAGTGGCCAAGGTGCTGCTGGAGGCAGGCATGGGCGAGCCGGCGCGAGCCGAGGCGCGCCAGGCGGTCAAGCTCGACCCCAAGTCGGCCCTGGCGCAGAAGACCCTGGCGCAGATCCTCAAGCAGGACCTTGTCGGGCGCTCCATGCGCGCCGGCAGTGACCTGGTGGGCGCGGCCGAGGCCTACCGCGCGGCCATCCGCCTCGATCCGGACGACCACGGGGCCCAGGGCGACCTGGCCATTCTGCTGGAGTATGACCCGGTGGGCCGCCGCTACGCCCGCCTCTCCAAAATGAAGGAAGCCGTTGATGAATATCGCAAGATGGGTCAGGACAAGCTGGCCGAGTTGGGCCTCACCAACAACCTGACCTTCGCGCTCTTCTATGGCGGCGACTTTGCCGGCGCGGAAAAGGCCGCGCTGGACCTGAACCCGGAGCCGAAAGCCCTGATTGCCGCCTGCGAAGGAGTCCTGCACGGCAGCAAGGCGGGGCTCGCGGAGGCCAACAAGCGCTCCACCAGCAGCGACAACTTCAAAGACACCGCGCGCGTGGCCGGCGAGATGCTTATGAACACCCGCCACTATCAGGAGGCGGCCAACTTCCTTGAGGCGGGAGCGGCGGGCGACTCCGCGGCCCACACCATGGGGCTGGCAAACATGCTGCGCGGGGCCGTCCACCACGAAGATCTCAAGTTCGACAACTCGCCGGCAGGGCTGGTCAAGCGCGTCTTCTCCATGATGATGGACCCGGATCTGACCGAAGCCGCCATGACGGCCGTCGAGAGCCGCAACGCCATCGCCACCGTCAAGGCCACCGACCCCGAAGAAGTCAAAAAATCACTGGAAGCCGGTAAGCAGTTGAACAGCCAGTTGGCGCGGCAGGACTCTTCGCTGGACGTGACCGTGGACATCCTGCTTGAAGCCTTCGACCCCAAGGTCGAAGGCAGCGACGCCACCGGTTACCGCGTCAAGGTACAGATTCCCGGCGGCGCCAACTCCACCTTCTACGTCGTCAAAGAAGGCGGGCAGTACAAGCTCCTCGACACCAATGACAAGCCCAACTCCATTGGCCTGGAGATACTGGACCGCATCCAGTCCGGCGACCTGGCCGGCGCCAAAACCCTGCTCGACTGGCTGCGCGAGGACGCGCATCTGGAGGGCGGCGACGACCCTCTCGGCGGACCCGTCTTTCCCCGCTTCTGGACCAAGGGCGCCACGGCCGACGCGCGCCGGATGAAGCTGGCCGCCGCCTCCCTGCTCGTGGGCACCAAACCCACCGCTGCCCAGGGCGTGAAGCTGCTGGAAGAGGGCCAGAAGGACGCGGCCGGCGACCGCGAAAAGACCAACATCCTGCTCGCGCTCACCGCCGGCTACTGGCTCCGGAACGACTTCGCCAAACTGCTCGACGTGGCCTCCACCCTCCTCAAGCAGGAGCCGGAGTCCAAGCTGGCCTTTATCCAGAACGCCGAGGCGCTGATCGGACTCGCCCGCTATGACGAGGCGCTCTCACTCGCCGACGCCCGCCTCAAGCTGCTCGACAGCGACCCCGACGCCCTCCGCATGAAGATGGAGATCGAGGCCGGCCGGGGCAACTTTGCCGCCGCGCGCGGGTGGGCCAAGAAGCTGGTGGACCAGGGCAAGGAAGACGCCTCCGTGCTCAACTCGATCGCCTGGTTCTCGCTCTTCACCGGCAAGGTGGAGCCGGACGACATCACAACCTCCATCAAGTCCACCCAGATGGCGCGCAACAATCCCCACATCCTCCACACCCTCGCCTGCCTCTATGCCGAGACCGGCAAGGCCAAGGAGGCGCGCGACCTCCTCCTCAAGGCCATGGACGAGCTCAACCTGGCCGAGCCCAATGACGATTACTGGTATGCCTTCGGCCGCATCGCCGAGCAGTATGGCGAACGCGACATCGCCGTCGCCGACTACCGCAAGCTCGAAAAGCCGAAAGAGCCGCTGGCCGTATCAGCATCCACCTGGCGCCTGGCCCAGGCCCGCTTGAAGGCGCTGGGGAACTGAGGGGCAAGAGAAAGGCCGGCCGGAGCAGATGCTCCGGCCGGCCTTTCTGTTGCGGGTTGACGGAAGTTAGAAATCCACGCGCAGGCCAAACTGCATACGGCGGAAGTTGCGGTCACCGAGCCGGTAGCTGTACTTGCCGAACCCCGGATAGGTCAACCCGTTGTTGATGCTGTTGGTGTCGAAACGGATGGCGTTGGAGACGTTGTAAACCTCCCAGGCAAACTTCAGCTTGGCCTTTTCGGCCAGGCTCCAGCTCTTGGTCAGCGAGGAGTCCACGTTGAAGACGCCATCGCCGCGGAAGACGTTGCGCGCGCCGGCTTCGCCAGGGTAGGGCAGGCGAATCGGATTGCCGCTGGTGACGCCGTTGCCGATCGCCACGTCGTCGGCAAAGACCTGCGGCAGCCCGTCTTCAATGTGCTTGTGAATCTTGACCTTGGTGGTGGGAACGGCCCATGCCTGAATCTCCCAGTTGGTGGTCCAGCCCGGCTCGGTGATGCCGAAAGGCAAACCGCTGGTCCAGCGGCCCAGTCCGGCCCACTGCCAGCCGCCCCACACGGCGTCGCCCAGTGCGTTCGAGGTGCCGAGCAGCCTCTTGCCACGCCCGATGGGCAGGACGTAAGACCAGTCGACCGTGACCAGGTGCTTGGTGTCAAAGTCCGACAGGCCGCGGCTCAACCGAGGATTCCAACTGTTCTGGATCGAACCGTAAGAAGTGTTGGAACGCTCGGCGTCCGAGCCCATGTCGATGGACTTCGAGAAGGTGTAGCTGAAGTCGAGGTTGAGGCCATTCCTTGAGGGATGGCGCAGGGTAAGCTGTCCGGCATGGTAGGAGCTGCTGCCCATGGAAGACAGCGAGATGAGCGACGAGAACTGCTGATCCCAGAAGAGCGTACCGTTGGGGCAGCCGTAGTAGCACCCGAAGTCGATGTCATAGAGGGCGCCGGTCTCGCCGTAGTTGTAGCGCTGCGGCGTCCACTCGTCGTTGTAGATGGCGTCCGTGGCCGTCTCTCCCGGTCCATCCAGGCCTGCCATCTGCGGAAACACGTCTTCAAAGAACGGGATGGTGGGAATATGAACGCCGCCGTAGGCGCCATTGTTGGCATCCGCAGCCTTTGACATCTGCGTTCCAGCGGTGAAGTAGTCGCCCCCGCCTTTGGGATCGTTGTAGTTGACCGGCTCGGCCAGGTCGAGTTGCTGGAAGAGATGCCGCCCCAGGCGACCCACATAAGCCGCATCCAGCAGGATGCCACCCGGCAGCTCACGCTGAATCGACAGGTTGAAGGACTCGACATAAGGCGTCTTCACATGGTTGTCGATGCCCCAGTTGATGCCAAACGCGCCGTCCGGCACCGCATAGGGATAGTTCTGCGTCGGAGGCTTCGCCGGCACGGGCAGGTTGGGCAGATCGTGCGGTCCGGTGAAGCGCGGGGCGGTCTCGTAACCCACCGTGTTGGCCGGGCTCTGGAACTGCGAAGAGAGGCCGAAGGAGCCGCGGGTGCTGAAGCGGTTGCTCAGCGCTTCGCCGTAGTGGTCGTAGTAGATGCCGGCGCCGGAGCGGATGGAGGTCTTGGAGTCCGGCGAGTAGACGACCGACACGCGCGGGGCGATATTGAGCTTCTCCTTGGCCCAGAAGCCGGGCTTGCCGTTGGCCTTGCCAATGGGAGTGAAGAGCAGGTCGGGCTGGTTCACCTGGCCCTTGGCTGCGGCTGCTCCGCGGTCCAGGAACCACTTGTGCGTGTCGACCGTGGGCGCAATCTGCTGTCCCTTGGTCTCATAGGGAGTCTGCAGCAGGGAGTGGCGGATGCCTCCGGTAATGGTGAGGTTCGGCCGGATGCGCCAGGAGTCTTGCAGGTAGTACTCAAACTCGTTGGACTTGAAGTGGCGGCTGATGGCCTTGCCATCCGGCAGGACAGTTGCCTGCGTTGCCCCGGTCACCACGTAGTTGGCAACAGCGTCACGTTCCGCCACATCGCCGACGATGGTGGCATAGGCGTAGTTGAACGATGTTACATAGCCGCTGGCCACCGCGGGCAGGCCCAGCGTCTTGTTGGGCTTGGGGGCATCTGTGCCGCTCAGGAAGGAGGGATTGGTGCTGGCGCCGTCATAGGAACTGGTGTCGTTGCTGGTGTTGTTCTCGACCATCCGCCAGTTACCGCCCAGCGAGATGCTGTGGCTTCCCTTGGTAATGCTCAGGCTGTCCACAATGGTGTTCAGCGGCACGGCCACAATCGAGCTGCGGGAGTGCGAAGTGGGCTGCTGCAGAAAGCGGACAAAGACATAGTCGCCCTTGCCCACGCCGGCGCTGGAGTAGCCCTGCCGCGTGTACGCGTAGCGAAGGTCGTTGACGATGGAGGAGGTGGGCGTATATGTCGCGCCGCCCGCGATGCCCTTCGTGTTGTCCTCAAGGAAGGAAGAGGCGGGCTGGCCGGGCAGATTCTGCGCGCCCGTGGCCACGTCCTTTTGCAGGTTGCCGCGGACAAACAGATGCAACTTGGAACTCAGGTTGTAGTCGATCTTTCCAATGTTGGTATTCAGTCTCTGCGGTGCGGGCGAGCTGAAGTTGAGCGAGCCGTTGTTGATGCCGTCCCCGCCGCCCAGGACGGTGGCCGCGGGCTCGGTTCCCAGATAGGAGAGGATGGCCTGATTCACGCCAGGCGTTGCGCACAGTGTGCAGCCGGCATCCAGCTTGGCAATTTGAGCTTCATCCAGCATGACGGTCGAGCCGTCCTGGGCAAAATAGCCGAGCTGCTTGTTGAGGAAGGTGGCCGAGGGCGTAATGGCCGACACGGTCTGGTTGGTGGCCAGTCGCTGCCCTTCGTAGTTGTAGAAGAAGAAGAGGCGGTCTTTCAGCGCCGGACCGCCGACACTGCCGCCAAACGTATTCACGATGTACTTGGTGGGCCGGTTCGGGAGGCCCGAAGAGAGCTGCTGCTCCTTGATGAACCAGTCGTTGGCCACCGTGTTGGAGGGGCGGCTGTACTCGTAGAGCGAGCCGTGGAACTTGTTGGTGCCGCTCTTGGTCACCAGCGAGACCTGCGCGCCCGACGAGCGGCCCGCATCGGCGTTCGCGTTCGACGTGGTCACGCGGAACTCTTCGGTCGAATCAAGCGTGGAGCGAAGCACCCCATTGAAGGCGTAGCCGTTGATCTGGTCGTTGTCGTCGATGCCGTCGAGAGTCACGTTGCCCTCGTCGGAACGGCTGCCGGAGACCGAACCCTGGCGGCTGTCCTGCGTGCCCGGAGAGGTCTTGGCGGTGAGGTCAATGGACTCGCCCAGAAACAACACGCCGGGCTGAAGGCTCAGCAGCGAAATTGGATCGCGCCCATCCATGGGAAGCGCCTGGATGGTCTCATTGCCCACCGAGTCGCCCAGCGTGGCGTCGGTGGTGTTCAGCGTCTGCGCCGTCGCGCTCACGTCCACCGTCACCGCCTCCGCCTTGATGCTGAGGGCAAAATCAATGGTGGCCGGCTGGCTGACCAGAAACTCCGCCGTCCGGTTCAGCGTGGCAAAACCTGGCGATGTCACCGTGATCTGGTACCGGGTTGGCGTCAGAACGGGGAAAATGTAGAGACCCGAGGCGTTGGAAACCGTGTTGTAGGACTTGCCGGTGGCTTTGTCCAGCAAGGTGACGGAAGCCCCAGGGACCAGCGCGCCGCTGGAGTCCTTGATCAGGCCGCGAAGTGAGGTAGTTGCAGTCTGGGCAGATGCGAGGGTGGCGACGGAAAGGATGCAGAGCAGCATCCATCCCCACAGGGATCTTTTCACGGCTGTTCCTCCAAGAAAGTCTTGCTTTGCGCTGCTGTGATAAAAATGCAGTTCTGTGCAGGTCTCCCGTGTGCGTGTCTGGGTGAGGCCTGAGTTTAGGTTGCTTTTGCCTTGGCCACGGTTCTGACCGTTGGAAAAGGACTGCTCCGCTGCAAGGACTTGTGCCCGGAAAATTGAACCATGGGCTCGGAGCGAAAAATCATGTATCGGGCGCCTTCGGGGAGAAGCGCCACAAATGAAGTAGCTCTTATCTTGTCCGATATTGACGAAAGATTCAACAAGTTTCTCCGTTTCCCCGGTGGACTGAACGGCGCCGGCGATCTTTTGCGCGGCTCCAGCCATGGCTACTGCTGCTGTTGCTGCTGTTGCATCTGCTGCAAATCGATGAGTTGAATGGGCCGCGCCGGCGGCTGCTGAGCCCGCTCCACCAAAACCGACCAGTCCTCTGGAATGGGCAGTTTGCGGTCAAGGGCGGGCGGTTGGTCGCCGGCCTCCACCTGCACGGCCACATACAGTTCACTGTCGGTCAGGCCGCGAAACACGCCGTGCGTCGGCGGCACGTCGGCGTAATCGCGTCCCACGGCGGTGCGGATGTGGCGATGATGGGCCACCAGGTTGTTGGTGGGGTCAAACCCGACCCACCCCAGGTGCGGCATCAGCACGTCCACCCAGGCGTGAGTAGCGTCGGGCGTGGACCGGTCGTGGTCCTCCCGGCTGCGGTAAAGATATCCGGAGACATAGCGTGCCGGAATGCCCACATGGCGCAGCAGCGCGATCATGGTGTGGGCAAAGTCCTGGCATACGCCCTTGCCGCTGACAATCGCCTCGTCAATGGGCGAGTCCACCCGCGTCGAGCGCGGCTCGTAGTCAAAATAGTCAAACAGCCGCTGGTTCAGTTCCTGCACCAGCATCAGCGGGTCGTCTCGCCGCGTAACGCCCATCTGCTGGGCCAGCAGGATCAGCGCCGGGGTCTCCACGGCAAACGTCGAGGGCAGCAGCATCTCCCAGTAGTCGCCGGCTTCCACCAGGTCGTCCAGCGCGCCCCAGGCGTCGGGCGACAGAAACGCCGGTACGTCCGGCAGCACCTGCTGCTCCACCACCGACTCGGCCACAATCACCAGTTGGTTGTGCTCGCCGGGGATGTCAAAGTGCTGCACATTGTTGCCCTGGTGGTCGCGATAGCTGAAGACCCGGCACCGCGGGCTCACGGAGAGCGAAAACGTCAGGCAGTGCTGGTTGGTGTCGGAGCGCGGATGCATGCGCGTCTCCATGATGCTCTCGGAGATGGGCTGCGAGTAGCGGAAGCGCGTCAGATGCCGGATTGAATAGAAATTCATGCTCGCTCCCCGTTAGCTGGCCAGCGCGGACTGGATGGAATAGTGCACATAGTAGCGGTAAATCAGCTCATGGATGCGCATGCACTGCTCGCGGATCAAGTGCAGAAATCCGGCTGCGTCATCGGCCAGAATCTCGTTGATGGTGGAGTAGCCCAGCATGGCGTGAAGCCGCCCAATCACCGCGGTCAGCTCATCCGGAGGACGCCGCCCGCCGGTGCGCTGCACCGATTCGATGGCGTGCCGAATGCCGTCCACGCAATAGCGGATGGCATGAGGAAAATCGCGGTTGAGCAGCAGGAACTCCAGAATGCGGTCGGCCGTCACATCGGCTGTGTACACCTGGCAGTAAGCCTCGAATGAAGTGCAGCAGCGCAGCAGCCCCACCAGCTCCAGGTACTGGTAGCCGTAGTTCTCGCCCTCGTCCTTGTTGAAGAGAAAAGGCTGGTAGACCTCCAGCATGGTGGCCGTCGCGTAGGCCCGCTCCAGATAGCGGCCCAGGCGGATGAACTGCCATCCCTGGCCGTGAATCATGGTCGTGTCGCTGACGCCTTTGAAAAGGTGGATGCCGTCAATCACCGCCGTCAGCGAGTCGTTGATGTTGGCGCTGAACTGACTCTGCGCGTGCGGCGAGTGCATCTGGTGGAACAGCCGGTTGAGCCGCTGCCACTGCTCGCTGGAGATCTCCTCGCGCACCTGCCGCGCGTTCTCTCGCGCGCCGTTTACGCAGAAGGTCACCGAGGCGGGATTCAGATTGTCAAAAACCAGGATGCGCGCCATGGCGTCCATGTCGCCATTCCAGTCCAGATCCGTAGCCTTGCCCAGCGAGGCGGCCAGCCGCTTCCAGCGGGTCTCCGCGCTTGTGCCGCCGGGGTCCAGCATCAGGCTCATGGTCACATCGAGCTGGCGCACTGTATTCTCTGCCCGCTCCAGGTAGCGGCTCATCCAGTAGAGGCTGTCGGCAACGCGCGATAGCATCGAAAATACTCTCCCGAACTCCGTAGTTGTGTGCCTGATTTAAGAACAAAAATCTCTATTCCAGAATCCACGTGTCTTTGCTGCCGCCGCCCTGCGAGGAGTTCACCACCAGCGAGCCCTTTTCAAGCGCCACGCGGGTCAGGCCTCCGGGAACAATGTTCACCTTGTCGCCGAAGAGAATGTAGGGCCTCAGATCCACATGGCGCGGCTCCATGTGGTCGTTGATGAGGCAGGGAGCGCGGGAGAAATCCAGAGTCGGCTGGGCAATGTAGTTGCGCGGGTTGGCCACAATGTGCCGCGCAAACTCCTCCCGCTTGGCCGCCGTCGAGTGCGGCCCGATCAACATCCCGTAGCCGCCGCTCTCGCCCACCGCCTTCACCACCAGCTTGTCCAGATTGGCCAGCACATGCTGCCGCTCCTTGTCTTCGCTCAGCAGAAAGGTCTCCACATTGGGCAGGATGGGGTCTTCATTCAGGTAGTAGCGGATCATCCGCGGCACGTAGGCGTAGACGGCCTTGTCGTCGGCCAGGCCGGTGCCAAAAGCGTTGGTCACCGTCACGTTGCCGGCGCGATAGGCGTTGAAGAGCCCCGCGCAGCCCAGCGCCGAATCCGAACGGAAGATCAGCGGGTCGCTGAAGTCGTCGTCCACGCGCCGGTAGATCACGTCTACGCGCTTCAGCCCGTCCGTCGTGCGCATGTAGACAATGTTGTCGTGGGTGACCAGGTCGCGGCCCTCCACCAGGTCAATGCCCATCTGACGCGCCAGGTAGGTGTGCTCGAAGTAGGCGGAGTTGAACACGCCCGGCGTGAGCAGCACAATGTTCGGCTCGGGACGGCCCTCGGGCGCCAGCGAGCGCAGCGTGGCCAGCAGCAGTTGCGGATAATGCTCGATGGGCCGCACGCCATAGCTGGTGAAGAGCTGCGGAAATGTCCGCTTCATGACCCGGCGGTTGGTCAGCATGTAGCTCACACCGGAGGGCACGCGCAGGTTGTCTTCCAGCACCACAAACTCGCCCGTATTGAGCCGCAGCAGGTCCGAACCCACCACCGCGATATAGACGTTGCGCGGCACCTGCAGCCCCCGCATCTGGCGGCGATAGTGCTTGCAGCTATACACCAGTTCCCGCGGAATCACGCGGTCGGCCAGAATCTTGGCGTCGGAGTAGACGTCGCGCAGAAAAAGGTTCAGCGCGGTGATGCGCTGCGTGAGCCCGCGCTCTATCCGGTCCCACTCCTGCGCCGTAATCAGCCGCGGCAGCAGGTCGTAGGGAAAGATGCGCTCGGTGCCCTCGTCCCGGCCGTAAACGGTGAACGTAATGCCCTGGGTAAGAAAGGAGAGATCGGCCGACTGCTTGCGGCGCTGCAGTTCATCGGGAGGCAGGCTGGCCAGCGACTCGGCAAGCGCCCGATAGTGGGGCCGCAGCTCGCCGTTGGGCAGGCGCATCTCATCAAAGGCCTGGTCGAGCGGATAGTCTCCGAAGAGGGAGTCAACTTCGACTTGATGGCCGGCGCTCATGAGGGGCTGGGGACTTCCTTGAAACGCGATTTCAGGGCAGGCACAAAGTGGGAGACAGCGGCCTTGCAGGTTGCCCCGGAAACCGGATTCCCTGCTCAGCCTTCCGAGCCCCGGACGCATCAACCCCGTTGTTTAGCTTTTAACACATGGGACGTAAGGGAGGCATGAGGAAAGGAGGCCTGCGCCTCCAGTGCAGGGTTCCGCCCAAATTGCAGAAAAGCGGCGCGGCCATCCCTGACCGCGCCGCCCTGTTCTGCCCGTTACTGCTGCCCCTTAGAACTTGCTCCACAGGGACTGGTTGTAGACCTCGTGGTGGTACTGCACCTCGGAGCCCTTGACGAACGTGCCAAGTTCCCGCGGCGAGCGGTTCGCGGCCGCCTGCTTCAGGTCCACAAACCGGCCCTGCACGTCCGCGCCCAGGATGTCGGCGATCCAGCTTGAGCTCTTGAAGTCCTCAATCGCGGCCTGGATGTGGTCCGGCAGGTAGCGCTGCGCCTGGCGCAGGTTGTCGATATCGGCCTTGGTCCCGTCGATGCCGGTCTTGAAGATCGAATAAAGGGTCAGGTAGGGGTTGGCGTCGGGGGCCACCGAGCGCACTTCGACGCGCATCGAGCGCGCGTTGCCGATGGGCACGCGCACCATCGATCCGCGATCCGTGGCCGAGGCCTTGATCTGGTTCGGAGCCTCGAAGTGCGGGTCAAGCCGGCGATAGGCGTTCACGCTGGGGTTCAGGATCAGGCAGATGTCCAGCGCATAGGTCAGGATCCGGTCGATGAAATCCCACCCGAAGGCCGACAACTGCTCCTGCCCCTGCGCGTCCCAGAACAGGTTGGTCTTGCCGTTGGAGATGGACACGTTGGTGTGCATGCCGCTGCCGTTGACGCCCACCACCGGCTTGGGCAGGAAGCTGGCCGTGTAGCCCATGTTGTTGGCGATCTGGCGGGTCAGCAGCTTGTAAAGCTGGATCTGGTCGGCCGCCGCCACCACTTCGGAGTAGCTGTAGTTGATCTCAAACTGCGAGGGAGCCACCTCCGGGTGGTCCTTCTCGTTCTGGAAGCCCATGGCGCGCTGCACCTCGGCCGCGGTGTCAATGAACTGCCGCAGCGGGTCCAGCGGCAGCACATGGTAATA
Source organism: uncultured Acidobacteriaceae bacterium (assembly GCA_903849645.1). Taxonomy (GTDB): domain Bacteria; phylum Acidobacteriota; class Terriglobia; order Terriglobales; family Acidobacteriaceae; genus Telmatobacter. The sequence goes on along the minus strand of CAINJJ010000036.1, from coordinate 56,946 downwards.
GCCGCCCGTGTTGATGAACTCGAACTTGTGGGTCTCGTGATAATGGCGCTCGGCGTCCTTGCCGGCAAACAGGAAGCCCTCAATCTCGTTGGCCGCGTTCAGCGTGTAGGAGTGCTCCTTGTAGAGCTTGTCGCTATAGGCCTTCAGAACTCCGCGCAGGTCGCCGGAGTAGGGAGTGCCGTCCTTGTCGATCACCGTGCCGAACACCAGCACCTTGCCGTTGCCGAACACATCGGCCGGCACCCAGTAGAAGGCGCTCCAGTCGATGCCCAGCCGCAGGTCGCTCTCCTTCTGCGCCGTGAAGCCGCGGATCGATGAGCCGTCAAACGTCAGGTTCTCATAGGCGCCAAGCAGGAACTTCTTGTCGTAGTCCAGCAGGTGAAGACGGCCCTCCAGGTCAGAGAACAGCACCGTCACGGCCTTGATCCGCTTCTCGTCGGTCAGATACTTCAGCCGCTTCTCGCGAATCTCGTCCGCCGAGACGCGGGCCACGCGGTCGGCTTTGGCTTCAAGGTTCTTCTCTTCAAGCTCTTCATACGAAAGAGCCAGAAAATTGCGGAAATCTGTGGACATGGTTCTCCTTTTGTGGGCGGTCGTTTGGCGATAAATGAACACAGCCACGGCGTTGACAGCAGCCAGCGGCAGTTTGAGGACTCGGAACTAGGTTAACGCGGGGAATCGTAAAGAGCGCGTAAGAAAATTCATATTTCACAATATGACACGGAAGCCACGATGCAGATCGCTGTCCATCTCCTGCCCTTGCCACGCCCCAAACCGCCGGGGACTGCCAAAAACCTGCCCGTTTGGAGTAGTCTGATTGCTCAGGAGACGATACCTTACGATGCGGAAACTGTGCCCCTCCCGGCTGGCCCTGCTGGCCCTTTTTGCCCTTGCCCTCCCCGTGGTTCGCGCCCAGCAACCGGCTTCGGACGCTCCCAAGGAAGACTACGTCCGCGCCCACTACACAAAATATGAGTTTCGTATCCCCATGCGCGACGGCAAGAGGCTGTTCACCGCGGTCTATGTGCCCAAGGACCCCACCGGCGGCCCCTACCCCTTCCTCATGGACCGCACCCCCTACAGCGTGGGCCCCTATGGCGAAGACCAGTATCCGCGCCACCTCGGCCCCTCCGACGAGTTCGAGAAGTCCGGCTACATCTTCGTCTATCAGGATGTCCGCGGGCGCTGGATGAGCGAGGGCGACTTTGCCGAGATGCGCCCCCATATCGACGAGAAGAAGTCCCCCGCCGACGTGGACGACGCCTCCGACACCTACGACACCATCGAGTTCCTGCTCAAGCACGTGGACGGCAATAACGGCAAGGTGGGCATCTGGGGCATCTCCTATCCCGGCTTCTACACCTCGGCCTCCATCATTGACTCCCACCCCGCGCTGGTGGCGGCCAGCCCCCAGGCGCCCATGACCGACCTCTTCCTGGGCGATGACGCCTACCACGGCGGCGCGTTCATGCTCTCGGCCAACTTCGGCTTCTATGTCTTCTTCAAGCCCAGCCACAATCCCGAGACGCCCAAGCCCTCGGTGAACTTCGACTTCGGCACCCCCGACAGCTACAAGTTCTACCTCCAGGCCGGCAACATCAACAACCTCGACAAGCTCTACCTCAAGGGCTCCAACTGGCTCTTCACCGACCAGGCCAAACACAACAGCTACGACGCCTACTGGAAGGCGCGCGACCTCTCCCAGCACATGAAGAACGTCAAGTGCGCGGTCCTGGTGGTGGGCGGCTGGTATGACGCGGAAGACCTCAGCGGCCCTTACCGTACCTTCTACGCCATCAACAAGTTCAACCCCGACACCCCCACCACGCTGGTCGAGGGTCCCTGGGTCCATGGCGGCTGGGCGCGCGGCGACGGCGACCGCCTCGGCGACGTCCAGTTCAATGCCAAAACCGGCGAGTACTTCCGTTCCAGCATCCAGTGGCCCTTCTTCGAGCATTACCTCAAGGGCAAGGGCGCCGCGCAGCCCAAGGCCGTGGTCTTTGAGACCGGCACCAACGTCTGGCGTCGCTTCGACTCCTGGCCGCCCAAGGCCGCCGAGCCAAAAACGCTTTACTTCCACGCCGGCGGCAAGCTCAGCTTCGATGCGCCCACCGAGCCAAAGGGCGTCGACGAGTACCTCAGCGACCCCGCCCATCCCGTGCCGTTTGTGGGCTACACCACGGACACCGTGCCGCAGCGCTACATGGTCGACGACCAGCGCTTCGCCAGCTACAGGCCTGACGTGCTGGTCTATCAGACCGAGCCGCTTGAAGAGGACGTGACCATCGCCGGCCCCATCGCGCCCAAGCTGAAGATTGCCAGCACCGGCACCGACTCTGATTTCGACGTCAAGCTCATTGACGTTTACCCCGAGGACTTCCCCGACCCCGAGGACGCCTCCCGCGGCAACAAACGCATTCTTGAGGCCCCGCCGCTGCACATGGGCGGCTATCAGCAACTGCTGCGCGGCGAGCCCTTCCGCGCCAGGTTCCGCAACAGTTGGGAGAAGCCCGAGCCGCTCACGCCCGGCAAAGAGGCCGACCTCAACTTCACCATGCCGGACCTCTTCCACACCTTCCGCCGCGGCCACCGCATCATGGTCCAGGTGCAAAGCTCCTGGTTCCCGCTCTCCGACCGCAATCCGCAGACCTTTACCGACATACCCAACGCCCGGCCTGAAGATTTCCAGAAGGCTACCGAGCAGGTCTTCCGTCAAAAGGATGCGGCCAGCGGCGTGGAAGTGCTGGTCATGAAATAGGGACCAGGGGAATAGCGATGAAGGAGTCGCTTTCTCAGTCGATGTTTTGAAAGGGCACGGCTTCAGCCGTGCCGCAAGATACCCGATTGAAACACGGGCTTTAGCCCCTGAGGGAATGCCGGATTGCAAAATGGACTTGTTCAGGGCTAAGCAACTGTTCCATCATTTTGACCCCCGCTCTTTTGAACACCGGAAATGCCCGGTTTGCCACATGAAAAACATCTCGACCCAACCGATGAGGACTCACATGTTCGCTCGCAAACTCCGCTCCGCTCTCCTGCTGCCCGCTGCTCTGCTGATGGCCGCCGGCCCCGTTCTCCACGCCGAAGAAGGCATGTGGACCTTTGACAACCCGCCCTTGAAGCTACTCAAGGCCCGCTACAACTTCACGCCCAGCCAGGAGTGGCTCGACCATCTGCGCCTCTCCAGCGTGCGGCTCAATGACGGCGGCTCCGGCTCGTTTGTCAGCCCCAACGGCCTGCTGCTCACCAACCACCACGTGGCCCGCGGCCAGTTGCAGAAGAACTCGACCGCCCAGCACGACTACCTGCGCGACGGCTTTCTGGCGGAGACGGCGGAGCACGAAATCAAGTCTCCCGATCTGGAAGTGAACGTCCTTGTGGCCATGGAAGACGTCACCGCCCGTGTCCAGGCCGCTACCAAAGGCATCACCGACGAGGCCAAGGCCCTCAAGGCCCGCGACGCCGAAATCGCCGCCATTGCCAAGGAAGGCAAGGCAAAGTCCGGCGGGCTCCGCTCCGACGTGGTCTCGTTCTACAACGGCAGCGAATACTGGCTCTACCAATACAAGGCCTACACGGACGTGCGGCTGGTGTTTGCCCCCGAGCAGCAGGCGGCCTTCTTTGGCGGCGACCCGGACAACTTCACCTACCCGCGCTACGACCTCGACATGGCGCTGTTCCGCGTCTATGAGGACGGAAAGCCACTCAAGACCGACAACTATCTCAAGTGGAGCGCCAAGGGCGCCGCGCCCGGCGAGCTGATCTTCATCTCCGGCCATCCGGGCTCCACCGAGCGCCAGCAGACGGTTGCGCAGCTCCTCGTGCAGCGCGATGTCTCCGGCCCCGCCATTACCGAGTACCTCAAGCGGCGCATAGCCACCGCGCAGGCCTTTGCGCAGCAGGGACTGGAAGAAACCCGCCTCGTGGGCAGCACCATCTTTGGGCTGCAAAACAGTCTCAAGGTCTACCTGGGACGCTCCGAGGCGCTCGCCGACAAGGCCATCCTCGCCAAGAAACAAGCCGAGGAGGACGACTTCAAGGCCCGTGTCGCCGCCAATCCCGAGTGGCAAAAGGAATATGGCGACGCCTGGGACACCATCGCCAGGGTCGAGGACCAGGTGAAGCCGGAGTTGAAAGGCCAGATCTTCCGCCGCACTGACAGCCGTCTGTTCAGCATGGCGGTCTCCATCGTCCAGTTGGCGGCCGAGGTCAAAAAGCCCGACGGGGAGCGCCTGCCCCAGTACCACGACGCCTCTCTCGACTCGCTCAAATTCCAGTTGCTTTCGCCCGCGCCCGTCCCGGTCGAAACCGAAAAACTCTTCCTGGCCGCGGCCCTCAACCTGGCTGCGGAAAAGCTCGGCAAGGACGACCCCTTCGTGCACGCCATCCTGCAGGGCGGTGAGCCGCAAGCCACCGCCAACGCCCTCGTGGACGGCACCAAGCTCGGCGACGCAGCCGTGCGCAAGGCGCTGATCGATGGCGGCGAAGCGGCCGTGGCCGCCTCCACAGACCCCATGATCGTGGCCGCCCGCCGCGTGGACCCCATCGTGCGTGAAAACAACCGCCGCATGCGCGACACCATGACCAGCGTCCTGTCTCCGGCCGAGGAAAAGCTGGGCAAGGCGCGCTTCCTGGCCTATGGCAAGGACGCCTATCCCGACGCCACCTTTACCCTGCGCCTCAGCTATGGAACCGTGGCGGGCTACCCCTATAACGGCACCGTCGCCGCGCCCGTCACCACCTTCTACGGGCTCTATGACCGCGCCATCAGCTTCGGCAACCACCCCCCCTTCGACCTCACCCCCAGGGAAGTGGCGGCCCGCGGCAAGCTCGACCTGGGCACCCCCCTCAACTTCGTCTCCACCGGCGACATCATCGGCGGCAACTCCGGCTCCCCGGTGGTCAACAAGGACGGCGAACTGGTGGGCCTCATCTTCGACGGCAACATCGAGTCGCTGGCCGGAGACTTTGTCTATGAAGGCGGCAAGAACCGCGCCGTCGCCGTCCACTCGGCCGGCATGATCGAGGGCTTGCGCAAGATCTACGGCGCCACCGCCCTGGCCGACGAACTCCAGGGCAAATAGCCCCTCCATCGCTGCACAACCAAACGGGGGAAGCCGCTCAGGCTTCCCCCATTTGCTTTGCATGGAGGATCTGCGCGGCTTCCTGGGGCTGCTATTGGGTGAAGCGGTAGCGGTCAATGGTTTCGGGGTTGAGGGTGACGCCGAGGCCGGGGGCGCGGGGGATGCGGACGCAGCCGTCTTCTTCCACGGGGAAGTGTTCGCGCGTGGTGTGCCAGCGCAGGGGCGAGTGGGAGAGCGAGAACTCCAGAGGCTCGACGCTGGGCTGGGCGGCGAGGAAGTGGAGATTGGCGGCGATCTCGATGTTGGTTTTGTAGCCGTGGGTGATGACGCGCTTGCCGCGGGCATAGGCGGCGGCGGCCACCTGGAGGATGCCGGTGAAGCCGCCGACCTGGGAGATGTCGGGCTGGCAGATGGAGGCGCCGCCCAAGTCCATCATCTCGATGAACTCGCGGACGCTGGTGAGGCCGAGGTCGCCGACGCCGGTGGGGATGCCGTGGCGGCTCATTTCAAGGTGGCCTTCAACGTCGTCGAGGGGGAGGGGGGCCTCAAGGAACCAGATGCCGACTTCCTTGTAAGCGGGGAAGAGACGGAGTCCTTCAGCGGCGGAGCGGTAAGAGAGGGCGGCGTCGACGATGAGATGGGCCTGGTCGCCGGCCTGCTGGCGGGCGGCCTTGAGCAGGCGGCCGGTGAGAGCGATGTCGTCGAGCCACCAGGGGTCGGCGGCAAACTTGAAGTTGCGCAGGTTGCGGGCCTGCCCGGCGGCCACCTGGTCGCGGACCTCTTCGGGGGTCTGGGCCATGGGATAGATGGTGCCGTAGGCGGGGAGGCGGTCGCGCCTGGCGCCGCCGAGCAACTCGTGGACGGGCTTGCCCTGGATCTTGCCGGCGAGGTCCCAGAGGGCGAGGTCCACGCCGCCGATGGCATGCATGGCGAGGCCGCGGCGGCCCACGTAGTCAGTGGACTCGAACATCTGATGCCAGAGGCTGACGGGGTCGGAGGGGTCCTGGCCGACGAGGACGGCGGAGAGGGAGCGGGCGTGGTTGTGAGCCGAGGGCCCGCGGACAATGGCCTGGATGGCGGGGGCCATGGACTCGGTTTCGCCGATGCCGGTGAGGCCGGAGTCGGTGTGGACCACGAGAACGCAGTCGTCATAGGAGCCGTCGAAGAGCTCGATGAGGGGGTCTTCGGCGCGCAAATGGATGGCTTCAACGGCGGTGATTTTCATGGGGTTCTCCCCGTACAAGGGGAAGGATAACGGGCGGCCGCGGCCGGGGGTAAGCGGGATGCGCGCAGGACGAAAGAAAGAACCGCTAAACAGGGGCAATGCGGGGTTGCCCGCGGTGGAGCGCGGCGGGTATGCTCGGCCCAGCGTTGAGGACGGGAAGCATGACGGAAAAAGCTGGGGGGCGCAAGCCGCCGCTGTGGTTGCTGTGGTCGCTGGTCACGATTGTGCTGTGGGGGACGTGGGGGCTGGTATCAAAGATCGCCTCCGACGGGGTGGACGCCTATGTGAACCAGTTGCTGTTCACGCTGGGGATAGCGCCGCTGCTGGTGTTTGTGGGGTGGAAGGTAGCGCGCCAGGGGCCGGGGCCGGGCGAGACGGCGGGGGGCAGGGGCCGGGGCGTCTTCTGGGCGTTTTTGACGGGGATCCTGGGCGGAGTGGGCAACATGGCCTACTTTGAGGCGATGGTGAAGGGCGGCAAGGCGTCCGTGGTGACGCCGGTGACGGCGCTGTTTCCCATGGTGACGGTGCTGCTGGCGCTGATCTTTCTGAAGGAGCGGCTGGGCCGGGTGCAGTGGATTGGCCTGGGACTGGCGTTTGTGGCCATTTATCTCTTGAACGCCTGAATCGGAGGGAAAGCATGGTTGTGTGGCTGGGTTACGCGGTTCTGGCGCTGGTTTTATGGGGCATTACGGGAGTGACGCAGAAGCTGTCGACGAACCGCATATCGAGCGAGCGGTCGTTTTTGTGGTTCTGCTGGGCGATGGTGGCGCTGTCAGCAGTGGTGGCGGGGCTGGCGCGGCCGCATTGGGGGCTGGCGCCGCTGGTGGTGGTGTGTTCGGTGGCCGGCGGGGCGCTGAACGGACTGGGTGCCTGGACGAGCTTTCGCGCGCTGGAGTCGGGAGGCAAGGCGTCGATCGTGATCTCTCTGATCTCGCTGTTTCCGCTGCTGACGGTGGTGCTGGCCATCGTGTTTTTGCACGAGCGGCTGACGTGGATGCAGGGTGCGGGGGCGGTGGCGGCGATTGGCGCGGCGATCCTGCTGTCACTGGAGGCGCCGCCCAAAGCGGAGGCCTGAGGCTGGCTGAAGCATTTTCCAGAATTGTGCTGACGGGAACTTTACAGGCGTCCCACCCATTGCGCCGAAATGCGCGCAAGGGATAAGGCACCCGAGTCCGCAGTCAATCCGAAAGCGCCTTACTCTTCGGAGCCAGGCAGGATGGTTCCATCGGGCAGGACGCCGCCGATGGAGGTGAGCCCCTGCTGCGCGGAGAAGAGGACCGTGGTTTCCAGGGTCTCGCCGGGGGCGAGCCAGCGGGCGCGGCCTTGTTCGATGAGCGAGTGAATGCTGAAGGGGTAGCCGGTGGCGGGCTCGAGGACGGCGACGTTGAGTCCCTTCCAGCCACCGTGGGTGGCGAAGAGCCAGCAACTGGTGAAGACCGCGGGGTCAAAGCGCAGGGCGCAGGCCAGGCGGGTGGCGCGGTTGGTGAGGCCGCACCAGCCCCCGGCCATCTCCGCGCCATAGAAAAAATGAACCGCGCCGGAGGAGGCGTCGGGCACCGGACGCAGGTCGAGGGTTCGATTGCCGAGGTTGGCGTGCGGCCAGGGAAAGCTGAGGGGCGCCTCGCCGAGAGTGCCGGGGAACTCCGGCTCACGGAGGACGGTCATGGGGGGGAAGTCGATGCGGTGGTCCGGGGAGACGGCGAAGGCGGGGTGGAGCTTCTGGAGGAAGGGGAAGGGGCGGTCGCCCTGGTTGGTGAGGCGGTAGCGGATTTCAAAGGTGGAGGCGCCGGCGTGGAGCAGGACGGTCTTCTCGGCGAGGAAGCGGCTGACGGGGGTGGTGAAGGTGAAGCGGACGCCGGCGCAGTCTGCCTGCTGGAAGGGCTCGGCCTGCCAGTTGCCGGTCCAGAGCTCGCCGTGGTCGGGCAGATTCATGCCGTCAAGGATGGCGGATTCATCGTTGGGGAAGAGCTCGTCCCAGCCGCCGCTCCAGACGTCGTCGTAGGCGGCGCCGAGGGGGTGGCGCGCGGGGGGGACTGCCGGGTTGTGCCAGAGCAGGTCCGCGTCGAGGGGCTTGTAGGTGATCTGCCAGATGCGGGCGCCCGCCTGGGGCAGGAGCACGAGGCGGAGAAATTGGTTTTCCAGTTGGATGGCATCGAGCCCGTGGACGGCGGAGCCGGTGGAGAATGTGGCGTCGGTCATAGCTTGGTTCCAGCAGGTTACAGGGTAGCGGGCGGGACACGAAAGGGGAGGTGGGAAACGGCTGGAATACGGAGGATAGGTGCGGATTCCCGGCTTGGGGGCGCAGGGGGCGGCCAGGCGCGAGGGAGGGCGGAAGCGGGCCTCTCGAAGATGCGGTTGGGCGGGTGGTAAATTGAAGGTCAGGCGCGAAAGTGGCGGAATTGGCAGACGCACCAGACTTAGGATCTGGCGGAGCAATCCATGGGGGTTCGAGTCCCCCCTTTCGCACCAAACTCCATCTCCCGGCTGTCTGAGCCTTGATTGCGCGCCTTCCCCGCCCCGGCCGGAGTAATCTGGTGAGACCATGAGCCAAAATGTGCAGCAGCCGCAGATGACCCTTGTGCAAACGCCCGACTACCGCGAGTCCTACGCCAACAGCGTGCAGGTGCGGGTGAGCGTGTGGGACTTTCAACTGGTCTTTGGCCTGGCCTCGGCGGATGCGCCGGACCAGGTGACGATCCGCAACCAGAACGCGATCTTCCTGAGCCCGCAGCAGGCCAAGGCGTTATGGAATGTGCTGGGGCAGAACCTGGCCCAGTATGAGCAGGCCTTTGGGGAGCTGAACCTGGAGCCGCAGACGCATAGTTTTCCGCAGGGACCGATCAATTAGGGACTGGGGACTTAGGGACTAGGCAATAGGCAATAGGCAATAGGAAACAGGGACCAGGGACCGAGGGAGCAGGCGATTGGGCTTCAAGAATCTGATCAAGCCGCGGCTCGACGCGCCGCTTCCCGCCTGGATGATCTTTCCGGTGGTGTTCACGGCGCTGTACGTGAGCCACTTTACGCTGCTGCGGCTGCCCTACTACTGGGACGAGGCGGGGTACTACATTCCGGCGGCATGGGATTTTTTCCGTACCGGCTCGCTGATTCCAATCACGACGCTGACGAATGCGCATCCGCCGCTGCCAAGCGTTTACCTGGCGCTGTGGTGGAAGGTGTCTGGGTTCTTCCCGGAGGTGACACGGGAGGCTGTGCTGTGCGTGGCCGCGTTTGCCCTGGTGGGGGTTTGGCGGCTGGCGCTGCGGCTGGCGGGGGAGCCGTGGGTGGCGTTCTGGACGGTGGTGCTGACCGCGGTTTACCCCATCTGGTTTGCGCAGAGCACCCTGGCCCATGCTGACATCTTTGCCGCCGCGTGCACGCTGTGGGGGCTGGCGTATGCGCTGCCGGGGAGCCGGAGGGAGTGGCATCCCAAGAGCTGGGTGGCGGCGCTGTGGTTTGCCGCGGCGGCCTTGTCAAAGGAGACGGCGATTGTGATTCCGCTGACGCTGGCGCTGGTGAGCGTGGCGGAGGCATGGCGGACGGCGGGTCCTGCGCGGGGCAGGCTGCTGCGGGAGGCGGCGTGGCTGGGCAGTTGCGCGCTGCCGCTGGCGGGTTGGTATGGCTACCACCGCTGGAAGACAGGGTTTCTGTTTGGGAACCCGGAGTTTTTGCGCTACAACGCGCAGGCCAACCTGGAGCCGCTGCGGATGCTGGCGGCGTTTGGGCACAGGATTCTGCACCTGACGGCGCATATGCACATGTTTGTGCCGGTGCTGATGACCATTGCCTCGCTGATGCTGGCGGTGCGGACGGATGGCGACGGCCAGCCGCGGGAGGGAATTGGAGCGGCGGCGCTGAAGCGGATCTTTCTGCTGCTGCTGGCGAATGCAGTGCTGTTCAGCGTGCTGGGGGGCGCGCTGCTGACGCGCTACCTGCTGCCGATGTATCCGCTGGTGCTGCTGGTGGCGGTGACGACGTTTTACCGGCGCGCCCCGTTTTGGCATGGGCTGGCGTTGTTTTCCGCGGCGGCGTTTGGGGTGGCGCTGTTTGTGAATCCGCCCTACCGGTTTGCGCCGGAGGACAACCTGGCCTATGCGCGGGTGATCCGGATGCACCAGGCGGGGATTGAGGAGCTGAACAAACGCTATGCGGGCTCGACGGTGCTGTCGGCCTGGCCGGTGACGGACGAGCTGAGCCGGCCGGAACTGGGCTACCTGAAGCAGCCCTACGATGTGTACCGGCTGGAGGACTTTACCGCGGAGCAGATTGGGCGGGCGGCGCAGGAGCCGGAGAAGTACTCGGCGGCGCTGGTGTTTTCAACCAAGTACGACCCGCCGGTGCTGCCTTTGAGCCTGGGGCCGAGGAGCGAGGCGATGGACGAGCGCTACTTTGGCCTGCACCACGATCTGCCGCCGGAGACGATCGCGCATCAGTTGGGAGGCGCGCTGGTGTGGAAGAGCGAGCAGCAGGGGCAGTGGATTGCGCTGATCCGGTTTAACCGGCAGTTTGAGGCGCGGCTGCGGGAGCCGGACCGGTTGCGGTAAGGGCGGGCGGACGGCGCAGACCTATAATCAGCTTGTCGTGCTTATCTCATTCTCATCCCGATTGCGCGGATTGCGGCCAGTGGCCGCGCTGGCGTTTGCGCTGGCTTTCGCGACTCTGCCGGCGCTGGCCGGCGACAGCGCGCCCGCTGAAGCGCGCGGACGCATTCTGCTTGTGCTTCCGTTTGACAACCGCACGGGACAGCCGAGCCTGGAGTGGGTGCGCGAGGCCGCGCCGGAGATTTTGAGCAGCCGGTTCCGTTCGGCGGGCTTTGAGCCGATGAGCCGGACGGACCGGATGTATGCGCTGGACCACCTGGGGCTGCCGGAGGGGTTTCACCCGTCGCGGGCCAGTTCGCTGAAGCTGGCCGAGACGCTGGACGCCGATTCGATCGTGGTAGGCAGCTACATCACGGACGGCACGGGGATTGTGGCCGAGGCGCAGGTGGTGGATGTAAACCACCTGAAGATGAGCGAGGCGGTGACGGCGCACGGGGAGATGCGGGAGCTGGTGTCAGTCTTTGACACGCTGGCGTGGAAGCTGACCAAACAGATGGACCCCGGATTCAGCGTGGCGCAGGAGACGTTTGTGGCGGCGGGTTCGGGGCTCAGGCTGGACGCCTTCGAGCAGTACATTCGCGGGATTACGGAGCCGGACCAGCAGGAGCGGCTGCGGCACCTGAACCAGGCGGTTCTGCTGAGCCCGGACTTTGGTCCGGCGTGGATGGCGCTGGGGCGGGAAGACTACCTGGGGCAGCAGTACGAGAAGGCCGCCCTGGCGTTTGCCAAGGTGGGACGCAATGATCCCGACGCCCTGGAGGCGGGGTTCTATCGCGGACTGGCGCTGCTGTTTTCCGGCGACTACACGAACGCCGAGGGGGCGTTTGCCGGGGTGGCGCGGGTGCTGCCGCTGGCCGAGGTGATGAACAACCAGGGCGTTTCACTGGCGCGGCGGGGCATGGATGGCGTACCGCTGTTCCGGCAGGCGGTGGGCGCCGACCCAAGCGCGGCGGACTACCACTTCAACCTGGCGGTGAGCCTGAAGCGGAAGGGGAATGCAGCAGAGGCTCTGACGGAGCTGGCGCAGTGCCTGCGGCTGCGGCCCAACGACACGGAAGCGCAGGCGGTGCAGAGGGCGTGGAGCGGGCAGGCGAGTGCGAAGGTGCTCGGGGCCGACGACGAGGCCGAGGCCAAAGTGGACCCGCTGGAGCGCATCATGCGCACGTTTAACGCGGCGGCTTTTCACCAGGCGGCGCAGATGCTGGACCAGGTGGACGACTCGCGGCTGGCGGCGCTTCCGGCCGGGGACCGCGCGCAGAAGCTTGCGGCGCAGGCCGGGGCGTATCTTGACCGCGGCTTGCTGCTGGAGGCCGAACGGCTCTATCTCTCGGCGGTGGCCACGGATGGCAGGCTGCCCGAGGCTCATGCCGGGCTGGCGGAGGTGCGGGAGCGCACGGGAGATGCGGAGGCCGCCCGCAAGGAAGCACACGCCGCGCTGAAACTGAAGCCGCAGGCCAGTGCGTACCTGGTTCTGGGCAGGCTGGATTTGGCGGCGGGTCATCTGGACGAGGCGGGCAAGGAAGCCGGGGAGGCTCTGAAGCTGGAGCCGCAGAGCAGGGCGGCCCTGGAACTGCGGCGGCAGGTCGAGGCCAAGGCGGGGCAAGGCAGGTAGGGGCGCATCGGGACAGGCCCTGAAGGAGCAAGCCCATGAATCACGGATTGGTTGAGCGCAAGCACTGGGTCAGGGCCGGATTTGGCTGGTTGAGCGCCGCGGCAGCTGTTTTTTTGGGCATATCGGTCTGTGCCGCGGCCCAGCAGCCGCTGGTGGACAAGCTGGTGCTCTCCGACACCATTCAGCCGGTCACGGAGGGGCAACTGGTGCGGGCCATTGCGCGGGCCAACCAGGACGGCGCGCGCGCCCTGCTGATTGAGCTGGACACGCCGGGCGGCCTGCTGGACTCGACGCGGACGATGGCGGGCGGGATTTTGAGCTCGCGCGTTCCGGTGATTGTGTATGTTGCGCCGGCGGGCGCGCGGGCGGGGTCCGCGGGATTTTTCCTGCTGGAGTCGGCGGACATTGGGGCCATGGCTCCGGGAACGAACGCGGGGGCGGCTCATCCGGTGCTGGAGTTTGGCGGGCAGCCCGACGCCACCATGAGCCAGAAGATTGAAAACGACACGGAGGCCTTTTTGCGCTCCTACGTGACCAGGCGCAACCGCAACGCGGAGGCGGCGGAGGCGGCGGTGCATTCGTCGCACTCCTACACGGCGCAGGAGGCTCTGGATCAGCACCTGATCGACGTGATTGCGTCGAGCGACGGGGAGTTGCTGACCGCGCTGGAGGGCCGGGAGATTACGCGCATGGATGGGAGCAAGTTGACGCTGCACCTGGCGGGAGCGCGGATTGAGGTGCTGCGGCCTACGCTCCGGGAGCAGTTGCTGGGCTGGCTGGTGAATCCAAATATCGCGCTGCTGTTCCTGGTGGGCGGGGGGCTGCTGATCTATCTGGAGTTCAACACGCCGGGGACGATTGTGCCCGGCGCGCTGGGCACGCTGATGGTATTGCTGGCGGTGTTTGCGCTGAACCTGCTGCCGATTCGCTACACAGCGGTGCTGCTGCTGGCGGCGGCGCTGGTTCTGCTGCTGCTGGAGGCCAAGTTTGGCGGGCACGGGGCGCTGGCGATCGCGGGGATCGTATGCCTGACCTTTGGGACGCTGACGCTGGTGGCCGCGCCGGTTCCGGAGATGGCGGTGAGCCCGTGGGTGGCGTTTGCGGTGAGCGCGGCCTTCGGTGGGATTACGGTGTTCCTGGTGCGGCTGGCGGTGCGGGCGCGCAAGATGAAGTCGCGCCTGGGCGTGGACGCCATGGTGGGCGAACGGGCGCGGGCGATGGAGGCCCTGACGCCGGAGGGCCATGTGCTGGTGGAGGGCGAGATCTGGCGCGCGGTGGCTCCGGAGCCGGTGCCGGCAGGGGCTACGGTGCGCGTGGTGGGCCACGAACAGTACCTGCTGCGGGTGGAGCCGATGGAGCCGCCGAGGGCATCGCTGTAACCATAGCTGGAGTACAATCCGTGCTGAGTGAGGGAAGCCCAATGTTTGATTCGATGACACCGGTTCTGATCTTTGCCGCCATTGTTGTTCTTTATCTGCTGAACTCCGTGAAGATTCTCCGCGAGTACGAGCGGGGCGTCATCTTCCGGCTGGGCCGTGCGCTGGCGACGCCGAAAGGACCGGGAATCATCCTGGTTTTCAGGCCGTTTGACCAGATGGTGCGCATCTCGCTGCGGCAGGATGTGCTGGAGGTTCCGGCGCAGGACGTCATCACCCGCGACAACGTGACGCTGAAGGTGAACGCGGTGGTGACGCTCTATGTGGTGGACCCCAACGCCGCAGCCATCAAGGTGGCCAACTACGTCTACCAGACCTCGCAGTTTGCGCAGACTACGCTGCGGTCGGTGCTGGGCGAGGTGGAGTTGGACGAGTTGCTGAGCCATCGCGACAAGCTCAACCTGAAGATCCAGACCATCATCGACCAGCGGACGGAACCGTTTGGCGTGAAGGTGATTTCGGTTGAGGTGAAGCAGGTGGACCTGCCGGAGCAGATGCTGCGCGCCATGGCGAAGCAGGCCGAGGCGGAGCGCGAAAAGCGCGCCAAGGTGATCCACGCGGGAGGCGAGTTCGACGCCGCGCAAAAGCTGGTGGATGCGGCCGCGCTGCTGGCCACCGAGCCCATCACGCTGCAGTTGCGCTACCTGCAAACGCTGACCGAGATTGGCGTGGAGAAGAATACGACCATCGTGTTCCCGCTGCCGATTGAGCTGATGACGCTCTTCAACAAGCTGGGCGCGACGGCCACCGCGAAGGCGGAGTCGGAGAAGAAGTAGGGCCGGGACGACGAGAAGGATTCGCGGGCCATGGGGCTGTGAATCCCGCAGGCAAGTCTGAGGGCACTGGATGCACGAGGTTTTCGAGGAGAGGGAGTTCAAGCCGGCGGAGCGGCCGCGCGACACGGAGTTGACGCTGGGTCCGGGGTTGCTGCTGGTGCTGTTTTTCGCATTTGTGCTGGTGTGCGGACTGTGCTTTGGGCTGGGCTACTCGATGGGGCATCATGGAGGGCCAGCGGCGGTCGCGGGGCAGACGCCGGTTGCGGAATCCGCTGCGGCGAGCGCCAAGCCAAAGCCCACTGCCTCCGCGCAGAGCGGGGCGAATCCTCAACACGCGGCGGTCCCGCCGCCTCCCGCGGGGGACGCGGGCACAAATACCGCCTCCACGGCGCTGAGCCCTGGCTCTGCGCCAGCCGCGTTTGCGGAGGCTGCGCCGGTGGTGAAGCCGGCCCTGCCGCCGCAGCCCGTTGCACAAAGCAGTTCGCAGGCCACGCAGGCAACTCCGGCGCTGGCGCTGATGGTGCAGATTGCCGCGGTCTCGCACCAGGAAGACGCCGATGTGCTGGTGGGAGCGCTGCGCAAGCGGGGCTATGCGGTGGCCGCGCGGCGGGACTCGGCCGACGGGCTCATTCACGTACGAATCGGACCCTTCGCGACACGCGAAGAGGCCGCGCGGTGGCGACAAAAGCTGCTGGGCGACGGCTACAACGCCGTGTTGCAGTAGCGGCGGGCAAAAAACCGCATTCTGCTCAGAGAACGCCGTCCCAGAGGCGGAGTTCCTTCTCCTGCGGGGCCTGCTCGACGTGGATGTTGCTGTCGAAGACCAGGGTGGGCCGGGTTTCGGCGCGGTATGCGGGCCAGGGGCCGATGCCTTCAAGGACGGGCACCTCACCGCGCAGGAAAGCCAGCCAGGCGTGGTGCATCTGGAGGGCGAGGGCGGCTTCGGCGGCGGCGTTTTCGTCCGTGGGGGAGGGCCGGTCCCAGAAGAGGCGAATGTCGATGGAGTGATGGGCGAAGCCGCGCAGGAGGCCAGCGCCTTCAGGAAAGTCCACGCGATACATCCAGGCAGAACCGCCGCCCTGGAGGCAGGCATCGGCAACGCGCACGGTGGGAATCCAGTACTCCTCGGCGGTGACGGCGCGGATGCGCAACTGCTCTTCGTTCATCTGCGGGTAGATGTCGCGGTACTTGCGATAGACCTCGGCGAAGCGGTCAACGGGCAGGTTGCCGAGGTCCGCGGCTCCCGCGTCGTGGGCGGGATGCGGCCCGAGGAAGGCGGAGCTCTCTTCACGGGTGTTGCCGATGAGGAGGCGCTTGCCGCGGCTGCCGCCGCCGGCGATGGTTTCGACGGGTCGGAGCGGCAGGAGCGTGCCGTCGATCTCCGCGCGCAGGGGAAAGTGCCGCGGCCACTGCTGGATGAAGCGCACTTGCGGCGCGATGAGGGCGGAGGCGGGAGCGGTGAGGAGGCTGGAGGGTTCCTGGCCGGTGAGAGAGCGCCAGGTCTCCGCGAAGCCGCGGGCGACGTCGGCGCTTTGGGCGCGGTTCCAAACGCGCTCGGCTCCGCCGCTCTCCGAGATGGCCTGATGGAAGAGGGGCTGCGCGGAGGGGACGCCGAGAAGGATGTCGGTGAGCTTGGCGCCGGCGGACTGACCGCCGACGGTGACGCGCGACGGGTCGCCACCGAAAGCGGCAATATTCTCCTGGACCCACTGGAGCGAGGCGATGAGGTCGCGGAGGCCGTTGTTGGCGCTGCCCGCGTAGTCCGCGCCGAGCAGGGGCTCGATGTCGAGAAACCCGAAGACGCCGAGGCGATAGGCCACGGTTACGCAGACAATGCCGGCCTGCGCCAGCAGCGTGCCGTCATACACGGGCTCGAAGGAGTGACCGCCGGTGAAGCCGCCACCGTGAATCCAGACGAAGACGGGAAAAGGACCTTTGCCCCGCGGCGCCCAGACGTTGAGATAGAGGCAGTCTTCGCTGTGTTCGATGCCTGGCTCCGCGGCCTGCATGGCCGAGGCGGCAAAGCGGGTGGCGTCGCGCTCGCCGGTCCAATGAGCCGGAGGGACGGGCGGGCGGAAGCGCAAAGCGCCGACGGGCGGCTGGGCAAAAGGAACGCCGCGAAAGACGTTGACGCCATCGGCCTGCTCGCCGCGCAGAGTGCCGTTGAGGGTGCGGACGGTGACCGGCGTGGTGGAGGCGAGGGCAAGGAGGCCACGGGCTGGAAGCGCCAGGGCGGCGAGGCCGGCTCCGGCTAGAAAGGTGCGACGGGAGAGACGGGTGGCATTCATCGTGAGAGCCTTTCTCCACTTGCGGCGCAAGCTTGAGTGCACGGACGAAGAGTGCATGGGTGAAGCCGGCCTGAGCCGGATGGGGTCTCAGCCCCGCATCCACTCTGGCAGGCCGGAGGCAATGGCCGCGCGCACGGCCCGGAGCAGGTCTTCGCGGGTGGCGTAATCGGCGGGGTTGACAGGCGGGTGGAAGACGATGTGGGCGGTTCCGGGCTTGATGCGCAGGGATCCCTTGGCCATCATGGTTTCAGTGCCATAGAGCGAGACCGGGATGCAGGGCGCGCCGGTCTGCATGGCGAGGTAGAAGGGGCCCTTTTTGAAGGGGAGCAGGCGACCGTCTCTGGAGCGGGTGCCCTCGACAAAGGTGGTGATGTGGATGCCCTTCTCGAGGACGCGTCGGGCGGCGGCCACGCTCTCCTGCGCGGTGGCGGCGTTGCCGTCGCGGTCCACGGGGATGAATCCAGCCAGCTTCATGGCGTAGCCCAGGGCTGGGATCTTCATGATAGACCGCTTGGAGAAGGCCGAGGTGCGGCCGGGAATGCGGGGAATGATGGCGGGCGGGTCAAGGTTGGACAGGTGGTTGACCATGAAGATGCAGGCCTTGCCGGGGGGGACGTTGTCCGCGCCCTCGGCGACCACGCGAATGCCGGCGAGGCGATAGCCGATGCGGACGATCATCTTCGAGGCCCAGTAGAGGGGCTTGACGTTGCCGGTGACGAGGGCGAAGGGAATGGTGGTAAGCGCCGTGGGGATGCCGAGGACGAGAATGGTGGCCAACAGCAGGAGTGAAGAGATCATGCGGTCGCGCCGCCTTCCGGATGGAGGATTCTGAGACGTTCCGGCAGCTTCTCATAGATGCCGTCGAAGCCGCCATTGGAGAGCAGGGCCACGACGTCGCCGGACCTGAGCTGGGGCGCGATTTCGTTGACGATTGCCTCCGCGTCAGGGCAGAGAATGGCGTGGGTTCCGCGGTCTGTGAGGGCGCGGACCACGTCTTCAGGATGGAGCCGCTCGGGCTCGGGAATGCGCTGCTGCTGATAGACGCCGGCGAGGATAACGCGGTCGGCGAGGCGCAGGCTCTCAATGAGGTCAGCCGCGAGAACCTTGCGGCGGAGCGTGTTGGATCGCGGCTCAAGCACCGCCCAGAGGCGCGCCTGGGGATAGACGGAGCGGAGAGCGCGGAGGGTTTCGCGGATGGCGGTGGGGTGGTGGGCGAAGTCGTCGATGACGGTGATGCCGGCGATTTGGGCGCGCACCTCAAGGCGGCGCTTGACGCTCTTGAATCCGGCGAGGGCGGCGACGATGGCCTCTTTGGGGATGCCCTGACCGGCGGCGAGCGCGGCGGCGGCGGTGGCGTTGAGGGCGTTGTGTTCGCCGGCCAGGGTCATTTCGACGCTGGCCCAAAGTGCGCCGGCGTGCCATATCTCCCAGCGGGTGAGCCCGTCCTGGTGGCGCAGATTGGCGAGGCGCCAGTCGGAGTCCTGCCGAAAGCCGTAGCGCTGGACGCGGCAGAAAGCCCGCTCGATGCACTCGCTGACGTTGGCGCTGCCGTCGTAGGCCACCAGCAGGCCGCGGCGGGGGACGAGATTGACCAGCCGCTTGAAGGCGGTCTTGACGGCCTCAAGATCGGCGTAGATGTCGGCGTGATCGAACTCGACGTGGGTGAGGATGAGGCCGTCGGGGAAGTAGTGGAGAAACTTGGGGCCCTTGTCGAAGAAGGCGGTGTCGTACTCGTCGCCCTCGACGATGAAGGTGCGGGTGGGACGGAGCTGGAAGCTGGCGCCGAAGTTTTCCGCCACGCCGCCGATGAGAAACGACGGCTCCAGCAGCGGGTTTTGGCGCGAGGCATGCTGGTAGATCCAGGCCAGCATGCTGGTGGTGGTGGTTTTGCCGTGGGTGCCGGCCACCACGAGCGACTCGCGGCCGAGAAGAAACTCCTCGCGGAGAAGGGCGGCCATGGAGGCGAAGGGGATGCGCTCGTCGAGCACGCGCTCCACCTCGGGATTGCCCCGGGAGAGGGCGTTGCCGATGACGACGAGATCGGGGACGGGGTCAAGATTGGCCGCGGCGTAGGGCTCCAGGATGGGAATGCCGAGCGCGGCGAGCAGGTCGCTCATGGGCGGATAGGCGGCCTTGTCAGAGCCTGTGATGCGGTGGCCCTGCAACTGGAGCAGGCCGGCAAGGGAGGCCATGGCCGTGCCGCAGATGCCTGTCAGATGAATGTGTTTTTTCTCCGATGTCACTGGTCCGTCTGCCTCTCCTCAGTCCTCTGGTTCCTTCGTCTCTGACCGTGTGACTGCGTGCATTGAGTTCGTGCTTTCCCAGGTTCCCAAATACGAGGGACCTGGGGCGCCCGTCCTGGGTACAACAACGAGCGATTTGAGGTTTGGTACCCGCAGCTTCATTGCGTCACCGCCGGTTCAAGGATGCGGAGCTGGGCGTTTTCGTCGACGCGCAGTTCGGCCTCGACCCCGAGCGTGAGGGTGACGTTTTGGCGGGAGACGTGGCCGCTGCGGAGGCCGATGGCAATGGGTCCGGTGAAGTCTTCGAAGCAGCGCAGGATGACCTCGTCGAGCAGTTCGGGGGGCGCGCCGGGGGAGACGCAGTCGAGCATCTCGCCGAAGACGATGCCGCGCACTCCTTCAAGCTTGCCGGCGTGTTGCAGTTGCCACAACATGCGGTCGACCTGGTAGGGCTTGGCGCTGACGTCTTCAAGAAAGAGCAGCTTGCCCTCGGTCTGCGGCTCGAAGGGGGTGCCGAGCAGGGCGACGAGGATGCTGAGGCAGCCGCCATAGAGGGTGCCGCGGGCGCGGCCGGGGTGCAGGGTGCGCAGGCCCTCGGGCGCACCCACGGTGTAGGGCGTTCCGCCGAGCGCGGCCTGGAGGCTGGGGAGATGGACGCCGTCGGGGCGCGCGAAGTCCGCGGAGAGCATGGGGCCGTAAAACGAGGGCAACTGCAACTGGTCGAGCAGCCACAACTGCATGGCGGTGAGGTCGCTGTAGCCGATGAAGGGCTTGGCGCACTCGGCGATGAGGTCGAGGTCGAGGTCGTCGAGCAGGTAGTTGGACCCGTAGCCGCCGCGGGTGGCGAAGACGGCGCGCAGCTCGTCGTCGGCAAAGGCGTGGTGGAGGTCGCGGAGGCGCATCTCTGGCGTACCGGCAAAGTAGAGGGGGCCGCGGGTGAGGGCGTGTTCGCCAGCCTGGGGAGCATAGCCAAGGGTGCGGAGGGCTTCAAGGCCGCGCTCGATGCGGTCGGGCTGCGGAGTGGAGGCGGGGGAGACGACGGCCACGGCGGCATCGCGCGGCACACAGCGCGGCTTGAGCATGGAGGTCATCCCTGAAAGGCCTCGCCGCGGGCGATGAGGGATGCGGGTCCGGTGAGGTAGAGCTTTTCACCGGGCCCTTGCCACTGGACGGTCTGCGCGCCGCCGGGGGCAATCGCCTCCAGTTCGTTCGCTGCGCCATAGACGCCGATCATGGCGGTGGCGACGGCGGATGTGCCCGTTCCCGAAGAGGTGGTGGGGCCCACGCCGCGCTCGAAGATGCGAATGGCTACCAGGTGGATGGGCTCCGACGCGCTGCCCAGAACGTGAACGAACTCAACATTGGTTTGATCGGGAAAATCGGGATGGAAGCAGATCTCTTCGCCAATCTCTTCCCAGGAGCGGTCGCCGATGGAGAAGTCGAGCCTGGCCACGGTGCGCTCGCTGGCGTCGAGCGGGTCGCCGGAGCCAGGCATGTCCCGCGAGGGCGGATCGAGCACGATGACGAAGTGTGGATTTCCCATGGAGACGTAGACGCCGTCGATCTCGGTTCCGTCAGCCAACTCTACCGTTCGCTTCTCGAACTCGGGGACATCCATGTCGGTGGTAATCAGCACGGTGGGCCCGTTCAGCTCCGAGTCGCGAAACTCCTCAATCGTGCAGACACGGACGCCGGCATCGGTCTGGATGGAGAACTCGTCGCCGGGCTGTGCATCGCGCTGCTCGGCCATCCAGGCGGCCACGCAGCGGGTGCCGTTCCCGCTGATTTCGGCGATGGAGCCGTCGGCGTTGTGAAGTTGGATGGCGCCGGACCAGTCGCCGGTCCACTGGAAGAACTCGACGCCGTCGGCGCCGATGCCGGTGTTGCGCGCGCAGAGGCGGCGGGTGAGTTCGGACTTGTCGCAGGAGGCGGCGTCCTCTTCGGTCACAATCAAAAAGTCGTTGCCGCAGGCATGCGCCTTTGCAAAGGGAATCAATCTTCCTCCGGGTCGCGGAAAGTCAACAGCGCTGCGATGGCAGGTTCGCCGCGCAGCTTTTTGCTCAGCAGCTCATGCTGCTTTTTGGTGGCGGTGAGGGCAAAGCTGACGCGCTGCAACTCACCAATGGCGTCGCGCTCGACGGAGGTGAGGCGCTCGCCGGCCTTGTCCATGGCGTCCAGAATCGAGCTCAGCATCTGGGTCTGATCGCGGCCGCGCGCCTCATACATGAGGGGGTAGATCTTGAGGTTGGCGGTACGCTCGAGGAAGCCCACAGCCTCCAGGGCGACGATGACGATGATGGTGGCCACCACGGCGGCGGCGTAGAGTCCCGCGCCGCAGGCCATGCCGATGGAGGCGACAACAAAGACGCTGGCCGCGCTGGTGAGCCCGCTGACGCGGCTGCGGTTGTGGATGATGAGCCCCGCGCCGAGAAAGCCGATGCCCTGCACGATGTTGGAGGCCACGCGGCCCTTGTCGGGATTGCCGTCCCCGGCCAGCACGGCGGAGAGCAGCGTGAAGAAGGCCGCGCCCATGCAGATGAGCAGGTTGGTGCGCAGGCCGGCGGCCTTGCGCTTGACTTCGCGCTGCAGGCCGACGAAGGCGCCCAGAAGGCAGGCCACGAGCAAGCGGCCAACCGCGCCGTTGACCACGTTGATCTGCTGCAGGCGGTCAAAGTCGAAGGGCTGCGCGAACTGTGCCAGGAGCGTCGTCATCTCAATTCCTTGCCCGATGCTACCACCGTGAGGGTGTGGGCTGCCTCTGTTCCTACGGCAAATCGAAAGACCGATAGAGGGTCCCGGAAGCCTGTCCGTGGGCGGTGAAATGGCGAACGAGGACCAGTCCCTCCGGATGCGCTTTGACAGCTTTATCCACCGCATCACCATCGAACGCAAGAACGAGTTGAGCATGGGCGGCGGGCGCCTGCAATGCCTCATCGAAGATCCCCAGATCGCTCTCGTTGATGGTCTGCCGCAGAGGGATTCCGGTGAAGGCAACCAGGTTGGGATAGACGGAGGTGTCCATGAGAATCGCGGCCTGGGGCCAGGCAGCCAACTCGGCGCGAAGGGCGGCGGGAATCTCTATCTCGAACTGCCTCCGCGACTCGATGTTCTTGAGGCCTTCGACGTAGACCAGCGGGTGCTCGCGGAGCATTTGCACGGTGTTGAGGGCGACCGCGGCGAAGAGCATGGCGGCGGCGAGGCGGACCCACCGGGGCTTGAACTCGCGGACGGCGCCCAGCATGATTTGCGCGGCAAAGCCCAGGCCGAGCGCGAAGGCAGCGAGCATTTCAAGGCCGTAGCGGGTGTTGTACCAGGAGTGGGGCCACCAGGGAGGCAGAAAGATGGGCACCGAACCGTAGGCCACGGAGTAGGCGTAGAACGGGACGGGGAACCAGAGGAGCAGGGACCACCGGAAAAGCCGCTTCTTCGCGGTGAACGAGGCCCAGAGTGCGCCGGCGAGGCTGAGCCCGAGGAGGGTGTTGCCCCAGGCGCGGGCGGCGGCGTCCATCTCCGCGGCTTTGACGAAGAAAAGGAACGAGACCCAGGGATTGTGCCATCCGGGGTGAGGCGGATAGCCGGGCAGCGCGGTGCGCAACTCGATGGCGCTGGCGGAGTAGGGGCCGCGCTGAAAGTAGAGCCAGTCGTGGAAGCCAATGGCGTTATAGACAAACCAGGCGATGGGGGCGGCGACCACCAACGCGCTGGCCAGCCAGAAGGCGGGCGAGCGCAGACGGCCGCGGCGGGCGAGCGCAAGGCCGATGGCGGTCCAGACGCCGAGGGCCAGGACCCAGCCGTCATAACGCGTAAAGACAGCGGCGACGAGGACGGCGGCGATGGCCCAGAGGAGGCGGCGGGGCTTGGCTGGCTTGGGCGCTGGTTTGGGCGCTGGCCCGGCTGCGAGGCTGGCCCGCCACTCCACCAGAAGGACGGCGACCCAGACCATCTCGCAGACAAACAGCGGCTCGGTCATGGCCGTGGTCTGGAGGTAGAGGAGGTTGGGATTGAGGGCAAAGAAGGCCAGGGCCAGCGCTGCCTCAATGGGGCGCAGCCAGCGGCGCGCCAGGCGATAGAGGCCGGCGCAGGCAGCCAGATAGGCCAGCGCGGAGGGGACGACGGCGGCCCACCCGGTGGCCCACCAACTGTAGACCTGAACAAAGGGAAGCAGGAGCAGATGGGGCAGGGGCAGCCACACGGAGCCAAGCTGGGTGAGGCGGGGCAGGCGGGAGTCAAAGACCCGGCGGGCGATGTGGAGGTGGGCCACGGCGTCGCCGTAGTTGAGCAGCGCGCCGATGCGCCAGCTCCACAGGATGGCGATGCCGGAGGCCGCGGCGCACAAGGCCAGGACGGCGAGCGCCTCCGGCCTCGTGACGCGGGGGTGCGGTTCCTCAGTCAAGGTGGGTGAGCTCGCGGAAAAGGATAAAGCGCTCGTCAATCTCCTGGCGGGTGAGTTCCTGGAGGCGCGCCGTGCCAAACCGCTCCACGGCAAAGGAACCCATGACGCTGCCATAGAACATGGCGCGGCGGAACTTGGCCGGGGTGAGTTCGCTCTGCGAGGCCAGATAGCCGAAAAAGCCGCCGGCAAAGCTGTCGCCTGCGCCGGTGGGGTCCACGACCTCTTCCAGAGGCAGGGCGGGAGCGCGGAAGGGATGGGAGACGAGGGCTTCGCCGCTGCCGGAGAAGCTGCGGTCAGAGAAGAAGGCCGTTGCGCCGTATTCGCCGTGCTTGACGACCAGCGTTTTGGGGCCCATGGCGAGCACGCCGCGCGCCGCCTGGACAAGGTTGTTGTTGCCGGCCAGCATCCGGGCCTCGGTGTCGTTGATGAGGAGCACGTCGAGGCCCTTGAGGACCTGCTTGAGCGCGGCGAGGTGGTCCTTGATCCAGTAGTTCATGGTGTCGCCGGCGACCAGCTTTACATCGGGCATGGCCTCGCGCACGCGGCGCTGGAGGACGGGGTCGATGTTGGCGAGGAAGAGGAACTCGGAGTCGCGATAGGCGTCGGGAATCTTGGGCTCGAAGGCGGCGAAGACGTTGAGGTCGGTGATGTGGGTCTTGGCCTCGTTGAGGTTGTCGAGGTAAGAGCCCTCCCAGAAGAAGCTCTTGCCGGCGGCGCGCTCGATGCCGCGGGTGTCGATGCGGCGGGCGTTGAAGACGGCTTCTTCGGCGGGGCCGAAGTCCTCGCCGACGACGGCGATGACGCGGACGTCGGTAAAGAAGCTGGCTGCGAGCGAGAAGTAGGTCGCCGCGCCGCCGAGGCAGCGGTCTTGCCTGCCTGCGGGTGTTTCGATGGAGTCAAAGGCTACGCTGCCGACTACGGTGATTGCCATGGTTGTTCCTTTCGCGCAAATCTAAAGACTGGACGGGTATTCATGGGCTGAAGCCCGGCTTCATTCTTGTTCTTCTTGCGGCACGACTGAAGTCGTGCCCTGACACTTCTTGCCTCGCGGTAGCCGTTTTGCCGCAGAAGGCAAAACCCGGTTTCCATTTGCAGCTTTTCTGGCCCTGGACCCAGAGGGTACCCCGCCGTGCCCTCGTTACAAAGCGGGCGATGAGGCGCGCATCTACAGCCAATTGAATCGCGCGCCACTCGTTAGCCCAAATACTTGCCGAAGAGGAGTGAAAGCCTCTCTTTGGTCGCGGCAGGAATCGCATCCTTTGCGGTGAGCACGGCGTATTTGGCGGCGGAGGCGCAGGCGCAGTTGCGTTCATGGGGCATGGCGGCGACGGCGGCCTTGACGACTAGGGCGGCGTTGGCGGCGTTCTGGTGGAGGACGGCGACGATCTCTTCGATGGTGACCGCGTCATGGCCTTCGCGCCAGCAATCGTAGTCGGTGACCATGGCCACGGTGGCGTAGCAGATCTCGGCCTCGCGGGCCAGCTTGGCCTCCTGGAGGTTGGTCATGCCGATGACGTCGGCGCCCCAACTGCGGTAGAGGTTGGACTCGGCCTTGGTGGAGAACTGGGGGCCTTCCATGCAGACATAGGTTCCGCCGGGCTTGCCCACGACGCCGACGGCCGCGCAGCCCGCCGCGGCTGCCGTGGCGACAGAGGCGCAGACGGGGTCGCCAAAGCTGATGTGGCCCACAATGCCCTCGCCAAAGAAGGTGGAGACGCGATGGAAGGTGCGGTCGATGAACTGGTCGGGGATGACGAAGTCGGTGGGCTTGTGCTCTTCCTTGAGCGAGCCGACGGCGGAGACGGAGAGGATGCGCTCGACGCCGAGTTTCTTGAAGGCGTAGATGTTGGCGCGGAAGTTGAGCTCCGAGGGCAGGATGCGATGGCCGCGGCCGTGGCGGGCGAGAAAGGCGACCTTGCGGCCCTCGAGTTCGCCCAGGACAAAGGGGTCTGAAGGGTCGCCATAGGGCGTCTCCACGCGCACTTCGCTTACGTTGGTGAAGCCGGGCATGGAGTAGAGCCCGCTGCCGCCGATGATGCCAATCTCCGCCTGAGCCAAAGCCCACTCCTTGTGGCGCGCGCCGCTGGCCGGCCCGCGCATTTGCCTTGCGCAAGTCTCAAGTATAAAGGGCGGGGCGGCTCAGGGCAGGGGCGCCACGAGGACGGTGATGGACTGCGCGGGAAAGGTTGTAGTGAGGGTGCTGGGGCCGGCGCCGGCGGGCGGGGTCACGGGCAGGTCGGGCTGGGAGACGATGCCAGCCAGATGGGCGGCGCTGTAGAGATAGACCTTCGCGGGGCCGCTGGGGGCGAGATTGGCCAGACTGAGAGTGGTGGAGAGGTCGCCGTAGGTCTTGTTGATGACCACCACGGTGACTTGCCTGTCCGCGGCGCGCAGGGCGCCATAGACGGCAAGCTTGCCCTGATCGGCGCTGGTGGAGGTCAGGGCCGTATCGCCGAACCGGGCGCCGGCGCCATCGTAGTTGCGGAAGATTTCAAAGGCCATGAGGCCGGGGATTTGGGTGGTGGGGCTGGGTGGTCCCCAGAGGGCGCCGATGTCGAGGCCTTCACGGCCAAAGATGCCGAGGATATCGGCCTGGGCGAGGGCGCCGTTGATGTGCTCCTGGCCGCCCCAGTTGTATTCAGTGATGGCGAGTTTTGTGCCGGGGTAGTCGCGGGCCACCCAGTCGCGCATCATGGGGATGACGCGGGGCGCCTGGAGGGGCGTGGCGCAGCTCGCGGTGTAGCTGGCGTCGGTGGTGTAGTTGGGCTGGGGCAGGTTGGGGTCCGTGTAGGCGGGGTCCCAGAAGACGCGGGTGGAGTTGAGCCGGGCCTGCTGCGCGCCGGTGTCCCCGGCCAGGGCGAAACCGAGCGACGCCCCCTGGTAGCCGGCGACAAAGTAGGTGTGCAGGTCGACGTAGTCCAGCAGGCGGATGTGGTTGGCGTCGTCGTAGTTCTTGAACTGCTGGAGGTAGTACTCGATGAGCGGAGCCCCGCCGTGGGCGTTGCGGTCGACGGGGTTGCTCCAGGGCTCCCAGCAGGGGCTGCCCGAGTTCCAACCGGACTCGACGTCCTTCTTCGAGTAGAAGTAGTCCCACCAGTAGTCCATGACGGGGCCGCTGACCTCAGCGGTGGGGTCGGCGGTCTTGATAGCGAGCGCGGTAGCGATGCCGTTGCCGGTGACCTCGTCGTAGGTGAAGGGCGCGGGGTGGACGTCGCGGTGCACGGCGTCCCACCAGCTTGGCTCGTTGTCGAGGTCGTAGACGGCTACGCCGCCTTTGGCCGCGGTGCCGAATTTGGTGACGAGGTAGGCGACCCAGTTGCCGACCCAGGCGGGGCCCTCGGCGACACTGGTGAGGGTGGCGGAGTTGCCCGTGATGGTGGTCTGGTTGGTCAGTTCGCCGTCGCCGCAGTTGGCGTTATTGGGGTCGAACTTGTACTGGCTGGGGTAGGCCGCGGCGGTGAAGCTGCAGGAGGAACTGTCCTTGGCCACCCAGCCCAGGACGGGCACGGTGCCCATGGTTTTGGCCCCGATGGAGGCGTCGGCAACTACCTGAGTGTTGAATGCGCCGGTGTCCTGCACACCGGTTCCGGCCTTGGAGTTTTCGAAGTACCAGTCGCTGGCGCTGTTGGATACGTCGAGCAGGTAGTTGTAGCGGGAGGTGTAGTCTCCGCCCCAGCGATCGAGAGGGAGCGCGGCGGCCCTGGCTACGGCCGGGTCCTGCTGATAGCCGTTCATGCCATAGATCATGGGGTTGATGGGGTGGGTGGGCGCGGCCACGTCGACGGTGAGCGCCGGGCCGGCGGCTGCGGCGGGCGGGCTGAGCGAAACGACCACGCTGCCGGTGACGGTTGGATCCTGGTGGCTGGCGGCGACCACGGTAACCGAGGCAGGCGCGGGGTAGGGGGTGGTGTAGAGGCCGGTCTTGTCGATGGTTCCGGGACTGAGCGTGCTGCCCGCCGGCGCAAGGACCGACCAGGTGACGGTGGCGTCGGTGACGCCGGGTCCGGCTACCAGCGCTGCAAACTGCGCCTGCGCCTGCGCCCCGATGACGGCGGAGCCGGGGTTGGGCGTGACGGTGACAGAGGTGACGGGCGCACTGGCGTAGGCAGCCGTGATCACGGTGTTGGCGGTCATGGGGACAGTGCAGACGGCGCCGACGGCGGTTGCGCAGCCGCCCCAGGAGGCGAATTTGTAGGCTCCGGAGGTTGCCGGGGCGGTGAGAGTGACGGTTGTGCTGGCAGGGTAGGTGCGGGAAAAGCTGGTGGAGCCGCTGGTGGCGTTGTTGGCGTCAGCGGGGGTAACAGCGATGGCGACTCCGCTGGCCGGGTTGGTGGAGTTGACGGTAAGCGTGTAGGTGGTGGGAGGCGGTGTGGATGAGCCCCCGCCGCCGCAAGCCGACAACGTCACGCTCATTCCGCAGGCAAGCCATGCCGCACTGCGCCAGCCGATTCTCCGCATCTGCTCCCTCACCTTTGCGCGATTGGACCGGGCCCGCTCTGGCGAGTTCTTCCCGCAATCGGCCTAAAACGATTTTCCAGACTGGTCCATCTTACTCCCGCGCGGGGTGGCCAGGGGAGGGCGCGCGGAGCGGCCCTTGGGGGCCTCTTCCGGCAGGGAAACCGGGCCAATCGGGCGGACGGAATGTGGCATAAGATGTGGGGATGAGTTACGAGAACATCGTCTTCGCGACCGATGCCGGCATTGCCCGGATCACCCTGAACCGTCCGCAGCGGCGCAACGCTCTGTCTCTGGCGCTGATGCAGGAGCTTATCCGCTGCCTGGGCGAGATCGAGGGGCGGCGCGATGTGCGCGTGGTGATTGTGGCGGCGGAGGGCAAGGTGTTTTCAGCCGGGCACGACCTGTCGCAGATGGTGGGGCGGGACCTGGAGGAGTATCAGACGCTGTTCCGCGTCTGCACGGAGCTGATGACCAAGCTGCAGTCGATTCCGCAGCCGGTGATTGCGGAGGTGCAGGGGACGGCGACGGCGGCGGGGTGCCAACTGGTGGCCACCTGCGACCTTGCGATTGCCGCGGAAGGGGCGGGGTTTGCCACGCCGGGGGTGAAGATTGGTTTGTTCTGCTCGACGCCGATGGTGGCCCTGAGCCGCGCCATCGGGCGCAAGCGGGCTCTGGAGATGCTGCTGACGGGCGAGATGATCGACGCGCACAGGGCGGCCGAGTGGGGGCTGGTGAACCGGGTGGTGGCGGCGGACCGGCTGCGGGAGGAGACGCGGGCGCTGGCGGAGCGCATTGCCGGGGCCAGCGAACTGGTCATCGGGCTGGGCAAACAGGCTTATTACACGCAGATCGATCTGGACCAGCCCAGGGCCTATGCCTATGCCCAGGAGGTGATGAGCCGGAACGCGCTGGCCGAGGACGCGCAGGAGGGTATCTCTGCCTTTCTGGAAAAGCGCAAGCCCTGCTGGACGGGGCGCTGAGTTTTTGGTGCGGTCGCGCCATCCGGATCACGCTGCGCTGGATGCGAAAAATGAGACTTGCCACCCGTGGATGCGGTGGGAGAGAATGCGAAATTCCCGGAACCGGAAGGCGGCCGCGGGCTGCCGGAAACCTGCCTGCCCTCAGGGCGGCGGGGCGGGATTTCAATGACGCTCATGGATCGTTGATCGCTCCTCAGCTCCAAGGACTGCGACAACACGGAAAGGCCTATCGCATGTCCAGGAGGATTGCTTCCATCCCGGCTGAAACTGTCTCCGCCGAACAGGCGGCGAGTCTTGTGCGCTCGGGAATGTGGATTGATTACGGGGTGGGGCTGGGCCAGCCGGAGGTCTTTGACCGGGCGCTGGCCGCGCGGCGCGATGAGCTGGGGAACGTGAAGTTCCGCTCCTGCCTGACCATGCGGCCGCGCGCCGTTGCGGAGTGCGATCCGGAGGGCAAGAGCTTTTACTTCTTCAGTTGGCATTTTTCCGGCTACGACCGCAAGCGGCATGACGCCGGGCGCTGCCACTATATGCCGCTCAACCTGGGCGAGGTGCCGGACTATTACCGGCGCTTCCTTGACCCGGTGGACGTTGTGGTGTTCAAGACCTGCCCGATGGACGAGAACGGGTACTTCAACTTCAGCGCCTCGAACATCTGGCATCGCGCGGTGCTGGAACGGGCGAAGACGGTGATTGTGGAGGTGAGCCGGGGGTTGCCCTACGCCTTCGGGGAAGAAAACGGCGTGCACGTCAGCGAGGTGGATTATGTAATCGAAGGCGATCACAGCCCGGCCCCGGAACTGCCCAACCCGGAGCCTACGGAGATTGACCGGGCCGTGGCGCGGCGCATTGCGGCGGAGATTGAAGACGGATCGTGCCTGCAGATCGGGATCGGGGGCATGCCCAATGCGGTGTGCACGCTGCTGCTGGAGAGCGGTGTGCGCGATCTCGGCATCCACACGGAGATGCTGACGGACGGCATTGCGGATCTCTACAAGACGGGCCGAGTGACGGGCGCGCGCAAGACCCTGGACCCAGGCAAGGTCGTTTACACGTTCGCGCTGGGTTCGAGCGCGATGTATGGGGCCGCGCACCGCAATCCGGACTTCTATTCCCGGCCGGTGGACTACACCAATCTGCCCCACATGATCATGCAAAACGATCGCGTGGTCTCCATCAACAACACCACGCAGATCGACCTGCAGGGGCAGGCGGCATCGGAGTCCGACGGGCACCGTCACATCAGCGGCACGGGCGGACAGTTGCAGTTTGTGCGCGGGGCGTACGCTTCGAAGGGGGGCAAGTCGTTCATCTGCATGGCCTCCACCTATTGCAAGCGGGGCGAGCCGCGCAGCCGCATCGTGCTCAACCTCACGCCGGGCAACATTGTGACGACGCCGCGTTCGGACGTGATGTATGTGGTGACGGAGTACGGGATCGTGAACCTGAAGGGCAAGTCGGTGGCCGAGCGCGCGCTGGCGCTGATCTCGATTGCGCATCCTGATTTTCGCGAGCAACTGGAGCGGGAGGCGTATGAGAACCACCTGATTCCGCACGGCATCTCGTTCTGACCGCGGCCGCTTGTGGATGGGACGAAATGCCGCGTTGATGGCGGGGTATCCAAGGGTCTGCGGGAGCCGCGAAAGCCCTTGAAATCACAGCGCATAGTCTGGCGCGGATGGTACAAAAGGTATGCATGGCTACGCGAAAGAAAACCGGGGTTGCGCCGCAGCCCGACCAGCCCATCAGCTTGCGCACGCTGGGTGAGTACCTGGATCTTTCTCCGGCCACCATTTCCCTGGTGCTGAACAACGCGCCCGGCGTCCGTTCCATCCCCCAGGACACCCGCGACCGGGTGATTGAAGCTGCGGCCAAGTTCGACTACCGGCCCAGCTTCTATGCGCGTTCACTGCGCAAGCGGCAGACCTTCTCCGTAGGCGTGCTGGTGCCGGACCTCAACGACCACTATGCCGCGCAGGTGCTTGCCGGCGTGGAGGAGTACCTGATCGAAGAGGGCTACTTCTACCTGACGGCCAGCCATCGCCGCAAGCCGGACCTGATTGAGGAGTACCCGCGCCTGCTGATGGACCGCAGCGTGGAGGGGTTCATCCTGATTGACACGGTGCTGGAACACAGCATGAAGCTGCCGGTGGTGTGCGTGGCCGGGCATCGGAGTTTTGAGGGCGTGACCAACGTGGTACTGGACCAGCGGCGGGGCGCGGAACTGGCGTTGCGGCACCTGGTGCAGCTCGGCCATCGCAGGATTGCCTTCATGCGCGGGGGCAGCCACAGCTCAGACGCGGACGACCGTTGGGAGTGCCTGATGACGGTGGCGCGGGATCTGAAGATCGAGGTGCCGGAAGAGCTGACCGTGCAACTGAAGCTGAAGATCTCGACCCCGGAGCTGGGTTTTGCGCCGGCCAATGAATTGCTGGACCGGGGCGTCGATTTCACGGCCATTGTCTGCTACAACGACGAGTCGGCCATTGGAGCGATTCGCGCCTGCATGGATCGCGGGTTGCGGGTGCCGGAGGACATTTCGGTGGTGGGCTTTGACGACATTCAGAGCGCGGCCTTCCACAATCCCAGCCTGACGACGATTCGCCAGCCTTTGAACCAGATGGGGGTGGTGGCTGCGCGCATTCTGTTGCAGCGGATTCGGGGACAGGCCAGCTTTCCGGACTCGGTGCCGATTTTGCCGGAGCTGGTGGTGCGCGAGTCGACCGGGGCGCCGGGGGTGTGGCGGCCGAGGGGCAAGCGAAGCTGAGGCTTGCAGAGCGGCGGTGAGCCTTCCATCCCTCTGAAACCGGCATTTCCGTCGATTGGGCAGGCACTGGGCCGGCCGAGTTTGCGGGGGCCGGGGAGCGATCTCTCTCCCTCTGGTGGAGAGGGTTCGATGCGGAAGATCGTCCTTCTATTGCTGATCTCGCTGGCCGGCTTGCCAGGCTGGGCCGCGCAGCGGGTTTCGGTTGCCCAGGCCGGGGAACTTCTCGACCAGATCAAGCGTTTTGTTGAGTTCCCGGACATCCCTTGCACCGAGGGGTTCAGCGGAGAGCGCTCCTGCGCGAGCGCAGTCGAAGGGTCCCGATTCCGAGACCTGGGAATCCACAACTCCCACCCAGCGCCCGCCGCCCGCACCCTCAACTCACCCGCAGCACCATCTTCAGCGTCGCGCCGGGGTCCTTGGTCATCTTGTCAAAAGCCGCCTGTCCCGCCTCCAGCGGCATCTCCACCGTCCACGGCGACAGGTCCACCTCCCCTGCCGTCAGCAGCTTGAGCGACCGCTCAAAGTCCACCGGCGTATAGGCAAACGACATCGTCACCCGGTGCTCCTTGCGGATGCTGGTCACAAAATCGATCTCGCTCCGCTCCTGGCCCATGCCCAGCAGCACCACCATGCCTCCCGGCCGGCAACGGTCAAAGGCCGCCTGCCGCGCCGCCGTGCTTCCCGAGGCGTCCAGCACCAGGTCCAGCCCGTGGCCGGCAAAGCGCCGCGCCTCCGCCCGGCCCTCTTCGGTGGACACATTGGCCCCCAGCGTCGCGCCCATCCGCCGCACCGTCTCCAGGCGCACCTCGCTTACGTCCTCGACCAGCACCTCGCGCACCCCCAGCCGCAGGGCCGTCAACAGCGCCAGCGCGCCCATGGTGCCACCCCCCACAATCCCCATGCGGAAAAACGGCAGCGGCGCCGCAATCCGGAACAGATGGACAATGTTGGCCAGCGGCTCCACCGCGATGGCCCGCGCATCCGGCAGGCTGTCGGGTATCTCGTAGAGCTGCGTCACCGGCAGCGACACAAACTCCTGGTAGCAGCCCTGCGTCTGGTCCAGCCCCAGCAGCCGCCAGTTGGAGCACAGGTTCTGCGCCCCGCTCAGGCACGCCGCGCAGCGCCCGCAGCTCAGCAGCGGATTGGCCACCACCCGCCGTCCGTCCGCCGTCCGCCCCACCAGTTCATGGCCCAGCACCAGCGGCGGAACCCGCCTCCGGCTGTGCCCCAGAAAGCCCGAGATGTCCGAGCCGCAGAGCCCCGCCGCCGTCACCGCAATCTGCGTCTCCCCGGCAACCTGAGCCGGCTCGGGACGATGCTCCAGAGTTACCTCGTGCGGAGCCGTATAGACCAATGCGCGCATGCCCTTCTCCTTAAACCGCCTGCCCTGTCTCCACGGCCTCGGCCTGCGGAGCTCCCCAACGCTGCGGCTGGCTGGCGTAGGCCCGCGGCGTGCAGTGCATGTACTTCTTGAACACAGAAGCAAAATAGGCCGGATTGCAGAACCCGCATCGGTCGGCCACCTCGGCCACATGAAGCCTCGGGTCCAGCAGCAGCCGCTTGCCCATCTCCAGCCGCTGCCTAATCAGGTACTCCTCCAGCGTATGTCCGGTGGTCCGGCTATAGACCCGGCCCAGGTGCCCCGCCGAGAGCTTCAGGTCGCGGGCCAGATCCTGGATCGTCACCTTCTCCGGCCCCAGTTCCCGCACCAGCCGGTGCGTCTCGATCACGATCTTCTCCTCGCGCTGCGAGAACAGTTGCACCACCTGCTGCCGCAGTTGGTCCACGTACGACCGGAATGCCTCGGCCAGCGCGAAGGAACTCGGTGAACCCACGATGATCTGCACCGCCCGGTCCTTGGCCGCGCCCACGGCCACCCCGCTGGTCCCGAGTGTGGCCAGTTCCCGCGCCAGGTGCTCGCAGGCCCAGGTCAAGAGCCCCCGCGCCTGCTGCAACTGCGCGGTCGTCGTCGCCGCCGGCGCTCCGGCCGCCAGAAACTCCCGCACCGCCGCGGATATCGCGCTCGAATCCGCGCTCTGCAGAGCCTTCAGCACCCGCCCCAGCGCCGCCGAAGGCTGATGGTCGCGCTCCGGCATCAACTCATACCAGTTCACTGTCGACTGGCCCGCGTCCAGGGCTGACGAAGCCTCGTGATAAGCCCGCAGCAACTCGGTCGATTGCTGATGCAACCCGCTGATGCCGATCCGCGCCAGGGGCATCCCCTGCGAACGCGCCGTGCGCAGCAGCGTCTGTCCCATCTCTTCCAGCAGCATCCGCTCCTGCGCCGGCGTGCGCGACTTCTGCGCCGTAAAGATGCACATCTCCCCCGGCGTAATCACTGCCGCAAGCGTGTTTGGCCAGCTCTGGCAGCGGCTCTCGATCATGTGCGCAACCCGCCCCAGGGTCAGATGGCTTCCGATGGCCTCCGCCGGCCCCTGCCCTGCCGGCCCGGCCGGGAGAGGTCCCGACGCATCCTCCTGCCCGCTCTGCATGCGCAGCACCAGCACCCGGTCCGGAAGCCGGTCGAGCCCCACTTTGCGCGCCAGCCTGGCCAGTTCCTGCTCGCTGCCTGACGCACCCCCGCCCACCTTGCCCGCCAGCAGCATCTCCGCCAGCTCGCGCCGGTCCAGCGCCAACTCCCGCTCCCGCATCTGCTGGAACTCGCTCATGATCTCCAGCCGCTTCCACGCATTACCCAGGTAGCGGGCAAAGACCTCCAGCATCCGCACCATTTCGGCCAGTTGCGCGCTGGTCACCACGGGCACCCGGGAGTAGGCCTCCTCCAGCCGGGCCATGTCGATGTGCGGCTGACCTTCCAGAGCTGCGCTTACGGCCGCAAATCCCTCCGCTGTGGGCGGCGCAGTCAGCACCTGCCCGCTGAACAGCGTCCCCAGGTACCGTCCCTCGCAGACCACCGGGACCGCGATGTCCGTGAGCCCCACATGGCAGGGGTACACCTGGCTGCGCCCCGTCGCCCGGCACCGCTCCTTTGCCGGCTTATCGCTGCGCGCGCAGGTCTGCTCTTCGTGCGCGCCAAACCCGTGCACCAGGTCGCAGAAATGGGTCGATGGGCTGGGCGACGTGCGGGCCGGCCGGTCCGCTCCCGCAGCCTGCAACTCGATCAGCGCGTCACCGGTATTCAGCTTGGGCCGCTGCGCTGGGTCAAACAGCTCCAGATCTTCGGCCCACATCAGTTCCACGTTGCGAATGGGGCTGGAGTCGTTCAGCAGCACAAGAAAGTACTCAAAGAGTTCCAGGTCCTTTTTGAACTCCTGCTTGAGCGTCTCGCTCAGGTCTGCCTTCTGTCGTTTCATTGCGCGGCCCCAGGATCGAAAATGTTGAAAATTCATGGTACGCTGCGGGGCACAGGCCTGAATACCGCAATACTCGCACCAATGATCGACTTAACGCGCGCGCCTTTTCCGGCTTTCCTGCCGATCATCGGCATATCGGCGCAATTTACGGATGAGCGCGAACGGTGAGTCCTCCGTCCACCACAAGGTGCGTCCCCGTCACCCACCCAGCCTGGCTGCTGGCCAGAAAGGCCACCGCGGAGGCCACATCGGCCGGCACGCCGCGCCGGCCCAGCGGATGCAATGCCTCGGTCTGCTCCGCCAGCGCCGCGGGGTCCGCTGCCCCGCGCAGCCACTCATCCCAAAGGGGCGTATCAATATACCCAGGGCACACCGCGTTCACCCGAATCCGCCGCGATGCGAGTTCCAGCGCCAGGTTGCGCGTGAGCGCCACCAGCCCCGCCTTCGAACAGGCATAGGGAATCGCGTTCGCAAACGCGTGGCTGCTGTGAATCGAACTGATATTCACAATCGCCCCGCCCCCGGCGGGAAATTGCCCGGCCAGCGCCTGCGAAAGCAGCAAGGGCGCGCGCAGATTCACCGCCATCACCCGGTCAAAGCTCTCGGCCGTTATCTGTCCCAGGGGCAAATCCAGTTCGATGCCTGCGTTGTTCACCAGCACGTCCACCTGCCGCGCTAGACCCTGAACCCTCGCCGCAAGTGCGTCAATCTCGGCCGGCTCGGCCAGGTTCGCCACCAGGGAATCAACCTGCGACCCCTGCGAGGCGCGCATGGATTCAGCGGCAGCGGCCACCCCTTCCCTGTTGCGGTCTACCAGAATCAGCCGCGCACCTCGCCTCTGCAGCTCCTCCGCAATGGCGCGCCCGATGCCCTGCGCCGCCCCGGTCACAACCGCGACCTGGCCCGCAAACTCAACGCTCAACTGGGGCTTCTGCTTTTGCATTCGCCTCTTCTCCCTATTCCCTGGCCGCAGCTTCGCTCAAAAAAACCAGCTCCGAACTGTTCGGCTCCGGCAAACGGACGGCCAGCCCAGCGCCCATCAAATCCGCGCCTGCAACCACAATGTCCGGAGAGGTTCCGTCCTCAAAATGCAGCTTGTAGCGCTTCCACCGGTCCAGCCCCGCCAGCGCAAAGCGATGCTCCGTCTCGCCGGCCACGCTGCCTCTGAACGCAAACACAACACCCCTGGCCCCCGCCGGGTCCCAGTACTCGACCCCATCCCAGCGCAGCCCATCCGGCCGTTCCGACACGTGGTAGAGCTGCGCATCCCGGATCAGGGGCCGCAGTTGCTCTTTGTAGAGCCTGATCGCCGCCCGCGCCGCTGCGTGCTGCTCCGGTGTCCACTGTGTCGTGTCCAGCATGATCGTCATCCAGCCCATCATGCCGCTGCGCAGCATGTAGCGGAAGTTCTCGATCTTCGGCGTGGGCCACTTCTCCACGTAGCTCTCCAGCATCGCCGCCGGCAGCAGGTGGCTGGTGTCAAAAAACGCCCGCCGGTTCGACAGAGGATCGTAGGTGTCGGTGATGGAGAAGTAGTCCCCGTGCGCGGCCGACCCAAAGTCCACCATCCGCCCGCCGTCGTTGCAGATCTCAAACAGCAGCCCAGGATGCTCCCGGCGCGTCTTCTCATAGATGCTGTAGTAGGCCCGCACCGCGTGGTAGCTGACGTCCGTGGAATTTGCGCCCATCACGAAATCCGAGCCCCAGTCGTGCATGATCTTCGTGGTGCTCATCTCCGGCGCCGCATGAGGATGGTCCGTCCGCACGCAGCCCTTGGCTACCAGGTAGCCGTCGTGCTCAATCATGTCCAGCTTGTAGTCCTCGACAATCCGCTTCACCTCCCGCGCCGCATACTCCCGCGCCGCCGGGGCCCCGATGTCGATCGTCTCTCCCTTGAAATCCTCCGGCTTCCAGTCCGGCTTCAGGTCGCTCACCAGCCAGTCGCGCACCTTGGGGTCGCGCACATTCAGCGCCCCCGGCTCCGTGTCCAGCGCCGCCTGCGTCCAGTCCACCCAGATGCCAAAGCGCAGTCCCTGCTTATGAGCAGCGTCCGCGATGGCCGCCAGACCGTGGGGAAACTTCTTCGCATCCGGATACCAGTCGCCCACCCCGCGAAACCACCCCGCGTCGATGTGGAACATCTCCAGGCCCAGTTCCTTTGACTCGCCGATCATGCGCAGCGCCAGGGCCTCGTCCACCTGCATCCCGCTACCCCAACTGTTGTTCACCGTCAGCGGATACTGCGCGTCTTTCCAGGTCAGCGGGTTGTTCAGCACCGCGCGCACCCACGGCCGCAACTGGTTCCCCGCTCCGTCCACCCCGCCCGTGAACGCGCCCAGGAAGGCCGCCGGCGTCTCAAAACTCCCCCCCGGTTCGATCCGCGTCCTGAACGGCCCCGGCTCTGGATTCAACCCCAGCACAGTCTTCACGCTGTTCCCGGCGCGCTCGAGGCTGATGCGCGTCCGTCCGCTGAATTCGATTCCCAGATAAAGCCCCGCCTCTTCGCCCTGTGGCGAAAACACCACCTCCGCCGGAATGATCTCCCGCGCCTCGCCCTTCTCCGGGAAGGCGTAGGTCGAGCTCTTCCCCGTCCAGTGGAACCCTTCGCCCATCGTCTCCAGATGGGTCCCCTGGGCCGAAGGCGAGTCCGCGCCCTTTTCAACGTAGAAGACATTCAGCGCGTCCGAAGCCCGCACCCCCGCATCCAGCCGCAGGGAGTCCACCATCGGCAGCCAGACCTCTTCGGCGCCGAGATTCTCGACCGTGACGCGATGCTCCACCGGCCCGTAGTCCGCCCGCTCCTCCCAGGCCCAGCGCAGCCGCAGATGCGGCTTGTCCGACTCGTACACAATCTCCGCGCGCCGCCCGGTTCCGCTGTCCAGCGCCGCCTTGTGCTCCCACTTCAACGCCACAGGGGCCCCGCCCACTTCGACCGAAGCCGGCAGCGTCTCCTCTGCCTGGTTGGAAAGCTCAAGCCCGCCCGCGCCATGAATCCACTCCAGTTGCGGCGCTGCGCCTTCTGCGCTGAGCCCAACCGACAGGCTTCCATTTGAAACCAGCAGGTTCACCGGCACTGCCTGAGCCGTCCCGCCATGTGCCAGGCCCAGCGCAACCACGACAGCCACGCCGCAAACCGCTCTTCCGAATTCAAACGTTTTCATCAGGACCTCTGCAAATCGCAAAAAAAATGCCCCCGCTGAAGGCCAACACTCCAGTTGTACCGCGAGTACTGCTGCAATCTGGCGGGGACTTGCAGGCCGCGCTGCGAAAGTGTGGGCTCAAGAGATTGCTGTAACATGGGCTGCCTGGCGATCAGGCCCGTTCAAAACCGTCCCTCAGGGGCTAAAGCCCTCAGATTCAATTGGCTTTAGCGGCACGACTGAAGTCGAGCCCTGTTACAAAGCCAGATCCAATGCAGTTGTTCCGCAGACCGTTCAGCTCCCCGCAGGCTTCCAGCTAAAAATCCCCCCGTACCTGGTCCGATTGAAACAGGCGGCTGCGTCATCTGCCCGCAGCCGCCCGCCGCACTCCCTTGCTCAGTCCGGCGCTAGAAGAAGAACCGCGCGCCTGCCTGCATGACGCGCTGACCGTTCTTGCCGTTGATGCCGCCGAAGTTGGTGTTGTACGGGTCCGCAATGATGTTGCCGAACACCGGATGGTTGAGGATGTTCAACGCTTCGATGCGCGCCTCGAAGTAGCGGCTCTTGCTGTCCGTCAGGTAGAACTTCTTCAGGATGCTGGCGTCCGTTGTGAAATTGCCCGGATTGCGCAGGTTAGAGAAAAACACTGGTGAGTTGGCGAACGAGAAGTCCGGCGTACGCGAGAAGGAGCTGAGGTTCAGCACGCCCGCCCCACCCTGGTTCGCCCAGGCTCCGTTGACCACCAGCGCGTCCTTGTAGCTCACTCCCGACTTTCTGAAGTTCTTGTTCAGGAAAGACCAGCGAAGTGCCGCGCCCGGCGCCTGATTGCCGCCCGA
This sequence comes from uncultured Acidobacteriaceae bacterium, assembly GCA_903849645.1. Lineage (GTDB taxonomy): Bacteria > Acidobacteriota > Terriglobia > Terriglobales > Acidobacteriaceae > Telmatobacter. The sequence continues at coordinate 17,793 of CAINJJ010000036.1, read as the reverse complement.
CGATATCTGCGGCACCTGCACCGGCGTTCCTTTCGGGCTCCAGGTGGTGATGCCGGCCACAGACCATCCTCCGGCAATCGCGTCCACCACGTGCCCGCTCACCCCGTCAGGATGCGCCAGCCACTGGCGGCCGCGGCCAAGAGGCAGATCATAGGAGTAGTTCAGCTTCAGCGTCGAAGGCATTTCGTAGGGGGCTACGCCGTAGCCTTCCATCAGGTTGTGCGGATTCTGCAATGCGCCCGCCGTCGCGCCGAACTGGTGAATATCGGTGCTGCTGGTGTTGGTGAGCGTCTTGCGGATGGAGTACGAAGCCAGCAGCGCCAGTCCGTGATAGTCGCGCGACTGGATCTGGAAGTTGGCAAAGTGAGAGAACGACTTGCCCCATGTCGCCTGGCCGGGCGTCGTCGAGTTGGTGCCACCATACTGCGGCGACAACCCAAGCAACTGGCTGAGCGAAACCGTAGGCTGCGCCGAGAAGGTCTGCGACTGGCCATAGAACGGGTTCGGAACCTGATCGCTCAGGTGCGTGCCCAGTTGGTAGTAGCTCGTCGGCACGTTGTTCAGGCTCCAGCCCCACACGTTGGTCAGCAGGTGGACGCCCTTGACTCCCTGGTACTCGGCCGTCAACGCCCAGTTCGGCGTCAGCTGCCTCTGTACACTCGCGGTCCACATGTAGTCGGTTGGTGTGTCAAAGTGGCCGATGGTTGTGCCCGTCTGGTCAAAGTTGCCTGCGCCGCCGTAGCTGGCATACCAGTAGTCCTTGTTGTTGGTGATGGGCGGCACCCAGCCCAGGTTCCCTCCGCCGGGCAGCGCCGGAAACGCGCCCAGTCCGTGATCCGTGCCAAACTCGCTCAGCCAGTGCTGGCCGTCCAGCGTCGAAACCTGGTTGAACGTATTCGAGTTGTAGTAGAAGCTCAGCCAGTCGGTCGACAGCCCATTCAGACCCTGGTCTACCGTGCCCGCGCTCAGGTGCAGCACCGTCTTGTCGTTGAGCGCGTAGCTCAGGCCCAGCCGGGGCGACAGATTGGCCACATTGGTGGTGTAGAGGTTCTTCTGCGGATATTCCGGCGTGCCGATCAGGGCCACACGGCCCGTCGCTCCCTGCGACAGCCACTGCGGAGCCGGCAGGCTCGACAGTCCCGGAACCGTCGAAGTTACCTGGCCCCAGTTCCAGTTGGCGTTGGCCGAAAGCACGTTTTTTGCCTTCATGTCATAGACCAGGCTGCCCGGCACATGGCGGCCCTGCCGCGCGCCGTCATGATCCCAGCGCAGGCCGATCTGCACCGTCAGCTTGGTGTTCACCTTCCAGTCGTCCATGATGTAGGCCGCCTGGTTCCAGCCATAGGGCGTGATGTCCCAGTTGCCCCAGTTGAAGTAGCTCGACGAACCCATCATCAGCTCCGCCATTGAGCTGCCCGTCAAGCCGTCGTTCTGGTTCCAGTACTGGTTGGAACCGCCGCCGGACCCAACCCACGCCACGCCTGTCTTGTCGCCGCCCTGCTCGGTAAACCGGGTGAAGTACTGCTCATAGCCGGCCTTCAACGCGTGACGCCCCAGAAGCCGCGTCACCGAGACTGACCCGTTGGTCGATTGGGTGATGAAGCTGTCAAACTCGTTGCCGCCCACGTGGGTATAGCCGCCCGCGTTGCTGCCGATGTTGATCACCGGCGGAATCTCCTTGGTGGACTTTTCATTGTTGTTGAGCAGCAGCGGGTCCATCGGCCAGCTTGATGTGTTGACGCTGGGATCGGCCGCCGAGCCGTTGCCCGATACGCCATTGCTGAACAGGTCAGAGAGAGCAAAGCCCAGGCGCACATTGACCACGGTCTTGGGGTTCACCGTCAGCGAGTAGATGAGTCCGCCGCTCCAGTCGTCGTCCGTTGTCAGCGATTCGGCCGCATGTTTGAACGGCGCGGGAATCTTGTCGGTCAGCATCGACCGGCTTACGGTCGCTTCCAGGTGCTGGTTGTTGCGCAGAGCCTCATCGATGCGGAAGAAGTACTTGTCCGTCGGCCGCGTCACGCTGATCGAGTCATAGCGGTTGTTGACGTGATCGCTGTTGGCCGCCGGCGCATGATTGGGCTGCGGCCACAGTGCCAGATAGTTGGCAAACAGCTTGCTCTGCCCCGAGATGCCGCTGCCATAGGCTGCCGGAATCTTGGCGCCCGGCACCTGCGGACGAACCCAGCAGTTTCCCTGCGAAGCGTATTGATCGGCGAGCGGGCCCGTGCAATCCGCGGCGTTGGAGCTGTAGGCCCCGTAGAACGGATCGTAGATCGTGGCATACACCGGCGTCTGGTTGTTGTAGTTGATGACCGTCTGCGAAAAATCGCCCTGCTGGTTCAGCAGCGTCGGAATGGTGCTCACGATATTCTGGCCCTGCGAGAAGCGCTCCCCCTCCCAGGCCGCATAAAAGAACGTGTGGTCCTTACCGTTGTAGAGGTGTGGAATCCGCACCGGCCCGCCCCCGGCCACGCCGTAGTTCTTCTGGCTGAAGGCCTGCCGCGCCTGGTTCAGCGAGTTGTCCGTCCAGTCGTTCGAGTTCAGGTTCTCATTGCGGAAGTAAAAGAACGCGCGCCCGTGATAATCGTTGGTTCCGCTCTGCGTCTCCATGGTGATGATGCCGCCCGCGTAGCGGCCCTTGTCGGCCGTCAGCACGCCGCTCTCCACGCGAAACTCGCCAATCGAGTCCGGCGTCGGAATCGACCGGTTGGTGGCGTTGAACTCCGCCTCCTGCACCGGGTTGCCGTCCACGCTGATGCTGGTGCCGTTCACCTGGCCGCCGGAGACCGAGTAGCTGTTGCCTGTGTTGGCAATCAAATAGGCCCCGTTGCCCAGTGTGCCGATCTGGTCCACCGGCGGCCCGCTGCCCTGAATCGAGGGCGTCGTCCCCGTCAGGTCAAGAGCGTTGCGGTTCAACTGCGGCAGCTCCGTAATCATGTTGTTGTCCAGCACGTTGGCCGAGCTCGCCTCGTCCGACGAAATCAGGGTCGCCGCCGAGGTCACCGTCACTGACTCCACCACCGTTCCCGGCTTCAAGGCAAAGTTCTGCGAAAGGTGATCGCCGGTGCTCAGCTTCAGTCCGGAGCGCTTTGCCGTTCCAAATCCCGCAGCGGTCACCGTGATCGCGTAGGGTCCCGGCTGCAGTTCCGGCAAGACATAGATGCCTGCCCCGTTTGAAACCGTCACGTAAGGCACGTTGGTGGCTTCATTGAGCGCCTTGATCTCCGCGCCGCCCACCACCGCGCCCGTCGTGTCGGTTACCAGTCCGCTCAGTTGCGCGTTCGAGCTCTGTGCGCGCATCGCCGGGCTGAGCATCGCGAGCACCGCCAGCAAACCCATGGCCATGCCCAAACGCCGTGCAGCTTGTATCCACTGTGATTTCATTGCTCCTCAAGGCCTCCAGAAGAACTGCCGGCTGGGCGGAATTCTCTTCCTGCCTGACCGGTCCCTTGCGCGGCTCCGCTCTTCAATCCAGTCTCAAGCCCCATGGTTTGTGGCCCGGATTCAGGCGAAGGAAAGCCGCTACACTGCACATTCATATTCCTCGCAAGAAACGACAGTCTATGCGGGATCGCGATATTACTTGTGTTTTATGGCTTTCGATCCGGATGGCCTTTTATGGAATTCTGCGCCTGGACGGGGCGCCAGACGGCGATATCCACCCCTCGCGCCCCATCTCCGTGACTCCATTTGGCTACCCAGCCGGCTCGGTCACCTCGACCCGCCTGTCGGCCTCCACCTCGCCCAGCGCCTGCACCCGACCCGACGGCCACCGAATCTCAATAGCCGCCTCGGTTGCCCCGCCCAGGCCAAAATGCACCGTGAGGTCGCTTGTGGAGGCGTAGCCCACACTGCCGGAGACCGTGCGCACCTGCAGCCGCCCACCCGCCCGGCAGCGAACCTCCGCCCCGAGGGCCGACCGGTTGCTCTGCCGCCCCGTCAACCGCAGTTGCAGCCAGTGCGCCCCGTTGTCGCGCGGGCTGCGGTTCCACCACAGCTCAATGGGCGCGTTCAGCGCCGTCACCGCCGCGTCAATCCGTCCGTCCCGGTCAAAGTCCGCAAACACCACCCCGCGGTGCAGCGCCGCCGGTTCCAGCCCCGTTCCCGCCGCGTCAGAAACATCCTCAAACCGACCGCCCCGGTTCTGAAACACCCGGTTGGTCTGCGCGTCCTGCGTGTCCAGCCCCCCGGCAGCCACAAACAGGTCCAGCCACCCGTCGTTGTCCAGGTCCACCAGGCCGCATCCCCAGCCGCTCCATTTCCGGCTCAGCGCCAGCAGCCCGCTCTTTGCGCTGCCGTCGTCAAACGCGCCCTTGCCCTGGTTGAGAAACACGTCATAGGTCTCGTTCTTCAGCCCGGTCATCACAATGTCCGGACGCCCGTCGCCGTCGATGTCCCCAAAGTCCGCGCCCATTCCCGAGATGTTGCGCCCGTCGCCGTTATAGGCCACCCCGGCCTCCAGGCCCACCTCCTCCAGACCCTTGCCCCGGTTGCGCAGCAGCAGGTTGCGCGCATTGTCATTGGCCACAAACAGCCCCGGCCGCCCGTCGCCCGCAAAGTCCGCCATGGCCACGCCCATCCCCTTGCCCAGCAGGTCCGGCAGCCCTCCGGCGCGGGTAATCTCCTTGAACGTCCCGTCCCCGTTGTTGTGGAATAACTGCATCGGCTCGGCGTGGTACTTGTCGGGGTGGCAATAGGCCCGCGCCGCTTCCGCCATGCCCCCGCACAGAGGGTCCGTTCCCGCTTCCCAATCGCAATAGTTTGAGATGAAAAGGTCCAGCCGCCCGTCGCTGTCGTAGTCCATCCAGCAGGCCGCCACCGACCACGCCGGCAGCCCCAGCGAACCCGGCCCCGCCAGCCCCGCCGCCGCCGTCACGTCGCTGAACGTGCCGTCCCCGTTGTTCCGGTAGAGGTGGTTGCCGTGCACTCCGACCACAAACAGGTCCTCGTGGCCGTCGTTGTTGTAGTCCCCCACGGCCACGCCCATCGAGTAGCCCGCGCCCTGCAAACCGGCCTTTACCGTCACATCGCTGAAGCTGCCGTCGCGATTGTTGCGGTAGAGCCGGTTCCAGTGCTCCGGGCCCGTCTTTGCCAGTCCCGGAAGCGACGCCCCGTTGGTGCAAAAAAGGTCCGGCCAGCCGTCGCCGTCAAAGTCGACGACGGCCAGCCCGCCCGGCAGCGTCTCCACCTGGTACTTGCGCCCCTGCGCACCGTTGCGCAGCACAAAGTCAAGCCCAGCCGCCCCCGCGCCGTTCACCAGCCGGATGCGCGATGCCTGTGCCGCTGCCGTCTGCGCCAGCGCCCGGCCCGACCGCCCTCCCACCAGCGCGGCAGCCAGCAACCCCGGCGCGGCCTTCAGCAAATCCCGTCTACTGGTGCGCATCGGGCTTCTCGTGCTCCGGTTGCGCCGCCTTTGCCTGGAAGGCGTCTGACAGCCTGCGCGCCTCGGCCTCCGCCTTCGCTGCCTCCACGTCCCGGCCCAGCTTGTGCAACTGCCGCGCCACCAGCGCGTGGAGAGCCCCTTTTTCATCCGGATAGCCCGCTGTCAAAGCGGGACCAAGCCAGTGCAGCGCCTCCGCGGCCTCTCCCGTCTGCGCCAGAGCCCGGCCCAGCTCCACTTGCACCGAACGGTCGCCGGGAGCTTCCCTGGCCAGTTGCCGCAGCCACGGCAGCGCCTGTTCATACTCGCGGTTGCTCATCGCCAGGGACGCCAGCGTCCGCAGCGCCTCCCGCCGGTGCGGGTCCGCGGCCAGCGCTGCCTGCGCCGACTGCCGCGCGCCCTCGCCGTCTCCCGCCGCCAACTGTGCCTCCGCCAGCCGCTCCAGAAGCGCCGGGTCGCCGGGGCGCAGTTGCAGCGCCGCCCGGTACTCCGCCGCAGCTCCAGAAGCGTCCTCCTTGAGCCGCAGAAGCACATCGCCGCGCAGCCGGTCAACGCCTGCCGGGTCCGCGGCTGAAACCTGCAACTGCTCCGCCGCCTTGCCGGCCTCCAGCGCATAGCAGACCGAGAGCTGATAGCCCTCCTCCGCCGCGGCCGCCGCTTCGCCGGCCGCAGCGAGCCGCCGCTCCAGCCCCGCAATCGGCCCCGCGCACACCGCTTTGGCCCCGCTTGTGGTCGCAGCCGCCAGCCGACGCGCCGCCGCCATGCCCGGCTCCGAGGCTCGGAGTCCCGCGCCAATGTCGTGGAACCGCTCCAGCGCGAACCCCGCCCAGGCCTTCAGCGCTTCCTCCGACCCTTTGCCGCGTTGATTCGCCCGCTGATAGGCCTCGACAGCCAGCGCATAGTGCCCGAGCCCAGCCTCCGCCTCGCCCAGGTAGTCCTCCGCGGTCTCGTCCTCGGAATTGGCTCTGGAGGCAGCCCTCAGCCTGGTCACCGCCTCCGCCGGACGGCCGAGCCGCAGCAGGTCGATTCCCAGCAGCAGGTTGGCAAAATAGTCGCCCGGCTCCAGCCGCCGCGCCCGCTCCAGCACTGCCAGCGCCTCCGCAAACCGCGCCTGCTTGTGCAGCTCAAATCCCTGCTTGAGCAGCGCCTCAAACCCCTCGCCGCCCGCCTGCGCCGCGGCAGCCGGCAGGCACGCCGCGACCGCCAGCCCCACCGCCAGCAGCCACACTCCGGGCTGTCTCCAATGCCCCATCCTGCCGAAACCATAGCGCCCCCGGTTCTCCGCCTGCAAATGCCCTGCCTGGCGCAGTTATAGTTTTCCTATGCGCTCTCACCTTTCCCGGGTTGCCCTCGCAGCCGCCGCCTGCCTGTTTCCGGCCCTCGCCCTCTCCCAGGCCGCCAGGCCCGCCATCTCGCTCGACGAGTTCCTCAGCGCCACCGAGATTACCGATGCGCGCATCTCTCCCGACGGCACGGCCGCGGTCATCGCCACCGAGTCGCCCGACTGGAAGAACAGCATCTTCCGCCATGACCTCTGGCTGTGGACCGCCTCCTCCGGCCTGCGCCCCCTCACCCACTCCGGCAGCGAAGAGAGCCCCCAGTGGAGCCCCGACGGCAAATGGATCGCCTTTGTCACCGACCGCGCCCTGCCCGGCGAGGCCGCCGCGTCGGACGGCGAACCCGAGAGCGACTCCGCCAAATCCGACCGCCTCTGGCTCATCCCCGTCGCCGGCGGCGAGGCCCTCCCCCTCTACCGCGAAAAGCTCGACGTCCACGCCTTCGCCTGGTCCGCAGACGGCGCAGCACTCTATTTCTCCGCCACGGAACCCCTGTCCCCGGAACAGCAGGACGCGCAGAAAACCGAGTGGAAAGACGTCATCCGCTGGCGCGAGCAGCACCGCGGCGACCTGCTGCTCAAGCTCCCCCTTGCCCCGGCCCTTCAGCACGCCCTGGCCGTCGAGCCTCCCGCCAAACAGCCGGTCCCCGCAACTGGCAATTCCTCTGAAAAGGAGGCCCCGGCCGCTCTGCCCCCCGGCGTAGAAACGATTTCAAGATCAGCCCTCTCCATCACTGAGATCGCCCCCTCTCCCGATGGCAAATCCCTGGCCTTCGTCACCGGCCCCGTCCACCACCGCACCGAGAACCCCGGCGACTGCGAGATCTACCTCGTCCCCGCCGCCGGGGGCGAAACCCGCCAGCTCACCCGCAATGAAGGCGCTGAATCCGAACTCCGCTGGGCGCCCGGCAGCCGCTGGCTCCACTTTGAGGTCGCTGCCGCCGCCGGCTCCATTGAGGGCCCCTACCGCGACGTGCAGGGCCGGCTCTATCGGCTCGACACCGCCAGCGCGGCCGCCGCCCCCGAGCGCCTCGGCACTGCCTTCCAGGGCTCCTTCGACCACTCCACCCTGCTCCCCGATGGCCGCCTCATCGCCGCCGCCCTCCAGGGCACTCAAGAGCAGCTTTATCTGGTCGAAGGCGCAAAGGTCACCCGGCTCCCCGGCCTCCCCGGCAGCTACGCCGCGCTTGACGCGCCCCGTTCCGGCTCTGCCCTGCTGCTCCGCCACTCCTCTCTCAATAGGCCCACCCAGGTCTACCTCGCCGCGGACCCCCTCCACCCTGACAAGCTCACCCCGCTCACCGCCTTCAATCCCCTCTTTGCCGAGCGCGCCCAGCCCGAGGGCCAGCCCTACATCTGGACCGCCGACGACGGCCGCACCGTCGAGGGCCACCTCATCTTTCCCCCCGGCAGGAAAGGCGCAAAGCATCTCCGCCTCTTCACCTTCATCCATGGCGGGCCCGCCGACGCCGATGGCGACCGCTTCGGCGCCAACTGGTATGACTGGGCCACCCTGGCCGCAGCCAACGGCTGGCTGGTCTTTCGCCCCAACTACCGCGGTTCCGTCGGCTACGGCGACGACTTCATGCTCGGCATCCAGCCCCACCTGGTCTCCAAACCCGGCCGCGACATCCTCGCCGGCGTCGATGCCCTGGTCAAGGACGGCTACGCCGACCCCGACCACCTCGCTATCGGCGGCTACAGCTACGGCGGCTACATGACCAACTGGCTCATCACCCAGACCACCCGCTTCAAGTCCGCCGTCACTGGCGCCGGAGCCGTGGAGCACGCCGCCAACTGGGGCAACGACGACCTTACCCGCGACGACGCCTGGTATCTCGGCGGACGCCCCTGGGAAAACCCCGCCCTCTATCAGGACGAAGCCGCCCTCTTCCGCTTCGACAAGGTAAAAACCCCCACCCACCTTGTTCAGGGCGGGGCCGACGTGCGCGTAAGCTATCTGGAGGGGGTGTTGATGGAGCGCGCCCTGCAGTCGCTCGGCATTCCGCACACCTTCCTCACCTTTCCCGGCGAGGGCCACCCGCTCGCCAAGAACCCCTGGCACGGCTACATCAAGGTCCGCGAAGAACTCAAATGGCTGGAAAAGTACGATGGACAATGAACAGTGGACAGTGGGCAGTGGGCCAAGTCGGTCCTTAAGACGTGGGTGGAAATTGCCATTGGCCACAGCCCCCGACGCTCCTCGCGAAAGTGAACCGCAGCCGCCTCTGAGGCATCTACCAACTAGTCCCTAGTCCCTAGTCCCTAGTCCCTAGTCCACTGTCCACTGTCCACTGTTAAGGAACGAATGAACCAGACCGAACAGGCCCGCAATCACGCTTTTCAGCAGACGCTCCTCAGCGCGCGCCGCACCATGCTGCTGAGCGAGATTCTCAAGCTGGCCATTGACAGCTTCCGCTCCAGCAAGCTCCGCTTCGCCCTCACCGCCCTCGGCATGGTCATCGGCACAGCTTCTGTCATCCTCGTGGTCACCATCGGCCTCACCGGCAAGCAGTTCATTCTCAACGAAATCCAAAAGATCGGCACCAACGAGGTGGAGGTCGAGTACTCCGGCGGCGGGGCCACTGGCGCCGAGCGCCTGCTCTACAACGACTACCTCACCCGCGAAGACGAAAAGGCGGTCCTCGCCCAGGTCCCCAGCGTTCTCGCTTCGTCACCCGTGCTTGAAACCCATGACCGCATCAGCTTCGGCGGCGGCGTGGTGAAGGACACGCTCGTCCTCGGCGTCAGCTCTCAGTACAAGGACGTCCGCAACCTCATCGTTCTCAGCGGCCGCTCCATCGACGACGAAGACGAGAACGCCCACATCAAGTGCGCCGTCGTTACAGAGCCATTTGCCCGCGAGATGTTCGGCTCCTCGGACTCCGCCATCGGGCAGACCTTCCAGATCACCGGCATCCCCTTCACCATCGTCGGCACCTTCAAGGAGAGCGTCGACACCTTCGGCCAGACCGAGATCTCCGACCAGACCATCCTGATCCCCTACTCCGTCGCCCGTTATTTCACTGGCACTGACTCGGTCAAGCAGCTCTACTTCTCCGTGCGCAGCATGGAAGAGGTGCCAGACGCCACCCGCGAGGTCCTCCGCGTCATCACCTCGCGCCACAAGCCGGCTTCCGTTTACCACGCGCAGAACCTCAAGGAACTGCTCACCACCGCCGAGGTCATCGCCAACGCCCTCACCGCGGTTCTCGTGCTGGTTGCGGCCGTCACCCTCGCCGTAGGCGGCGTCGGCATCATGAACATCATGCTGGCCAACGTCCGTTCCCGCATCCGCGAGATCGGCATCCGCAAGGCCCTCGGCGCCACCTACCGCGAAATCAAGCTGCAATTCCTGGCCGAAGCCGTCATCATCTCCCTTGCCGGAGGCATCGTGGGCACCTTTGTCGGCCTCTGCGTGCCCCTCTCCATCCGCTTCTTCACCGACTACGCCCTGCCCATCTCCGGCTGGTCGGTGCTCATCGCCCTTGCCTCGGCCCTGTTGGTGGGCGTGGTCTTCGGCACCGTACCCGCCACCCGCGCCGCCCAGATGGACCCCGTGGAGTCCCTGAAATATGAATGATCCGGAGATTCTGCCCCCCGCCCCCGCATCCCCTCCCGCCAGGCAGGAGCCGGACGAACCCTCTCCCGGCCCCAGTCTCAAACTTCTTTTTGGCTTCCTCGCCCTCGCCTTCGCCCTGGCCGTGGCCTTTGCCCTGCTCATCGTCCGCCCTTTTCACAGCCGCCGCTAAAAGGAGCCTTCCCGCTTGAACTACGCCGTTCCCCTTCTGCTGCTCGTTCTCACCATCCTTGCCTGGTTCGCCATCGGGCGCGGAGGCTATGCCGGCTTCGGCGTCACGCAGTGGCTCCTGCGCGTGCTCGTGGCGCTGCCCCTGCTGGCCTCCGGTTTCTTCCTCCACTTCGTCCGCCTCGACTCCACCACAGCCATGATGCCCGCCGGCTTTCCCGCTCCGCAGGCCCTTGTGCTGCTCACTGGAGTCCTGGAGATCGCCGGCGCCGTCGGCCTGTTCCTGCCCCGTTTCCACCGCTCCGCCGCGCTCTGGATCGCCATCATGATGGTCGCCGTCTTCCCGGCCAATATCTATGCCGCGGGCAAAGTCATCGGCGGCACACAGATGCCGGGCGTGGTTCCCCGCACCGTGGCCCAGATTGTGTACATCTTGTTGGTACTGCTGGCCGGCTATGGCTTCCCGCGGCTCTCGAAGCGTTCCTGAGCGGAAGCGGCCAAATGGGTGAGCCGGCAGGGAACACGCTTCTGCCGGGCAAGGCGGAGCCGGACTCCGGCGCCCCCGGTTTAGACTCTTAGTCACCGCCTGATTCTGGTTTCCGAGCGGCCTGGCTGACCCCTGAGAGGCACGTCCATGCAGGTTTCCCGCCGCGAGTTTCTTGCCGCAGCCGCCGCTGCCACCCTCGTTCCCCCTGCCCTCGCCGCGCCTGCGCGCCCTGCCCGCAAGGACTGTTTCTTTGGCTTCCACTTCGACCTCCACCCTACCGCCGAAGATACCGCCCTCGGCCGCGACCTGACCGAGCAGATGATCGCGCGCCTCCTCGACCGCTGCGGACCCGACTTCATCCAGTACGACTCGAAGGGCCACCCCGGCTACCTCGGCTTTCCCTCCAAAACAGGCAACTCCGCCCCCGGCATCGTCCAGGACTCGCTCGCGCTCTGGCGGCGCGTCACCGCCGCGCGCGGCGTCGCCCTCTACAACCACTTCTCCGGTGTCCTCGACGGCCTCGCGGCGGCCCGGCACCCCGATTGGGCGCGCGTTGGTCCCGACGGCAGGCCCGACCCGCAGCAGACCAGCCTCTTCGGCCCCTACGAGCAGCAGTTGATGATTCCCGAGCTGCTTGAAGCAGCCGTCAACTACGACCTCGACGGATCCTGGGTCGATGGCGACGCCTGGGCCGTGCAGCCCGACTACTCAGAGCCCGCCCGCCAGGCCTTCCAGCGGAAGACGGGCCTGGCCGCGCTGCCCCGCAAGCCTGAAGACCCCGGCTGGCTGGACTTCCTTGAACTGCAGCGCGAAGCCTTCCGCCAATACGTCGCCCGCTACGCCGACGCCCTGCACCGCGCCCGCCCCGGCTACCAGATCACCAGCAATTGGATGTACTCCACCTTTGCCCCCGAGCGCCCCACCCTGCCGCTCGACTACCTCTCCGGCGACATTGCGGATAAAGCCGCGCTCCGCCAGGCCCGCATTCAGGCCCGCTATCTCTCCCGCTGCGGCAAGCCCTGGGATCTGATGTCCTGGGGCTTCGAGTCCGACGAGCACTTCCAGCGCCAGTCCGCCAAGCCAGCCGTCGAGCTCGAACAGGAGGCAGCCATCGTCCTCGCCCAGGGCGGCGGCTACCAGATCTACTACGTCCCCACTCGCGCCGGATGGATCGATGACCGCATCGTCGCCACCGGGGCCGAAGTGGCGGGCTTTTGCCGCAAGCGCCAGCTCTGGTCCCATGGCTCTGAAACCCTGCCGGAAGCGGGTGTCTTCTACTCCGGCCGCACCCTTTATCGCACCGCCAACCGTCCCTTTGGCGGCTGGGGCGCGGCCGAAGACCCCGCCGCCGGAGCTGTTGACCTGCTCCTCGCCTGCGGCTACTCTGTCGATCTCATCCCCGACTGGCAGGCCGCCGAATCCCTCGCCCGCTATCCCCTCGTCGTTCTCCCCGACTGGAGCGACATCGGCCCGGAGGCACTCTCCGCGCTCGTAAAGTACGCGGCGGAAGGCGGAAGGCTTTTCACCTTCGGCGCGGACAACGCCGCCCTCTTCGCCCCCGCCCTTGGCCTCCAAATCAAGAGCCCAGCAGCCCAGCAGACGCTCTTCGTCGCCGATGACTCCGGCTTTGCCGAGGCTCCCGGCAACTGGATCGAGCTTGAAGCTGCGCCTGCCCAGTTGGCTGCCCAGGCCTGGCGCTCACCCGATGCGCGCCTGGACGCTCTCCCGCTCGCCGTTCGTCAGCCTCGCGGCAAGGGCGAGGTCCTCGTCTGCCCCGGTCCCCTGGCCTCGCTCCATGCCGGCGCGAACTCGCCCGTCCTGCGCTCCGTCCTGCGCCCCCTGCTCGAGTCGCTGCGCGCCCCCATGGTTCGACTGGATGGGGCCCACCCCGAGCTGGAAATTGTGCTCCGCGTCAAGAACGGACAGACCCTCATCCACCTGGTCAACACCGCCGGCGCACCCGTCACAGGCCAGTTCCGCCACAGCGGGATCGTGCCTGCCACCGGCCCCATCCCGCTCCGCATCCGCCTCGCCGCCAAGCCCTCCGCGGTGATCCTCGATCCGGGAGCCACGGTCCTGTCGGGCGCATACAAAGACGGCCACTGGCACGGCATCCTGCCGGATCTGCATGTGCATGCAATCCTGCGCATCGTGCCGTGAGAGCCCGCGGCAAACGCGGGCCCTTCATGGAGCGACCTCAGCGGACCATGGATGCCCCTCAACGCAGAGGCTCAATCGGGCCAGCCTTCAGGCGCGGCCCTTCTTTCACTTGGACTTTTTTTGTAAAAAAGACTCGGCCCTGATTCAAGTCAGGGAGAAAGCACCTGATTTGCGCTGATCTCGAGCGGCCTCAGCCGCCTGAAACGCCGGGCAGCCTCAACCTTTGGTCGCCCGCTCAGCAATCAGCACCGGAATCCCATCCACCACCGGGTAGCTCCGTCCGCAGCCCGCGCACAGCAGCCCCGCTGCTTCCAGGCGCAGCTCCCCCAGGCACACGGGACAGGCCAGTTGGCCCAGCACCGCCGCGTCCAATATCAGGATATTGTTGGATTCCGCAGGCATCGCCGCCTACTGCTCGGCCGCGCCGGAAGCCGCATCGCCCGAGCCGTTGGCCCCGCTCAGTTTCGCCCGGCTGGCAAACCCCGCCTCAATCTGCTGCGTCGTGCCCGCCTTGGCAAACTCGTAGGCCACGCGAATGCCATTGAAAATGGCCCGGTCGTTCGACGATCCGTGCCCGATGATGCAGATGCCGCGCACCCCGAGCAGCGGCGCGCCGCCGTACTCGCGGTAGTCCAGCCGGTGGCGGAACTCGTTGAACGCCTGCCGCGAGAGCAGCGCGCCCACCTTGGCGGTGACCGTCCGCGTCAGCGACTCGCGCAGCACATCGCGCACAAACCGCCCTACGCCCTCGCTTGTCTTCAGCGCCACGTTGCCCACAAACCCGTCGCACACAATCACGTCCGCCAGCCCGCTGAAGATGTCCCGCCCCTCCACGTTGCCAATGAACTTGATCGGCAGCGCCTTCAGCAGCGGAAAAGCCTCCCGCGTCAGGTCGTTGCCCTTGGTCTCTTCTTCGCCAATGGACAGCAGACCCACCCGCGGCTCGGCAATCTTGAGCACCGTCCGCGCATACATCTCGCCCATCACCGCAAACTGCGCCAGGTTGGTCGGCTTGCAGTCCACGTTCGCGCCCACGTCCAGCAGCACACAGGGGTTTCCGGTCGAACTTGGCATTGGCGTGGCCAGCGCCGGACGGTCCACGCCCGGCAGCGCGCCCAGCACCATCTTGGCCGTCGCCATGGCCGCGCCCGTGTTCCCCGCCGTCACAAAACCCGCAGCCTTGCCCTCGCGCACCAGCTTCAGACCCACCCGCATCGAGCTGTCTTTCTTGGTGCGCACGGCATGAGCCGCCTTCTCCTCCATCCCAATCCTCTCGGAGGCATGGTGGATCACGATCGGCAGATCTTCGTTCCCCAGGTGTTCGTCCAGAAGGTCGCGCAGCTCCGCCTCCGGCCCAACCAGGTGGACCCGCACAGGCAGAGCTTTGCAGGCAAGGATGGCTCCCCGGATCTCCGGTTCTGGAGCCTTATCCGAACCTACTGCGTCGAGCACAATGTCGATGAGCATGAGTGCCGAAGTTTACTTGGCTGCTTCCTTGATGTCCAGAACCGCGCGGCCCTTGTACGCCCCGCACTTGGGGCAGGCCTGGTGCGGCAGCTTCTTTTCGTGGCAGCTGGGGCACTCGGAGACGCCCACGGCGGTCAGAAAATCGTGAGAGCGGCGAAGTGCGGTGCGGCGCGTCGAGTGGCGCCTCTTCGGATTAGGCATGGCAAATTCCTTTCGTGTCTCGGCCCGCTCCCGGTCCCCGGCCGCTTTGGCCATGCGGGGTCCCGGCTGCCTTGCGGCACGGGCTTCAGCACCTTCAATTTCTCTTGGGGCTGTTGTCCTTGGACTCCAACCGGCCGCGGAGTCCGGCCAGCGCTTCCCAGCGGGGGTCGCTCGGACCCACTTCGCAGTTGCACGTCTGGCTGTTGCGGTTTTCACCGCAGCGCGGGCAAAGTCCCTTGCAGTCCGGCTTGCATAGCGTTCTGACCGGCAGAGACAAAAGCACCTGCTCGCGCAGCACATCCTCAAGCGAAAGACTGTCCTCTTGATAATAACCGATTTCTGTCTCCTGCGCCGTTATCGAACGCTCCGTGGCCTCCGCATCCGCCGCCGCCGGCCTGAAAATCAGGTCAAAGTCCGCCGCGATGGGCAGCAGCACCGGCTCCACGCACCGCGCGCACGGCACCTGGAACTTCCCCGCAAAGTGCCCCTTGAGCCGGATGTCGGCCACAATGTCCTTGGGCCCCCGGTGCTCGTGCAGCACCTCCGCCTGCCCACTGGCCGCCAGGGGACCTTCCTGCTCCGCCTCCTGGCCCAGATCCACCGCCCCCGGCGCCAACTCCAGTTCAAACTCTATCGGTTCCTGTTCCAGCTCGCTGATCGTGAATTCCATACCTTTGAGCCTACGGCGCACGCCCCCGCGCGTCAATCCGGCGGGATGGCCAATCGAGGGTCGGGCGGTGCGGAGATGGCTCTGAAGCATAGCGCGTCCATACGCACAAAAGCCTTCCCGCGCAGGGGAAGGCCTTTGTGCCATTGCAGGAGGCTGCTGCTTAGGCGACGACTTCAATACCCATGGAGCGGGCGGTACCCTTGATGCTCTTGATGGCCGTCTCGACGGAGGCGGCATTCAGATCGGGCATCTTCTGCGTGGCGATCTCGCGCACCTGCGCTTCGGTCACCTTGCCGATCTTTTCCTTGTTGGGCGTGCCGGAGCCCTTGGCGATGCCGGCAGCCTTCTTGAGCAGCACCGCGGCCGGAGGCGTCTTGGTGACAAAGCTGAAGCTGCGGTCGGCATGCACCGAGATGACGACCGGAATGACCAGCCCTTCCATCTCCTTGTTGGAGGTGCGCGCGTTGAACTGCTTGCAGAACTCCATGATGTTGACCTGCGCCTGGCCCAGTGCGGGGCCAACCGGAGGAGCCGGGGTCGCCTTGCCGGCGACGATCTGCAGCTTGACGTACCCTGTTACTTTCTTCGGAGGTGCCATGATCTCTTCCTTCAGGACCAGCTGCGGGTTCCTGGCTTTTGCCCGCCCGCTGGACATTTCCTGTTCAAATTTTGGTGTTGGCGCCGCAGCGTTCGCTCGCAACCGGCGCCCGCCAGGGAGGCAAGGCCGGCTAGAAGCTGAAAGCTAATAACTGACAGCTAAAACCAACTACTCAATCTTTTCGACTTTGCCAAACTCGAGCTCGACCGGGGTGGAGCGTCCGAAGATGGTCACCATCACCTTGAGGGTCTCGCGATCTTCGTTGATCTCGTCCACCACGCCGTTGAAGTTGGCAAAGGGCCCGTCGGTGATGCGGACCTGCTCGTTCTTTTCAAACTTGATCTTGAGCCGCGGCTTGTCCTTGGAGGTCTCGGACCGGAAGAGGATGCCGCTGACTTCTTCTTCGCTCAGGGCCACAGGCTTGTCGCCGGTGCCCAGAAAGCCGGTCACCTTGGGCGTGTCCTTGAGAACGTGCCACAGGTGGTTGTCCAGCTCCATCTCCACCAGAACGTAGCCGGGGAGGAAGACCCGCTCCACGGTACGCTTTTTGCCGTTGACAATCTCCGTCACGGGCTCCGTGGGAATCATCACCCGGCCAACTTTTTCCTGAAGCCCGAAGGCCTCAATCCGGCTCTGGATGGACTCGCGCACCTTGCGCTCGAAACCGGAGTAGGCGTGCAGGATGTACCACTTGAAGCGCTCGTTGCGCTCCGGCACTACCGGTTCGACGGGTTGTTCCAGTTCTTCTGCCATCATGCTCTCGATTCGCGCTCGGCTGAACTACTGCAGCCCGCCCAGCTTTTGCAGCAGCCGGTTCATGCCGTAGGAGAAAATCCCATCCACCAGGAAGAAGTAAACCCCGAAGATGAACACAGCCACAATGACCACCGTGGTGGTTGCCTGGACTTCCTTGCGCGACGGTGTCACCACCTTGCGCATCTCGGCCCGGACATCTTCAAGGAAGCGACGGAAGTCACTCCATGAGGTCTGCAGGCTGGCCGTCCACCTGGTCAATGAACTCTCGGCCGGCTTCTTTGCCTGCGAGGGCCGCTGTTCCCCGTTCACGATTGTTACTTTCGTTCCCATACTTCTGTTCCTTCGCGCCAGGCGTCATGCCCGGCGCATCCGTTCTCAATCTGGCAGGGGCGGAGGGATTCGAACCCCCAAGTTCGGTTTTGGAGACCGACAGTTTAGCCGTTGAGCTTACGCCCCTAAAGGCAGTGAACAGTAATCAGTGGACGGTGATCAGTTTCTTTCTTCCGAGTGCAGCCTGATTGACTAACCAGCCAAGACCCTAACTGACCACTGTGCCCTGTTCACTGACCACTGTCGTTACTTCGTTTCCTTGTGCGGCTGGTGCTTGCGGCAGCGGTTACAGAACTTCTTGAACTCGAGACGGCCCGTGGTCGTCTTCTTGTTCTTCGTCGTCGTGTAGTTGCGCTCCTTGCACTCAGTGCACTGCAATGTGACAATTTCCCGCATTTCAAAATCCTTTCAACTTCAGTAAGGAAGTGATTCAGTGAAAAAGTGAATCAGTGAACAACCTGCGCCTTGCCGATTCACTGTTTCACTTCTTCACGGTTTCACTTCCTTCACTGTCTTCCTTACTTCACAATCTCAGAAACCGTGCCTGCGCCCACCGTGCGGCCGCCTTCGCGGATCGCAAACCGGAGTCCCTTTTCCAGAGCCACCGGCGTGATCAGCTCAATCACAAGCTGCACGTTGTCGCCGGGCATCACCATC
>CAINJJ010000035.1 GCA_903849645.1 uncultured Acidobacteriaceae bacterium | reverse complement strand
CGTGCAATGAGGGTGGAAAAAGAAGCGACTGGTTCAGATCGTCGGCGCGGAAGCTCTTACCCATAAATACATCTTAAAAGAGACTCAGAAAGAGCCGCCCCATGCGAGGACGGCTCTTTCTATCCCCGACAGGCTGCTAGAGGTCGATGCCGGCCGATTTGTAGATCTGGGTGATGAGGCGCATGTCGCGGAGGCCTTCTTCTCCGGGGGATTTGGGCTCGAGATTGCTTTGGATGCAGTGGGAGAAGTGTTCGGCTTCGGCCTGGAAGTGGGAGGGGTCGCGGGCGGGGTTGGGCTCGTCGAGGCGGGTTTCGCCGAACTCGGCGCGGAGGTGGAGGCCCTCGTAGACGAAGGCGTTGTTGACTTCAAGCCAGCCTTTGGAGCCGTGGACGCGGAAGTAGCCCTCCATGACGCCGCCATAGGTGGTGTTGCAGGCGGCTACGACGCCGGAGGGGAACTTCATGGTCCAGGAGACATTTTCCTCGACTTCATTGAACCGGCCGTCGCGGTCGATGGTGGAGGCGTAGGCGGAGAGGGCCGCGGGCTCCTCGCCGGTGAGGTAGCGGCAGGCGTTGAGCGAGTAGATGCCGACGTCGAAGAGCGGGCCGCCTCCGGCGAGTTTCTTGTTGAGACGCCATTGGCCGGCGGAGCAGTTGAAGCCGAAGGCGCTCTCGATGGTCTGGACCTGGCCGAGCGCGCCGGAGCGGATGAGCTGGACGGCGCGGAGGTTGGTGGGCTCGTAGTGACAGCGATAGGCGATCATGAGCCGGACGCCGGCGGTCTTGCAGGCGGCGATCATGGACTCGGCCTCGGCCACGGTGGTGGACATGGGCTTTTCGCAGAGCACGTGCTTGCCGGCCTTGGCGGCGCGGATGGTGTACTCGGCGTGCATGGAGTTCGGCAGGGCGACGTAGACCGCGTCGACGTTGGGGTTGGCGGCGATCTGGTCGAAGTTGTCGTAGTTGTAGATCGCGGCGGGGGGCACGTTATATTGGGCGGCGATGCGCTCGGCCTTGTCGCGATGGCCGCTGACGAGCGCCGTGATCTCGGAGTTGGTGGTGGAGCGCGCGGCGGGCATGAAGTGGCCGGCGATGGTGCCCAGGCCGATGACGGCGTAGCGCACCTTCTTTTGCGCGGGCTGGGCAGGCAGGGCGGGCGCGAAACGGGCTGCGAGGCCGAGCGCGCCGAGGCGGGTAAAGTCTCTTCTGTTCAGGGTCATGGGGATGGGCACTCTCGTTTTCCGTTCCGATTGTACGCAGAGGCGGGGGCGCGGGGGAAGATTTGTGCGGGCGGCGCGGAGCGGCCTAATATCGGGCACATGGATCTGGTGACGTTGGACGGTCAGGCGCTGAGCCTGGCCGAGATAGAAGCGGTGGCGCTGGCGGGATGCCGAGTCACGATGGCCTCGGCGGCGCTGAGCCGGGTGGCGAAGAGCCGGGCGCTGATTGAGGCGATTCTGGCGGCGGGGCAGACGGTCTACGGGGTCAACACCGGATTCGGCAAGCTGTCGGACGTGCGGATTGCCGACGACAAGCTGGCACAGTTGCAGACCAACCTGGTGCGCAGCCATGCGGGCGGTGTGGGGCAGCCGCTTTCAGAGGCGGAGTCGCGGGCCATGCTGCTGCTGCGGGCGAATGTGCTGGCGAAGGGCTTCTCCGGCTGCCGGACGGAGCTGGTGGAGCTGCTGGTGGCGCTGTTGAACGCCGGCGTGCATCCGGTGATTCCGGAGAAGGGGTCGGTGGGGGCGAGCGGGGACCTGGCGCCGCTGGCTCACCTGGCGCTGGTGGCCATTGGGGAGGGCGAAGCCTTCTACCAGGGGCAGAGGCTGGCCGGGGGAGTGGCGCTGCGCCGCGCGGGATTGAGGCCGATTGTGCTGGCGGCCAAGGAAGGGCTTGCTCTGCTGAATGGGACGCAGGCGATGACGGCGGTGGGCGGTCTGGCCGTGGCGCGTGCGCGGCGGGTGGCGCGGCTGGCGAACCTGGCCGGGGCGATGTCTCTGGAGGCGCTGATGGGGACGCCGGCGGCGTTTGATGCGCGGATTCACCTGGCGCGTCCACACGCGGGGCAGATTGCGTCGGGTGAGCATTTGATGCGGCTGATGGCGGACTCGGAGATTCGGGAGGCGCATCGGGAGCATGACTCGCGGGTGCAGGACGCCTATTGCCTGCGCTGCATGCCGCAGGTGCATGGGGCGGTGCGGGACGCGCTGGAGCACGTGCGGGGCGTGCTGGAGACGGAAGCCGGGTCGGCGACGGACAATCCGCTGGTGTTTCCGGAGGGCGAGGACGGCGGGGCGGTGATCTCCGGGGGAAATTTTCATGGAGCGCCACTGGCGTATGCCTTCGACTATGCGGCGATTGTGCTGACGGATCTGGCTTCGATCACGGAGCGGCGCATCGACCGGTTGCTGAATCCGGATATCAACGAGGGTCTACCGGCGTTTTTGTCGCCTGATCCGGGGCTCTCGTCGGGGTTCATGATTGCGCAGATTGTGGCGGCGGCGCTGATCAACGAGTGCCAGGTGCTGGCGCATCCCGCCTCGACGGGCAGCATTCCGACGGATGGAGGCAAGGAGGATCACGTGTCGATGGGCATGACGGGGGCGCTGAAGCTGCGGCAGATTGTGGAGCATGCCGAGCGGGTGGTGGGCATCGAGTTGATGTGCGCCGCGCAGGGGCTGGAGTTCCGGCGGCCGCTCAAGGCGAGCCGGGAGGTGGAGCGTGCTCATGCGGCGGTGCGGAGGGTGGTGCCGCGGATGGGCGAGGACCGGGTGCTGGCGCCTGACATTGAGGCGCTGGCCGGGGCGGTGCGGAGCGGCGTGTTTGACGAGTGGCTGGAGTAAGAGGCGGCGGGGACTGGTCGTCTTTGCCCCGGAAGCGGACGATTCGCCGGGCTGGAAGATCTGGTATGGGAGGGGCGTTCAGGAGGCAAATGCGGATGTTGTCAAAAGAGTATCCCTTGCGGCCGCGGATTGAGTGACGCCTTTGCTAATACAAAGAATGCGCCAGACGGGTGGAAAGTGCAGAATATTGCAGGTTAAAGTGATTGAGATGAAGGAGATGTCATTTTCGAGGGAGCTGGGAAAAATGAGGCAGTTTTCCTCAGATGTGGTCAATTTTGATATTGATTTTTGAATGAAATATCCGTAAAATAAGAAGCTGTAGTTACCTCAGAACCGGCATGATCAGTTGGCACGCGTTCGAGGATGTAAACGCAAATCAAATTTAAAAGGATACGAAATCGATGGCAAAGCGTCGTGGAAATCCGAATTGGGGCAAGCCGGAGCCAATCGGGCCGGTAGTGCCTACCGTGACCTCCTTCGAGCAGATTGTGAAGGAGTTCAAGCTGTCCCCGGACCAGTACATCCGGTCCACCCGCCTGCGGGAGTGGGCTCGCCGGAACAAGAATTCGAAGTACATCCCTGAGGCGCTTCTGGAGGCCTGGGGCTTTGAGATCGAGTCGACTTTGTAGGGAATTTTTTTTGGCTTCAGTGCAAAAGCGCCGCCTTCGAGCGGCGCTTTTGCTGTTTGTGGGTTGGTAGGCGAGAATGGGGGAGTCGCCATGTCTGATTCCGCACGCACCTTCGAAGCCCCTTTTATCGATGTTCCCGGCGCCCTGGACGAGATTCGGGCCGGCCGGATGGTGGTCGTGGTCGATGACGAGGACCGCGAGAACGAGGGAGACCTGACGCTGGCCGCCGAGCATGTGACGCCAGAGGCGATCAACTTCATGGCGCGCTATGGGCGGGGCCTGATCTGCCTGACGCTGACCGAGGAGCGGGCCGACCATCTGCGGCTGTTTCCCATGACGCAGCAGAACTCATCGCGATTCGGCACGGCGTTCACAGAGACGATAGAGGCGCGCGAGGGCGTGACGACGGGGATTTCGGCGGCGGACCGGGCGCATACGATCCGCACGGCCATCGATGGCAAGTCAACTTACACGGACCTGGCGCGGCCAGGACATATCTTTCCGCTGCGCGCGCGCAAGGGCGGTGTCCTGGTGCGGGCGGGACAGACCGAAGCCTCGGTTGATCTGGCCCGGCTGGCGGGGCTTAACCCGTCCGGGGTGATCTGCGAGATCATGCGCGACGACGGCGAGATGGCGCGGATACCGGATCTGATTCCGTTTTGCCGGGAGCATGGGCTGCGCATTCTCACGGTGGCGGAGCTGATCCGGTACCGGCTGCGCAACGAGCGCTACATTGTGCGCGCAGGCGAAAGCCGTATTCAGACGCGCCATGGCGAGTTTCGCATGATCGCCTACGAGAGCGAAGTGAACGGCGGCGAGAGCCATATCGCGCTGGTGCGCGGGGACCTTTGCCCTGGGTGCCCGGCGTTTCACGACGGACCGGCTGTGGGGGGTCACGTGGTGGATACAGGACTTGTGTCGATTGGCGAAGAGCGGCGGCCCTGCGCTCACGCGGTGCTGGTGCGTGTGCACACCCGCTGCACGGCAGGCGATGTGTTTGGAGCGGACTGCCACTGCCGGGAGACGCTGGACGAGTCGATGCGGATGATCGCGGAAGAGGGCTGCGGGGCGGTGCTCTACCTGCACAACACCTCGCGTGGCTTCGAGATTGACGAGGCGCCGGCGTCGCCGCGGGCGTTTGAACCGGGCGGAGCAGCGGCGCAGGTGAGCGCGGCGGGGAGCGCCGGGCAGCTTGTGCTGCACCAGGAGCTGCGCGCGCGCGAGGGATCGCAGGCTCGCTCGGGGCGGATTTTGCGCGCCATCGGGCTGGGCGGGCAGATTCTTTCAGACCTGGGGATCCAGCGGATTCGGCTCCTGTCCAACACGTCAATGCACATTCCAGCGCTTGAAGGGTTCGGACTGGAGATTGTGGAGCAGGTTCCGATCGCGGTGGGTGAGTGCAGCCGGGCGATCTGAACGTCCGGCATCGGTGAGCGACTTTGCAGTTCATGCCTGGTTTGGGTGGGCGGCGCGCGCCGTGGGACCGGGAATTTGACCCGTTGCAAATGAACAAAAGTTCAGGTGCATTCGGAGACCCGTTTAGGTACTCTTGAGGTACTTTTATGCAATTACACAGCAAGTTCGACTCGCAATGGCGCCCCGGTCTGGAAACTCTCTCCTGGGTTATCGCACGCGCTGCGATGGTTTTGGTTGATTTGGAGACCGGAATCATTGTGGACGGAAACCCGGCGGCCGAGGCACTGACTGGGTACAGCCGGAGAGAGCTTTCGGGGATTGAGAGGGCATTTCTTCACCCCGAGCACTTGCGTTCGAGGCTTGACGCTGTGTATGAAACCGGCGATGGTCAGCAATCGACTGGCGGCGGAATCCAGATCCAGCGCAAGGAAGGCAGCCTGGTCAACGTGGCGATCTCGGCGATGTCGACCTTTGAGATGAACGGCAGGATGATGGCCATTTATCAGATGGAAGACCTGACGGACAGAGAGGTTTTTGAACATCGCTACCTGAACCAGAACTGGGCGCTGGCGGCTTATTCCGGATCGGCCGCGGTCTTTGGCGAAGCGCGTTTTTCCAATGAGCTTTTCCAGAAGATTTGTGATGCGATTGCCCGCCAGTCGATCTATTCGCTGGCCTGGATAGCGGTTGCGGGAGACAGCGAAGGGAAGCCGATTGGAACCGCGGCGGCGGCGGGGAGCGCACTGGCGTATCTGGACGCATTGAGCCTGAGCTGGTCTGACGCGGACCCGCGGGGCGCTGGTCCTTTGGGGGTCAGCCTGCGTACGAACGCGGTGCAGGTGATGCATGACTCCGAGGCACTCTCGATCTTCACGCCATGGCGTGAACGGGCCAGGAAGGCCGGGATTCGCTCGGCGGTCACGGTGCCGATGTTGACGGCGACCGGCGCGCGCGGGGCATTGGTTGTGTACTCGCCGCGGACGCAGGCCTTTGATCCGCTCACGATCGAAGTGTTCCAAAGCCTGGCGCGGCAGATCAGCCGCAGCGTGCAGGGGTTCGACGGGCAAGAAGCGCTCAATGACGACCCCGCCAGCCTGGAAAGAACGCAAGCTCAACTGGCCGAGGCGCTGGCGGCAATTTCCGCGTCGATGGCGGCGGGCATGAACCTGTTTGGGCCCAATGAAGATGGCTTGATCAATTAGATTTCAGTCCGAAGGGCCTGGCGCCTTGCAATGGACTCCGGTGGCGACCTGCGCTAGCCGCAAGGACAAGGGCTCAGCGAGGGAGGGGCACCCAGAGTGTGCGCCGTCCCTGCGGGACTCAACGTACATCTTGGGCTGCTCTCCCCACGCTGAAGCGCGGGGCTAATCGACCCTGCGCCCGCGGCGCGGGCGAGGGGTGCCTGCCTGGATTGAACGCAACGTCGGGCGCCGCTCCACAGGTCCGTTTGAAGAGCGAGCTCGGATAGAGCCTCTTGTTCCTCACCAGGAAATTTATCGGGCCGCCTGTCAGAGCTTTTTCTCCTCAGCGCTCTCGATCGAGACATCCGCGATCTTCCTGCTGCCAGAGGAGCGGAAGTCGCGGACCTGGTGGAGGTGGAAGGCGCTAGCGTCTCCCTGCGGCAGGCGGAGCCGGAAGAAGTCCGCTCCCACCACATCCTTGAGCCAGAGCGCGGGCCGGGCATCGGCGCTGAGCGTGGCGATCTCCACGTTGCTCATTTCCAGGTTGCGGATGTGGCGCGCGAAGAAGCCCGTGGCGGGCAGTTCGCCGAACATGTGAGGGTCGGGATAGGCGCCTTCGCGCTCTTCGGGGTTGAGGGCGGCCATCTGCGCGGAGCCGCCGCCCACCTGCTGAAGATAGACGTCGCTGATCTTGATGTCTTCAATGGGATGGCCGGGGACGCCGCTGAGGATGGACGGCAGGGGCGATGCGCCGGAGCTGGTGATGTTGCTGAGGATAACGCGGCGCATGACGCCGGGCCGGGCGTCGCGCGGGCCCCTCATGCGTGTCCCGAGACGCAGAAACAGAGGCGCGCTGCGGATGTCGCGCATGGTGATGCCGGTGAATGTGATGTCCTCGACCAGCGCGCCGTCTTCCGACTCGAGGGCGAAGCCCTGGCAGCTCTCAAAGACGCAGTTGGAGATGGTGACGTTGCGAAAGCCGCCGTTGGATTCGGTGCCAAGTTTGATGCGGCCGGTGGTGACAGGGTGCTGTTTGGGGTCGGAGCGCTTCCATGTGCCGTCGAGAACGGAGCCTAGCTCATAGCCGCCGGTGACGTAGCAGTTGGTGATGGTGAGGTTCTCGGTAGGGCGCGCATAGCCAAGCGCAAAGGAACTCTTGGGACAGATGGCGTCGTCCCAGGGCGAGTTGACAGTGCAGTTGGAGACGCGAACGTTGCGGCAGCAGTCGATGTCGATGCCGTCGCGGTTGGTGTCGATGGTGAGGTTGTCGATGGTGAGGTTGTCCACGCCGGTGGCGAGGACGCCGAACCAGCCGCCTTCGAGAATCTTGAAGTCGCGCAGGAGGACGTTGCGGCAGTTTTTGAGGGCGATGGTCTTGTTGCCGACGCCGGGTTTGGTGGTGTCGGCGCGGCCGGGTTCGTTGTCCCAGCCGCGGGTGAGGCCCTTGCCCCAGATGAGTCCCGGCCCGGTGATGGAGACGCCGTCGAGATCCTCTCCCCAG
Organism: uncultured Acidobacteriaceae bacterium; assembly: GCA_903849645.1. Classification (GTDB taxonomy): domain Bacteria; phylum Acidobacteriota; class Terriglobia; order Terriglobales; family Acidobacteriaceae; genus Telmatobacter. The sequence continues at coordinate 122,343 of CAINJJ010000035.1, read as the reverse complement.
AGCAGGGAGTTGTGCCAGTGGTTGTGTCCGTAGTCCTGGTAGGGCTCCCATGCGCCCTGTGGCTCCGCGGGGTCGTAGCCACCGCTCTGCGTGCCGTCAAGGGGGGATGGAGCGGCGAGGAGGACCGCGCCGTGATCGAGCCAGAGGCCCACCTTGCTCCTGAGGCGGATGGAGTAACTGAGATAGATGCCGGCGGGAAAGAAGACGGTGCCGCCGCCGGCGGCCGCGGCCGCGTCGATGGCGCGATTGATGGCGGGGGAGTCAATGGCCGCGCCGTCTCCCAGAGCGCCATGCTGGCGGACGTTGAAGCCGGCGAGGATGGGGGCCGAAGCGGCCTGGGGTGTCGCGCTGATGGCGTTGGCGGCCTGCGGCGCGATGGCGGCTGCAATGCCGGCGGTTCCGAACTTCAACATTTCCCTGCGCTGCATGATTTGTCTCCCGAAGCGAAGATTGGAATGACCGAATGGGGGTGGAACCAGGACGGATTTCCCGGCGGGGTCATTGTGCCACACGAGGCGAGAGGCAGGCACGCCGGTTATGATGAAACCCGGAGAAGCGGCTCAAGCAAAGCCGTGGGCAATGCGCGGTCTGTCGACGGATTTTCCGGGAAGTTTGCCGCCAATTCACAGTTTGCAGCAGAAAAGTGGTCAAAAAGGCACAACGGCCTTGATAATCCCTTCGTAGGATAAAACCAAAATGTCCGGCGGGATCTTCGCCATCGGCATTCAGGCGGGGCATCGGCGCCGCTTTGAATTGACCGGACGGCGATGACGCTCTCTGAGGCCACCATACTCGCACGAGGAAAGGTTGGATTCGATGAGCGTACATCTCGTAAATCCAAGCGACAATGCATTTGGAACGGCGGTGATCACACCGCGCTGGCTTTTTGTGCTGGCAGCGGCAACTCCGCGCGCGGCGGGCGATCCGATTCTGGTGGACGAGTCACTGGAGCAGATTGATCCAGAGACGATCAAGCCGGGCGACATTGTGGGCATCAGCGTGCACACCGGCAATGCGTTGCGCGGCTATGCAGTGGGCAAGATGGCGCGCAGCCGCGGCGCCTGGGTGGTCTACGGCGGAATCCATGCCACCCTGTTTCCTGAAGAGGTGCTGGACCTGGGCGAGGCGCACTCGGTGGTCACGGGAGATGGAGACATTGCCTGGGGCAAGGTGGTGACCGACTGCATGGCGGGCGCGCCGGAGAAGGTGTATGCGGGCGGGCGCATCGAGGGCAGCGAGTTTTTGCAGGCGCGCTGGGACCTGATGGATCCGGCGAAGTATATGTGGGCTTCCGTGCAGACGATTCGCGGCTGCCCGAAGCACTGCTCCTTTTGCAGCGTGTGGCGCACTGATGGGCAGAAGCCGAGGCAGCGCAATCACCAGAGGGTGATTGATGAGATCGTAGATTTGCGCCGGATCGGGTTCAAGTTCATCGCGCTGGCCGATGACAATTTCTACCCGGTTTCAAAGACCGACCTGCGCCTGGCGCGCGAGCAGAACAACACTGCCAAGGTAGAAGAACTGACGGCGATTCGCAATGAGCGCTTCCAGCTCATGGACGAGTTGTCAAAGCTGCCGCGGGACATGGTGTTCTTTACGCAGATCACGATGGAAGCCGGGGAGGACCCGGAGTTTCTGGACGCGATGAAGAAGGCCAACATCAAGGGCGCCCTGGTGGGTGTGGAGGCAGTGACGCCGGAGGGGCTGAAGGCGGTCTTCAAGGACTGGAACTATTCGGGAGAGGCACTGGCCAACCAGTTGCAGACCTTCAAGAAGCACGGGGTGCATGTGCTGGGGTCGTTCATCTTTGGGCTGCCGACGGACAAGCCCGCGACCTTTGACGCCACGGTGGAGATGGCGATGAAGGCAGGCGTCACATTTGCGCAGTTTGTGATGATGACGCCGTTTCCGGGTACGGTGGATTTTGGACGCTGGGAGAAGGAACAGGCCAAGGATCCGGCGATGGTCGGGGATATTCCGATCACACGGTACTGGCTGATTCCGAGCGAAATCCGTCCAAAGATGTTTACGCCGCATCCCACGATGAGTTCGGACGAGATTCGCGAGCGGACGCAGAAGGTGTGGGACCGGTTCTATGACTGGAGCGCGATCTGGAAGAGGTCAGCCTGCACACCGAACCTGAGCGCGCGCCTGGCATTCATCTTTCTGTCCAAACTCTACCGGCAGATGTACGCGGGCACGGGCATCTCGACCGACAGCGCGCGGCGCAAGAAGTCAAAGCGCTGGGCCAAATGGACGGCGCGGCAGTGCAAGAAGTTGTTCCGGGCCAAGCCGATGCCGGAGCTTCCGGCGCGGGAGTGGCAGGGGACGCTGCAGGGCGCCATGGGGCAGGCTGCGTATGCGGGCGGCGAAGCATCCCAAATCGGCGGTCCTTTCGTGGTGATCGGAGACAAGTAGAGCCCTGAGGATGTTGGGAACAAAGCCTCGACTGCAAACTGCGGCGAGTTCAGCCGCTGCGCGTATCCAGGGAGATGCCATAATCAATTGCGTAGGAAGTTGACGCATCTCCTGGGTGGCGCGGATGAGTTTGCTCAAAGCAGGGACTGGCCGGGTTCTCTTGGCAGGAGCAGCCGGCCTGGCGCTGATGACTTCTGGTTGCGGTGGCGGGGGCAACTCAACGCAAACGCAGGTCCCGATCACGGTATCGCTGGCCGTCTCCACCATTGTGGCGCCGCAAGACGGGACGATGGTGATTGTCCCGATCAACATTACCTCGACAAGCGAGACCGCGCTGGTGAGCCTTTCCGGTTTGCCCGCGGGGGTCGCGGAGCAGTACGCGGCATCGGATACCAACCCTTCAGGACAGATCAAGATCACGGCGAGCGCATCGGCGCCCGCAGGAACCTATACGCCAAGCGTGACTGTGACCTCGGCGGGGCAGACGGTTTCAACCAGTTTTACGCTGGTGGTAGCCGTGGTGGCCAAAGTCAGCACGGCGTTGGATACGACGCTCGGCGTGGGCGGACAACTGGAGCAGTTCATGACCACCTCGCTTCAGTTGGGTGGATGGACGGCGGACTACTTTGGAACGGGGGCCGCGGCTGCCGCGCGGGAGGCGACGCTGAACCAGCTTGGGCCGCAGCACATTCGCGTCCAGGTGGTGACGGGGGCCATTCCGATGGTGGCCAACACGGGCGCGGCGAGCGACTGGGATTTCACGATTCTGGATGGAACGCTGCAGCCGATTCTGGGGCTGGCCGACCACAGTCCCGAGTTGCAGATTGCCAATGCGCCGGCGTGGATGTGCAAGAGCAATGGCAATCTCGATCTTGCCAACCACCTGGGGGATTTCGCGGCGTTCTCGGCCAACCTGGTGCGGTACTACAACAAGGGGGGATTCACCGCGGGGGGAAGGCACTTCCAATCGGCGAGTGCGAATCCGGTAGTCTGGTGGGGCATCTTCAACGAGTTCAACGGCAACGGATTGAGCGCGGCCGATTACGTGAAGCTCTATAACGCGGTGGTTCCAGCGATGCTGGCGGTGGACCCCACGATCAAGCTGTCTGCCTTTGAGTTTTCCGACTACGGGCTGGGGTCGGGCGGGGCTGGGGACCCGATGCAGTTTGTGCCGGCGTTTGTGGCGGCGGCTGGGGCGGGGGGCGTAACGGCGCAGGTGGACGCGATGTCCACACACTTCTACAGCAGTTGCAACCAGAAGGACTCCGACGCGACCTTGTTTGGTACGGTGCCGCAGTTCGCGGCCAATGTGCAGTACTTCTATAGGGAGTTGGCGACGCGGGCTGATCTGGCAGGCGTTCCGGTGTGGGTGACGGAGAACAACGTGAATGCCGACTGGAGCAACAATGGAATGAGCATCTGCAATCCGGCGCAGGTGTTTGTTTCAGATCCGCGTGGAACGAGCGCCTTTTTTGCGGCGTGGAGGCCGTATGTCTTTGCGCAGCTTGGCAAGGCCGGCAACCGGGCGCTGTTTCACTGGGCGTATAACTCGGACAAGCAATATGGCGAGGTGGATGGGAGCGGGACTCCCTACCTGAGCTACTGGGTGGACAGGACGCTGGAACAACTCTATCCATCGACGGCGGCGGCGCCGGGGGCGCAGATTCTGCAACTGAGCACCACGGACGACATGTCTGTGGAGACGCTGGCGACACGGAACCCGAACGGCACGGTCACGGTGATGGTGGTGGACCGGGCGGTGCACGCGGCAGCCGACAACAACGGCTCGGGCGATCCGCGGACGGTGGTGGTGGATACGAGCAATCTGGGCAGTTTTGCGGCGGCGAGCGTGCTGACCATCGATGCCGGGACGAACGTAGCCAATGGGCCCACGGGTGTGGGAGTCCCGCCGTCCACCAGGCTCAACGTGACGCTGAATGGCTATGGCGTGGCGTTTGTGTCGCTGATGCCGTGAGGATGGATGGAGAGAAGCAAAGAGCTGGGGCAGGCCATTTGGCCTGCCCCAGCTTTTTGATTGCGGAGAGCTACCAGCCGAGAACGTAAGCAAACAGCAGGGGAGCGACGATGGAAGCGTCCGACTCGATGATGAACTTGGGCGTGTCTTCACCGAGCTTGCCCCAGGTGATCTTTTCGTTGGGCACGGCGCCGGAGTAGGAGCCGTAGCTGGTGGTGGAGTCGGAGATCTGGCAGAAGTAGGCCCAGAGCGGCACATGGTCGCGCTGCAAGTCCTGATGGAGCATGGGGACCACGCAGATGGGGAAGTCGCCCGCGATGCCCCCGGCAATCTGGAAGAAGCCCAGGGGCGTTTCGGCGGTGGTGGCGGTGTACCACTCGGCCAACTCCATCATGTACTCGATGCCGGTGCGCACGGTGTGGACGTTCTTGACGTCGCCGGAGATGCAGTGCCCGGAGTACATGTTGCCGAGGGTGGAGTCTTCCCAGCCGGGGACAAAGATGGGGAGGTTTTTCTGCGCGGCGGCGAGCAGCCAACTGTCCTTGGGGTCGATCTGGTAGGACTTCTCGAGATCGCCGGATAGCAGAATCTTGTACATGAACTGATGGGGGAAGAAGCGCTCGCCGGCCTGGTCGGCGCGGACCCACTCCTTGAGCACCTCGTTCTCGATGCGGCGCATGGCCTCCATCTCCGGGATGCAGGTGTCGGTGACCCGGTTCATGTGGCGGGAGAGGAGTTTTGCCTCGTCGGCGGGGGTGAGGTCGCGGTAGTGGGGCACGCGCTCGTAGAAGTCGTGGGCCACGAGGTTGAAGACATCTTCCTCCAGGTTGGCGCCGGTGCAACTGATGCCGTGAATCTTGTCCTGGCGGATCATCTCGGCGAGCGAGAGGCCCAACTCGGCAGTGCTCATGGCGCCGCCGATGGTGACGAACATCTTGCCGCCGGAGGCGAGCAGGGCGTTGTAGGCGTTGGCCGCGTCAACCAGGGCCGCTGCATTGAAGTGACGATAGTGGTGCTTGATGAACGAGGTGATGGACGGCATGGTGTTTGTGCGTACTCCCGTACCTAAGCTACCACAGGGCAATTGGGGCAGCGTGAATGGCGGGGCCGGGCACGGAAACAGACAACGGACCCCCGGAAGAGGCTGCCCTGGAAGAGAGTGGGCGGAATCAGGCACTTGCGACGGAAAAGCCTCCGCATCTCATTGAAAAAAATCAAGTTGCCGCCAGAGTAGAGGGAGCGGGGAAGGGCAGCGCTAGGCAAATACCTCGGCATCCCGGAAGGCCACGCCCTGTTTGTCCTTCAACGACACAATCGACTCTGCCGGCGGCACCGGCCACGCAATGCCCAGCTCCGGGTCGTTCCACAGAATCGTCCGGTCCCCTTGCGGCGCGTAGTACTCGTCCACTTTGTAGAGAAACGTCGTCTCCTCCTCCAGCGCCGCAAAGCCATGGGCAAATCCGGCAGGAATGAAAAGCGCGAGCCCGTCGCCCGCCCTCATCTCCACCGCCACATGGCGTCCAAAGGTCGGCGAGGAGCGGCGGATGTCGAGAGCCACGTCAAAGACCGCGCCCTTGACCACCCGGATGAGTTTCGACTGCGGCTGCACGATCTGGTAGTGGAGCCCCCGCACCACCGACTTGGCCGAGAGCGAGAGGTTGTCCTGCTTCCAGTCAATGTCGATGCCCGCATCGGCGAGCGCCTTGCGGTTAAAAGTCTCCAGAAAGTATCCCCGGTCGTCGCGAAAGACCCTGGACTCCAGAATCACCACGCCCGGTATCGCCGTCTCAATAACATTCATATAAATCCTTTGGTCCCAGGTTAATGTCCGGCGTCTTCCCGCAGCATGGCTAGCAGGTACTCGCCATAACCGCTCTTGCGCAGCGGCTCGGCCAGCCTGCTCACGTCCTCCCCCGTGATGAACTTCATGCGGTAGGCGATCTCCTCCGGGCAGGCGATCTTCATCCCCTGCCGCCGTTCAATGGTCTGGATAAAGGAGCCAGCTTCGAGTAGCGAGTCATGCGTACCCGTGTCGAGCCAGGCAACCCCGCGGCCCAAGGTATTCACCTTCAGATCGCCGCGCTCCAGGTAGCGCCGGTTCACGTCCGTGATCTCCAGCTCCCCGCGCAGCGAGGGCTTGATGGTCTTCACAATCTCCACCACGTCGCTGTCATAGAAGTAGAGCCCGGTGACCGCATAGCGCGACTTGGGCGCCTTCGGTTTCTCCTCGATGCTGATGGCGCGCCCGTTCCGGTCAAACTCCACCACGCCGTAGCGCTCTGGGTCGCTCACCCGATAGGCAAAGACTGTGGCCCCCGCCGTGTCCGCCGCCGCTGCCTGCAACTGCCCCGAGAGCGAGTAGCCGAAGAAGATGTTGTCGCCCAGCACCAGCGTGCTCGGGCTGCCGTCCAGAAAGCGCTCGCCGATCAGAAACGCCTGTGCCAGCCCGTCTGGACTGGGCTGCACGGCATACTCGATGTGGAGGCCCCACCGGCTCCCATCCTTCAGCAACTGGCTGAAGCGCGGCGTATCCTCCGGCGTCGAGATCACCAGCACGTCCCGGATGCCCGCCAGCATCAGAATGCTCAGCGGGTAATAGATCATTGGCTTGTCATAGACCGGAAGCAGTTGCTTTGACACCGTCTCCGTCAGCGGGTAGAGCCGGGTGCCTGAGCCACCGGCCAGAATGATGCCTTTCCTTGCCATCTAGCGTCCCCTGTAGTTCTGGTGCAGCCACTCCTGATAGGCCCCTGAGCGCACTCCATCCACCCAGGACATGTTCGACAAGTACCACTCGATCGTCTTGCGGATGCCCTCCGCGAAGCGCATCTGCGGCGTCCAGCCAAGTTCTGCTTCAATTCTGGTGGCGTCGATGGCGTAGCGGCGATCGTGGCCGGGCCGGTCCGTGACGTAAGTAATGAGCGAGCGGCGCGCGCCGATCTTCGCGTCCGGCCGCAGCTCGTCCAGAATGTCGCAGATGGCCGTCACCACATCGATGTTCTTCATCTCGCTGCGGCCGCCGATGTTGTAGGTCTCGCCCGGCGCGCCCTTCTCCAGCACGCATCGAATCCCAGAGCAATGATCCTGCACATGGAGCCAGTCGCGCACATTCTTGCCGTCGCCATAAACCGGCAGCGCCTTGCCTTCGAGGGCGTTCAGCAGCACCAGCGGTATCAGCTTCTCCGGAAACTGGAAGGGCCCGTAGTTGTTGGAGCAGTTGGTGGTCAGCGTCGGCAGGCCAAAGGTGTGATGATAGGCGCGCACCAGGTGGTCGGAGCCCGCTTTGGAGGCCGCGTACGGGCTGTTCGGCGCATACGGCGTCAGTTCAGTAAAGGCCGGGTCGTCGGGCCCGAGCGAGCCGTAGACCTCGTCCGTGGAAACATGCAGAAACCGGAACTGCCGCTGCCCCTCCGCGTCCAGGCTCTTCCAATAAGCACAGGCATTCTTGAGCAGGTTCAGGGTGCCCACCACGTTGGTGCGCACAAACTCGCCTGGATTCTTGATGGACCGGTCCACGTGGCTCTCCGCGGCAAAATGCAGGATGGCCCGCGGGCGGTGGGTCTCAAAGAGACCGGCCACAAGCTCGTCGTCGCAGATGTCGCCGTGAACGAACAGATGCCGCGGGTCCTGGTCCACGCTGGCCAGGTTGCCCAGGTTCCCGGCATAGGTGAGCTTGTCCAGGGTCACAACCTGCCCGCCCTCGCGGCGCAGCCACTCCAGAACGAAGTTGGAGCCGATGAACCCCGCTCCGCCAGTCACGATCACTGTGTTGTTCAGTTCCACGATCTCCGCCTCGCTTGCTCGCGGCCTCCGGTGCCGGGTACGTGAGAGCTTGAGAGGGCTGTTCACGGCTGTTGGTCCCGAGACGCGCGTCCCGAGAATTATAAGCGCATTCCCGTATGGCCCGGAGCAATTCGTCCCAGCTCCTCCTGTCGGGGATGGCCTGCGGCAAAACGTCCCGGAACCGCTCAAGAGGCAAGCCGCGGCGCAGCCCGTAAATAGGGGCGTGGCGCGCCAGACTGGACCGGCTCCGATATCCAGACGGCAGAGGGAACTGCCCGTCGGACGCAAAGTTAACTCTCTTCGAAATTTGGACGATAACCCTCATGTGGCTTCCGCTCAGGCTGAAGACGAGGAGTTTCCATGGCAATGACAGTCCTTGTTGTCGATGACTCGGCGACCATGGTGTTGAGTCTCAAGACCACCTTGGAAATGAGCGGCTTTGCGGTGGAGACAGCCGGCAACGGACAGGCCGCCCTGGACAAGTTGAAGGCGGGCGTAAAGCCCAACCTGGTCATTACCGACATCAATATGCCCGTCATGGGGGGACTGGAATTGATCGGCAAGGTGCGCGCCCTGCCGGCCACCCGCTTTGTGCCCATCCTGACCCTGACCACCGAGAGTGACACCGCCAAGCGGGACGAGGGCAAGCGCGCTGGCGCTACGGGCTGGCTGGTCAAGCCCATATCGGGAAACGACCTGATCGCGGTCATCAAGAAAGTCTTGCCAGGGGTGTAGAAGATGGCGTCTGTGGCATTTGCGGGAAGCGACGATAACTTGAGCGGACGGGCTTGCCTTTCTTGCGACGAACCGCAGGGGCTCTCTGCCGCGGGCAACCGGCGACTTCGGCTGGCCCGCAACCGCCTGCTGCTTCAGTCTCTGGTCGGGGTCGTCTGCAACCTGCTGCTGTGGCTTTCATTGTCATTCGTCTTGGGGTCCGCGTTCACTATTCACCGGCTTGAAGTGGCCGTCGTGTTTGCACTCCTGGTCCTGGCGCCCGGCATGATCGCGATGCGGACAAACTGGGTGCAGGCAAAGCGGGGAATCGCCGAACTGGGAGAGGTCGGGACTCTCACCCTGGCACAGCTTGCTGCCATCGCGGCGCGGCGGGAGGCGATGGGTGCGGAGTTCAAGGGGTCCAGGCTCTATATCGACGTGCTGCATGACCAGATCGGCGACTCGCTCAGCGAGTCAGAGCGCGAGGTCCTCGATGTCATTGAACAGATCAGCCTCTTGAATGCCCGGTCCACCAAGCAGCGCGAGCACATTGCCCGCTCCATCAAGTGCGGCAAGGACCTCAACGCCAACACCCATACCAGGGTGGAAAACAACAAGCAGGTCATCGCCGCCATCGAGATGCAACTGCAAGTGCAGGACGAGGAGTTCAAAAGCAACTTCTCCCGGATTGAAGGGCTGGCTGGGGAAGTGGGCGCGCTCACGCCCCTCATTAAAGTAATCACTTCCATCGCGCAGCAGACCAGCCTGCTCGCTCTCAACGCGGAAATCGAGGCGGCGCGCGCGGGTAGCGCCGGCCGAGGCTTTGCGGTTGTTGCCTATGAGGTCCGCAAGCTTGCGGTGCTCTCCACCCAATCGGCAGCCGATATCGCCGAAAAAATCAACTGGACCTGCAAGAAGGTCGACGAGGAGATGAAGGCCGCCCATGCCTCGCTGGAGCAGTATCAGTCCGGCAGCGTGTTGAGCCACCTGGTGACCGACCTTGAGTCGATGCAGCAGGAGTTTGTCAAGAACAGCGAGGTGCTGCTGGAGGTGATTACGGAGGTGGATGCAAGCTACGAGGAGACCGTCACGCGGCTCTCGCAGGCGCTTGGCCACATCCAGTTCCAGGACGTGATGCGGCAGAGAATGGAGCATGTGCAGGAAGCGCTCGTCGAGATGCGCGACCACCTGCAGGTGCTGGCTGCCAGATCCGACGACCCCGCCTGGGACGGAGAACTTCAGCGAACCTTCAAAGCGATTCTCGATACGCACCTGGGCCGATATCGCATGGCCAGCCAGCACGTTACGCATCAGGCCGTGGCGGGCGGCGCTGCGGGCGCCGTGCAAAGCAATGCGGCAATCGAGCTGTTCTGAAGGGCGTGCACGGACGGAATCGGGCGCTGCGGCAGCTCGCGCATCAGGGAGCGATAAAATGGCGGATAGCTGCTTCAGGAGGTTTCATGCGCAAGGTTCTTCTGGCTCTTCTCGTCGCTTTTGCCGTTCTCTCTGCCACGCCGCTCAAGGCCCAGGGCGCCCCGCCCCAGGGGGGTGCCGACAAGCCTTACACCGTCGAGTACTACTACAAGGTCCAGTGGGGCCACCAGGCGGAGTTCCTCAGCCTCTTCCTCAAAAACCACTACCCACTGCTCCAGAAGATTGTGGCCACCGGCCGCATGACCGGCGTCAAGATTGAGGCTCCGGCCTACCACACCACCGAAGACGGCCGCTGGGACTACCGCGTCACCATCACCTTCAAGAACTCGACCGTCGCCACCACCGCCAACCCCGACGAAGCGGCGCAGATCACAGAACTCTGGCCCGACCAGGAGACTTACAAGAAGGAAGAGCAGCGGCGCTTTGAGATTCTGGCCGCGCACTGGGATCTCCCCGTCACCGACATCACCCCGGCAAAGAAGTAACGCAAGCCTCTGGCCAGGCCGCCTTTACCTGTCGTCCCTCTGCCTCCACTGGCGGACCAGGTCTTCCGCAGCCTCAAGCCACTCGGGAAACTCGAACTCAAATCCGGCATCCAGCAGCCGCGCCGGAACCACGCGCCGACTCTTTAGCACCAGCTCCGACTCGGTGCGCAGAAACACCGCCGCCAGTTCGATGGCCAGCGCCGGGGCAGGCAGCCCGTTCGGCACCTCCCACGCTTCGCGCAGCCCCGCCATGAAGGCCCGGTTGTGCAGCGGATTGGGCGAGGCCAGGTTCACCGCCCCCTCCAGCCCTTCGTGCTCGATCAGAAAACTGATAGCCCGCGCAAAGTCCGCCTCGTGAATCCAGGAGACATACTGCCGCCCGTTGCCCTGCCATCCCCCCAGTCCCATTCGCACCAGGTTTGACAGCACGCCAAACGCCCCGCCCGGCTGCGGGCTGAAGACAATCGCCGAACGCAGCGCCACCTTGCGCGTCCGCGGCGTCTCGGCCGCAAAAAACGCCGCCTCCCAGTCCTTCGCCACCCCGATGGAAAAATCCCAGGTCTCCGGCGCGCGCCTGCGCTTTGAGATCAACTCGCCTCCGCCCAACTCGCCCGTCGCCTCATCCATGGGCCAGTCCATCTCTGGCCGGTCCAGCGTATGCCGGTAAATTGTCGCCGTTGAGGCGTTCAGCCACACCCGCGGCGGCGATGCCAGCCTTGTAATCACATCGCCCAGCAGCCGCGTGGAGCGGATGCGCGAGTCGTAAATCTCCCGCCGGTTGGCCTCGTCGTAGCGGCAGTTCACGCTCCGCCCGGCCAGGTTGATGCACACATCCGCGCCGTCCAGGTAGTCGGTCCAGGGCCCAGGATTCTCTCCGTCCCAGTGGACTGTCTGCCATTGCGCAGCATAGGGCAAGCGTGTGAGCACGGTGACGTGATGGCCTCGCTCCTGAAACCAGCGCGCCAGCATGTGTCCCACCTGGCCGCTTCCGCCGGGCATCACAATGCGCAGCGGACGGGCCGGAGCAAGCTCAATCGAACTCATGGCTTCAGGGTACAGGTTCCGCGGCCTCGCGCGCCGCCCTACTGCCGTGGCATCGGCGGATAGCCGCGCAGCATCTGCCGCCTGCGCTGCGAGCGGACCTCCCGCACCACCACAATCACGATGAGGCCGATGATGAGCAGCGGTCCCCACAGCACCCAGCCCGACTGCGCCACCCGGTCGCCGCCTACCGTCACTGAAGTGGGTGCGTGCACCACGCCGAACATCGCCACCATGTCCTTGCCTACAGAGACGTTCTCACCCAGCCGGATGGCCCCGAAAAAGCTCACCAGGTCCTGCCCGATGGACGCATTGTCGTCAGCCGTGACGCTGCCGAAAAAGTTCACCACGTCGTGGTTGGCGCGGTTGGCGATGTGGATGTTTCCGAAGAAGACCACAATGTCGCCGTTCACGTCCCCTTCGGCGCGAACGCTGCAAAAGAAGCAGACCGCGTCATGGACCGTCGTGTCGCGGGAGATGTGGATGTTGGTGCCGAACTGCACGGCATCGCGCTCGGCGCGCGCGGCGGTCGCACCGGCCAGAAACGCGGCGCAGAGCAGCAGGAGGGCAAACAAACGTGGTCTCATGAGGGCCTTCTTTCCAATCCTTACGCAGCGGCCGGCAGGGAAGTTCCGTGCCGCCGGTTCAATCCTCTGCGGCTAACCGCGCCCTAAAACTCCAGCCGCATCCCCAGTTGAATCCGCCGAGGCGGCGCGGCCGAAGTAATCTGCCTGAACGACGGCGAGGACTCCACCGGATCAATCCCGCCTCCATTCACATGGTTCAGCACATTGAACGCGCCAGCCGAGAAGCCCAGCCGCGGAGCTTCTTCGTCCTTGCTCGGCGTCAGGCGGAAGTCGTGTCCCCAGCGCAGGTCCACGTCCACATAGCCGGGATTGGTCTCCGTGTTGCGCCCCAGTCCGGCCGGCCGGGTATTGAAAAGGTCGTCCCCATAGGCGTCTGTCCCGGTCAGCACTGTCCATGGCGTTCCCGTGTTCGCAAAGACGCCTGCCGATAGATTCAGCACGCTCTCCGGCTGGAACATCGCATACATGCCCACGCGCTGGCGCCGGTCCCAGCCTGCATTGGCCCACTCATTGTTGGGGTCCTGCTGATTCTCCGGATACCACCCCAGCCCGCCCGTGTTCGACGAAAAGTGCGACCAGGTGTAGCGCCCAAACCCGGTGAAGTACTTGTTCAGCCGCCCGCGATAGGAGACGTCCATCCCCTCGCCCTCAAAAAACCCCGCCGGCTGCATCTCGCGGATGCGCCCGAACTCCGTGTTGGGCCGCTCCGTATAGCCCGACTGCGGCGTTGGCGCATTCACGTCCACCGAGCGGAAGGCATCGATGCCGCGCACCGAGTAGACGCTCACAATGCCCGTCGCCTTCTCCCCGAGTTGCCGCTCGATGGAGAGTCCGTACTGGATCTGATAGGGCAGCTTGGCGTTGGGCGCGAGCCTGGCCAGCGAAGGCGGCTGGTCGATCAGTGTCAGGCAGTTTTCAATCGGCACGCACCCCGTTGCCGGCAGTTGCGCCGGGTTGAGCGAGACCAGCACCGCCCTGCGCCGCGCGTTTTCGTAGCGCACCAGGTCCAGCAGCGGCCCCGAGCCGAAACGGTCATAGTAGATGCCGCCGCCGCCGCGCACCACTGTCTTTGAGTCCTCATCCACTACCCAGGCAAAGGAAACGCGGGGGGCAAAGCCCAGCCGCCGCGTGGCTAGAAAATTCTGCCAGTCGTAGCGAATGCCCGGCGTGATCGAGAACCGGCTGTTGAGCTTGAACTGGTCCTGCACAAACGCGCCCATCTCCTGCTGGTGATAGATGAAGTGGGTGTCGCCGGTGTTCTGCGAGTAGCCCGAGGGCAAATTGGCGGCGTAGTTTTCCAGCGATGTCCGCACCACCGAGCCATCGGCCGCCACGGTCGGGCCAAAGGTATAGGTGCCCTGCGCATTCGTTTCGTCGTCAAAGGCGCGCCGGCTGATGTGCGGCGTGCCCGCGCCCACCTTCACCATGTGCCGACCGCGCGTCCACGTCACCATGTCATAGACGCGGAGGTTGTACTCCGTGCTGAAGGCGTCGTTTTGCGCCGAGCCGGAGAGAAAGTCGCCGGGCACGTTGATGCGTGGGCCCTCCGCCGCGTTCTTGTTGCGATTCGAGCTGTGCTCGCCCACGACCGAAACCTGGTTCAGCATCACCGCCGAGAGAGTCGAGTCGGCGTGCGCCACCAGGTCGTCTTCGCGCCATTCCGTGTTGTAGCCTGCCCCGGCCAGCGCCTGCCCGCCCACGCCGCGGTTCTGGCCCGTCCAGTCCTGATAGCTGTACTGCACATAGCCGGAGTGATGCTCGCCAAACTGATGTGCCGCCCGCAGGCTGAACTCCGTATCGCGCGTGGGCGCCGGCACGTTGGCCGAGAAGCTCCCCGAGGGGTTGGCTAAAGTTGGCGCGAGGGTGGCGCTCACCACCGCGTCCTGGTCCTCTTCCGCGCGGTTAAACGACGCCAGAAAGCTGCTCTTGCGCGCAAACACCAGCGGACCCGTCACGTGGCCCTCGTAGATGCGCCGCTGCTCAAAGGGCTTTGAAGGAGCCAGCGCATTCTGCGCGTTCATCCCCGAGTCGCGAAACATGAAGTTGAACTGCCCGTGATAGTGGTCCGCCGCGGCCTTGGTGATGATCTCCATCTGCCCCCGCCCCGGCCAGTAGTACTGCGCCGAATAAGGGTCCTGGTTGATGCGAACCTCCTGCACGGCCGAAGCGGAGACGGTGGCCCGGTTGGCCTCCACGCCATCCACCAGCAATCCGCTGCCGCCGCTTCCCGTGGCGCTGTCGTCCAGAAACGTACTCATCGCCCCGGCGTAGTCGTTGTCAAAGATGGGCAACGCCTTCAGGTCCTGCGCGGTCATCACCGAGGAGTCGTGATTCTCCTCTGGCGCGGTGATGTCTTCGCTGCTCTCCGCCGAGACTCTCACGTTGGTGGCAAAAGAGGCGATGGGCAGCACAATGCGCAGCGCAGTGGCCACAGGCTTGGGTGCCAGCGCCACGGACGGCACGGCCAGCACAACCGGCGTCTTCACCGTTTCAAATCCAGGACCCGAAACCACCAGCGTGTACGTGCCCGCATGAGGCGCCGTCAGCAGGAAATTGCCCTCATCATCGGCGTGAACCGTGCCCGTGACGGCGCCGCTGGGGTCCACCAGGTCGACTTCTGCTCCGGGGACCGCGCCCCCACTTGGGTCGGCCACCACGCCGCGCAGCGCCGGAGCGGCAGCGGAAGAGGGAGTCGAGGCATCTGAAGCCACCAGAGCAATCGGAGTCACGAGAAGGAGTGCCAGGGCAAAAGAGCGGATCATTTCAATCTCCAAAACAAGCCGATGTTCACGTCCAAACGAGCAAATCACACGTGCCATCCGGGCAGCAAGAGCCATAGCGCCTTAGGCAAACCTCAGAATCAGTCGACGCTTTGAAAAGCCGCGACTTCACAGGCTGCGGAAAACTCGCTTCGGTCTTGCTTTGTAACAAGGGCACGGGGCCGCAGATGCAACAAAAACGACGGGCTTTAGCCCCTGAGGGAGGTCTATCGCAGGAAAACTTGACCTGATCCGGGGTTGCCTTTGCGCGAATCCCTGGCCGGGGGACGCCAATCAAACGAGGTCGCCGTTCCGGTGCAACCACTGCCCTGGAATCGGCGCAACCGCCCGTCCTGCTCGCTGTGTCGCGCACTGAACTTCGAGAGGCAGTTGAGAATTCGGCCGGATCCCACGGGACCGCAGCCATAAATCAATTTTACTTGGGGCTCAGCGCCGCCGTCCAATCCGCCGGCGAATCCACCATCACATCCGGAGGCGTTCCGTTCAGTGTCTCCGGCGCCAGGCCAAAGGTGCAGCCGATGGCCCACGCGCCGCCGTTCCGCGCCGTCTCCACGTCCACCCGGCTGTCGCCAATCATCACCGTTTCATCGGGTTGCGCTCCGGCCTCGGCCATCAGCGCGAGCAATCCCTCGGGGTTGGGCTTCTTGGTGCCAAAGCTGTTGCCGCCATAGATATTCAGGAAGTAGGGAGCCAGCCCCAGCGCCGCGCAAATCTCCCGCGCCGGGCGTACCGGCTTGTTGGTCAGCACCGCCATGGCCCGCGCCGGTCCCGCCGGCCCGTCGTGCAGCTCGCGCAGCGCCGCCAGCGCCTCCAGAACCCCCTCGTACGCATAGGTAAAGTCCAGCTTGTGCTCGCGATAGTAGTCCAGAAAATACGGGTAAGCCTGCGCCAGCAGCGCTTCATCCGCCGCCGGATAATCGCCTGCGGCAAAGGCCCGCTCCACCAGGACTCTGGCTCCATTGCCGATGTACCCCGCGATGGTTTCGTCCGGCAGGTGCGCGCGGTCAAAGCGCGCCAGCGTCGCATTCACGCTGTTGCACAGATCCTGCGCCGAATCAATCAGCGTGCCGTCCAGGTCAAACACCAGCAGCTTCAGCCGGTCCACCGGCAAGGGTCTGAGTACATGGAGCATGTCTCCAGTGTAACGGTGGTTGCCTTGCCATGGCGCCGCAGCGATCTCCACCACTCCCATCTCACCGCTTCGCCGTGTACCATGTGGCCCATGAAGAAGCCGCTCCTCCTGTGCCTCCTCACCCTGGCAGCTGCCTCCGCATCGGCCGCGGACAAGCTTACCGCCCCCCAGCTCGCCGCTCATGCCCTGGCTCACAGCCCCCAGCTCCGCGCTGAAATCGAAGCCGCCTTCGACGCCAAGGCGCTCAACGAAGGCACCGCCTGGTCCGGCCACGGAGCGGACTTCTTCTTCGCCCTCGACGCCGCAACCGCTCCCGCCTTGGTCATCGACGATGCCGCAAGTCAGCCGATGGAGCAGATTCCCGGCTCCACTCTCTGGTATGCCGCCGCCCGCATCGAGCCGCTCGGCCGCCTTCACCAGTTCCACTATCTCGTCAACGGCCAGCGGTTCGGCGGCTCGCTCGACGTGCCCGCCTTCGGGCCGCTCTCTTACCTCCAGTCCGGCGTCCCTAACGGCAAGCTCGCTGAAAAGATCATCCACACCAGCAAGATCTACGACGGCATGAAGAGCGAGTACTGGATCTACGTACCCGCCCAATACGA
Source organism: uncultured Acidobacteriaceae bacterium (assembly GCA_903849645.1). Taxonomy (GTDB): domain Bacteria; phylum Acidobacteriota; class Terriglobia; order Terriglobales; family Acidobacteriaceae; genus Telmatobacter. Next base: position 105,392 of record CAINJJ010000035.1, on the reverse strand, counting down.
TCCCAAAACTCCCGCGGCCCTCATGGTCTTTCAGGATGGCGGCGGCTACATCGACCGCAACGGCCGGTTTCCCGCCGCGCTGGACGCCATCGACAACCTCATCGCCCAGAAAAAGATCCCGGTCATGATCTGCGTCTTCATCAATCCCGGAGACATCGGCGCCTCCCCCGGCACCCCCACCTTCAACTTCGTCCAGGGCTACTCCGACAAATGGAAGCGCACCCTCAAGGACTCCATGCGCAGCACTCTCTACGACACGGTGAGCGACCGCTACGCCCGCTTCCTCCGCGACGAAGTGCTGGCCGAGGTCGCCGCGCAATACAACCTGCGCTCCGACTCCTACAGCCGCGCCATCAGCGGCGCCTCCTCCGGCGGCATCTGCAGCTTCAACGCTGCCTGGCAGATGCCTGATCTCTTCAGCCGCGTCCTGAGTTGGATCGGTAGCTACACCGCCATTCAGTGGAAGGAGGACCCCACGGTCGCCGACGGCGGGCAGGACTATCCCGACAAGGTGCTCCGCGAACCCAGGCGCAACCTCCGGGTCTGGCTCCAGGATGGGGCCAACGACATGGAGAACGCCCACTACGGAAGCTGGCCGCTGGCCAACATTCGCATGGCCAACGCGCTCAAGACCCGCGAATACGACTTCCATCTCAGCTTTGACAAGGGAACCCATAACGCGGCGCAGGGAGCCGCCGAGTTTCCCGAGTCCATGATCTGGCTCTGGAGGGACTACGACCCCTCGAAGACAGCGCAGGAGTTCACCATCGACCCGGCGGAAAAGGACAAGCCTTACTTCCGCGTCGGCGTCGTCAATCGCTGATGTCGGCGTGTGGCCCATCCATTCCGCGTTTTTCAGCGGAATGGGTGGGATGCCGGCAAAGTCAGGGCTTGTGCAATTTTTGAAATTGCTTTGAGGTTGCCAAAGGCCTGGCGCGGGGCAGGGAAGCAGACACCAAAAAAACAGGCGATGCCCATTCCCGGTTCAGACGGGAAGATTACAAGGCATCGCCTGCGGAACAGACTGGTTGGGACCGGCGCGAAATGCCGCTACACGGCCCCTGAATTGTAAGAACTCAGTGGATCCGGATGTCGCCCGAGCCTGTCTCGATGCGCACCGTCGGGCCGCCGCCGTTGATCTTGCCCGTCACATGATGGCGGTCATTCGAGCCCTGCGTCATCATCTCGTGGTCGCTGTGCACGTTGCCCGAGCCGGTCGAGGCGTCCAGCGTCAAAGCCGCGTTCCCGGCCCAGTATTCGACGTTTCCCGAGCCCGTCTCGAGCTTCCAGGGCGCACTCGGCGTACCCGCCACCTTGATGTCGCCCGAACCGGTTCCCGCGCGCAGGCCGCCGTGCAGATTCTTCAGCTCGATGTTGCCCGAGCCGGTCTCGGCCTTCACGTCGCCTTCGCCTGTCTGCTCGGCATACACATCCCCCGAACCCGTACCTACGATGAAGGCTCCATGCAGCCCGGTGGCGTGAATGTTGCCCGAACCGGTCGAGAGCTTGGCGTTCTCGCCGATTCCATCATCCGTAATGTTGCCCGACCCGGAGCCGGCGTCCAGAATCGAGTTCTCCGGCGCCTGAATCTCATAGTCGATGCTGATGTTGTGCAGGTTCTCGTGGTGCCCGCCGATGCGGATGATGTTGCCAGTTTGCTCGATGGGCGGATGCGCCGCAATCTCCTTCACGCGCTCCTCGCTTCCACCCCAGCCTGACTTCACCCGCCCAAAGACGTGCACCTGGTTGCCGCTGCCCCGTGTCAGATGAACGTTGCCGGAGCCGGTTGAGACCGACAACTCAACCCGTCCGTTCACGGTGAGCGTCTTTTCAAAGGTTGCCTCCGTGGCCAGCGCCGGAATGCTGATTACGGCCAGCGCTGCCGCTGCCAGAAGTAGATGCTTCATCCTGTCCCTCATTTCCATTCAGGTTGTCTGACTTCCCTTGTCTGCCATCTCTGCGTATCGCGTCCTTACGCCTTGGTTCCCTGCATCCGCCTTGCCAGAACCCCAAAACCGCCAAGCCCAATCAATGCAATAGCGTGGCCTGATTCACTCCCTGGGCCGCCCGCCTGCCACCGTCCGCTTCCGGACATTCATCTCCAGGACCGGACAATCACTGCCACTCCCGCCGGTCACTGACCTCTGGAGTTTTGGGAAACCACACCTCCACAGCGAGCGAAAAGCGAGCCCTCAGCCCCACCGCAGGTGGCTTACTGCCGGGTGCCCCCGGTCCCTCACCTCTGGAGTTTTGGGAAACTACGTCGCTTCAGCGAGCGAAAAGCGAGCCCCCAGCCCCACCGCAGGTGGCTTACTGCTGCAGCACCACCTGGTCGCCTTCCTTCAGCCCCGCCAGAATCTCCGTCACCGACCCGTTCGAGAGCCCCACAGTCACTGGAATCTTGCGCTTGCCTTCCTTTTCCTTCTTGTCGGGAATCTCCACCGTCGCCTTCTTCTGGTTGTCGTAGATCACGGCGCTCTCCGGCACCGTCAGCACGCCCTTGTGCTCGTCCAGCAGAATCTCCGCGTTGGCCGTCATGTTGGCCTTCAGCTCCCCGCCGGGGTTGTCGATCGACACGCGCACCTCAAACGTGGTCACGTTGTCCTTCTCCACCCCCAGCGGCGCAATTTTGGTGACCTTGCCCTGGAAGACCCGGTCCCGGAAGCTCTCCACCTTGATGCGCGCCGGCTGCGCCATGTAGACGTGCGCAATGTCCGCCTCGTCCACCTTGCCCTGCACATACACCTGGTTGATGTCCCCTTCGGTCATCACCAGCGTCGCCGTCGAGCCCAGCACCAGGATCGAACTCACCGCGTCGCCAATCTCCACATCGCGGGAAAGAATCACCCCGTCCATCGGCGCCACAATCGTCGTGTAGCTCAGTTGCTCTTCCAGTTGCTTCAGGCTCGCCTGGCTCTGCATCACCTGCGCCCGCGCCTGCTTCAGCTTGGCCGAATCCACGCCAATCTGCGCCTTGGACGAGTCGCGCCGCGTCAGTGCCGCCAGGTAGTCCTTGTTGGCGTCGTCCAGAGCCTGCCGGCTCACGATGCCTTCCTTCTGCATCTCGCGATTGCGGTCCAGCGTCGCCTTGTACATGGGCAGGTCCGGCGCCGCCGCGTTCACCTTGTCCTGCTCGATATTGGCTTCGTACGTGGCCACATTGGCCTCGGCCCCCGCCAGTTGCGCGCGCTGCGCCTCCACCTGCGCCACAATCTCCTGCTGGTCAAGCTGCGCCAGTTGCTGGCCCTTGGTCACGTGGAAGTTGATGTCCGTGTACAGCTTCTCCACAATGCCCGAGGCCTTGGACTTGACCTCGACCTTGGTAATCGGCTGGATCTTTCCCGTCGCCACCACGCTCCGCGCCACATCCGCACGCGTCACCTTGGCCAGCTTGTTGGGGTCAATCGTGGTGCCGCGCACCAGGCTGGCCACCGCAGCGCCCGCAGCGCCCAGCACCACCACAGAGCCCACCACAATCCAGATCCAGAACCGCTTGCTTCTCCGCGCTGCCGCCACGTTGCAACCTCCCCAGGGGTCTTGAAAGAATGTGCAGCCCGCGGCTGCCGAGATAAATCGTTGAAGTAGCCCGGTTGTGAGACGGGCATTGGCCCCCGCACGTCAACCGCTGCATCTCCATACGCAGCCCGCCGCTCTCCGGTTCCCCATCTGCGCCGCGGCGCCGCTCTCCGCCTCCCGCAGCTTCAGTTCCCGCCCGGATGCTATCCTCAACCCCAGGATGGACGGACTCTCGCTCCTCAAATTCTTCGCCGTTGCGCTGCTCATTCTGGCCAACGCCTTCTTTGTGGCCGCGGAGTTTGCCCTCGTCTCCATCCGCGATACGCGCATCGAGCAGATGCTGGCGGCCGGCGTCCCCGGAGCCCGTGCCGTGCGCCGCCTGCAGCACGACCTCGACGACTTCCTGCCTGCCGTCCAACTCGGCGTCACCCTCTGCTCGCTGGCCCTCGGCTGGATTGGCGAGCCCCTCGCCGCCGCCGTCCTCTTCGACGGCCTCACCGCCCTCCACCTCGACCAGGGCTGGACCCACATTTATGCCCACGTCGTCGCCGTCAGTCTGGGCTTTGGCGTCATTACCTACTTCCATGTCCTGGTCGGCGAACTCGTCCCCAAGTCCCTTGCCCTGCGCCGCGCCGAGGCCCTGGCTGTGGCCGTCGCCCCGCCCATGCTTCTCTTCATGGGCCTGGCCCGTCCCGCGGTTCGCTTTCTCAAGAGCTCGGCCGCCGTCATCCTGCGCGGATTTGACGTGCCCATGACCGACCGCGCCGCCGTCCACTCCCCCGAGGAACTCAAGCTCATCGCCACCGCCGCCCGCCGCATGGGCGTCCTGCCCCCCTTTCAGGAGATGCTCGTCCACCGCGCCCTCGAACTCGACGACGTGCCGGTCCGCGAGATCATGACCCCCCGGCAGCGCATCTTCTCCCTCCCCTCCAACCTGCCCATCGAGGCCGCCAGCGCCCTGGTCATTGAACACAAGCACTCTCGCGTGCCCGTCTACGACGAAACCCGCGGCCCCGAACACATCGTCGGCGTCGTCTATTCCAAGGATCTCTCCCGCCTCATCTTCTTCCGGCCCAAACTCCAGCCCGCCCGCCCCGGCGTTGCTCCCGAGGCCTGGGAGCCGGCCGCCTCCCGCTCGGCGCCCACGCCCTTTGCGGAGTTAAGGCTGGCCCAGGTCATGCGCGATGTCCTCGTGGTGCCGGAGACCAAGACCGTCCTCGACCTGATCCGCGACCTCCAGCAGCGCCGGCGCCAGATGGCTATCGTCGTCGATGAGTACGGCTCCACCGTCGGCCTTGTCACCGTCGAGGACGCCGTCGAGCAGTTGACTGGCGAGCTGGAAGACGAGTTCGACTCGCCCGTTCACCCCGTCCTCACCACCGCCTCCGGCGCGCTCCTCATGGACGGCGGCGTCAACCTGCGCGACCTTGAAACCCAGATGCAGTGGAGCCTGCCCCGCGACGGCGGTGTGGAAACCCTGGCCGGGTTCATGCTCATGCGCCTTGGCCACATCCCCAGGGGCGGAGAAACGGTCGTTCACGACGACCGGCGCCTGACCGTCGTCGAAATGGACGGCCGCCGCATCGCCAAAATCCGCGTCGAGCCGGTCGAGACTCCCGCTGTCAAAATTTGACATGATATTTTGCGCCGCCGCTTTGCAGATCACGAGTGCCGTTTGGCGCACAATTGAAATATGGGTCGACTTCAACCAACCGGCGCCGCGCATCCACCATGCGCCGCACCGGGTCCAGGTTAGGAAACCGCCACCACCCCTACCCCCCTTTGGAGTTCAGGATACAGAATTAGATTCTTATCTACGGTCGTTTCGTTATAATCGTCATAACGGAGCGTGGACATGGTCAAGCTGAAAGTCACAACCGTCGGCAGTTCTGCTGGGATTGTCCTGCCAAAAGAGGTCCTCAACCGGCTCAAGGTCGTGAAGGGCGATTCGATCTTCCTCACTGAAGCTCCCGAGGGCTTCCGCATCACTCCCTACGATCCTGATTTCGAGCGGCAAATGGGATTGGCCCGCAAGGTCATGCGCGAGCGCCGCGACGTTCTTCGTGAGCTTGCGAAGTGAATCCGCCCGGCCTGAAATGGGTAACGGAACAGACGGTGCTGGCAATTCACGACGAGCAGCTCGCAGAACATGGCGGCATGACCGGCGTGCGAGACATCGGCCTGGTGCAGTCAGCCCTCCATCGACCCCGGAACCTCGCGGCCTTTGGCGCTCCTGATATTGCTGATCTCGCCGCCGCCTATGCCTACGGCATCTCCAGAAACCACGGATTCCTCGATGGAAACAAGCGGACCGCTTTTGTTGTGGCCTATGTCTTCTTGCTTGATCAGGGATACGATCTGGAGGCAAGCGATCAGGAGGCTGTCACAACCATGCTGGCCGAAGCTGCCGGTGAAATGCAGGAGCCGGAGCTGGCTGTCTGGTTCCGGGGATACATCCGTCCAATATGAGCGGAGACGGTCGGCGCCTTTGCGGAGCCAACACGGATAAATCTATCTATCTTTCATTCAATGAATGCCATACAGCCAGGATAAGAAGCGATGGATGAACTCTCAGCGCACCTTCAGCACGATGATCGTCTCGTCGTCAAAGCGGTCGTGTCCACCCTGGAAACCGCTCACATCCGCCACAATCGCCTCGGAAATCTCCTGCGCCGTCTGCTCGCGGTGGCTGCATAGCAGGCCCGAAAGCCGCTCCTGCCCGTACATCTCGCCCTGCGCGTTCTCCGCGTCCAGAATCCCGTCGGAGACAAAAACCACCGCGTCGCCGCTCTCGGCGGCCACGGTGACCTCGTCGTAGCTGACGTTCGGGAACAGTCCCAGGGGAAATCCCTCGGCGGCCACGGTATTGGCCTGTCCGGAGCGGCAAAAGACCGGCTGCACCGCCCCCGAATTGGCGACCCGCAGCGTTCGGTCCGCGTCGTTCCACAGCGCAAACAGCATGGTCACATACTGCGACTCCAGCTTGCGCTCCTGCAGCGCGTCGTTCAGCAGCGCCAACATCGCCGCCGGGTCTGGCCGATGCTGCGCCGCCGACCGCATGATGCCGCTCACCAGCGCGGCAAACAGCGCCGCCGGAGCAGCTTTCCCGCTCACATCGCCCAGCACAATCGCCGTCTGCCCTGGCCCGTAGTCCACAAAGTCGTAGAGGTCGCCGCCGATGGTCCGCGCCGGCAAAAAGTGCACCGCCATGTCTGCATTGGGCAACTCCGGGGCCGAGGAGGGCAGCAGCCGCAGTTGCACCTCCCGCGCCATCGCAATGTCCCGCTCCAGTTGCCGCTCCTGGGTGCGCACCGCCTGGTAGAGCCGTGCATTCTCAATCGCGATGGCCACCTGCGCGCCCAGCGTGGTCAGCATCCGCTCGTGCTCTTCGTTGAAAAAGCCGGTGCGCGTGTGCTCCAGGTCCAGAACGCCAATGATGCGCCCTTTGTGAAACAGCGGCACAATCAGCTCCGACCGCGTCTCGGGATTCATCGGCAGGTAGCGGGAGTCCTTGCGCACGTCCGGCACATTGACCAGCCGCCACTCGCGCACCGCAGCGCCCACCAGCCCGCTGGTCACCGGGATGCGCCGAACCGGGGCGTGGGCATAGCCAAACCGCCACGCGTAGCGCGTCACCAGGGTCTCGCCCGAGGGGTCCAGCAGCATGATCGTGAACATCTGGTAGTCGATCAGCCGCCTTAAAAGCTGGCCCACCCGCTCCAGCAGCGGCTTCAGTTCCAGGATGGATGTCAACTCGGTGGCGATCTCGTTCAGCACCTGCAGCGTCTGCGCCTGGCGCGAAACCCGCGCATACAGCCGTGCATTCTCGATTGCCTGGGCGATGCGCGAGGCCGTCAGCGTGAGCAGGTGCAGGTGTTCCGGCCGGAAATATCCCAGTTCCTCACTCTCAATATCCATCACGCCAATCAGCCGGTTCTTGGCGATAAGGGGTACGGCAAGCTCCGAGCGCACATCCGGATTGACAGGGTAATAGAAGTCTGAGGTCGAAACATCATTCAGCAGGACCGGGCGTCGCGTCAGCGCCACCTGGCCCACCACGCCCCGACCTGTGGGAATGTGCATCCGCTCCACGTCCGACCCATGGCCGATCTGGAACCGGACGCGCAGCTCATGGGTGCGGTCGTTCACCAGCAGAATGGCGAAGATGCGGTATTGAATCACCGCGCGCACCAGCTCCGCCGTGCGGTTGAGCAGGGTTTGCAGGTCGAGCGTGGTATTCAGGGCATCGGCAAGCTGCACCAGATAAGTAAGGTCGGCCGGCTCCACGCGCGCGTTGATGGGGTCCAGATGCGCCCCCTCCGCAGATGGGTCGGCAGGACGGTAATCGCCCTCAAGGTCGTGGTGTTCCGCCGGGGATGGTGGATTCGAGGCCATGGTATCGAAGCGAATGATAGCTTACCGGGGCGCCGGTTGATGCGGCAGCGCTATTCGGCGCCCATCTCCCGCACAATGGCCACCGAGGCCGATGCGCCAATGCGCGTGGCGCCGGCTTCCAGCATGGCCTTTACATCGGCCAGGGTGCGGATGCCGCCCGAGGCCTTGACCCCGCAGCGTCCGCCAGCCACCCCGCGCATCAGGGCCACGTCGGCCGCGGTGGCTCCGCCCGACGAAAATCCCGTCGAGGTCTTGATAAAGTCCGCCCCGGCCTGGATGGCAATCTCCGAGGCGCGCAGCTTCTCCGCCACGTTCAGCAGGCAGGTTTCCAGAATCACCTTGAGCAGCGCGCCGTGATGATGGGCCACCGCCGCCGTCGCCTGGATAGCGTGTTGCACCGCCTGATGGTTGCCGCTCTTGAGCAGCCCGATGGGCAAAACCATGTCGAGTTCGCGCGCCCCGAGGCAGGTGAGAGCCTCCGCCTCTTGCCGCAGCGTGGAAACCAGGCTGGCGCCCAGCGGGAAGCCGATGACCACGCCTACGGGAATCCCTGCGCCGGACAGAACGCTCACCGCCGTCGGCACCCAGACTGGATTTACCATGGCGCAGGCAAACCGATAGCGAATGGCCTCGTCGCAGAGGTTTTCCACCTGGTCGCGAGTGGCATCCGGCTTGAGCAGGGTGTGGTCGATAACCGCCGCCACCCCCTGCCAGCTTCCCAGCGCCTGTGAAGCAAAAGCGGCGGCGTCAAAGCTGCCATTGTCAAATTCCAGATCCGACTCCCGGATGGGGTGAATCGCGCTCATGCGGTGATGCTCCTTCCGGGGCAAGGGCCACTTTACCGTCCGTGGCTTGCCGGCAAGCCTACGGAACCTGAGTATAGTGCCTGCCGGAGCACGGAACCAAGCCGATGGACCCTTGCCAGCGCTCCCGGACCGAATTCTGAACTGAATCGGAGGCAGGTTCTTTTTGAGTTAACAGATGGAGACCTCCGGCAGACTGCCGGAAGACGTAACCGAGCGCACGGTAACGCCTGTAAGGCTGTTCAACTCCAGAGTGGCCGGCCACGCCCATAGCGGTGCCCCCGCTATGGGGGGCTTTTCAGCGCCTGGAAGATTCAGGCCCAGGGCGTTCAATCGAGCACATCCGGAATCCACCAGGAGGGCTACCATGGAAAGGTGCCGGATGAAGAGAAGCTCCAAAGGGGATTTGACGCCGAGCCGTGAATGGCTGGAAGGGAATTGAATGCAATGGAGATATAAGTCAGAGTTATGAGGAAATGCGATCAAAATCATCGAGATTGAGCCGCGCGCATGGGCCTTGCCTGATTGGGCCAGTGCCATTATAAAATCCTTGAATTTGATTCAATCAATAGTTAACAGTGAAACGTTTGAGCACATGAAGCGAAATGATGCGACAAACTGTGCACTTTTGGGCATTACCGAGGTGCGATCTGCGCGGTTACCATCGTGACGGGGACCGGAGTAATCCAACGAAAGTGTCACCTTCCATGACCCAGGTGGTTAGTTAGTTAATACGCATTTGGGCTTGCTTTCATAACTTCCTCTGGCCTATAGTCGCTGTTAACAATTCAACGATTGCAAAACGACAGTTCCAACCGCTTCACCTTCGGCACAAAGAGGTACTGGGCCCTTTTCCCCACTGCAAGAAAGGATGGGCGCAAGATGCCCAAATTGCGACTCGATTCGTGGAAGGCCATTGCCGATTATTTGGAACGCAGCACACGCACCGTGCAACGGTGGCATGTTTGCCATGGGATGCCGGTTCATCAGGTGGGGGGAATGAAGGGTTCCCGCTTTGCCTATTCGCACGAGCTTGATTCCTGGCTGGTTGGTGTGGATAGATCGCTCGGTCTTGTGCGCGCTGCGCAGGACGAGGGGATTGAGGCACAGAAGAAGAAGTCTTTCGAGCTTGCCGAAGTGGCCTCCCAGATGTGGGAGACCCGTTCTTCGGGAAACCTGCGGGGGATGGCGGAGTTCTATCGCCGCTCGATTGAGGAGTATCCGGGCAACAGCGCCGCGCTTGCCGGGCTTGCCAACTGCCTGATCTATGCGGGATTCATCGATGTCATGGATGGCTCTGTCTGCTATTTGCGCGCCAGGGCGGCATTGGCGCGGGCTTTTCAAATTGATCGGGAAAATCTTGAAGCTGTCTGCGGCGCGGCCTGGATCAGCATGGTCTATGACCATGACTGGGCAAAGGCGGATGCCGGATTTGCGAAGGTCCTGCACAAGCTGCCCCACCATGGGTTTGCGCTGCTGGGCAAGGCGATGCTGCGCATTGCCGATGGCAACCTGAAAGAAGCAATCGAACTGGCCGGCGCGGCATGGAGGGCAAATCCGCTCATTCCTTCCAACGGCGGAACGCTCGGTCTCGCGCTCTACCTTTCGGGGGACTGTCGCAAGGCGCTTGCCCTTCTGGATGAGATGAAGGCCAGTGGCGAAACCAGCCCGCTGATTGCGCTGCTTGAGGCGCTGGTCCTGTTGCAGACCGCTCCCGACTCCACCTGCCTCAAGCGTATCGAGGCTCTCAGCCGCGAGCATCCAATGCAGCGCTTGCTGCAGGGCGTTCTGGGGTATGCCTATGCCATCTGTCATCAGGGCGAAAAGGCTCGAGACGTGCTTTGCGCCCTCGAGGAAAATGAAGCCGGAAGAATGAGAAGAGACGCCTATGCCATCGCTCTGGTTCTCATTGGCCTGGGCCGGTCGCAGCAGGCGATCGACGCGCTGGAAGAAGCTTTTGAAGAGGGCTCGGCATGGAGCTTTATCTACCGCTCAGATCCTCTGCTCAAGCCGCTGGCTGGGATCAAGCGATTCCAGAACCTGTTGGTGAAGCTGGGCGCGCCGGAGTTACCGAATCAGGAAGCAATCGAATACCGCAGGATTGAACCACTTGTTGCGGCAGCCGACCTCTCGGGCGCATTTTAACCGGGCGATTGAAATGAAAAAAGCCAGGGCCAGCCTGGTTCCGCAAGCTCTTGCCGACGGAACCAGCCTGGCCTTGGCCTGTTTGTAGTGGGTCCATGACAGCGAAAGCACGCGGCCAGCAAGCCTACTCGGGATGGTCGGCCGTCATCAGGCAGATGTCGGGCAGGTTGCGGTAGCGTTCGGCATAGTCCATGCCATAGCCGATCACAAACAGATTGGGAATTGAAAACCCAACATAATCCGCCTCGATCTTCTCCAGCCGCCGCGAAGGCTTGTCCAATAGCGTCGCGATGCGCAGCGACTTGGGCCGCTGCTGCAGAAACAGCTTGCGCAGGTAGGCAAGCGTGAGCCCGGTATCGAGGATGTCCTCGACCACCAGCACGTTCTTGCCCTCGATCGGCTCATCCAGATCCTTGATCAGTTTGACCGCGCCCGAGGAGCGAAGCCCCTTGCCGTAGCTCGAGACCGCGACAAAATCAAAGGTGGCGTCAGCTTGCACGGAGCGCGCAAGATCAGCCAGAAACGGCGCAGCTCCCTTGAGCACACCCACCATCACCAGCTTCTCTCCCTTGAGGTCCTGGGTAATCTGCGCGCCCATCTCAGCCACGCGTTCGGCGATCTGTTGGCGGGTATAGAGGATTTCGAGGCCCTGGTAGGTTGCGGTTGCCATGCAGACAGTATCGCCCGAAGGGGGTGGCCTGCGGCAAACGGCCCTGTGCAAATCACGGTTCGGAATGCGTCCCGTCTATACTTGAAGAGCTATGATTCCCTATTTGCACATCTGGCGCCTGAGCGTGCCAACCTTCGGGTTGATGCTGTGGGTGGCCATTGTCGCGGCTGCCTTTATGATGGACCGCGGCTTCCGCCGGGTGCGCATCTCCGCGGACGCCGTGGGTATGGTGGCCATGGCCGCGCTTGCAGGAATCGTGGGCGCCAAGCTCTGGCACGTCATTGACACCCCTTCCGAATTTCGCGAACTCGGCTGGCGCGTGCTCTGGGATTCGGCAGGATTCGCCTGGTTCGGAGGCCTGGTCATGGGCATCGCCGCGCTGCTGTTTCAGGGCTGGTGGGCCAAAATCGGCGGACTCCGCACCCTGGATCTGGCTGCGCCCGCGGCGGCTGTGGGCTATGGCATCGGCAGAATCGGGTGCCTGCTCTCCGGCGACGGCTGCTATGGCATTGAAACCAAGCTGCCCTGGGGCATGAGCTTTCCCAACGGAATCGAAGCCACCCTGCCCGGCGTGCGCGTGCATCCCACACCCATCTACGAGTTTCTTGCCGGGCTGCTGATCGGCTGGTGGCTCTGGTGGCGCGGCGGCAAGCGGAGAGGGGCGGGCGCCATTGTCGGCGAGTACCTGCTGCTCAGCGGCATCGCTCGCTTCCTGGTCGAGTTCATCCGGAGAAATCCCCCGATTGCCTGGGGCTTGTCCAACGCTCAACTGGCCAGCCTCGGCTCCGTTCTGGTCGGGATTGGCTTGATCTGGTGGGCCGCTTCGCGGCCGGCCACAGGACCCCATGAAGCGGCGGCCGCAGTCAACAAGGCGGCCTGACCGGCTGGCCTTCAATAGCCTCACGGTCTGATCGTTGATGAGAGTGCGCCCCCATCCATTGCGCGCATTCCAGCGCAATGGGCTGGGATGCCAGCTCTAACGCAGCCTGCACACCGCCAGCGTGCCGTTGTGCCACGGGCAGGCGAGCCCAGCTTCCGCGGACACTCCGACCAGGACCCAGGTGACCCCGAACTCCCTGTTGAGCCGCTGGAAATCCGCGGCACGAAAATTGGTCCAGCCCGCCACGGCCTCGGACTGCCGCTGCCACGCGGGCCCCAGCTCGGGCACCTGCGTCACCACCGCGGGGTCCTTGATGTTGTCGGCCAGTTGGCTGCGCTCGGCCAGGGCGCGGAAGCTGTGATAGTCCTCCCCCTGGGCGGCCAGGTAGTTGGGGTCCAGCGCGAAGAGGGCGTCCGTTGGTGTGTTCTGGCGAATCCACGCGAAGGCCTGGAGCCAGGGGTTGGCCGAGACCCGGCTGGGGAATTCGAGGTGCTGGCTGGCAGGAAACTGGGCGCGCTGCGCGGCAAACATGCCGGCGTTGACCGCGATGAGGAAGACGGCCCAACGCAGGACGCGCGTCTTGAGCAAAAACTCCCCCGCCAGGCAGCCGAAGATGAGGACTAGAAAGAAGTAGACAAGCTGGAGAAAGCGCATGGGCTGCAAGGGAATCAACCGCTCCAGCGCCGGTACGCCCAGCAGGACCATGGCGACCGTTTGCTGGAAGAGCCCATACGCCAGCACCGCCAGGGCAAAGCGGCTGAGGAGGGAGCGGCCGCCTTGCCGCGCCCAGCGGACCAGAAGCCAGAAGAGCGCCAGAGGCGCCAGCGCGCCGAGCCACTCGTACCATGTCCAGTGGAAGAGAAAGTAGTAGCGGCGCGTGGCCAGCGCCCTGCGCCAGATGGGTGTGGGCGGCTCGAAGACCCAGCCCAGCGGAACGAATGCGGCCAGTGAACCCGGAGCTGAGGCAAGCCTGCGCTGCACCGCGTCCGAAAGGGAAAGCGCAAGGAAGACACAAAACGAGATGCCCATGGCGGCCATGATGGGATGAATGGCAAAGGCCGCCAGCAGCAGCACCGCCGCCTGCCACCGCCGCCCGGCCAGGACGCGCCCGACCGCAATCAGAATGAGAGCCGTGGCCACGTTGCGCGGGTGCAGGTGCTGGTCGACCAGATACAGTGCAGTCCCGGCGACAGGCAGCGTGAACAGGCCCGCCACCAGCGCAACCCCGGCCCAGTGCGCGCGGGGCTCGGGAAACAGCCGGCGCGCGATGCCAAGGCAGGCCGCGATTATCGCGACGAGCGTGACGCACTGCCAGAAGAAGGCAGCGGTGGCCACAGGCATGCCGGTTGCGCGCATGAAGCCTGCCAGCAGCTTGTCAAAGACGGTGGCCTGGAGCTGAAGGCGGAAGAAGGCCGCGTCGTGGGGATAGAGTGCGGGATTGAGATTGCTCTTGACGGCGGAGAGATAGACGCCGTCGTCTTCCGTGCCTGGGTGATAGCCCATCACGGCGAGGCCAAGCGCGGCCAGCAGCAGGGTGAGGGCTGCGCTGATTGCAAAGTTGCGCCTCAACCGTGGAGACCCCATATACTCAAGCTCAGCATGTCGTTCGCAGGAACATATCCATCCTATATGCCGGTGGAGCGCGCAGCGGCCGCTGCCACGTCGCCCACGGCCGGGGGCGATCTCCCAGTTGAGAAACTCGGGCTCGTGATTCCCACCTTTCGCGAGGCGGGGAATATCGGTGTGGTGCTGGACGGGGTTCGCGCATCGCTGGAGCCTACCGGGATCTGCTATGAAATTCTGGTGGTGGACGATGACAGCCGCGACGGGACGGCGGAGATGGTGGCCGCGATCGCCGCAATCGACCCGCGGGTGCGCCTGCTGGTGCGGCAGGGGCGCCGGGGGCTCTCAGGGGCCATTCAACATGGCTGGCGTCACTCCGACGCCACCATCCTGGGCGTGATGGACGCCGATCTGCAGCACCCCCCCGGCCTGCTGCCGGAGATGCTGCGCGCCATGGCGGCCGGAAGCGACCTGGTCATTGGCAGCCGCTATGCGCCGGGCAGCCGGGTGGGGCGCTGGAACCCAGTGCGGAGGCTGGCCTCGGCTGCCGCAGTGTGGCTGACGCGGCCCCTTCAGCGCAGAGGCATGAGGGTCCGGGACCCGCTTTCGGGGTACTTTCTCGTGCGGCGGGGCATTATCGAGGAGATGCGGTTTGTGGAGCGGGGTTTCAAGCTGCTGCTGGAGATCCTGGTGCGCGCCCCCATCGGGAAGACGGCGGAGATTCCCTTCGAGTTTGGCAGGCGGCGCAGCGGCGCCAGCAAGGCGACTGTGCGGGTGGCAGCCGAGTATGCCGGCCTGCTGGCGCGGCTCTACGCTGCGCTCCTGGTGCGGGGCTGAACCGGCTTTACCGGCGGCGGAAAACTCCATAAAAGCCATCGAAGTTTCAGAGCACGACCTGGGTGCTTTCAAGGCCGTATCGCAAGCCGATAAAGCCAGCAAAATCAATGGCTTTGCAGGTTCCGGAAAACTTCATAAAAGCCATCGAAGTGTCAGGGCACGACTTCAGTCGTGCCGATAGCGCCGGCAAAATCACAGGGCTTCAGCCCCTGAGGGAAGTCTCTCCCAGGGAAACAACGCAGGGTCAGACGTTGCCTAAATGGCGGGCAGCAGCATCCGCAGCAGCAGAAATCCGGCGACCCCTGCAAAGAACACGAGCGCCATGCGGATGCCCGGTTCGCGATTGACCTCGGGGACCAGGTCCGTTGCCGCCACATAGAGGGCCACGCCCGCCGAGGCGGGCAACCCGTAAGGCACCAGGGTGGGCACCAGTTCAATCACCAGCACGCCCGCCAGGGTGGCCGCGGCCAGCGCCACGGCAGAGTAGAAGGCCGCCGACCGGCTGCGACCGCTGGCCAGCATCACCGAGGCCATGGTGAAGCCCTCTGGAGCCTTGTGCAAAAAGATGGCTAGAAAGACGAGCCAGCCCAGCCAGTTTGACACCACGAAGCCTGAACCGATGGCCACGCCGTCAAACAGGGCATGAACGCTCAGCCCCACCATGACCGAGTTGCCGGTGTGGCGGGAGACGAATTCGCCCTCGTGCGTCTCTTCGCCGTAGTGGAAGTGGGCGTTGATGGTGTGTTCCAGCAGGTGGACAACGCAGTAGCCAGCCATTATGAGGATGGGTCCCAGCCTCGGGCTGAGCTTGATGCCCTCCGGCATCATCTCCAGCAGCGCGGTGGCGATGAGAAAGCCCGCGCCTAGTGCGACAAAGTAGCGCAGGTAGCGCTCCACGCCGCGGGCGCGCACCAGCACCAGGCCCCCGGCCACATCGGCCAGCGCGGCGATGGCGCCCAGCAGCAATGAGATTCGCAGCATCCGCCTACCCGCTGTGCCGGATGTGCATCACATCGCCGTCCTGCACCACGTATTCCTTGCCTTCAAGCCGCAGGATTCCCTTGGCCTTGGCGGCGGACTCGGAACCGGCTTCGAGCAGGGTGTCCCAGCGGATCACCTCGGCGCGGATGAAGTGGTGTTCGAGGTCGGAGTGGATAGCGCCGGCGCCCTGCGGGGCCTTGGAGCCCAGCGGTATGGTCCAGGCGCGGCACTCGTCTTCGCCGGCGGTGAAGAAGCTGATAAGCCCCTGCAACTCGTAGCTCTTGCGGATGAGCCGGACCAGCCCGCTCTCGTGCAGCCCGTAGCTGCCCAGGAACTCGGTGGCTTCCTCGTCATCCATCTCGGCCAGCTCGGCCTCCACTTTGCCGCAGATGGCGGTGGCCCCAGCGTTGGGCCGCTGCGCCACCTGATCGAGCTTGAAGAGGGCGACGGCGGCGTTCAGGTCGTCGCCAAGCGTCGTGCTTTCGCCAATGTTAACCACATAGAGAATCGGCTTTTGAGACAAGAACATGAAGCCCTTGATGAGCTTTTTCTCGTCCGCCGTCATCTCAAGCTCGCGGAGGGGAATCTCCTTTTCGAGAGCCTCCTTGGAGCGAAGCAGCAGCGCCTGTTCCCGTTCCAGCTCGCCGGTGCGGCCCTTTTTCAGGTCCTTCTCCAGGCGTTCCAGGCGCTTTTCCACCTGCGTCAGGTCGCTGATCATCAGGTCGAACTCGACGTTCTTGATGTCGCGCAGGGGGTCGATGGGGCCGACGTGCGGAATGGCGTCGTCTTCAAAGGCGCGCAGCACGTGAATGAGGGCGTCGACGTTGCGCAGGCTGGTCAGGAAGGCGGTCTCCTTGAGAGCTTCCTGGCCGATGGCGGCCACATCCACAAACTCCACGGCGGCGTAGGTGGTCTTCTTGGGCGAGTAAAGGGCGGAGAGCTTGTCCAGCCGCTCGTCGGGCACGCGGGCCACGCCGATGTGCTCCTCGCGCGGGTTGGAGTAGCCCCGCTCCTCGAGCTTGGCCTTGGTCAGAATCTTGAACAGAGAGGTCTTGCCCACTTGCGGCAGGCCGATGATGCCAGTTTTCATGCACTTCCCATGGGGCCCGGCAGGATGAAAGGCGCGCGCCAGGGCCTTTTCGATGATACAGGACCGGGGAACAGGGACTAGGGACCAGGGAACAGGGATCAGGGTTTGGCGGTCTCGGCTCTTGCCACCAGCACCAGAGTGACGAGGCCAAGAAGGAGAACAGCTTCCTCAACGTGTTCGCTGCGAATGTGCAGCTTGTTGAAGTGGGCGGTATTCGGGTCGTTGGGGGTGGTCGTGTCAATGGCCCCGCCGGCGGCGACGCGGTCGCGCTCCATGGCCGGGATGATGCCGTACTGGGAGTAGACGGTGAGGCCAACCATTGCGATCAGCAGCACCATGGGGGCCAGTGCCGGGCGCGGCTTGTAGATGCCCCAGGCGGGAGCCAGCGCAAGCAGCGCGAGCGCCACCATGCCGGAGACCAGGCCCATGCCGTGAAGCACGCGGAGCAGGCTGCCGACGATGGCGCCGGCCGCGTGGGTGTTGCCCTGCAGCACACCAAAAGCGGTGGCGGCGACGATGGGGAAGAATATCTCCGCGCCCAGCCAGACGATGAGCGCGAGATAGAGAAGGGTGCGGAGAAGAGTCTTCATGGGGAAAGGATACTAAATGAAGGGGCTAGGGACCAGGCGATAGGGACCAGGCGATATGGACCAGGCAATTGGGAGCGGTGCCTCAGTCCCTGGTGATGATGCCGGAGACCGACGGGCGGCCGATGAGGCGCTGGATGCGCTCCTTCACCGGCGGATGCGTGGAAAACAGGCTGGCGAAGGTCGCCCCGGTCAGCAAGGGCGCAATGATGAACATGTGCGCGGAGTTGGGCGAGGCGGCCAGCGGTACCTGGCGGCTGACGGCGGAGATCTTCTCCAGAGCGCTGGCCAGGGCGTAAGGGTTGCCGGTAAGGTGCGCGCCGGAGGCGTCGGCCTCGTACTCGCGGGTGCGCGAGACCCAGAGCTGGATGAGCATGGCGGCGATGGGGGCCAGCAGCAGCATCACGATTGCGCCCAGCCCTCCGCCCTCGCGGTCGCGCCGGTCGCCGCCTCCGCCCATCGCGCCAAACCAGAAGGCCATGCGGGCGAGGATGGTGATGGCGCCGGCCAGGGTGGCGGCGATGGAACTGGTGAGGATGTCGCGGTTGCGCACGTGGCCCAGTTCGTGGGCAAGCACGCCCTCCAGCTCGTCGTCGGTCAGCAGGGCCAGGATGCCGTGGGTTACGGCGACCGAAGCGTGGGCGGGGTTGCGGCCGGTGGCGAAGGCATTGGGCGACTCGGTGGGTATCACGTAGATCTTCGGCATGGGGATGCCGGCCCGGCCGGTGAGCCGCTCCACCACCTCGTAGACGCGGGGCAGCTCTTCGCGGCTGACGGGCTTGGCGCTATACATGGCCAGGGCCAGCTTGTCGCTGTAGAAGTAGCTGAAAAAGTTGGTGGCCGCGGCAATGGCGAAGGCAATGAGGGCGCCGTTGGCGCCGCCCATGTATTCTCCGGCCAGGATCAGGATCAGCGTGAGGCCGGTCAGAAGGAAGGCGGTCTTGAAGGTGTTCATGCTGATTAGACTCCGCGGGGGAGCGTACGGTTTCGGAAGGATGAGGTTTGGGCCTCGTCCTTTGCAGGGAAGGAAGGGTGGTTGGGTGGGTGGCTTCCCAGGTCCCAAAATCGGGACCTGGGGCACCCAGGGTTGATGGTTAGGGTACGGGGAACAACTTCAGCGCCTAGCTGGTGCGTTTCAATGCCCGTTTGAGAACAGCCTCGAGTCCAACCTTCACTTCGGCATATTCCTGGGCGGAGATAGTGCCGTGGGCCTTTTCGCTCTCCAGCGCAAACAGTTCTTCCTTGAGGATGTGCAGCAGCCCGGCATTGCCTGCGGGCGGCGGAGGAGCAAAGGCAGCCGCGCTTGCCGAGGCGCGCGCGCGGGCCGGGACTGGCGCCTGCTCAGGAACCGGAACTGCACCGGCCAGGGAGGACTGGCGGCGCAGCAGAACGGCCGCCGCGGCCACGAGGAGCAGACCGAGGCCGCCCAGAATCCACCACTTGTATTTGCTGAGCGGGTCGGGGGTTCCCACCGGATTGCCGAGGCCGCCGCCGGGCTGGCCATTGTTGCCGTTGGCCGCCGCGTCAGCCTGGTCGCCTCCGCCTCCGCCGCCCATGGCGGGACCGCCGCCGCTCTGCTGCTGGCGGGGAATCGAGCCCTCCCCGGAGATGGTGAACTCAAGCGTCTTGCCGGGGAGCGCATTGCTGTAAACGAAGGTCTGGACGCCGGGGTCCTCGGGGACGCTGCGGAACTCCGAGCCCGAGGCCGCGGCAAAGGTCATGCTCTTGGGAATCAGCACGCCCACGCTCTGGGTGGGCATGGACTCCTGGGTCTTGAAGGTGTACTTGCCCTTGGAGTAGGGCAGTTGGTAGCTCAACTGGAACAGTGTGCTCTTGTCGGCGTTGTCGGGCTGGATGGGGAAGTTGAAGTAGAAGTGGCCCTTGGTGCTGCCGGGCTCAATCTGCACGGAGGTGGGCAGGCCGCCGGGGCGTTGCGCGGCCGCACCGGCCAGCACCGCGTCCTCGGGCATCACAACCTCAAACGACCGCGCCGTCCATTGCGTGGTGGGCGGGGTGCTGTTGTTGTGCACAAAGTAGCGCTCGGTCACGCGCAACTGGCCGCCCGATGTCTCAACCTCCATCACGTCGGCTTCCACCGTCACGCCCTGCACCTTGGCCGCCACGTCATAGACCGTGATGTCGCCCGCGGCGTTGCCCTGCGGAGCTGCGATGAAGTAGGTCGCCCCCTGGTGGGTGGCCTTCACCAGGTAGTTGCTGTTGCCCGTTTTGGCCAGCGAGTAGTGGCCCTTGGAGTCCGTGGTGGCCTCGGCCACTTCGCCCATGCCGGCCTGCACGTCCACGAGGACGACCTTGTCGCCCGCCGAGGGCTTGCCGGTGGTCTTGTTGGTTACCGTGCCGGTAAGGGTCGCGGCCTGCGCAAGCGAAGCTGTGACGAGCAGGCTAAGAACAAAAGTGCGAAACAGGAGTTGAATTGATTTCATGGTCGTGTGGGATTCCTATTGGGTGTTGGGGATGAGTTGGTAACTCGAAGAACCGGAAGACAACCGCAGGTCCTTCGACTCGCTGCGCTCGCTCAGGATGACAGGCTGCGATTGGTGCTCAGGATGGCAGACTCTGACGGGGTTCGTGGTATCCCAGGTCCCAAAAGCGGGACCTGGGATACCCATATTTTTGCCGACAAGACAAGAGCCGGAGTTCGTTGAAGGCTCAGGCCTGCTGCAGGGTCTCAATCTCGGCCAGCAACTGGGCCGTCTCGTTTTCAAGCAGGGCCCGCTGGTTGAGAAAATCCTCTTCAGGATACTTGCCGGCGCGGTGTTCAAAGCTCAGATCGCGCAGGTTTTCGTAGAGCTGCTCCTTGCGTTCGAGCAGGTAGTCGAGCCGCGTCTTCACGCGCTGGCTGGCGAAGACATTCTCCGGCCAGAAGGTGTAGACAAAAGTCCCAATCAACAAAAGCGCGCCGCAGATCAGTCCCAGGGTTGGCGTCATGGCTCAGTAACCTCCGTCGTCGCCGGCATCAGTCTCCCGGCGAATCTTTTCACGCAGCGCATCGGTGGAAGGGTCGGATGGCCCGGCGGCGGCTTGCGCCTTGCCTTCGGACCAGCGGCGAATCAGCAGCACGGTGCCCAGCATGGCCGCCGCAAACACGGCGAAGGGCGCAACCCAGGCCACCAGGTCAAAGCCCTTGGTGGTGGGCGCGGCCAGCACGGTGGCGCCGTACTTGCCGGAGAACGCCGTGAAGATGTCCTCGTCGCTCTTGTTGTCGGCGATGAAGGCGTTCAGTTCGGCCAGTTCCTGCCCGGAGGATTGGCAGCCCACATGGTTGCACTCGCCCAGAATCTCCGCGCAGCCGCAGGTGCACATCAGGCGGTGGTTCAGGTTGTTATAGCGCGAGCTGGCGTCGGTTGCGCCAATGGAAAAGCAGACGGCCACGGCCAGCGCCAGCGCCTGCGCGCCCTTCGCAAAATATCCGAAGCGTCCCGATGCAGATTTGTGCTGGGTCATTGGGCGCCTCCGGTCAGCGCAGGTTCAACGGGCGCGCTGCGGGCGGGCACGCGGAGTGCGGCGGTGGAGGGCAGCAGGCTGGGAAACAGCGCCACAAACGTCCCAAAGACCAGAATGACCACACCCGCCCAGATCCAGCTCACCAGGGGATTGAGAAAGGCCTTGATGATGGGCTGGCCTGTCGAGGCGTTCGTGCCCTCATAGACAATGTACAGATCCCATCCCGGAACCGAGTGAATGGCGACCATCGTCTGGGGCTGTTGGCTGGCCAGGTAGACGCGCTTCTCTGGTGTCATCTGGAACAGCTTCTTGCCGTCCTTGTAGACGTCCAGTTGCGCGAACTCGGAGTTGTAGTTGAGGTTCGAGTCCTGTGTAAAGCCGACGTTCTCCAGCGTATAGGTGCCGATGACCATCTTGTCGTGCAGCGCCATCTCGCTTTCAACGTTCTTGTTGAAGGCCGCGCCTGCCAGGCCCACCACCACAATCACCACGCCGATATGGATGATGTACCCGCCGTAACGGCGGGTGTTGCGGCGGGTGAGAAGCCAGACAGCGGTGAAGAAGTTGCGCCCGGTCTGCTTGGAGATCACGCCCGCCCCGCGTACGAACTCCGACAGGATGGCGCTCAAGACTGAAGTGGAAAGCGAGAAGGCCACCAGCGCGTAGAAATCGCCGCTGTCAAAGGCGCCGTCCTTCCACGGGCGCACGCCGAACGCCAGGCAGATAATCACCGTGCCCCACAGCACTGCCACAGGCAGAATGAAGTTGCGGCGGATGCTCTTCATCGACGTGGAGCGCCACGGCAGCAGCGGTCCCACGCCCGTCAGCAGCAGCAGGAACAGCCCGATGGGAATCGCCACCGTGTTGTACCAGGGAGCACCCATCGTGACCTTGTTGCCGACCACGTATTCCGAGAGAACAGGGAAGAGCGTGCCCCAGAGAATGACGAAACAGGCGGCCAGCAGAACCAGGTTGTTGAAGAGGAAGCTGGACTCGCGGCTGACCAGCGACTCGACGCGATGCTCGCTCTTCAAGTGGCTGCGCTGGTAGATGTAGGTAAAGATGCACACCGCCAGCACAATGCCCATGAAGATGACAAACCATGTGCCGATGGAGGACTGGGCGAAGGCGTGCACGGAGCTGACGAGGCCGGCGCGGGTCAGCAGCGTGCCCAGCAGGGTGAGCAGGAAGGTGGTGAAGATGAGCCAGACGTTCCAGCTCTTCATCATGCCCTTCTTCTCCTGCATCATGACGGAGTGGAGGAAGGCGGTGCCGGTGAGCCAGGGCATGAAGCTGGCGTTCTCCACCGGGTCCCATCCCCAGTACCCGCCCCAGCCCAGTACGGCGTAAGCCCAGTGCATGCCCAGGAAGATGCCGCAGGTCAGAAACAGCCACGTGACCATGGTCCAGACGCGGGTGATGCGGATCCACTTTTCACCGGGGTAGCGCATCATCAGCGCGCCCAGCGCAAAGCAGAAGGGGATGCAGAAGCCCACATAGCCGAGATAAAGCATCGGGGGGTGGATGACCATCTCGGGATACTGAAGCAGCGGATTCAGCCCGTTTCCGTCTTCGGGAATGGCCCCGCGGAAAAGTGCGAACGGCGGCGCGGCAAAGTTCAGAATGGCCAGAAAGAAGACCTGGACCGCAGCCAGAATCGCCCCGGCATAGGCGTAGAGGGTCACATCCCGCTTGTGCGTCAGCCGCAGCACAAACCCGTAGATGCCCAGCAGCCACGCCCACAAGAGCAGCGAGCCTTCCTGACCGCTCCACAGCGCGGAGAACTTGTACATCCCCGGCAGGGCGCGGTTGGAGTGCTCCATGATGTAGGTGATCGAAAAGTCGTTGGTGAAGACCGACCAGATGAGCGCGAATGCGGCTCCCGAGATGGCGACAAAGCCGGCGATCCCGGCCCGCCGCGCCGTGTCGGCAAGCCGTTCCGGCGAGATGGGCGCAGGCTGTCCGGTGGCCAGCAGGCGCAGCGCGACAGCCCCGGCCAGCAGATTGTATGCAGCCAGCGCCAGCGCAATAATGAGGGCAAAACTACCAAAGGTTGCCATTAGAACTCCACGATGATTTTCGCACGTTGACGGGGAGAAAACAGGGAATCCCCGCGAGCTGATTTCACTCCATCACAGGTTTTGCAGCAGTGAGCTGGCTCACATGCCGATTGGAGGTTGGAACGCGCACCCTCCTTGGACGTTCGATCTCAGCGAACGCCCCACTCCCACAGTCCATAGCTGGCGCTTTTTTCCAGCGGATGGCCTAACTGCCGCGCCTGCAACACGATCTGGCCGCGGTGGTGTGCCTCGTGGGCAATCAGATAGGCAACGAAGGCCCAGGGATCAGGCTTGAAACCGGGAATATTGGCATTCCGGTGAAACACATCAGCCAGCAGTCCCGCCAGAGCGGCGGCGCTCGCTTCCAATGCCTGTTTTGCTTCCGGCACTGGAGCCATCTTATCCAACGAAGGGGGGAGCATGTCTACCCTGGCGGCTTTGAGCCACATCAGCCGGACGCTGTGCATATGGCTGACGAGCGCCGCCACGGTGCGTCCCTTGCCGCCGGGCGGCGGGGCGGCCCAGACTTCCGGGGCCAGGGCTTCGAGGAGATAGAGGTGAATCCGGTTGTGAATCTGGAACGAGCGCAAAACCGCGTCGGCTGGGGAAAGGGCGGGGCTTTTGTCAGGCATGGGGGTTCTCTGGATCAGGTCTTCGGTTGGATGGATGGGTCTGGATTCCAGGGGCCGGGAGCGGACATCAGGCGATGGCGCGCTCGGTGTGCGTCATCAGCCGCTCGGCAAGGGCGAGCATCGCGTCGGCTCCGAACGGCGATGTGAGCAGCGCCACACAGCCGCCAAAGCAAGCCTCGACCGCATCGGCGGCCTCTCCCAGCACCAGAATCGGCATATTCGGCAGCCGGTCGTGCAACTCGGTAGCGAAGGCCGACCCGCCAAACCCCGGCATCCTCAGCGAGCACACTACCAGGTCGATACTGGCGGCGAAGCTTGGCTGCTCCACCAGGCAGAGAGCCTCGGAGGCGTCGGTAACGCGCTCCACAACAGCAAAAATCCGCTCCAGATTGGACCGGAGCAGGAAAGCATGGAGGGGATCGTCTTCCACCAAAAGAACTTTTGCCATTTATTCCTGAACTCCGGCGCTGCCCACAGGCGCGGCAGGTTACCTGTTTACCAACTGAATAACTCAGATGTGCCCGCAGCCCCTGCGGTTGCCTGAGGGATTGGACTGGCCCTAGCCGAACAGGAACTCCTTGTCCCGCAGTTCCTTGATCGTGTCGCGCAGCCGGGCAGCCTTTTCAAACTCGAACTTCTTCGCCGCCTCGCGCATATCGGTTTCCAGTTTGGCAATGTGCGTGTCGAGGTCCGCCTGGGTGGTGAACTCGGGCATCCCCGCCGTCTCTTCCTCGGCCACCTCGCCATATTCGGCCTTGAGGATGTGGGCGAGGCCCATATCCACCTTGCTGAGGATGGACTGGGGCGTGATGCCGTTCTCCTCGTTGTAGGCTCTCTGGATGGTGCGGCGGCGGTCGGTCTCGTCGATGGCGCGGCGCATGGAGTCGGTCATGCGGTCGGCGTAGAGGATGGCCCGGCCCTCGATATGACGCGCGGCGCGGCCCATGGTCTGGATGAGCGAGCCCGTGGAGCGCAGGAAGCCCTCCTTGTCGGCGTCCAGAATGGCCACCAGCGAGACCTCGGGCAGGTCAAGGCCCTCGCGCAGCAGGTTGATGCCGATGAGGGCGTCGTACTCGCCCTTGCGCAGCGCGGCGAGCAGCTTGATGCGTTCCAGGGTTTCGATCTCCGAGTGCATGTAGCGGCAGCGAACGCCGACCTCGGTGTAGTAGCCGGCCAGGTCCTCGGACATGCGCTTGGTGAGGGTCGTAACCAGCACCCGCTCGTTGCGCAGCGCGCGGTCGCGGATCTCGCCGAGCAGGTCGTCGATCTGGCCCTTCACGGGCCGTATCTCAATCTCGGGGTCCACCAGGCCCGTGGGGCGGATCACCTGCTCCACCACCACGCCTGCCGACCGCGTGAGCTCATAAGGGCCGGGGGTCGCGGAGACGTAAATGGCCTGCTGCACGCGGTTCTCGAACTCCTCGAATTTCAGCGGCCGGTTGTCTGTCGCCGAGGGCAGGCGGAAGCCGTAGTCCACCAGGTTCTGCTTGCGGCTGCGGTCGCCGAACCACATCCCGTGGACCTGGGGAATGGTGGCGTGGCTCTCATCGACAAAGAGGAGAAAATCGCGTGGGAAGTAGTCGAGCAGGGTGGGTGGGGCCTCGCCGGGTAGCCGCCCGGAGAAATGCCGGGAGTAGTTCTCAATGCCATGGCAGTAGCCCATGGACTTGATCATTTCGAGATCAAAGCGAGTGCGCTGGTGGATGCGCTGCGCCTCGACCATCCGTCCCTGCGACTCCAACTCGGCAACCCACGTGGTGAGCTCGGCCAGGATGGAGTCGATGGCCTCTGCCTTGCGCTCCGGCTGCACCACATAGTGGCTCTTGGGGTAGATGGGCAACCGGGCGTACTTCTGCTTCACCGTGCCAAACAGCGGGTCGATCTGGGCCAGCGACTCGATCTCGTCGCCAAAGAGTTCGATGCGGTAGGCGGTCTCGTCGTAGGTGGGATAGACCTCGATGATGTCGCCGCGCACGCGGAAGGTCCCGCGCCGGAAGTCGCCTTCCGTGCGCTCATACAGGATCTCCACCAGCCGCCGCGTGATGTCCTTGCGGCTGATGCGCTGGCCTTTCTCGAGCAGCAGCAACATGCCGTAGTAAGCCTCGGGGGAGCCGAGGCCGTAGATGCAACTCACCGAGCTCACAATGATCGAGTCGCGCCGCTCGAAGAGGCTGCGCGTTGCAGAGAGGCGCAGCTTGTCCAGCTCCTCGTTGATCGTCGCTTCCTTCTCGATATAAAGGTCGCCCGCGGGGATGTAGGCCTCGGGCTGGTAGTAGTCGTAGTAGCTGACGAAATACTCCACCGCATTGTCGGGGAAGAACTGCTTGAACTCGTGGTAAAGCTGCGCCGCCAGGGTCTTGTTGTGCGCCAGGATGAGGGCTGGGCGGTTCGACTGCTCGATGATCTTGGCCATTGTGAACGTCTTGCCGGAGCCGGTCACGCCCAGCAGAACCTGGTGCTTCTCTCCCGCTGAAAGGCCCTGCATGAGCTCGTCGATGGCGCGGGGCTGGTCGCCTTTGGGCGTATAGCTGGAGACGAGTTGAAAGTCCATGCTGGGATTATACGCGATTAGCGAATAAAAGGCGAAAAGAAACAGGGGTCAGGGGTGAGGGGTCAGAGATCAGGCGTCAGAGCCCTGAGGCTGAAAAGACTGAACCCAGGCTCTTGAGGGCCTGGGTTCAGTTGCTGGTTCTTTTCGGCAGCTTACAGCCGGAAAAGGTCCTTGGCCTTCTGCAGCAGCACGTCGCGGCTCACGTCGCTGATGGCCTCGGTCAGGGGCAGTTGCTTGGGGCAGGCCTCCACGCAGTTCTGCGCAAAGCCGCACTCCTGGATGCCGCCATCGCCGGCAAGGGCGCGCAGGCGGTCTTCCTTGAACACCTTGCCGGTGGGGTGGTTGTTGAAGAGCTTCACCTGCGCGATGGTGGCCGCGCCCACAAAGCCGGTCTCCGCGTTGAACTGCGGGCACACCTCCATGCAGCAGGTGCATGAGATGCAGTTCGAAAGCGGATAGTTCGCCTCCTGCTGCTGCGGAAAGACGCGGGGTCCGGAGCCAAGGTCGTAGGTGCCGTCGATGGGAACCCAGGCTTTCACGGCCATCAGGTTGTCAAACAGCACGGAGCGGTCCACCTGCAGGTCGCGGACGAGCGGAAACTTGCTGAGCGGCTCGATGCGGATGGGCTGCTCCAGATTGTCCACCAGCGAAGAGCAGGCCATGCGCGCCTTGCCGTTGATGCGCATGGCGCAGGAGCCGCAGATCTCCTCCAAACAGTTGGAGTCGTAGGTGACGGGCGTGGTCTCGCGCCCATCGGCGGTCACCGGGTTGGCGGCAATCTCCATCATCGCGGAGACCACGTTCATGCCCGGACGCCACTCCAGCTCAAACTTCTCCCAAACCGAAGGAGCATCGGGGCTGGCCTGGCGCTTGATTTCGAATTGCACGGTCTTGTTTGCCATTGTCAGTCTCCCTTTGCCTACTTGGTGGCGCTGTAGCTGCGCGGGCGCGGCTTGATGTACTGCGTGTCCACTTCCTCGTATTCAAAGCGCGGGCCCTCGGCTGCGCCTGTGAAGCTGGCCTTGGTCGTCTTGAGGAAGCGCTCGTCGTTGCGGTCCTGGAAGTCGGGCTTGTAATGCGCGCCGCGCGACTCGTCGCGCAGCAGAGCGCCCTGCGCCACCACACGGGAGAGCTCCAGCATGTTCTTCAACTGGCGGGCAAAGGCGAAGCTGGTGTTGGCCCACTGGCTGCGGTCGGCCAGGCTCACCTTCTTGTAGCGGTCGATGAGCTCGACGATCTTTTCGTCGGCCTCTTTCAACCCCTTGTTGTAGCGGATGACGGTCACGTGCTCGGTCATGGTGGCCCCCAGCTCGCGCCACAGCCGGAAGGGATTCTCCGTCCCCTCGTTCTTCATCAACCCGGCGTTGATCTCCGCCTGGCGAGCCAATTCGGCGGCGTGGCCTCCGTCGCCTTCCGCGGCGGGCAGGCTCCTGGCATAGGCCAGCGCGTTGGGCCCGGTGATGAAGCCGCCGTAGATGCAGCTCACCAGGGAGTTGGCGCCGAGGCGGTTGGCCCCGTGGTACTGGTACTCGCACTCGCCCGCGGCAAAGATGCCTGGGATGTTCGTCATCTGGTTGAAGTCCACCCAGATGCCGCCCATCGTGTAGTGCATGCCGGGGAATATCTTCATGGGCACGTCGTGCGGGTCGTCGCCGACGAACTTTTCATAGATGTCGAGAATGCCGCCCAGCTTGCGGTCCAGCGTGGCGCGGTCGATGTGGGTCAGGTCCAGATAGACCATCGGCTGGCCGTCGATGCCCAGGCCGTTCTCATAGACCACCTTGTGAATGGCGCGGGTGGCCACGTCGCGGGGCACCAGGTTGCCGTACTTGGGATACCACTCCTCCAGGAAGTAGAACCGGTCCGACTCGGGAATCTGCTTGAAGGGCCGCTTGTCGCCGGCGATGCGCGGCACCCAGACGCGGCCGCCTTCGCCGCGTGCTGACTCCGACATCAGCCGCAGCTTGTCTTCGCCGGGAATCGACGTGGGATGGACCTGGATGAACTCGCCGTTGGCGTAGTAGGCGCCCTGCTGGAAGATGGCCGACTGCGCCGACCCCGTGCAGACCACCGAGTTGGTGCTCTTGCCAAAGATCGCCCCGATGCCGCCAGTGGCCAGAATCACGGCGTCCGCAGGAAAGCTCTTCAGCTCCATGGTGCGCAGGTTCAGCGCGGTAATACCGCGGGCCGCGCCCTTGGAGTCGAGAACGGCGGAGAGAAACTCCCAGCCCTCGTACTTCTTTACCTTTCCCTCGGCCTCGTGACGGCGGACCTGCTCGTCGAGCGCGTAGAGCAGTTGCTGCCCCGTGGTTGCGCCGGCAAAAGCCGTGCGCTGATAGAGCGTGCCGCCAAAGCGGCGGAAGTCCAGCAGTCCCTCGGGGGTGCGGTTGAAGGGCACGCCCATGCGGTCCAGCAGGTCGATGATGGCCGGCGCAGCCTCGCACATCGCCTTGACGGGGGTCTGGTTGGCCAGAAAATCGCCGCCATAGATGGTGTCGTCAAAGTGCTTGTCGGTCGAGTCGCCCTCGCCCTTCAGGTCCTTGGCTGCGTTGATGCCGCCCTGCGCGCAGACCGAGTGCGAGCGCTTGACGGGAACGATGGAAAACAGGTCAACCGAGCCGCCGGCTTCGGCGATCTTGATGACTGCGGCGAGTCCGGCGAGGCCGCCGCCAACCACGATGATTCTGGGTGCTGCCATGGGGGTTCCTTTTTTTGAGTCAACAGTAAACAGTGAACAGTGGACAGCCTTTAGCGGATCGCCTCCAGCCAGGAGCTAGGAGCTAGCGGTTCATCAGGCCAGCAAACCGGCGTTGCCTTGCGCCAACCAGGAAGTGAGAGGCGCGATCTCCGGTGCGTTGGGATAGGCAGGGCCGACAAAGGCCCAGATGCTCGCCAGTCCCATCACCACCAGCACGATGCCCAGGGCGACGCACACATAGCCGAAGCGCTTGCGGGCCAGGGTGCCGGGGGTGATGCCCCATTTCGCGGCAAACAGCCAGATGCCGTAGGAGAAGTGCCAGCAGATGGCGATCATCGCGATCACATAAACGGCCAGCATCCAGGGGTTGGCCAGCTCGTGCTGCACCTTGGCGAAGGCGGCGCCGGGGTTCTCCGGCAGGCTGATGCCCATGAACCGCTGCCGGGCCACATGCTGCCCGATGTAAAGAATTGCGATCAGGCCGGTATAGCGCTGCGCCGTGTAAAGCCAGTTGCCCGACCACGGGTAGTAGATGATGTTCGACTTGCCGCGCAGCCAGATATAGAGGCCATAGATGCCGTGATAGAGGATGGGCAGGAAGATGAAAACCCACTCCAGAACCCTCACCAGCGGCAGGCTGTTCAGGAACTTGACTTGCAGGCCATAGGCAGCCGGTCCCTTGAGCGCCTCGAAGTTCGAGAGCAGGTGCTCCAGCAGGAAGGCGCCGATGGGGATGATGCCGAGAAGCGAGTGCAGCTTGCGCAGGAAGAAGGAGATGCCTTGGCCTGCGCGTAGAGGCTGTACGCCTCCCCGAACCTGGGGGGGGGCAG
This sequence comes from uncultured Acidobacteriaceae bacterium, assembly GCA_903849645.1. Taxonomy (GTDB): domain Bacteria; phylum Acidobacteriota; class Terriglobia; order Terriglobales; family Acidobacteriaceae; genus Telmatobacter. Next base: position 75,692 of record CAINJJ010000035.1, on the reverse strand, counting down.
AGTGTTGGGCGGTTGCCATGAAGTTTCAGCTCCTGAAATGTCCGGGTCTGGAATGCGCCCGAGGCGGCTTCGCGTGAATTGGGGGTAAAGGGTCCGCTCTGTTCCTAACGCATTATTCGAGCCGCACGTTGGACCCGTCAAGGCGCGCCCCGCTTTTGGGCCTTTGAGCGGTAAATCCAGAGGTCAGGCGTTGAGCAGGGGCAGCAGCGCCGCAATGGCGCGTCCCCGGTGGCTGAGCGTGTGCTTGGTTTCCAGATCAAGTTCGGCCATCGTCCGCACCAGACCGGGGAGATAAAAGAGCGGATCGTAGCCAAAGCCGCCCGTACCGCGGGGCGACTCCAGAATCACGCCTTCCACCGCGCCGTCGGCGGTGTGCAGCAGCGCGCCGTCCCGCGCCGCGGCCAGCACACAGCGGTAGCGCGCCGTGCGCAGTGCCGCCGGCACGCCGGAGAGCCGCTGCAGCAGCACAATGTTGTTCCACACGTCCGTGTTGTCGTTGGCGTCGGGAGAGTCGGTCAGCCCGGAGTCGGCGGCGAAGCGGGCCGAGCGCACACCCGGAGCGCCGTTCAGCGCGTCTACCTCCAGCCCGGAGTCGTCCGCCAGCACCAGCGCCCCAGGTGCGCAGCGGGAGTAATAGACGGCCTTGAGCGCGGCGTTGGCGGCGAAGGTAAGGCCGTCCTCTTCCGGCGCCGGAATGGCCTTGAGGCCGGGAAGGGGCTCGATCGAGAGCCCATGAGCCTCGGCGGCGGCGCCAAAATCCCGCAACTTCCCCTGGCTGGTGGTGGCGGCGTAGAGACGGAGAGCCATGGGGAGAGTGTAGCGGCTGGGGCAGCGTTTCCGTCGGCAGAGTGGACCCAGCCAAGCCTTGAAAACTCCTTTGACAATCGAACACTGGTTTGAGTAAGGTTCTTCCGTCAGGAAATTGTTTCATTTGGTAAATTCGGGCCGGTTTCGGCCCTGCGCTGCATCCCGCTTTTCAAAGTCGGCGGGCAGGCCGCACAATGGACGGGCTTTGATGCACGCAACGAGCGAGGCGATGAAGATGAACACTGTGCGATCGATGGCGGCGGGGTTGGCGTTGGGTCTGGCGATTTTGCCCATGTGCGCTCAGAAGGCCGCACCGGCGGCGGGCCCCGTGAAACTCAAGGTGGACGAGCTGAAGACGCCTTTGGGCATTGACGACCCGGCGCCCAGGTTCTCCTGGCAGTTGCGCGACCCCGCCCGGGGCGCGGCGCAGACCGCCTACGAGGTCCAGGTTGCCACCAAGGCGGAGCTGCTGAGGCAGGGCAAGGCGGATGTCTGGACGAGCGGTCGCGTGGCCTCCGGGGCATCGCTCAATGTGCGCTACGCCGGTCCGGAGCTCGTACCGGGCACGCGCTATTTCTGGCGCGTCAAAGCCTGGGGCGCCGCGGACAAGGCCTATCCCGAGAGCGAAACGGCTTGGTGGGAGACCGGACTGCTCGGCCCCGAGGGCTGGCGCGGGCCGTGGATTGGCTATGAGACCAAAGAGGAAGATGCAGTGCGCCACGCCGAGGCCGCGTGGGTCGCCAATCCGGACGCCGATGCGCTCGCGGCCGAAAAGAAAAACGAAGAGAGCTTTGCCTACCGCCAGACAGTCACGCTGCCCAAGCCGGTCCGCCGGGCCACGCTTTATGCCGCCGCGGAAGACACAGTCTCAGCGTGGATCAACGGCGCTCAGGTGCTCAAGGCCGACCCGCTGCCCGCCTGGAAGCAAATGCCGTGGAAGAAATATGTGCATGCCGACGCCAAGGGCCACCTCACCCAGGGGCCAAACACCATCGCCATCGAGGCGATTCATTACGTAGTGAACCCCAACGGCATGGCGGTCGACGAAGCGTCGCCCATGAGCGCCACGCTCTTTGTCGAGTACACCGACGGCACCACCGCAACCTTCGGCAGCAGCCTCGCCTGGAAGACCGCTACCCATGCCGCCGCCGGCTGGGAGAAGAAGGGCTTTGACGACACGGGCTGGAAGAACCCCGTGGCCTACAAGCAGACCATGGGGCTGCAGTCCGAGCCGCTCGGCCATCCCTGGATTCCGGATACGGTCAAGGCACTGCGCACGGAGTTCGCGGTCGGCAAGCCGGTCAAGTCGGCACGGCTCTATGCCACCGCGCTCGGCGCCTATGAGCTCTTCCTCAACGGCAAGCGCGTCGGCAGCGATGTCCTCGCTCCCGGCTGGACCGACTATCGCAAGCGACTCAAGTACCAGGTTTATGACGTGACGGCGCAGGTGGCCAGCGGCGCCAACGCCCTCGGCGCGCTCCTGGCGCCGGGCTGGTATTCCACCCCTCTGGAGTGGTTCCAGCAGCCCAACAACTACGGCGAAACCCCGCCCGCCCTGCGCGCCCAGCTCCGCATCGACTATGCCGACGGCACCTCGCAGTGGGTGACCACGGACCCGTCCTGGAAAGCCAACACCTCGTACATCCTTCACTCCGAGATCTACGATGGCGAAAGCCAGGACGCCCGCCGCATTGAGCCGGGCTGGAACGAAACAAAGTTTGCCGCTACCGGCTGGAAGAGCGTTGCCGCCATCTCGCCCAAGCCCATCCTGATTGACGCCCAGGACTTCCCCTCCATCCGCCAGCAGCGCACGGTCGAGGCAAAGTCGGTGTCCGAGCCCAAACCGGGCGTCTACGTCTTCGACTTCGGCCAGAACATGTCCGCGGTGCCGCACCTCAAGGTATCCGGCGCGGCGGGGTCCGAGGTGCGCCTGCGCTTCGCCGAGATCCTCAACGACGACGGCACGCTCTACACCGACAACCTGCGCACGGCCAAGGCGACCGACCACTTCATCCTCGCCGGCAAGGGCGTGGAGGAGTTTACGCCCCAGTTCACCTTCCACGGCTTCCGCTATGCGGAGCTGACCGGCGTCTCCGCCAAGCCGGAGCCGGGCGCGCTGTCGGCCATCGTGATTCACACCGACGCGGCGTTCACGGCCAAACTCAAGACAGGCAGCACCATGATCGACAAGCTCTGGAGCAATATTCTCTGGGGCCAGCGCTCCAACTTCGTCGGCGTCCCGACGGACTGCCCCCAGCGCGACGAGCGCCTCGGTTGGATGGCCGACGCCCAGGTCTTCTGGCGCACGGCGGCCTACAACATGGATCTGGCGGCCTTCTCGCGCAAGTATGCCGGCGACATGCGCGGCTCCCAGGCAGGCACGCCCTACTACGGCATCTTCTCGCCCGGCACGGTGCGCAGCGGTTCCGGCTCCGGCGCGGGCTGGAGCGACGCCGGCGTGGTCATCCCCTGGACCTCCTGGCTCCAGACTGGAGACACCAGCATGATTGAGCAGAACTGGGGCGCGATGGAGCGGTACCTCAACGCCATCAACGCCGCCAATCCCGACGGGCTCTGGAAGAACGAGGCCGGCATTCCGTTCGGTGACTGGCTCTCGCCGGAGGGCAAGACCGACTACACCCTCATCGCCAGCGCCTACTGGGCCTATGACGCCACGCTCATGCAGCAGATGGCCCGCGCCACTGGACGCACCGCCGACGAAGCCAAATACGCAAAGCTTTTCGACAAGATTCGCGCCGCCTTCCAAAAGCAGTTTGTCCACGACGACGGCTTTGTGGCCGGCGCGGATACTACCCCCTCGCCCTTCGGCCAGATCAACAATCCCGACGCCAAACCCACCGGCGGCGATACCCAGGCAGGCTATGTGCTGGCTCTTCACATGAACCTGCTGCCCGATGAGCTGCGCGCCAAGGCAGCCGACAAGCTGGTGGCCAAGATTGAAGGCAACCGCAGCCTCCTGGCCACGGGCTTCCTGGGCACGCCCTACCTGCTGGAAGAGCTGACCAAAACCGGTCATTCCGACCTGGCCTACAAGCTTCTGCTCAACACCGCCTACCCCTCCTGGGGCTACCTGGTGGAGCACGGAGCCACCACCATGTGGGAGCGCTGGAACGGCGACCAGATGAAGGACGACCCCAGCATGAACTCCTATAACCATTACGCATACGGCGCGGTGGCTGACTGGATCTATCGCTACGCTGCCGGCGTCGATGCCACAACGCTCGACGCGGGCTTCCACACCGTGGTGCTCAATCCGCACTTTGACGCGCGCCTGGGGCACATCGCCTTTGACTACGAATCGTCTTATGGGCCCGTCCACTCCGACTGGGCTGTGAAGGGCGCAACGGCGGAGTGGCACGTCACGCTGCCCGCCAACACCACGGGCTGGCTCAGCGCTGCCGCGGCCGCCAACCTTACGCTGGAGGGCGCGCCGCTGGCGCAGTGCAAGCTGGCCTCCGCCGCAACGCGCGGCGCAGAGCAGGGATTTGTATTGGGCGCGGGAAGCTACACCTTCGCCGCGCAAGTGAAGTAGGCTACCAGACAACGGCAGGGCCGAAGCAGCAGAAAAACGGACGAGGAGCATGCATGGCGTCAGCAGTAGCGGGAGTTGGATGGCACATCGTGGGGGCTGCGATGGCGGCCTCGTTTTATGCACCCATTGAGCGGGTGCGCAAGTGGTCCTGGGAGACGACGTGGGCCCTGGCCGGCTTCTTCTCCTGGATTCTGCTGCCCATTGGCGTGAGCCTGCTGCTGCTGCCGGACTTCCACGGCTTCTATGCCTCCATGGGCTGGCCGCTCATGCTGCGCGTGGCCATGTTCGGAGCCATGTGGGGCGTAGGCAACGTCAGCTACGGCCTCACCATGCGCTACCTCGGCATGAGCCTCGGCATCGGCGTTGCCATCGGCATCACCCTCGTGGTCGGCACCCTGGTCCCGCCCTTCATGCATGGCCAGGTGGGCATGCTCTTCAGCTCCCGCGGCGGACTCATCACCATGTCCGGCGTGGGCGTGGCCCTCATCGGCGTCGCAGTCGTCTCCTGGGCCGGGCACCTCAAGGAGAAGCTCCTCAAGTCCGACGCTCAGGAGTTCAACCTCGGCCTCGGCCTCATGGTCGCCGTGCTCTGCGGCATCTTCTCTTCGGGCATGTCGTTCGCCATTGACGCGGCCAAGCCCATGGAGCAGGCTGCCCTTGGCCTCGGCGTCAACCCCCTCTACGCCGCGCTCCCCAGCTACGTCTGCATCATGGGCGGCGGCGCCCTGGTCAACCTAAGCTACTGCTTCATCCGCCTCGGCGCCCTCAAGCGGCTCTCCCTGCGCGCGGACCTCAGCCAGCCTGGCGGGCTGCTCGTCACCAACGCCCTCCTGGCCTCAACCGCGGGCATCATGTGGTATCTCCAGTTCTTCTTCTACGCCTGGGGCGCGGCCAACATTCCCCAGCGCCTCTCCTACGTCAACTGGATGCTCCACATGAGCTCCTATGTCATGTGCGGCGGTCTCGTCGGCCTCGCGCTCGGCGAGTGGAAGGGCGTGGGCTCGCGCCCCCTCCGTCTCCTCTGGGCCGGCATCCTCATCATCATCCTCGCCGCAAACCTAGTAGGCCTCGGCTCCGCGTCGTAGAAACAGGGCCCAGGCATTGGGAGCTCCCCCGTCGGTTGATGTTTTGAAAAGGGCACAGCGGGGCACTGTGGCGCCTCCTGGGCAGGGTCGCGTGGCGCGCGGCCCATCGGGTCCCTGGCTGCGACTTTACAAAACAGGACTTCCCCGGAAGACCTACTCCGTGGGCTAAATACCACATTTGTAGACAGTTATAAGATGAAGTTGCTCTGGGATACGACCCTCCGGCGGAAGCTACGGAGCCACCACTTTCGGGTTGGAAGCAGGAGTTATTGCGGGCGCATGGCCTGATCGCGGGTCTGTCTGCGGGTTCCGATGAGGTCTCTGGCAACAACAGGAAACTGCGCCAGTGGCTGGAAGAGCAGCGGTTGGGGTATGTGCTGGCCATCGCCCGCGACCAGCGCATGCGCTGGCCAGATAGCGTGCAGCGGCGCGTGGATGCCATTGCACAGAGTCTGCCGAATCTGGCCTGGGAGCGGGTTTCTGCAGGCTCGGACAGCAAAGGCGAACGACTGGATGAATGGACTCTGATCCGGGGTTGGGAAGAGGGTGGCTTGAGCCACGGACTGCTGGTGCGGCGCAGCATCGAGCAAGAGCCGGAACACGCCTGCTATTGGTTTTACGCACCCACCTCGAAAGCTACGCTGGATGCCCTTGTTCACGTAGCCGGGCAGCGCTGCTTTGGTCCGAATGGCGAAGACTCCATCAATTCCATACACTACGATGTGACTACCGGAAACGAGGCTCACTTATGCCAATCTTCAATCTACAACTGTTGTACTAGGGCCTGTTAACACTACCCGGACGCCATCCGCCCTGGTAGTGTTAACAGGCCCTGAGCCCATTGCTTGAGGGAGCCAGCGGGTCCGGCGCGGAGATTCTCAAGTGCTATCTCCCGAATCATTGCAAACGGGCACGTTTTCAGTGTATGGTCCCGGAATACGACTGGCTCGTTGCCGCATTCCCCTCAAGGCCAGTCCAGGCGAGTCGCACCCCTCGAAGATCGAAGCCAAACGCATACGCATCCCTCCCAGCCCGAGCGGGAATCCCCATGATTGAGGAGAGCGAGATGAAAGTCCATCGAGCGATTATCGAGCCGTCCCATGCAAATTCAAGGCACTCTGACGCACCGCGGCCTGGGAAGAAGTTGGTTGCCGTAACGCTGGCTTCGCTTGTTTGTTGCGCGTCGGTTGGTCCCACCGCGTGCACCAGCGGACTGCAACCCAGCAAGTTAAACATTGGCCCGTCCGGGGGCCAGATCGCCGCCGTTGCCGTCGGGGTGGGCGCCGTGGTGGTTGGCACGGTGGTTCTAATTGAGGTGAATCACAGTCATCACACCTTGAAGGGCTGTGTCTTCAGCGGCCCGAATGGCCTGGAGGTTCAAACTCAAGACGATGCGAAGACCTATGCCCTGGCTGGGGAGACCGCCAACCTGAAGGTGGGTGACCTGGTGAAGTTTCATGGGACGAAGTTGAAGAAAGTGAAAGGCAGCGCCGGCGACCGGACGTTCACGGTGGAGAAAATCAGCAAGGATTACGGGCCGTGCAAGCTGTCTTCCGGGCAGCCAGCCGGCGCAGCGAACGGCAGATAGTTTGGGCTGAACAGGCTGCGGCGTAGGGGCTGCCTTTGAGGAGAAAGCCGGAAAAGCACACCCCAGGGGGTAAAACCCAATTGATTTGATCGGCTTTATGGCACGACTGAAGTCGTGCCATGACACTTCGTGCCTTCCCCATCGAGTCTTTCCGCAGCCGGTAAAGCCCTCTGTCTCAATAGCATTACGGCAAGAATTAAGTCGCGCCCTGATACTTCGATGGCATTTATGGAGCCTTTCCGCAGCCTGGGAAGCCTCCCTGCTTCCTCCGGAAGGGCGAACCACGGCTGGAGCGCCAGGTGCTTTTGAGATTCGTGGCTTCCCATGTCCCCAAATGCGAGGGATATGCGGCATCCGGCTTGAACTCGAGGGTCAGGCCCGACGACTTGAGGCGGGTGGTTATCCGCGGCGGAGGGGTTTCTGCATGGGGACGACCTGGACGGTGACGTCGCGAACCTCGGAGAGGAAGCGGTTGAGGACGGAGCCGCGGAAGAGGATGTCAAAGCGGGAGCGGGCGGACTGGCCAAAGACGACGTGGGAGATGGACTCCTGCTGGGCGAAGCGGATGAGGGCGTCGGAGACGTTCTTGTCGGTAAGGTTGACGACCTGGGCGCCGAGGTCGCGGGCCATGCGCTGGTACTCCTGGAGGCGCTGGAAGGCCTCGGGGTCGCCGTGTCCCTTGTCGTCTTCGGGGCGGGTGACGTAGACGGCGTACCAGTTGCTGGCGAGGCGTCCGGCGACGCGGGAGCCGACGCGGAGCAGGCGCTCGGTGCCGGGGCGGGTGCTGAGGCAGACCATGACCTTCTCAGGGATGGGAGCCTGCTCGAGCCCCTGGGTGCGGCGGTACTCGGCGGCGCGGTTGCCCACCTGCTCTGCCGTGGTGCGCAGGGCGAGCTCGCGGAGCATGTTGAGGTTGCCCTTGCGGAAGAAGTTGGCGAGGGACTGCTCGACTTTTTCGGCGGCGTATATCTTGCCCTGGCGGAGGCGGCCGCGGAGTTCGTCCACGGTGACGTCCACGTTGACCACTTCGTCGGCGCGCTTGAAGAAGTTGTCGGGGACGGTCTCGCGGATGACAGTGTTGGCGGAGCGGTTGACGGAGTCGTTGAGGGTTTCGAGGTGCTGGATGTTGACCGCGGTCCAGACGTTGATGCCGGCGTCGAGGAGTTCGAGGACGTCTTCGTAGCGCTTGCGGTTCTTGCTGCCGGGGACGTTGGTGTGGGCCAGCTCGTCGACGAGGACGGTGTGGGGGCGGCGGGCGAGGATGGCGTCCACGTCCATCTCCTTGAGAGTGACGCCGCGATAGGGAATCTCGCGGAGGGGCACGATCTCAAGGTCCTTGATCTGGTCGAAGGTTTCCTGGCGGCTGTGGGGCTCGATGAGGCCGATGATGAGGTCCACGCCCTGCTTGCGGGCCACGTGGGCGTCGTTGAGCATGTGGTAGGTCTTGCCCACGCCGGGGGCCGCGCCAATGTAGATGCGGAGCCTGGCGAGTTCGGGCTTTTTCTCAAGGATGATCTCAGCCATGGCTCAGCCGACCTCGACGGGATGATGAAGCTGGCTTGTGACGGCCACGGGAAGGGTGAAGCGGAAGGTGGTTCCGATGCCGAGGCGGCTCTCGGCGGCGATTTGTCCGCCCAGGGACTCGACGAGGCGGCGAACGAGAGCGAGGCCCATGCCGGTGCCGGAGTCGGAGAAGGCGTTGAAGCGGTCGAAGATGGTGCTGAGGCGCTCGGCCTCGATGCCGCGGCCGGTATCGCGCACGGTGAACTGCACGAAGGTCTTGATCTCCTCGGCGGCGAGGAGAATCTCTCCCCCGGCGGGGGTGTAGCGGAGGGCGTTGGAGAGGAGATTGTCGAGGATGGAGCGGATGGCCAGGCGGTCTGCCTCGACAAAGGAGAGGTCGGCGTAAGCGGCGATTTCGACGCGGATGCGCTTCTGGGAGGATTCGTCGCAGAAGCGGTCGCGGGCTTCGCCGAGGGCCTGGTGGGGCCGGATGCGTTCGAGCTTGAACTCGCGCTTGCCGGTGTCTAGCTCTGCGACCTCGATGAGGTCGGCCATGAGGACGTCGAGTTTTTCCGACTCCTGGCTGGCGGCGGCGATGAGTTCGACCTGGAGGGGGCGAAGTTCGCCGGCGAAGCCCTGGCCGAGGGCGTAGAGGCCGCGGCGCAACTGGAGGAGTGGGTCGCGGAGCTTGCGGCTGGCCACGGAGATGAACTGGGTCTTGAACCGGTCGGTGTCCTGGAGGCTGGTGACGTCCTCGAGAGTGGTGACGGTACCGAGGAGGCGGCCTTCGGAGTCGCGCATGGGAGTGGTGCGAAGGCGGTAGCTGCGCTCCTGGTTGCCGATGCGCATAGGCAGCATGGAGGCTTCGTCTTCTGTGGCCACCGCCTTCTGCATGGCGACGGCGTCGCGGATGGCGCTGAGGATCTTGTCGCCGCCGGGGGTGCTGGCGAGGGCCATGCGGTCGTTGGCGGCTGCGCCCATGAGCTCTGAAGCGGCCTGGTTGACCTTGAGGATGTGGCCCTTGGCGTCTGTGACGATGATGGGCTCAAAGATGGACTGGAGGACGGCGTCAGAGAGCTGGAACTCCATCTGGCGGCGGCCTGCGTCGGAGTCGCGCAGTTCGCGGAGGCGAACGGCGATGCGGTTGATCTCGCTGGCGATGACGCCGAAGTCCTCCCGGCTGCTCCACTCGACGCGGTGGTCGAGGTTGCCGCCGGCGATCTTGCGTGCGTCGCGGGCTACCTTGTGGATGGGGCGAAGGACAAAGTAGATGGTGCCGGCCTCGACCAGCGAGGCGGCGAGCACAAATAGATAGGCCAGGGAAGCCTGGCCGGCCGCGGCCAGGGCCGAGTGGGTGGCCACGACGAGGCCGAGAGTGAGGCCCGCAAGCAGTACGCAGCCGAGAATCAGTCGCTGGGACAGGTTGAGCATCGCGCCGCCTCCCGAGCGGGCATGAATGTTTTATCCAAGGATAGCCTGTCTGCTCCGGGGACGGGGATGCCTGGAGGGGCAGGTGGAGAAAAAAGGCCTAATTCTTTGACGGCGCGGAGGGGGGCGTCGCAAGGAGTTGAGGGGATTGGGCAAGAGGGGGGGCAGGCATCTGGCAGACGGAGTAGCCCTGCTGCTGGTAAGGGCAGGTCAGGCCCGCGGGGGCCGGGCCGTGAATGACGGTCCAGGAGACGTCGGGGTATTCAGCGCGTAGATGGCGGAACTGGTCGATGGAGAAGTGATTGAGGCCATAGGTGGCGTTGCTCATCTGCTTCCACTCGACGGCCAGAGCGGGAAAGAGGGAGACGACGCCACTGTCCTTGTAGTAGTCGGCGAGTGCGGAGCGCTCGGAGACGGCGCGGAATCCGTGCAGGTCGCTGAGGTCGTCCTTGAAGTAGCGGGAGTCGGCGGCGAAGACGGCGTCGGTGGGGGTGTTGTGCCGGACCCAGAGCAGGGCGTTGACCCAGGGGTTGCTGCTGGTGGAGGAGGGAATCTCGACCTGAGGGCTGCTGGGGTAGGTCTGCGTACCCGCATAGTACATGCCGGCTGCCAGTGCAAGAGCCAGCCCAGCCATGATGGCGAGGCCCCTGCGGCCCAAGTACTCGCCGGCGACCCCGGCGAGGAAAAGGACGAAGACGAGGGTGATGAGGTGGAAGGTGCGCAGAGGCTGGAGGCGGGCGAACATTTCAAAACGCTGCGAAGAGCCCAGGATGCCGGCGGCGACGATGGAGACGAGGCCGAAGGGGATGAGAGCGAAGCTGATGCGGCGGAAGCCGGGGAGGGTTCCACGGAGATCGCTCTTCCAGAACCAGGCCAGGATGGCGAGGGGAGCAAGCATGCCCAGCCAGTGATACCACTCCCAGTTGTAAAGGAAAAAATAGTCGCGGGAGTAGAGGGCTTCGCGATAGGGGCCGGTGGCGGGCGCGAGGGTGAAGCCGGTAGGGAGAAAAGCGGCGGCCGCTGAGGTCGGGACGCGTTCGCGCACCCTGCTGCTGCTGCGCTCGGCCACAATCATGACGCCGAAGAGAAACAGCAGATAGGCGCACATCTGGGGATGGATGGCGCCGACCAGCGCGGTGGCCAGAGCGGCAAGGACGAAGCGGCGGCGGATGAACCAGGCCAGAGCAAAGAGGGTGAGCGGCGTGGAAAAGGAGCGGGCGGTGACGTAGGGGTCCACGAGCAGCAAGCCCGTGTTGGTGGCGGGCATGGTGAGGACGGCGGTGATGACCATCATCGCGCTCCAGCGCGCGCGGGACGAGCTGAAGCAAGCGCTCGCCAGCAGCCAGCAGGAGGCAAGGATGGCAAACAGGCTGGCGACGTACCAGAGCAACAGGGTCCAGTCGATGGGAATATGGGTGAGCCGCGCGCTCCAGGCGAGGATGGGGCTGAAGAGCGACATGTGGCCGTGGGAGAGGAAGAACTCCGGGGCGAAGGGATAGAGCTCGGGATGGACGAGCTTTTTGGCGGCAGGGACATAGATCTCGCCGTCTTCCACGCCGAGATGATAGCCGTGGATGGCAAGGGCGGCGCCAGTCAGTCCAGCCAGGCGGAGGATGGGGAATCGCCCATCCGGGGCGATCCTCATTGGATGTCTCCAAGCGCGTGAGTGATGGGCTGATTGAGCGCTTTCAACTGCCGGGGGGGGAAGTCAAAGATGGGCTTGCGATAAAGCCCGAGGCGGGCAGCGACGCAATCCATGGTGGTGATCAGGACGCCGATGCCGTAGATGGCGCTGCGCCGCATATTGATGGAGGAGGCATCCGGAAAGTAGTGGGTGGGGCATGAGACTTCGCCGACGCGAGCGCCCAGATAGATGGCTTGCGCCAGCACCTGGTTGTCAAAGATGAAGTCTTCGGAGTTGGCGCTGAGCGGCATGGAGAGGAGCATCTCGCGGCTATAGGCGCGAAAGCCGGTGTGGTATTCAGAGAGCTTGGCGCCGAGGGCCAGGTTTTGCGTGAGGGTGAGTATCCGGTTGGCGATGTACTTGATGACAGGCATTCCGCCGCGGAGGGCGCCGCCGCCGAGGATGCGCGAGCCGAGCACGAGATCGTAGACGCCGAAGGCGATCATGCTGGCCATGGGCTCCACCAGCAGGGGGGAGTACTGATAGTCGGGATGGAGCATGACGACGATGTCAGCGCCGGCGTCAAGGGCGGCGGCGTAGCAGGTTTTCTGGTTGCCGCCGTAGCCGCGATTGCGCTCGTGAACCAGCACCTGCAGGCCTAGTCTCGCGGCCAGTGCGACGGTGCCGTCGGTGCTGCCGTCGTCCACCAGGATGCATGTGTCGACGGAGGGCGGAATCTCCTGAACGGTCCGTTCGAGGGTCTTTTCCGCGTTATAAGCCGGCAGGACCACGGCTATTTTTTTATGGTTGATCATGTGCAGCTTTAGGCTCCGACTCTCTCGTATCTTCCAAGGAAATGATACTATCCCGGCCGGGCGCGGAGGCGCGCCTCTTCCGCGGAGCCGGGGTGGTTCTCTTTGCCGGTCTTGTGTGGCGTGTCCGGGAGGTGGGGCCTCACTTCGGTTCTTGCATGGCTCCCCTGCAACTGCTTTGTTTTCAGTGGCGATTGTGGAACTCGGGATGGCGGGCGGCTGGGCGCACGAAGACTGATATAGTTGTTGAGGCACCCAGTTTCCTTCACGTCATGCTGGTTGTCCTCGCGCCTCAACGTGCAGCAACTCCGCGGCCAAACTGGACAGATTCAGGCCACACACGTTGATCATCGCGAGGATAACGGAGTCTGACGCGAATTGACTGAATCCACTCCTCGGAGAGGCAATGCAGGCAATTTTAGCGCTCGAAGACGGGCGCATCTTCCGTGGCCTCGGCTATGGGCATCCAGGCGAATGCCAGGGTGAGGTTGTTTTCAATACTTCCCTTACCGGATACCAGGAGATCGCCACTGATCCTTCCTACGCCGGGCAGATCGTCGTTCTTACCAATCCTCAAATCGGAAACTACGGCACCAACCGGGCAGACAACGAGTCGGCCAAGCCCTATATCGAGGGTTTGATCGTGCGCGAGTTTTCGCCCATCAGTTCGAACTGGCGCTCGGAGCAGGTGACCGACGAGTACATGGAGCGGTATTCCGTTCCGGTGCTGGCGGAGATTGACACCCGCGCGCTGGTGCGGCACCTGCGCACGCACGGCGTGATGCGCGGGGTGATTTCGACGCAGGTAGCGGACGCGGAGGCGCTGGTCCTGAAGGCGCGCAGCATTCGCAGGATGGACGGCACGGACCTGGCGCGGGTGGTTTCAACCAAGTCGATTTATACCTTTGACGCTCAGGACAGCCGAAACCAGTCGGGCGACGCCTACCTGGAGACGGGATTCCTGCCCAGGGTTGAGCCCAGGGAGCACTTGCACGTGGTGGCCTACGACTTCGGCATCAAGCACAATATTCTGCGCATGTTGACGCGGGAGGGCTGCCGGGTGACGGTGGTGCCGGCGGAGACCAGCGCGGACGACGTGCTGGGACTGAAGCCGGACGGGGTGTTTCTCTCCAACGGGCCGGGCGACCCGGAGCCGGTGGAGTATGCGGTGCGGGCGATCCGGCAGTTTCTGGGCCGCGTGCCGGTGTTTGGCATCTGCCTGGGGCATCAGCTCACAGGGCTGGCGCTGGGCGGCAAGACCTACAAGCTCAAGTTTGGACACCACGGCGGCAACCATCCAGTGCGCAACAATGTGACCGGCAAGGTGGAGATCACGGCCCACAACCACAACTTTGCGGTGGACCCGGACTCGATTAACGCCAACGAGGTGGAACTGACGCACGTGGACCTGAACGACAATACGCTGGAAGGGCTGCGGCACAAGACGCTGCCGCTGTTCAGCGTGCAATACCACCCGGAGGCCGCGCCGGGACCGCACGATTCGCACTATCTGTTCCATGACTTCCGCCGGATGATGGAGGAGTGGAAGGGATGAGCTTGGCCATGAACGGACAAGCCGGCATTCTGACGCAGCGGGGCTTTTGGCTCCGCTGTTTTTTGAATGCAGCCTTGCTGCTTGCGCTTGTGCCCGGTGTATGCAGCGCATCGGTGTGCTACGCAGCCACTTGCCAGACGCCGGAAGGGTTAGGGGTGAACAGAATTCGCGGCGCGGTGTACGGCCCGAGTGGGGTTTCCCTAACTCAGATCCCGGTCCAGCTTTCACAGGATGGAAGTCTTGTGGGCAAGATGCGGACCGACGACCGGGGTAGATTCGGGTTTACGACGGGGCCAGGAGTCTACGATCTCCACATGCAGTTTCTCGGAGCCAAGTCGCTGAACCTCAAGGTCAGAGTGGGACCCGGCCATGGCAGTTTCTTTCATCCGGCCCGCTTGTGGATTGTTCTGGGGATCTCCGGAGCCAGGTGCGACTTCGCCACCACGAGCGGAGCGGAATTCAAGGACGAGATCAAGCGCCTGAAGAGGCAATTGCAGGAGAAGAGGTAATCATGGGTTTGTGGGGATTTGGAGAGGCTGAGGCTTGTTGGCAAAGTTTAATAGGAAGATTGTGATCCTGGCACTGACGATCAAGGAAAGGAAATCATGAGCGGACTCGCAGCAAGGAGAGAAGAAGCACAGCCGGGGACAATCATTGTCCCGGAGTTGGACCTTTCTTCTTTCTTGCCGGAATCGCTTCTATCCAATCCGCTTGAACAGACTGAGATTCCGCGGCTGGCGCGCGATTTCACTGCGATGAATTCATTGGAGCAGATGCTGCTGCGTATTCCTACGAGTCACTATCTGGTGCATGGAGATGCGCGCCAGATGCGCTCTTTGGAGCCAGGAAGTGCTCACTTGGTCTTGACTTCGCCTCCCTACTGGACTCTGAAGAAATACGACGAGGCGGAAGGACAACTTGGCCACGTGAATGGCTATGACGAGTTTCTTGCAGAATTGGAAAGTGTTTGGCGACGCTGCTTTGACCTCCTGGTTCCGGGCGGAAGGCTCATCTGCGTGGTGGGAGATGTATGTCTTTCCAGGCGCCAAAACGAGGGCCGCCATACCGTTGTACCCCTCCACGCCTCAATCCAAGAGCTCTGCCGCAGGATTGGATTCGATAATCTTGCTCCGATCATTTGGCACAAAATCGCAAACGCTGTCTATGAGGTTTCTGGCGGTGGCGGCTTCCTGGGCAAACCCTATGAACCCAATTCCGTCATCAAGAATGACGTTGAGTTCATATTGATGTTCCGTAAGCCGGGCGGATACAGAAAGCCTACCGCAGCCAAACGGTTGCTGTCTGTCATTAGCGCAGAGAATTATCAGAGTTGGTTTCAACAGATCTGGACGGGACTCACAGGCGCCTCGACAAAAGATCACCCAGCGCCGTATCCGGTCGAACTGGCCGAACGGCTTATCCGGATGTTTAGCTTTGTTGGCGACGTTGTAGTCGATCCGTTTTCCGGCTCGGGAACTAACGCAATTGCTGCTGCTCGAGCAGGACGGCACAGCATCGGCTATGAAATCAGCGACAAATACCACAAGATGTCAGTGTCGCGCTTTTACCGGGAGACTGGCGGCCTTTTCTGGCGGCCAGAAGTGACGGAAATGGAAGAGCTATGAGTCTGGAACCGCGTTGGGAGAAGCGCCTCAGGTTGGCTGTGAAGCAATTCTGGTCAACTCGCGGAAATCAAGCCAGCCGCCAGGGTGCGAAGTCGGGAACTCGTGACGCGGGAAACCGAACAGCAGTGACGGGCGGCAAGCAGTTAGACGGATTCGTCGAACTGGTACGAGATTTCCTGGTTGAATGCAAAATCGAGCGAGCGAGTATCTTTTGCAACCACTCCGTCGAGCTGCCAGGTTGGTTCCGCGCAGAAAAGAAGTGGGACCTTCTGGTTGTGGTCAAGGAGCAGCTGATTGCCGCGATGGAATTCAAGTCGCAAGTAGGCTCCTTTGGCAACAATTTTAACAACCGAACGGAAGAGTCATTAGGGAGTGCCACTGATATCTGGACTGCTTACCGTGAAGGCGCATTTTCTCTCTCGCAGAGGCCATGGCTCGGATATGTAATGGTGCTTGAGGAAGTTCACCGGTCAACAAACCCAGTCGGCGTAAAGGAACCCCATTTTCAAGTGTTTCCGGAATTCAAAGAGGCTTCGTACGCCAAGCGATACGAAATCTTGATGGCCAAGCTGGTTCGGGAGCGGTTGTACGATAGCGCGGCTCTTCTTCTTTCAAATAGCGCGTCCGCGAAGGACGGCGGCTACCGACAACCCTGCTCTGAACTCAGCTTTGAAAGTCTCCTAACCTCGCTCAAAGCGAGAGCAATGGGAATAACAGGAGTCTCTGACTAGACCATGCCACGCAGAAATGACATTCAAAAGATATTGGTGATCGGCTCGGGGCCGATCGTGATTGGGCAGTCGGCGGAGTTTGATTACTCCGGAACGCAGGCCTGCAAGGCTCTCAAGCAGGAGGGCTATGAGGTGGTGCTGGTGAACTCCAACCCGGCCACCATCATGACCGATCCTGATCTGGCCGACCGCACCTATGTTGAGCCGCTCACGCGCGAGTATGTGGAAGAGATCATCCGCATTGAGAGCGAGATGCTCACGCCGGGGTCGGGCAAGTTTGCGCTGCTGCCCACGGTGGGCGGGCAGACGGCGCTGAACCTTGCCGTGGACCTGGCCGATGCGGGCATCCTCGACCGCTACAACGTGGAGTTGATCGGCGCCAAGCTCGAAGCCATCAAGAAGGCCGAGGACCGTCTGCTCTTCAAGGATGCGATGCTGCGCATTGGCCTTGAGGTGTCAAAGTCGGCGCTGGTGAACAACCTGCGCGACGGGCTGGACTTTGCCGGCAAGCTGGGCTTCCCGGTGCTGATCCGGCCGAGCTTTACGCTGGGCGGATCGGGCGGCGGCATCGCCTATAACCGCGAAGAGCTGATGGAGATTCTGGCCCGCGGGCTGGACCTCTCGCCGGTGCACGAGTGCCTGATTGAAGAGAGTGTGCTGGGGTGGAAGGAGTATGAGCTTGAGGTGATGCGCGACCTTGCGGACAACGTCATCATCATCTGCTCCATTGAGAACTTTGACCCCATGGGCGTGCACACGGGCGACTCCATCACCGTGGCGCCGGCGCAGACGCTGACCGATCGCGAGTACCAGAAGATGCGCGACGCGGCCATCGCCGTGATGCGCGAGATTGGCGTGGAGACAGGCGGGTCGAACGTGCAGTTCGCCGTGAATCCGGTGGACGGGCGCATGACGGTGATCGAGATGAATCCGCGCGTATCGCGCTCCTCGGCGCTGGCGTCCAAGGCGACGGGCTTCCCGATCGCGAAGATTGCGGCCAAGCTGGCCGTGGGCTATACGCTGGACGAGATTCCCAACGACATCACGCGCAAGACGCCGGCGTGCTTTGAGCCGACGATTGATTATGTCGTGGTGAAGATTCCCAAGTGGCAGTTTGAAAAGTTCCCCGGCTCGGACGACACGCTGGGTCCGCAGATGAAGAGCGTGGGTGAGGTGATGGCCATTGGCCGCACCTTCAAGGAAGCTCTGATGAAGGCCTGGCGCGCGCTGGAGACGGGCAAGAAGACCGGCGCCGAGATTACGCTGGAGCCGCGCCGGCTGACGCAGCGGCTGGTGACGCCGCAGCCCGAGCGGCTGGGCTACATCCGGTTTGCCTTTGAGCGCGGGCTGAGCGTGCGTGAAGTGGCGCGGCTCACAGGCATGGACCCGTGGTTTCTGCACCAGATTCGCGAGATCACGCTGGAGCAGGCGACGATTGCGCAGAGCACTCCTGAGACCATTGGGACGGATGAGCTGCGGCGGCTGAAGCGGCTGGGGTTGAGCGACGAGCGCATTGCCGCGGAGTGGAAGCTGGAAGGCCATGAGGGCGTGAAGCAGGTGAGGGAACTGCGCGAAGGCAAGGGCGTAAGGCCGGTCTTCAAGCTGGTGGATACCTGCGCCGCCGAGTTCGAGTCGATGACGCCGTATCTCTACTCGACCTATGACGAGGAGGATGAGGCGCCGCCGACGCAGACGCGGAAGATCATCATCCTTGGTTCAGGGCCGAACCGCATTGGGCAGGGCATCGAGTTTGACTACTGCTGCTGCCACGCGGCCTTTGCTCTGAAACACGACGGCTACGAGACGATCATGGTGAACTGCAATCCGGAGACGGTCTCCACCGACTACGACACCAGCGACAGGCTCTACTTTGAGCCGCTGGTGCTGGAAGACGTGTTGGCCATCTATAACCACGAGGCTCAGTCGGGCGCGGAGATTGGCATGATTGTGCAGTTCGGCGGGCAGACGCCGCTGAATCTGGCGCAGAGACTGCGCGCGGCAGGCGTGCCGATTATCGGAACATCGCCGGAGTCCATCGACCTGGCGGAGGATCGCAAGCGGTTTGGCAAGCTGCTGGACGAACTGAACATTCCCGCGCCCGCGGGCGGCACGGCCACCAGCGTAGACGAGGCGCTGGCCATCGGCGAGCGCATTGGCTACCCGGTGCTGGTGCGGCCGAGCTATGTGCTGGGTGGGCGGGCCATGGTGATTGCCTACGATGCCGAGTCGGTGGCTCTCTACATGCGGCAGGCAGTGGAGTATTCGCAGGAGCGGCCGGTGCTGGTGGATCACTTTCTGGAGAGCGCGGTCGAGGTGGACGTCGATGCGCTGTGCGATTCGGAGGACGTGATCATCGCCGGCATCATGCAGCACATTGAGGAGGCCGGCATCCACTCGGGCGACTCATCGTGCGTTCTGCCCTCGGTCAGCATCCGCGAAGAGACGCTGGAGACGCTGCGGATATACACACGCAAGCTGGCGCTGGCGCTGAAGGTGGTGGGGCTGGTGAACCTGCAGTTCGCCATTCAGCGGGATGCGGAGGGCGAGGACCACGTGTATGTGATCGAGGTCAATCCACGCGCATCGCGCACGGTGCCCTATGTGTCAAAGGCTACGGGGATTCCTCTGGCCAAGGTGGCCGCGCGGCTGATGACGGGCCGCAAGCTGCGCGAGTTGCTGCCCGCGCAGCTCGCCTCCGGCAAGGATCTGGAGACGGGTACGCATTACTACGTCAAGTCGCCGGTGTTTCCGTGGTCGAAGTTCGCGGGCGTGGACACGGTGCTTGGGCCGGAGATGAAGTCGACGGGCGAAGTGATGGGCGTGGCCCTGACGTTTGGCGAGGCATTTGCCAAGGCGCAACTCTCGGCCGGGCAGGTGCTGCCGATGGGAGGCACCATCTTCTTCAGCGTCAACGATCATGACAAGACGGCGGCGGTCGATTTGGTGCGGCGTTATGTGCATCTGGGCTTCCGCATTGTGGCCACGGAAGGGACGGCCAACGTGCTGGAGAAGGCCGGCATCATGGTGGAGCGCGTCTTCAAGGTGAAGGAAGGGCGGCCGAACGTGGTGGACCTGATCAAGGGCGACCGCATTCAGTTGATTGTGAACACGCCGCGCGGGCAGGACACGTTCTTTGACGAGAAGGCGATTCGGCGGGCGGCGGTGCTGGCGCGGATACCGACGATTACCACCATTGCGGCGGCGCAGGCCGCGGTGGAGGGAATTGCCGCCATGCAGCGGCGGCAGACGACTGTGTTTGCCTTGCAGCACCTCCATGCGGAGACCGTTGCCTGAGACGAGCTGGATTGAATCTGCCGCCGGGAGGATGCATCTTCCCGGCGGCACTTTTTTTTGCGCCAAGGGCGTAGATTTTGCGAAACAATTGTGAATGGCGTGTTACATTCGATGAATCAGCAACGAATTGAGAGAGCCTCCCAAACTGCCTCCAAGGCAGAGTGGGCCTTCTTTCACAACGGAAACGAACGTGCGACCCCGGCGAGTGAGCTTGCTGGGATTGGAAATCACGGATGACACCGGCAAAACCAGCAAGTGAAGTGATCCCGCATCCGCGGGATCGTGTGGCGCTGTGATCAGAACAGAGAGTTGAGCCGTCCGGTTCAACCTCATCTCGCTCACCGCGCCGGGTCGTTCAACCCGAGTGTGCGAAGAGCGAGAAGGATCAAGGCCCACGTTTCACGGCGCCAAGCTTCCGCATCCCAGCAACATTGGCAAAAGCAGAGTTCACGATACGCTCGCAAGTCCGCGCGCGTTTCTGGTTCTATTTGAGGCCAGGGGCCGTCTTCCCTGGGTGCTCAATTGAATGTGAATTCTTTCTATTCTCATGTGTTTGCCGGCCGATGACGGCCAGGAAGGGGGAGCCATGCTCACCAATCAACAGATCATCCACCGCACCCTGGAGTGCATGTGGGCACTTACAGACAAGGGGCTTGCCTGCCATTGGGTAGCCCGCGAGGCCGAGGCGCAAATGGCGCGCCTGCGCGAGGCTGAAGAGGCGCAAAGAAAAGTGGCTTGAAACACTGAAGGCGTTGCTGAATCAGGAAGTCCGGGCGGCGCTCAGGCGCGGCGGCGCAGGGCAATCCGGGCTCCGATGGCGTAACCGATCAGCGCCGCGGCGGGCCATGTACCGATGAACGGGCCATCGTTGTCGATGAGGCCGCTAGGCTTGGGCAGGCTGAAAAACGTCCGAATCAGCTTGTCGGTGGCATCGCACTGGAAGCACTCATTCGGCCCCGTCGGCATGTCGAGAATCCACAGGCTGATGATCAGGATCCAGATCAGCCCGATGAGCCATACGGCAGTCGCCATCTCATCCTGCTTGATGCGGGTCACGATGTTGCCCACAATCAGTGGAACCAGAACCGAGAGCAACAGGATGAGCGGCTGGGGAATGGATTGCGGATTAATCGCGTAGCCGACCAGCATGAGCGCGAGCCAGGATCCCACCGCCAGCAGGGTATGCACGAGAAACGAGACAGCCTGAGCCGACAGCTTGGAGGCTCCGCTTTCCTCTTCCGCGCCAAGTGTCGTCGCCATTCGTTCAACTCCTGATTTTTGTGTCGGTTTGAGCCGGATGCTTACTCAAGATACAACATATACTTTGCCGCGACCCAGGGCAATCGGAAATGCGGAGGCACGCACGGTGGGGCCAGCCGACCCTGCGGCGTGGCGGCGCACCCCGCGGGCGGGTTCTACAATAAGGAAATGCTTATCGAGGGCATTTTCGCCGCCGTTCCCACACCCTTTTACCTGGATGAACGCATCTACTTTCGCAAGCTTGAGGCCAACATGGCCCGCTACTCGCGAAGCCTGCTGGCCGGCATGCTGGTGCTGGGGTCAACCGGCGAGGCCGTGATGCTGGACGAGTGTGAGTCGCGCGATGTGTTGCGCGTGGCCGCGGAGGCATCAGCGCCGGAGAAGGTGCTGATTGCCGGCATTGGCCACGAGAGCCTCAAGACAACGCTTGCCCTGGCCGAGGCGGCCGCGGACTCCCGCTACGACGCAGTGCTGGTTCGGACTCCCGTCTACTATGCAAACCAAATGACTGCGGCTGCCGTGCTCAACTACTTTCGCAGCGTGGCAGACCACTCTCCACTGCCTGTGCTGCTCTACAACATTCCGCGCTGCGTGCCTTACAACATTCCGGTTGAGTTGGTCGCGGAACTGGCGCAGCACCGAAACATCATCGGCATCAAGGACTCCAGTGGCAGCATTGAGCGGATTCGCGGCCTGGTTGAAGCGACCGCGGCTGCTCCGCGCCGAACAGTCACTGTGACGCCGATTTTTGAAGCGGCAACGGCGCGGATGCTGGCCGCGAAGTCTGAGGGCGATTCCAATTTTGTGTCAGCGGCTGGTTTGGCGGGCGGCGCGGCGGTGGCCGTGGCACAGCCGGTAGCTCCCATCAAGACGCGCACGAAGGAAGTTGGCTTTCAGGTTCTGACCGGCGCGGCTGGGAACCTGCTGGAATCTCTTGAAGCCGGCGCAGCCGGAGCCGTTCTTGGCTTTGCCGCCTGCGCCCCGCAGGCCTGTCAGGAAGTGCACATGGCCTGGAAGGACCACGACAAGGAACTGGCGAAAGAGAAGCAGGCGCGGATTGCAGCACCCAGCCAGCGCATTGTGGGGCAGATGGGCATCAACGGCGTGAAGCACGCCTGCGACTTCAACGGCTACTACGGCGGCCGCGGCCGCTCCCCGCTGGTGCCGCTGACCGCATTGGAGAAGTCGGAGATCGAGCAGTTGCTGGCGGGGATTCGCAACTGAGCTACTGGCGGCCAATCGCCTGGCGCACGAGTTCCCTAAGCACTCAGGAGTGGCTAGCCGCCTGGACTGCCATGGTGCTGTCTCTGTGCGTGCCGCTCCACACTTCATAGCTGTTGAAGATCAGCTGCCCGCCCAGGATCATCAGCCACACCCACAGGGCAAGGCGCAATGGGCGGCGCGGGATGTGCGTGCTCAGGAGCGTTCCGCCGATGGCGCCGAGAACTCCGCCGGCGATCAATTGCAGGAGCAACGGCTGGCTGAAGGGGCTGGAGTACCAATGGGCTCCGCTGCCGAGCAGGGAAAGCGCGAAGCCGAAGAGGATGTCGGTGCCCACGACCTGAGCCGGCGTCAGTGTGGTAAGACTGAGCAGCGCGGCGCTGCCGAGCGCTCCCGCGCCGGCGGAGGAGAAGCCTACCTCCGCGCCAACCGGAAGCATGAGCCATGGCAGCAGGAAGCCGCGGTCGCGCACAGCGGCCTTCTCGCGCATGGGGCGGAATGAGAACGCGAGTTGCCAGCTCGCCGTGCACACCAGGACCGCGCCAAGCAGGCCGTTCAGCAGATTCTGCGAACCGGCATGAACCAATTGCTTGAGGAACAATGAGCCGATGAGTACGCCGGGCGCTCCACCGAGCAACATGAGTCCCAGCGTACGCCAGGCAACATTGCCGCGCAGGATTTGAGAGGGCGCAAGGATCAGCTTGACGACAGCGGAAAAGGTCAGCCCGATGCCTACCGCGACAGGCGCCGGCACATCCAGGAACAACACGAGAACTGGCACCGTGATGGTTCCGGCGCCCACTCCGGTGAGCGCGATGAACAATGCGATGGCGAAGCCGACGAGATATTGCATTTCCATTCCTCTGTGTTGCCGCAGGGATCTGCCTTGCTGCTCTATTGAGCCGAGGGCGCCTCGATGTGGATGCCGCACTCGACTTTGCGCCCTGCCCAGCGGCCGGAACGCGGATCAGAGGGATCGAGGGGGAGTGAGGTACACGGCTCGCATCCGATGGATGAGTAGCCCTGCGCATAGAGTGGCAGCAGAGGGATGGAGAATTCTTCACACGCATACCAGACAGCGCGCGTGGTCCAGGCTGCGAGAGGGGCCAGCTTGAGCACCTGCTTGCCGCCCGGCAGCGTGAAGAGCGCGGACTCTTCAAGCGCCGTGCGGCTCTTTGCCTGCTCGCGGCGCAACCCGGTGATCCAGACGCGGTATTGGGCAACTGCCTTGAAGAGCGGCTCAACCTTGCGGAGCTTGCAGCACTGATCAGGCGCGAGCTGATAGAGAAGGCCGTGCTCCGCCTCTTGCTCGGGGACTGTCTTCTCGGGCAGCAGGTTGATGAGATTGAGATTCCATTCGCGGGCGATGCGGTCGCGATAGGCATATGTCTCGCGAAAGTGGTAGCCGGTATCGAGAAAGAGAACGGGAATGGCCGGGTTGAATTGCAAGGCCAGTTTTACGAGCAACACATCCTCTGCTTGAAAGCTGCAGGTCAGGCAGACATCGTTGTTGCCTGTGATTTCACGAGCAAGGGCCGCGCTGAGTTCTTCGAGCCTGGCCTTGGTATGCTGTTTCAATTCCGCTGTGCTCATTGGAGGCCTGCCTTCTGTGTGTTGACTGCAATTTCAGCGCGTCGGAGAAGTTCATGCACTGCCGCGATCGCCTGCGCGGGGCTGTCCGCGGCAAGAGCCGTGGTGTAGCTGCCGGAGTGGGCGGTGATCTCGTCGCTGTCTGGCTGGTGCGCGATCAAGGCAATCAATCCGGCATCGACCACGCGCTGGACAACCGCGTCAAGCAAGGAATGATCGCTGGAAGGGGATGGATCATCTGCGTTGATGCGAACGGCGATGAAGCCATGCAAGAGAAGATCGCGTTCGATCAAATCCACGAGGTCCTCGGGCGCTTTCAAATCCAGGACGCCGCCGCGATGGCCCCACCGCGCGCTTCTCTCTTCGGCGGTGAGCGGACCGGATGAGCCGTGCAATGGCTTGCCCTGTGCGGTGCTGTCGTGAATCGCATGGATCATTCCGGCGGCGACGGTGCTGTTCGTCTCCGGGTCAACCAGGATAAAGGCTCCGGTATTGCGATTGTGCCGGTAGAGATCAACGGCAATGGGGCGCATGAGATGCAGCGCAATCTCCCCAATTCCATTCAGCTCCAATGTGGTTGCAGCCTCGTGCTGCAGCGTGCCAACGTGTGTGCGGTGATTGACCGCGGTGATGACAGCGGGCACGGTCTGGCTGGTGTGCTTGAGCAGATAGCGACGATTGCGTTGAAGCGGACGCAGGTCCATCCAGACAAGTGCGGCATCCAGGTTCCGTGCAACAGTAGCTTGAGAGCCGGCGGCGACGATGAGATCGCCGCGGCTGATGTCGATCTCACGATCAAGCACCAGCGTGACGGAGAGTGGCGAACGCGCGCTTTCGAGATCTCCATCGAAGGTGACGATGCGCGTGACCTGTGCTGTCTTGCCCGATGGCAGCACAGTAATGAAGTCGCCCACGGTGACTGTGCCCGAGGCAATCTGGCCGGCGAAGCCGCGAAAGGTATGGCTTGGCCTGATCACGCGCTGCACCGGAAACCGGAAGGGATCGAGACGGCTGTTGCGCGAGGGCGGGAGCGATTCCAGTACCTCAAGCAGAGATTGCCCTGCATACCAGTTCATCGCACTAGAGCGATGAACAATGTTGTCGCCGGCCAGAGCACTTACGGGGACAAACACGCAATCGACGGGGTTGCCTGTATCTTGCGCGATCCGGTTCAGGAGCAGGGAGAAGTCGTGTTCGATGGAGCGAAACTGCTGCTCGGCATAGCCGATGAGGTCCATCTTGTTGATGGCGACCACGATGTGGCGCACACCGAGCAGCGAAGCGATGTAGGCGTGGCGGAGCGACTGCTCCAGTACGCCCTTGCTGGCGTCAATGAGAACGACGGCGGCATCGGCGGTGGAGGCTCCTGTAGCCATGTTGCGCGTGTACTGCTCGTGGCCCGGAGTGTCGGCGATGATGAACTTGCGGCGGGCCGTGGAGAAGAAGCGGTAAGCAACGTCAATGGTGATGCCCTGTTCACGCTCCGCGCGCAGGCCATCGGTGAGCAGTGCGAAGTCGATTTGGCCGGGAACGGTTGTGCCCTTGCCTTCGATGGCGCGAACCTGATCTTCGTAGACCGATTGCGTGTCGTAGAGCAGGCGGCCGATGAGCGTGGACTTGCCGTCGTCCACGCTGCCCGCGGTGGAGAAGCGGAAGAGATCTTTTCCGCGTTCTTCGGCCAGATAGTCAATGACGGAGAAAGAAGGACTAGAAAGCGTTGCCATTAAAAGTATCCCTCTCTCTTCTTGATCTCCATGGACCCTTCCTGGTCGTGGTCGATGGCGCGATTGGCGCGCTCGGAGTTGCGGAACGAAAGCAGTTCGGAGATGATGGCCGGGATGGAGTCCGCATCGGAGCGAATGGCCCCGGTACATGGACTGCATCCGAGGGAACGCAGGCGGGAGCGAACCATCTGCGGCATCTCGTCCCGGTGCGCGACGAAGGCCTGCTCAATGGGCAGAAGCGCCTCTCCACGGACATACATGGGACGCTCCTTCGCGAAGTAGAGGTCGACGACGGGGATCTTTTCTTCGTGGATGTACTGCCATACGTCCATCTCTGTCCAATTGGAGAGAGGGAAGACGCGAATGCTCTCACCGGGATGCACGCGGGCGTTGTAGAGGTTCCACAACTCGGGCCTTTGATTCTTGGGGTCCCACTGTCCGGCGCTGTCACGAAACGAGTAGATACGCTCCTTGGCGCGGGACTTCTCTTCGTCGCGGCGCGCGCCGCCGAAGGCAGCGTCAAACTTGTAGTGGCGCAGGGCGTCGAGCAAAGCCTGGGTCTTGAGCAATCCGCAACAGCGCCTGGTGTCGAGCGCGATGGGATTTGTACCGGCCGCGATTGCTGATTCGTTGCGCCATACCAGGAGTTCCGCGCCGACCGAACGCGCCATCTCATCGCGAAAGCTGAGCATCTCGGCGAACTTGAAGCCGGTGTCCACGTGGAGGAGCGGGAAGGGGATGGGTGCGGGATAAAAGGCCTTCTGCGCCAGCCGCAGCATCACGGAGGAATCCTTGCCGACGGAGTAAAGCATCACGGGTCGCTCGAACTCCGATGCCACTTCACGGAGGATGTGAATGCTCTCGGCCTCGAGCAGTCGAAGGTGGCTCAAGTGCTCGTGGGAAGAGGGAACCGGGATGGGGACGGGCAAAGACTGCGCTGCGATTTGGGTGACCGGCATGCATGACCTCATTCAGGACTGGATTCGCTGAAGGCCGATGCACGGTACTCGCACGCTGGCTTGTTCAGCTAGGGTGCGTCGTCTGATTGGATTCTTTTGGGGAACCAGAGACTAGTTCATACACCCGTCGAAAGTGTTCGACAGGCAACAACAGGAGCGGCTTGGGGTAGCGCACGTCATGTGTAACCTGATGGTAGCAAATCGCGGGGGCCAGTACAAATGGGCTGACCCCCTTGCCTACGCCTGCTGAATGCTTGCTATTAGAAGAGAAACTTGAGCGCGAACTGGAGCTGGCGTGAAGTTGTGGCTGTTGCGGTGACAACACCCGCGGTGGGTGAGAGAGCTGCGGCTGTCGCGGGCTTGGCCGGAGTTGGCCCGGTGCTGAAGACGACGGCATTGGGCGTGGTGAGATTGGTGCGGTTTAGCAGGTTGAAGTACTCGGTGCGGAACTGCGCATGGACGCGCTCGCTGATGGAGATGTTCTTCACAAGCGAGAGGTCTGCATCGATGAGTCCGGGCCCTTTGAGCGTGTCGCGGTTTGCATTGCCGAACGTGCTGGGCGCGGGCGCAATGAAGGCATTGGGGTTGAACCACTGGTGAACCGTTCCCGGATAAAGCGAACCGTGGAAGGCAGGGTTGAGCGAAGGACGTGCGGGGTTGCGCGTGTCGCCGTTGCCGGTGGGGTTGTAGCCCATTTGCGGCGAGAAGGGGAAGCCCGTCTGCAACGAGACGATTACGCTGGCGGTCCAACCGCTGGCGAGGCGCTCGACGCTTCTTGGTGCATTGCCCAGAAGAAGGTGGCCGCGCCCCAGAGGCAGCTCCCATGTTCCGTTAATCGCGGCAGCGTGGCTCACATTGGTCGCGGCGAGGCCGTAGTCCACTTTAGGATTCCCTGGAAAGGAGACGAAGGCGGGAGTGTTCGAGGAGACGCTGGCGTTCCAGGCAGAGCCATCGTCGAGATTGCGCGACCAGGTGTAGACGCCGCGCAGTTGCAGCCCATCGGAGAGCTGGCGGCGCAGGTCAACCTCAAGACCGTTGTAGTTGCTGATGCCTTGAGAGACCCATGAGGTTGAGTTGGCGAGGGCGGGATTGGCCAGCTTGGTCGTGGGATAGTAGACCGTGCCGGAAGGCAGCGAAGCAGGGCACACAGCGGAAGGGCAAATCACATACGCAGGCTCGTTCTGGTCTTCCGAGAGGATCTGGTGGTAGCCGTGGGAGCCGACGTATGCGAGCGCGAGAATGGTTGACGGCGCGACCTCTTGCTCCAGGCGCGCGGTCCATGCGAGCACTGTGGGTGTCTGGATATCCCGCTGCAAGTTGCTGGGGGAGATGAGACCGCCGGTGGCCGAAGCGGCGGACAGTTGCTGGAGTTTGCCGACAGTCGTGTTGCTGAAGGAGAGCGTGGTGTTGTAGGGCGCGGCCTGGTCGAGGCGGTAGTCGAGCGTATCGAGCAGGGCTCGATGCAGACCGAAGCTGCCCTTGAGCGCCGTCTTGCCGTTGCCAAAGATATCCCACGCAATGCCGACGCGCGGCTCCGGAAGGAACTTCGCTCGATTGCGGGAGAGGGCGGAACTGCCAATGCTCGGAGTTGAGTTGATGACACCGTTGGTGAAGTCATAGTTGGAGGCGCGGCCATGCGCCTCGTTCCATCCAGTTGAAGACTCGAAGCGGAGTCCGGCGCGAACCTCAAGGCGGGGCGTCGCCTTCCATGCGTCCTCAATGAACCCTGCGCTGAAGAGCGACCGCCAGCCAAGCTCGGTGGGCGCGGGGACGACGGTGTACTTGGAGACGATGCCCTGTTCAAACGCGGCCAGCGTTGAGAAGGAGGCCTGGCCGTACTGATTCTGCGCGAGGAAATCGTTTGACTGCAGCCGCTGAAGCCAGACGCCTGCTTCCACCTGATGCTGCCCGCGGGTCCAGTAAATATGGTCATCAAAAGTGATGAGGTTGCGCGCGGTGTTGTTGTTGCTGCCGGTGTTGGCGCCTGCCTGGGTGATTTGGGATGCTCCGTTGGAGGCGGTGCTGCCCGAGATGACGATTGCGCCAATGGGCCCTGCGCCAACCCATCCGGGAACTGTGCCCTGCACAATGCTGTCAAAGGAAAATGCGGCGCGGGAGAGGCCGATGCGTGTTGTGTTGAGCAAACCGGGCGAGAAGATATGCTGCTCCTGCGCGCTCAATACCTGCTCGCGCAGGCGCTCGTAGATGGACGAAAGCGGATTGGCGGTCGGCGTGGTGGCATCGCTGTTGTCAATCGTGTAAACGGCAAAGGCCAGATCGCTGGCTGAGAGGTTGGAGTCGACGCGCGTGGTGGCGAACTCCTCGCGCACATGTTGGGGCGGACTGGAGAAGGCCTCAGCAACTCCGCTTCCCAGGTCCTTTGTGCCGACCGGCCAAAGCGCCAGCAGCGGCTGCACGCTTGGCACCGCGGCGGCACGCGCCGCGGCGTCCGGCACAAACGTCACATCGCTCAAGCCAAGGTGCTGGCGGTAGCCCTCATAGTTGGCAAAAGCAAAGAGCCTGTCGCGCCGCAAAGGGCCGCCCAAAGCCGCGCCAAAGTCATTGCGCTGGAAAGCTGGAATCCTGGCCTGGTCAAAATAGTTGCGGGCGTCGAGAGCGCTGTTGCGCAAGAACTCA
This sequence comes from uncultured Acidobacteriaceae bacterium, assembly GCA_903849645.1. Classification (GTDB taxonomy): domain Bacteria; phylum Acidobacteriota; class Terriglobia; order Terriglobales; family Acidobacteriaceae; genus Telmatobacter. The sequence continues at coordinate 46,696 of CAINJJ010000035.1, read as the reverse complement.
TACACAGAGCCATGCAGCGCGTTGGTGCCGGAAGCGGTGATGATGGAGACCTGCGCGCCCGCGCGCTTGCCGTAGTTGGCGCCATAGGTGTCGCTCACCACATTGAACTCGCGCACGGCCTCAACGCCGAGCAGTTGGCCGCTGGTGCCGCCGGGGGTGACATTGATGATCGAGGCGCCTGTGTACTCGATGCCGTTGAGGAGGAATAGATTGTCCTGCGGCCTGCGGCCCGAGACCGAGAACATGTTGCCCACGGAGGAGTTCGAAGTCCCCACCCCGCCGGAGCGCTGGTTGGAGTAGCTGACAGAGGCCGGGTTGAGTTCAAGAAGCTGGTCGAAGCTGCGGCCATTCAAGGGGAGTTCCTTGACCTGGTGTTCGCTGATAAGGCCTTGCGATTGCAGCGTGGAAGTGTCGACAGTCGCGGGAATGTCCGCGACTGTAACGGTCTGGTCGACGGTTCCGAGCGGCAGAGTCAGATGGAGGCGAACGCTCTGTCCCACAGTGACAGCGATGCCGGTGCGTCTGAGCGGAGCAAACCCCTCGTGTTCGACCGAGACTGTGTAGACGCCGACGGGAATGGAAGGTGCGGCGAATGCGCCGTCAGGGCCAGTGAGGAGGTGGCGCTCATTGCCGGTCTCCACGTTGTGGATGAGCACGGACGCCTTGTCGATGAGGGCATTGCCTGGATCAACCACATCGCCTGCAATGCTGCCGCCCACAAGTTGCGCATGGGCGTGGCCGGCTGCAGCCACAACTGTGATGAAGAGGAAGAAAAGGCGCGCGGGTGCAGACAGGGGAAGCGTGCGCATGAGGGAACTCCTTGTAGGGTTGTCTATCTATGTTTCAGAAATGCGTGAAGCGAGCGAAGATTCAGGCAAGACAACAACAGGCCGCGGTGCGCCGACAACTCGCACGGGCGCGTGCAATCGACTGGGGAATGGGAAAAGGAAGAGCCAAGCTCTGAATCCTTGCAATGCAGGTTGCTGGTTGAATCAGGCCCATCGGGCAGAAAGCCCAAAGGGAACCGTTGCGAAGTCTAGCGCGGACAACAACAGACCGCGCGCGCCGGAGAGGCGCAACAACAGGTCGATGCTTGGCTGGACGAAACGGTCACAAGTTGGAAAGTAGCACAGACCCGCTCTGGAATCAAGCAACTGAAGGCGGAAGCGGGGACGCCGGGGCAGTTCCGGCTCCCAAGTCCTTCCAACTGAAAACTTGACTTTGCGTTTGGTCTGCCCCTACTATCCGACCATGGATGTTTGTCTCTGTTGTCGCTGCTGTACGCCTGCTCGCGCGGGCAGGTGACCTGGGTCAAGCATTCGAGTGAAATCCACGGTTCCCAATCGCCCGCGTTGCAGCATATGCTGTCGCGGGCTTTTTGTCGCCAGAGTAGAGGGATATATGGCTCAGGCTGTTGATGGTAAAGAGAGCAAGGCACAACGCGCAGAACGGCTGAAGCGCGAAAAGAATCCGTGGCAAGCATTCGACGAAGTGCGTGCTTTTGCCCGCGAGGGCCGCGCGAGCGTGCTGCCGGAGTGGGCGTCGACCTACTTCAAGTGGTGGGGCATCTACACGCAGGGCGATGGCGTGGGGGCTACGGGCGGCAAGGGTGGCGAGGGTGTCACGACCGAATATTTCATGATGCGCGTCGGCATTCCGAACGGCATCATCAGCGCCAGCCAGTTGCGCGCCATTGGCGGCCTGACGCGCAAGTATGCGCGCAACCTCGCCGACATCACGGTGCGGCAAAACATTCAGTTGCACTGGCTGACGATCGAGTCGCTGCCCGAGGTGGTGGATGCGCTGGACGCGATCGGGCTTTCGCCCAAGGGCGCGTGCGGCGATGTGGTGCGCAACGTGACCGGCTGCCCGCTGGCCGGCGTGGCCGACGACGAGTTGATCGACGCATCGCCGCTGGCGCTTGAGGTTGCGAATTTGCTGACGGCAAATCCGGAGTTCTATAACCTGCCGCGCAAGTTCAAGATTTCGGTTACGGGCTGTCCGTCGTGGTGCAGCTATCCGGAGATCAACGACGTTGCCCTGACTGCGGCACGTCATAACGGGCAGGTGGGCTATTCACTGCGCGTGGGTGGAGGGCTGTCAAAGGAACCGCATCTGGCAGTGCGGCTCGATGCATTCATCTTGCCCGAGCAGGCGGTGCGTGTGGTGCGGGCTGTGGCGGAGATATTCCGTGACCAGCAGGGGCTGCGCGAGAATCGCGACCGGGCGCGCATGAAGTATCTCTTCCTCAACGAGGGATGGACTCCGGAGCGCTTTCTTGGGGAGTTGCAATCGCGGTTTGATTTCAAACTGCTGCCCGGCGTGCCGGAGCAGGTGCCTGACGATCTCTATCGCGATCACGTGGGCATTCATGCGCAGCGGCAGCCGGGATTGAGTTACGTGGGCGCTTCCGTGCTGCGAGGCAGACTGAGTGGAGAGCAGCTTGAGGCAGCGGCCGATCTGGCGGAGCGCTTTGGCAGCGGTGCGCTGCGCGCTACGGTTTCACAAAACCTGCTGTTCATCGACATACCGAACGAAAAGTCAGCGGAGCTTGCACGGGAACTGGGCAACATCGGACTGCAGGTGGATGGGTCCTCGTTCTGGCGCGGCGCGATTGCCTGCACGGGCACGGAGTTTTGCAAGCTGGCCATCACGGAGACCAAGGGATTCACGCGCTGGCTGGTGGACGAGCTGGAAGAGCGGTTGCCGCAGTTTGACCAGCAGTTGAGGCTTCACGTAACCGGCTGTCCCAATGGCTGCGGCCAGCACTGGGTCGCCGATATCGGCATTGAAGGCAAGAAGATCAAGCACGAGGGCAAGCTCACGGACGCCTACTATTTTTGCCTCGGCGGAGCGTTGGGAGAGCACTCGTCGATTGCGCGCCCGGTGGGCTATCGCTGCCCAGCGCCGCTGGTGCCGGAGTCGATTGAACGGCTGCTGCGCCACTATCTGGAGAGCCGCGAGCCGGAGGAGAATCTGCGGGCGTGGTTTGCGCGCCACAGCACGGATGAGCTGCGCGCCAGACTCGCGGGCGAGGAGTTGACGGCCGTGGAGCGCGATTTGCCCACGGGCCGTGTGCCGCACGGAATGGGCGAATGAGGACCGACGCATGAGCCTGCTGCCCATCTTTCTGAAACTCGAAGGCCGCCCCGGCTTGCTGGTGGGCGCGGGCAATGTGGCGCTGGAAAAGATCGCCAGTCTGCTCCGGGCGGGGCTGCGGTTGCGCGTGATTGCGCCGCAGGCACGCGCTGAGTTCCATCAGCTTGCGAGCGAAGGCAGGCTCGATCTGATTCAGCGCGCATTTGCGATGCCGGACCTCGACGGCAATTTTCTGGTGATTGCGGCCACCGATGCTCCCGAGGTGAATGCGGCCGTATATCAGGGGGCAGTGGAGCGCGGAATCCTGGCCAACAGCGTGGATGATCCGCCGAACTGCGATTTCTATTTTGGCTCGGTGGTTAGCCGGGGGCAGTTGCAGATCGCCATCTCCACCGCGGGCGAGAGCCCTGCCGTGGCGCAGCGGCTTCGGCGGGAGATTGACGAGCAACTGCCTGAGGACCTCGGTCCGTGGCTCGAAGAGCTGGGCGAGCTGCGCCGTGAGGTCTTGCAGCAGCATCCGCGCGGCGAAGAGCGCAAGGCCCTGCTGCATCAGTTGGCGCATCGCGAGCTGTGCGGCGCAGACCATTGCCCGGCGCGGCTGCAGGCGTTGGGGCCACTTCCGGTCTTCAATCCGGAGCGTGAAGGAAAGGTCTATCTTGTGGGCGCGGGGCCGGGCGACCCTGATCTGCTGACTGTGAAGGCATTGCGCATTCTGCAAACAGCCGATGTGATCTTGCATGATGACCTGGTGCCCGACGCGATCCTGAGCCTTGCAGCCGCGGCGGCGGAGATCGTGAATGTGGGCAAGAGATGCGGCGCAAAGAACATTACGCAGGAAGGGATCAACGCGCTGATGGTGGACCATGCGCGCGCGCGGCGACGGGTGGTGCGCCTCAAGAGCGGCGATCCGCTTGTGTTTGGGCGGGCGGCGGAGGAGATGGCTGCGCTGGATGTGGCGGGCGTTGCCTTCGACGTGGTTCCGGGCATCACGGCCGCATTTGCCGCGGCCGCGGGCCTTGGCTGCTCGTTGACGAGCCGGAACAGCGCATCGAGTCTCATCTTTTCCGCAGGGCATCACGCGCAGTCGCACAACCGCGCGCCGCTGCCCAGGATGGAAGACGCGACCCGTGTTGTCTATATGCCGGGGCGCGATCTGCGTTTGCTTGCCGAGGAGTGGATGCAGGAGGGCCTGCCTCAGGACTTCCCTTGTGCCGTTGTTTCGCGCGCCGCGCTGCCAGACCAGCATGTGCAGCGCACCACGCTCGCTGAACTGGGCGGCGTTGCGCCGCTTGAAGCGCCGAGTCTGCTGATCGCGGGATGGGCGCTGCTTGAATCCGCTGATCGCCTTGATCAAAGGGAAGCATCCAGGCAAGCCACGGCCTGAGACGCGGAGTGTCAGCATACAGGTAGCTCGGAAGGCTCGGGCTACCGGATCATCAGCCGGCGGTTGCGTGTCACCGCGACTTGAAGACGGGCGAAGAGTTCGTTGCGCCAGACCAACCACATCCCCGCGCTGCTGCGGCTATAATTCTCTCGCCATCATCGCAACACGATCGGCGCCTTCATACGCAGCAAGACAGGGGAACATATCTTGAAGGATGATTCCGCATTGGTTGATCCATCCGCGGTAACGCGGCGCTCGTTTCTTGGCCGTGCTTTGGGGACATCGGTACTCGTGGCGGCCTCCAGCATCTCGGGCAATGCAGAGGCTCAACCGGGATCAACACTGAAGCGCGAGGGCGCGTCGTTCATCGAGCTGCTGCGCGTGCCTGATCGCGCCACTGCGTTTGCGGGGCTGGAGCATCCAACCGAGCTGGCGCGCGTGAAGAGGACTTGGCAGGCAAAGGGAATCGAGATTGCCTTCGAGCCCGGCGCCAAGCAGATGCCGATACGCATGGAAGCGCCCGGAATGGCTGCGACTCATCTTCACCTGCGCTGGGAGGCTGATGTGGCGCAACAACTGCACTGCCTCGGCGATCGTTGGGAGCGGAGCTACGGCGACCTGGCGTGGCGCGCAGTGACGCCGGAGCGCGTCATGCCGTGGTATTTCTCAACTTTTGATGGCGCCGCGTGCCACTGCTACGGAGTCAAGACGGGCGCTGGCGCGTTGTGCTTCTGGCAACTGGACGGCGAAGGGCTCTCGCTGTGGCTCAATGTTCAAAATGGCGGCGAAGGCGTTGAGCTGGGAAGCCGGCAACTGGAAGTTGCCACTGTGGTTGCGCGCAGAGGAGAGGCCGGGGAAGGTCCTTTCCAGTCGATTCGCAGCTTCTGCGGTCAGATGTGCGATGTGCCGCGCCTGCCTTCAGGGCCGGTCTACGGGTCCAACGACTGGTACTACGCCTACGGGAAGAACTCAGCTAAGGACACGCTGCGCGATGTGGACCTGATGGCCGAGCTTGCCGCGGGCAATACGGTTCGCCCGTTCACCGTAATTGACGATGGGTGGCGGGGATCAGCGGCGTTTCCGGACATGGGCGCGCTGGCCGCGGAGATGCGCAATCGCAAGGTGAGGCCCGGCATCTGGATCAGGCCGCTGATCGCGCCATCCGCGGCCGAGCGCGGCCTGCTGATGGCGGATGCGCGCTTTGGCCCGCATCGAGAGAGGGCGCAGGAGTTGGCTTATGACCCCACCGTGCCCGAGGCCCTGGATTTGATTGTGGCCAAGGTGACACAGGTGGCGCAGTGGGGATTTGAGCTGGTCAAGCATGACTACTCGACCTATGACCTGCTGGGCAAGTGGGGCTCGGAGATGGGCGCCGAACCGAGCTTCTCCGGCTGGAGTTTGCATGATCGCAGCCGCACAAATGCTGAAGTGATTCTGAACCTCTATCGGGCGATACGAAAGGCCGCGGGCGAAGAAACTCTGGTGCTGGGATGCAACACGGTGGGGCACCAGGGCGCGGGACTCTTTGAGTTGCAAAGAACCGGCGACGACACGAGCGGTGAGCGTTGGGAGCGCACGAGAAGGATGGGTGTGAATACGTTGGCTTTCCGGCTGCCCCAGCACGGGACGTTCTTTGCCCTGGATGCGGACTGCGTAGGCATCACGAAGGCCGTTCCCTGGGAGATGAATCGGCAGTGGCTCGACATGGTGGCGCGCAGCGGCACGGCGCTGTTCGTTTCGCCGTCTCCGGATGCGACGGGGTCAGAGCAGAGGAAGGCGCTTGTCGAGGCGTTTGCCATTGCCGCGGCAGGCGGCACGCATGCGACGCCGAAAGACTGGCTGGGAGCGACCACGCCTGAGGTGTGGGACGACAAGAGCGCTCCTGAAGGGGTGAGGCGCTACCGATGGTGCTCGCCGGCAGGCGCAAGCCCGTTTGCCTTGTAAGTGCGACGAGTGGGCGCGTGTTTGACAGGCCCGGCGCAACTGTCGAATGATCGGGTGGTTTGAAACGGCAGCGAGCCAGAAGGCCTGCGTTTCAACCAGGAGATTGACCGATGCCGGATGAGCTTTCAAGGCGGACTTTTGTCAAGGCGCTGGCCGCAACCGCGGTGACGGCTTCGATGGTGAAGCAGGGAGTTGCGGAAGAGCGAGCCGCCACCTCCGGCATGGCGACCGAGTGGTCCCATGTCAGCGGCAAGCAGTATGCCGACCCGTTCAACCAGGTGGATGTGGACGCGATCATCAGCCTGCCGGGCGGCAGCGAAGAGCGCATTCCCGCGTTCTGGGCAGGCGACTCCACGTGGCGCGTGCGCTACGCTCCGCCGGTCCCTGGCGTGTATCGCGTGCGATCCGTTGCCAGCGACACGGGCAACCGAGATCTGCATGGGCAGGCGATGACCCTGAAGGTCGAGCCGTATGCGGGCGGGAACCCCCACTACAAGCACGGAGCGCTGCGCGTGGCCGAAGACCGGCGGCACTTTCAGCACGCGGACGGCACGCCCTTCTTCTGGCTCGGAGACACGTGGTGGATGGCGCTGTGCAAGCGGCTCAACTGGCCCGATGGATTTGAATCGCTGACCGCGGACAGGGTGCGCAAGGGCTTCACCATGGTGCAGATTGTGGCCGGGCTGTATCCGGACATGGAGCCGTTTGACGAGCGCGGCGCAAACGAGGCGGGCTATCCCTGGGAGCGGGATTTCTCGCGCGTCAATCCGGCTTATTTCGACATGGCAGACGGGCGCATTCAGCACCTGGCCGAGCAAGGACTCGCCGCCTGCATCGTGGGGTTCTGGGGATACTTCATTCCGCGCATGGGCATGGACAAGGTCAGGAAGCATTGGCGCTACCTGGTCGCGCGCTGGAGCGCCTATCCGGTGGTGTGGTGCCTGGCCGGCGAAGGAACCATGCCGTACTATCTCTCGAAGACGCCGGAGCAGGATGCGGAGACGCAGAAGCACGGACTGACGGAACTGGCGCGCTATGTGCGCTCGATCGACGCGCATCACCATCCCATCACCATTCATCCATCGAGCAGCGCCCGGCTTTGCGTGGATGATGCCGCAGTGCTTGACTTCGACATGCTGCAGACCGGACACAGCGACCGCCAGAGCGCTTCCGGCACCATCGAGACGCTCAACGGTTCGCTGGCCGCAACGCCGAAGATGCCGGTGCTGATCGGCGAGGTCTGCTATGAGGGAATTCAGGAGGCTAGCCGGCAGGAGGTGCAGCGGTTCATGTTCTGGTCGTCGCTGCTGAGCGGAAGCGCGGGGCACACTTACGGCGCCAACGGCATCTGGCAGGTGAATACGCGAGAGAAGCCCTACGGGCTTTCGCCGCACGGGCACTCGTGGGGTGGACCTGCATGGGATGTGGCCGCACAGCTCCCCGGCTCGGGGCAACTTGGGCTGGCCAAAGGGCTGCTGACGCGCTACTCCTGGGCAAAGCTGGAACCGCATCCGGATCTGATTGAGCCGCGCTGGAGCAAGGCGGACTACTGGAAGCCGTTTGCCGCGGAGATTCCGGGCGAGGCTGTGATTGCCTATCTCCCCGCGTCTTATAGCGGCGCAACCTTCCGCAATCTCAAGGCCGGGAGTTATCGGGCCTTCTTCTTCAATCCCACGGATGGAGCCGAGATCGAGATCGGCGCAGTTACGCCAGACGCAAGCGGCTCATGGAAGATCGCGGAGGTTCCCATCTTTCAGGACTGGGCCGTGGTGCTGGAGCACCGGTCTTGAATCTCAACTAAGAACGCTTGCTCAAGTGGCATGAAACAACAACGCGGAGGCTAAGCCTCCGCGTTGTTGAGTTACAGGTCGAGTTATGCGTGAGCTTCGTTCTCAGCCGAGGAATCCAAGGTTGGAGGAGGCGAAGTTGGCGATGTTGGGAAAGACCGTGGGCAGGTTTGCCGCGCTGACGCCGAACCACTGCGCAAGCGTTGCTCCGTACTGCGCGATGGACGTGGTGGGAATGAGCGTGCCGCGGCTGTTGGCGTCGTTTTCAGAGCCCAAAACGAGCGACGGGAAGGTGCCGTAGAATTTGCCTCCCTGCACGCCGCCGCCCAGGATGAAGTGGTGGTTGCCCCATGCGTGGTCACTGCCATCGGTGCCGCTGGGGTTGAGCGTGCGCCCGAACTCCGACGCGGTGAAGGTGGTGACGCTTTGCGTGATGCCCATCTCCTGCGTGGCCTCGTAGAAGGCAAGCACAGCCTGGCTCAGTTGCTGGAGCAGCGCCTGCTGCGTCTCCAACTGCTGGCCGTGCGTATCGAAGCTGCCGAAGTCGCAGAAGAAGATCTGCCGCGTGAGCCCGAGCTGCGAGCGGACCGACATCACGTTGGCAACAGTCTGCAGTTGCGCGGCCAGCGGGTTGTTGGCGGGAAAGACCGTGGTGAGGCTCGACGTCTGCAGAAGCCCGGTGAGCGTGGTGGCGTAGTTGTTGCCGCGGGTCACGATGCCATTGGCGGCCTGTACCAGTTGCAGGCCGTTGTCAAAGGTGAGCAACTGCTGCACGCCCGCGGTGGGCGCCGATGAGTTTTGCACGCCAACAATGGTGGCCATGCCCGTGACGCCGGGCAGTCCTGAGAGCGGTGGCGGCACGGTTGCCGGGAAGGTCTGCTGGCCGGTGCAGAAGAGCCCGCAGTCGGCGCTGTTGGTGACGGGCGGAAAGATGGCGCCGGCGTTTTGCGATTGCATGAGATCTGCGAGCCGCCCGCCCCAGCCGTTGGAGGCGATGCCGTTGGGAATCGCGCTCTGCCACTGGTTCATCTGGTCGGAGTGAGAAAAGAGCTGGCCGGGAACAAGGGCCAGGTTGTTGGTTGCATAGGCGTCGCGATTCAGCGGCTGCACCAGGTTTCCCACATTGGCCAGGACCGCCATGGCGCCTGAGTTATACAGGGTCTGCATCTCGGGCATGCTGGGGTGCAGGCCATAGACGTCGTTGCCGTTGGCGATGGGCAGCAGCGAGGCCTGGGCCAGCGCGAGTCCCTGGCGGCCCTGCGCATAGAGGCTGTAGTTCTGCTGCGCCGTGGAGATGGGAATAACGGTATTGTGTCCGTCGTTGCCTCCGGACAGGAAGATGCACACCAGTGCCTGGTAGCCGGGGTTGGTTGCGGCCAGTGCGTTCATCTGGCCGAAGCGGGACATGACGCCCGCTGCGCCAAGAGCCGCGGCCGAACGAACCGTCTCACGGATAAACTCTCTTCTGGATCGAATCATCATCTCGTGTTCCTCCTTGTGGATTCCGCTGAGTCAACAGCAGGGGTGTCGATGAAAGATCAAGCCCGCGGAAAAGGTGCCCGCGGGCTCTGTCAACTCAGTGCCAGACGTTGTAGTAGTTGGAAGTGAGAATGAGGTAGCAGGCCTGCTGCACCTGGCGGATGTTGCCTCCGGTGTTGGCGGCGACCGCGGTGACGATGGCCGACTTCATGGCCGCCGGCATGGTGCCATGCGTGAGTGTGAGGTCGAGCGCGCTGACCAGTGTGGTGGGGTTACTGGTGAGCGGAAGGAATGGAGTGAGATCGATGATCGTTCCCGGACCGTTGCTCTGCACCGCACTGCCCCACTGGCCGAAGAGGTAGGAGACGATATTCATCCGCAGAATCGCGTTGTTGGGCGAGAATATCTGGAACTCGCCGCCGGTGAGCGTGGTGCCCGGCACGCCATAGTTGGCAGCGTAGTAGTTGAATACGCTGGGCGAGGAGAAGATGTCCTGCCCCAGGTTGGCCAGGTCGGATGCGTAGTAGTTCTGGTCGTTCATGGTGCCGCCGAAGGCCCGCACCATGCCTGCGATAAACAAGACCGGCTCCTGCAGATGGCCGTCGGTGGGCTGGTCGGCTCCGCCGTTGTCGTTGGCGCGCGCCTCAGGGTCCAGCAGAATGGCGGAAATGACGGCCTGCATGTCGCCGCGTACGCCGCTGCCGTTGTTGTTGAAGGCGCCTGCCACCCGCGAGATATAGGCCGGGCTGGGATTGCTCTTGACCAGGTGCTGAATCAGAAGCCGGGCCACGAACGGGCCCGTGTTGGGATGGTTGAAGATGTTGTCGAGCGCGGCGTCGAGATCCTGCTGCGGCGCAAGGCCCGCCGGCGCCACATAGCCGTTGAGCAGTTGCTTTGAACCGGCATCGTGCTCCGGCGCATAGGGCGCCATGTTGCCCGCGCTGTAGTAGGCTCCCCATTGGACGGGCTGCCCTGCGGGCGGCGCGTAGGTCCACCCCGTATAGACGCGCGCAAACTCGGTGATCTGGAACTGCGAGTAGGTGGGGACGGGCAGATTGCTGCTGTCCAGTTGCGGCGTTCCATCCTGGTTGAGCATTACGGTGCCGATGGTGAACAACTGCATCATCTCGCGGGCGAAGTTTTCGTTTGCCACGGCTCCCGTTGTGGGGTCGGCCTTGGCGTTGTTGCCCATGTCGAGATACTGGCCCATGGCCGGGCTCAGCGTAACATCTTCCATGATCTGGCGATAGTTGCCCAGCGCATCGGTGAGCAGCGTGTTCTGGTAGCTCACCATGTTCCCGTTCCAGATGAGCTTGTCAATCGAAGTGACGAAGATTTGGCTGAGGGCAAAGGCGACTCTCTGCCGTACCTGGTCAGGATTGTTGACGGCGTTGGTGAGGAAGTGCTGCGGCATGCCGCCCTGGTCGCCGGTGATGGTGTTGTAGTTGGAGACCGGCGCCATGGTGAACTGTTGCGCAAGCCACGCGTTGTAGCCCAGGGTCTGCACCGCGGCGGCGTCGCTGGGAGTGGGACCAAAGGCGGCCTGCTCCAGGAAGCGCCGTGCTGCCGCGGCGCTTACCTGCGCGTTGGCGATGCCGACCTGTACCGGGAAAGCCTGCGAGGACGACGAGCCATTGCTCACCGCCACGCTGGCCGCTCCCGACTGGCTGGTGTAGCCGGATATGGTGAGCGACGTACTCGAACCAAAGGTAGTGCTCAGGGCTGTGCCATTCAGGGTTGCGGTGGAGGTGGCAATGAAGCCGCTGCCCGTGATGGTGGTGGTAAAGATGCCCAGCGGAATCTGGCCGCCGCTGCCGACCGCCGTGATGACGGGCGTGGGGGCTGTCAGGATGATGGACGCGCTCGCCGTTCCTCCCAGGCCTGTGACTGTGACCGTGTCGGCATTGGATGTGGGGAAGGCCGCGGGCGCGGTGTAAAGCCCGGTGCTGGTGACGGACCCGTAGGTGGCTGACCATGTGGAGCCGGTATTGGAAGTGAACTGCTGTGTCCCGCCCAGCGTGACGCTGGCGCTTGTGGGCGAGATGGTGGTGGGAGCGCTGTTGATGATGGTGACCACGGCGCTGGCCGTGCCGCCGGGTCCAGTGGCCGTCACGGAGGCTGTGCCGCCTGTGGGCTGCGTGAGCGGCGCGGTGTAGAGTCCGGCGGCGGTGACGGTGCCAAAGGTGGTCGTCCATCCCGTTGCGCCCACGGAGGTGAACTGCTGCGTTGCGCCGAGGTAAAGGCTGGCGCTGGCGGGCGCTATGGTCTGCGGAGGAATGGGGGCAAGCGTGACCACTGCGCTTGCCGTGCCGCCGGGACCGGTTGCGGTCACGGTTACCGTCGACGGGGAGGGCATGGTGGAGGGAGCGGTAAAGAGGCCAGTCGCCGAGATTATTCCGGCGGTCGCTGTCCACCCGGTTGCGCCGGACGATGTGAACTGTTGCGTCCTGCCCAAAACGACGGTGGCGGTGGTGGGCGAGATGGTCTGCGGCGGCACCTGAACGCTGCTCTTGAATTGGGCGATGAAGACCGGTCCCCAGAGCGTGCCGGGGTTCGTCACCTGGAAGGCAACCGCCCCCGCGGCCCCCTGGTAGCCGCTGGCCTTGATCGTGGTCGCATTCACAAAGGTCGTGGGCAGGTTGTTGCCCGCCGCCTCCACGACTGCGCCGGATTTGAAACTCGAGCCGGAGAGCGTGATCGTGTAGCTTCCGGTGGGAATCGGGTTGGGCGTGATCGCGATGATGGTCGGGCCGGCCGGCTCTACGTTCACATATTGGACTCCCATGGTCTTGTTGTCCGAGGCAAGCGCCTCGACTAGAGTGCTTACCGTGGGCACCGTGGCAGGCGCCGTATAGAAGCCGCCTGTGGTGATGGTGCCGACCGTCGAGTTGCCGCCCACAATGCCGTTGATCTCCCACTTTACGGTCGTGTTGGCGAGCCCTTTCACCGTGGCCGTGTACTGCACAGTGGCGTTCACGCCAATGTTGGTATAGCCGGGACTGACGGTAACGGTCGGCGTTGCCGCATACGCGGCAAGCGGGAACGCCAGCAGCCAAAGCAAAAATGCACTGCCTTCAAGACAATTTCGTTTCATCGCTACTCCCTTGGGGGGGTGGAGGGTTGGTCGTGCGCCGCATTCCGGGCGGCCCGTCAAACCGGTCGAAACAACGGATGCCTTTTGGCATTCCTGATTTGCAACCCGGCAAGCAAAGGAACCACTGGAAACAACGGCGGGGTCGTGCCGTGCGGGAACACCACAGCGAGGAGAGGGAAGCAAATAAACAGCAGGCGCGCCTTGCGGCCATGCGAAAGGGGCAGAGGCGGCCCGGAATCCATGCCGCCGTCATTCGGCGGTCTGCAATGCGGCGATTCCAGGGGCGCCGATGCTGATCGGCTACGCCAGGCAGGGAACTCCGGCATTCAATGCTGGAGTCATTGCCAAGTGGAGGGATTGTAGTCCAAACGTAACGGCTTATGCGAGGTACGAAAGTTTATTTAGGTAACCATCTACGACCAGCGAAGACTGAGCAGGGGCTGCTGGAATGCCCAGCCGTCAGCGCCCCGGTTCCGGCCACCGGGGTGTGATCCGGATCAGGTCAAGCCCGCCCAGGTCTTCGATCTCAAAGGAGGGAGAGGCCGCGGGCACGGCGACAACGCCCCGCGCCGGCAACTCCACGGCAAAGCCCGCGCCCGCGATGCGCGCCGAGCCGGATGCAGCAAAGAGATATTGCAGTCCCGCCGCGCCGCCGCCCAGTGTGGCGCTTGACCGGCTGCCCTGAACCTTGATGCGCTCGACACAAAAATAAGCGGCGTCAACAAGTGTTGTCCGATCCGATGCCTCATGCTGGGCCACTTTGCCGGCTTGCGTATGCAGGCGCGTGGCCTCCAGGCCCTTCTCCACGTGCAGCTCGCGGCCGCGCCCGTAGTCATAGAGCCGATAGGTGATGTCGCAGTTCTGCTGGGTCTCCAGCAGGATGGAGCCCGGCCAGATGGCATGAACCGTGCCCGCGTCCACAAATACCATGTCGCCTTGCTCCACATCGAGCACCGTCAGGCTCTGTTCCAGGGCGCCCTCGGCAATCTCCGCGCGCACCTGTTCCACCGTGACGCCGGGGTTGAGTCCGCAGGCCACCTGTGCGCCCGGCTCAGCCGCCAGAGCATACCAGCACTCGGTCTTGCCGCGGGGCTGGCCATATTTTTGTGCCAGAGCGTCGTCCGGATGCACCTGCACGCTCAGTTTCTGCTGGGCAAAGATCACCTTCAGCAGCAGGGGCGACCCGGCTCCGGGCACATCCGGTCCGAGCATCTCCCGAGGATGATTGGCAAAGAGCGCCTCAAGCTTCTCGCCGGCCAGCCTCCCGTTGGCGGCAATGCACTGGTCGCCTGTGAGCCAGACCTCGCCTACCGGCTGCCCGCCTGCCACAAAGTCATACCACGGCCGCAAATCCTCCGAGCCCCAGACCCGCTCCACAAATAGCGGTTCCATACGAAAGGGCGCCCACCGCGGTTCCTGCGCTGCTGTTGTATGAGTCATCGCTTCTCCATTTTGCCGCATTGAACCCATCGACCGGCTCTTCACCACCTTACCCATTCGGACCCCTTTGTCAAAGTGCCCGAGAGCACAGCGGCGCTCGATCGCCGCTCGGCTTTCCCATTCAGCATGATCTGGAAGCGCGGACACAGCAATTTGCGGTTCCACCGTTTAGGATGTTTCCCGACATGCAAAACTCTGCCAAAGCCCCCCTGCCTGCCGCCGCGCCTTCAATTGTCACCCGCTTTCTCCCGCTCGCCGCGGTGTTTGCGGCGGCGGCGCTCTTCACCCCATTGAGTGCCCCGGCGCAGTCCCTGCCGGAGGAGGCCTATGGGCCTTACAACGCGGTCTTTCTTGCCGATGGCCCCGGCCTGACCAAGCCGCTGGCGCCGCCATCGACCCTGGACGGCCAGGCCACGGAACTGCTGGACCGGCTGGGCATGAGAGGCCAGCCTGCCCGCGACGCCCTCCTCGCCGGCCATGCCCCCTGGAGCCTTGCCTTCTGGTTCAATGCCGATGACATGCTCCAGGGCACGGTGCTGCTCGCCGGCCTGGGCGACCCAGCCGCGGAGGACGCCCGGTTTGTCGGCGTCGAAGACGGCCATCTCGGCCTCTGGCTGGGACGGGGGCAGGGAACCGTTCACCTGATCAGCGGGACTCTGAAGATCGCGCCCCTTTGGCATCTGGCCGTCGCCGTGAGCGATGGGCAGACCATTACCCTCTATGCCGACGGCCAGCCTGTGGCCCACGCCGCGCAGACGCAGGGCGAGATCGCTCCGCTTCTTGAGATGGCTCCAGGGCCCATCGGGAGCCTGGGCAGCCGCCACTTCGGCGGGCAAATTGCGGCCCTGACCCTCTACCGCGCGGCCCTCACCGCGGAACAGGTGAAGGCGATGGCCGCCGCGCCGCCCGACTTCACCCTCCCCCTCTATGAGGAAGCATCGAAGCACTGGTCCGTGCAGACCCGCAGCATGGCCGGGCAGACGGAGCCGCAGGACCCCGCGATACTGCCTCGCAGCAAGGAGCCTTTGCAAAAGGGAACTGCCCGTCCGCAGGCCGCGGCGGACCTCAAAACGGAGCTTGCCGGCGCGAATCCCTGGACCATTCAGGGCGGATGGAAGCTGGCCGCCGCGCCAGAGGTCAAAGCTCCGCCCCAAGACCTGTCCAAGGCCGGCTACGCTGCCAAGGGTTGGCTGGCCGCCACGGTTCCGGGCACGGTGCTGACCACCATGATCGACCGCGGCCTCTATCCCGACCCCGATTACGGGCTCAACAACATGGCTATTCCGGAGAGTCTGGCCCATCAGGACTACTGGTATCGCGTGGAGTTCAAGACCCCCGCCGCCGCGCGCGCCCAACGGCTGACGCTCACGTTTGAAGGCGTCAACTACGCCGCCGAGGTCTGGCTCAACGGCAAAAAGCTGGGCGGCTTTACCGGCGCGTTTCTGCGCGGCGTCTTTGACGTCACCAGCCTTGTCACCCCCGGCCAGAATGCCCTGGCCGTGCGCGTCTCCCCGCCGCCGCATCCCGGCATCGCTCACGAGCAATCCATCAAGGCGGGCCCTGGCGAGAATGGCGGCATCCAGGTAATCGACGGCCCGACCTTTTCCGCCACCGAGGGCTGGGACTGGATTCCCGGCATTCGCGACCGCAACACCGGCATCTGGCAGGCGGTGACGCTCACCGCGTCTGGCCCGGTGAAGGTGGGCGACCTCAACGTCATCACCACCCTGCCCAAAGCGGACCTCAGCGAGGCCGATGTTGAGATCGAGGCCCCGCTCACCAACTCATCGAACGCCCCGGTCGACGGCGAACTGACGGCGGCGTTCGACTCCGTCAAGGTGAGCAAGCGCCTGACCCTCGCGCCCGGCGAGACCATCGCCCGCCTTCTTCCATCAGACTTTGCGCAACTCCGCGTTCAGCATCCCCGCCTGTGGTGGCCCAATGGCTATGGCGAAGCTGCCCTGCATTCTCTAACGGTCAGCTTTCGCCAGCCCAGCGCCGTCTCCAGCCAGAAGAAGATCGACTTTGGCATGAGGGAAGTGAGCTACGAAACTTCGCTCCTTGATGCGGGCGGACATCTGCGCCGCGTGGAGGTCTTGCCGGCTCGCACCCATGACAGCGCGCTCCCCCTCATCGACGAGTCCCACCAGGGCATCCGCCAGATTGACGACCAGACCCCGAACCTGCTGCCTCCCGGCCAGGCCACCCCAGAGTGGATGCGCCACGCCTGGGTCCACTCGCTCGCCGCCGGAGCCGAAGGCTCGGCCTCCATTCGCCCTGTCGATGGAGCCTGGCCCGGCACCGACCTTGTCATCAAGGTCAACGGCGTCCGCATCGCCGCACGCGGCGGCAACTGGGGCATGGACGACAGCCGCAAGCGCGTCTCCGTCGAACATTTGGAGCCATACTTCCGCCTTCACCGGCTGGCCAACGTCAACATGATTCGCGACTGGATGGGCCAGGACAGCGAGGAGAGCTTTTATGCCCTCGCCGACAAGTACGGCCTGATGGTGTGGAACGACTTCTGGGAGTCCACGCAGGGCTATAACCTCGAAGCGCAGGACCCGCAGCTCTGGCTCGCCAATGCGCGCGACAGCATCCTGCGCTACCGGCACCATCCCTCCATCGTCGTCTGGTGCGGCCGCAACGAGGGCGTGCCGCAGCCCATCCTCAACGAGGGGCTGGCCGCGCTGACCCGCACTCTGGACCACACGCGCTACTACACCGGCAGCTCCAACCAGGTGAACCTGCGCAACTCCGGCCCTTACCAGCTTCAGCCGCTCGAAACCTACTACCGCATCAACCGCGGCTTCTCCGTCGAGCTTGGCATCCCCAGCGTGCCCACCCTTGAGGGCATCGAGGCCTTCATTCCCGAAGCTGACCGCTGGCCCATCTCAGACACCTGGTCCTACCACGACTGGCACCAGACGGGGAACGGCGCCGTGGCTCCGTTCATGCAGCACATGGAGACCGAGTTCGGCGCGCCCACCAGCCTTGAGGACTTTGAGCGCAAGGCGCAGATGCTGGACTATGTCGGCCATCGCGCCATCTTCGAGGGCTTTGCCGCCCATCTCTGGCAGCCCAACTCCGGCCGCATGATCTGGATGACCCAGCCCGCCTGGCCGAGCATGGAGTGGAACTTCCTTGGCTCGGACTACGACACTCAGTCCAGCTTCTACGGCACGCAGAAGGCCTGCGAACCGGTGCATGCGCAGCTTGACCTGACGGACGGCGCGGTGGATCTGGTCAACCTGGGCCCTGCCGCCTCCTATAATGTGCGCGTTCGGGTCATTGGGCTCGACGGCAAAGCTTTGAGCGACCAGGCCAACCAGATCTTGGCCGCCGCCAATGCACGCACCCGCGTGGGCCAGCCGGACCTGGAAACACTCGCTGCCGGGCACGCGGTCCTGGTGCGACTCGACGTGGCCAACGCTGCGGGAGAGCCGGTCAGCAACAACCTCTACTGGTGGTCAAGAGACGAGGCATCGCTGCGCGAACTCAACGGCCTGCCCGACGCCGCGCTTACCGCCTCGGCCACCGTCGCGGCCTCGGGCGCCGAACGGAAGGCAACCGTGAAGATCGCCAACTCGGGCTCGGCCCCGGCGCTGATGGTCAAGCTCACCCTCAAAGACTCCGCCAGCGGCGAGCGGATTCTGCCCGCTTACTACAGCGAGAACTACATCTCGCTGCTTCCCGGCGAAGAACGCATCGTCGCCATCGAATTTCCCGCGGGTTCCTCCAAACCGGCCATCGGGCTGCGCGGTTGGAATCTCAAGACCCAGTCCATCGCGGTACAGTAGCCGGAAAGCCCGGATCGAGGTAAGTTTACCTACACAATTGTTTGAGTTTTCATCCCACGCAGCACGCGCCCGGTTCAGCATTCGGGGCTATGAAGCTGGCCTGCTTTGACTTGCGCCATCCATCCGCGTTCTCCCGGTCCACAATGCGGTTTGTGTGGTCAATCGCCCGATGGACAAGGTCTGCCGGGAAGGCGGATAACTATAGTGACCTTCCATCCTGGCGAACAGGCCGCGCCAAAACACCCCGGCAATATCATTGCGGATTCAACTTCTTGACGGCTCTAGAGAACCCATCGGAAAGCGAGAGGCACATGGCTGCGAATGCTTCACTGATCGAATTGCCAACGGAGCGGAAAGGCACAATCGGACCCGCGGAGATCGCAACCGAGTTGCAGAGCTTCATCGAGTCTTCGCGCATTCTCACGCGGACCATTGACCGCATCGCCTTTGCCTCCGACGCCAGCCTATACCGCTTGATTCCGCGGGCCGTCGTGCAGCCCGTCAACTCAGAGGAAGTGCGCCGCCTGTTTGCATACAGCCGCCAGCGGAAGATTCCCCTCACCTTTCGCGCCGGGGGCACAAGCCTCTCCGGCCAGGCCATTACGGATGGAATCCTGGTGGACGTGGGGCGCTACTGGCGCTCGGCCAGCGCGGAGCAGGAGGGAAAGCTGCTGCGCGTGCAACCCGGCCTGATCGGGCAGCAGGCCAACCAGATGCTCAAGGTGTATGGCGCCAAGATCGGTCCTGACCCGGCGTCCATCACCGCGGCGCGGCTGGGCGGCATCCTCTCCAACAACGCCAGCGGCATGTGTTGCGGCGTCTCGCAGAACGCCTATCACACGCTGCGCTCCATGACCTTCATGCTTCCCTCCGGCACGGTGATCGACACCGCCGCGCCCGACGCCGACGCGCAATTCCGCGCCAAAGAGCCCTTGCTGGCGCAGGGGCTTCTGGATCTGAAGCAGGAACTCGAAGCCAACACCGCCCTAGCTGCCCGCATTCGCGCCAAGTACCGGATGAAGAACACCACCGGCTACGGGCTCAACGCCTTCCTCGACTTCTCTTCGCCGGTTGAGATATTCAGCCACGCGCTGATCGGCGCCGAGGGAACGCTGGCCTTCATCGCCGAGGCGGTACTGGAGACTGTGCCGGATCTGCCCGTCAAGTACACCGGGCTGCTGCTATTCCCCGACCTGCACGCGGCATGCGCGGCCATTGCGCCCTTGCGCGACGCTGGAGCAGCCGCCCTGGAACTGATGGATAGGGCCTCGCTGCGTTCGGTGGAGACCAAGCCCGGCATCGCGCCGGAGATTCGCCTGCTGCCGGAGTCGGCCGCGGCGCTGCTGGTGGAGTTCCAGACGGCGGATGTCTCCGCCGTACAGGAGAACGCCGCCAGGGCGCAAGCCGCGGTCAAGGGCCTCACCCTGCTCGCTGAAGCCGTGTTTACCAGCGATCCAGTGGTGCAGGACAGCCTGTGGAACATCCGCAAGGGGCTGTTCCCGTCCGTCGGCGCGGTACGGGCCAGCGGCACCACGGTCATCATTGAAGACGTCGCCTTTGCCATCGAAAACCTGGCCGACGCCGCCGTTGACCTCACCCGCCTCTTCGCCAAGCACGGGTACACCAACGCCATCATCTTTGGCCACGCCAAGGACGGCAACCTGCACTTCGTCATCGCCCAGGGCTTCAACACCGACAAGGAGATCGCCCAGTATCGCGACTTCATCGACGACGTGGTCAACCTGGTGGTGCGCAAGTACGATGGCGCATTGAAGGCCGAGCACGGCACCGGCCGCAACATGGCCCCGTTTGTCGAGACCGAATGGGGCACTGAAGCCTACGCGGTGATGCAGAAGCTCAAGGCGCTGGCGGACCCCGAAAACCTGCTCAATCCGGGCGTCATCATCAATCCCGACCCCGCCGCCCACATGGCCGACCTGAAGAAGATGCCCACCGTCGAGCCGGAGATCGACAAGTGCATCGAGTGCGGCTACTGCGAGCCCAAGTGCCCCAGCCGCGACCTGACGCTCACCCCGCGCCAGCGCATTGTGGTGCGCCGCGAGATGCAGCGGCTCAAGGACTCGGGCAGCGATTATGCCGCCGCCGACGCGCTCAACCGCGACTTCCCCTACATGGCGCTCGACACCTGCGCCGTGGATGGTCTGTGCGCCACTGCCTGCCCGGTCAGCATCGACACCGGCAAGCTGACCAAGCGCTTCCGGCAGTTGCGCCATACCTCGCTGGCCAACGGCATCGCGGTCACGCTGGCCAGGAACCTGGGCCTGGTCGAGTTCGGCGCGCGCTTTGCGCTGGGAGCCGGCCACATGGTCCAGGGCGTTCTGGGTCTCGGCTTCATGCGTGGCGTCACCGGCCTGCTGGACAAGGCCTCGCGCGGTCTGATGGATGAGGCCTTCTGGCAGTGGTGCGCGGAGATGCCGCGCCCCCGCCGCGGCGCATTGCCGGCGCGCCCCGCCGCGCAGGCCGAGGCCATCTATTTTCCCGCCTGCATCTCGCGCATCATGGGCGCTCTGCCCGGCGAGCAGCAGGAGACCACCGTCATGCAGGCGCTGCTCAATGTCGCTGACCGGGCGGGCGTCAAACTCTATGTCCCCTCCGACATCGCCGGAAACTGCTGCGGCGTTCCGTTTTCCTCCAAAGGGTTCGAAGCCGCCCACCACGCCTCTGTCGATCACACAGTCGAGAACTTCTTCCGCTGGTCCAACGGAGGCGAGTTGCCCATCGTGGTGGACACCAGTCCATGCACCTACGGCCTCAAGACCGCGCGCCCCCATCTCAGCCCTGAGAATCAGGCCAAATTCGACAAGCTCACCATTCTGGACTCCATCGAGTTTGCCCACGACAAGCTGCTGCCCAAACTCACCATTCATCGCAAGGTTCACTCGGTCGCGCTGCACCCTGTGTGCTCGGCGGCCAAGATGTCCATCACGGCCAAGCTCGTCAAAATCTCCAACGCCTGCAGCGATACGGTTCTCGTCCCGCAGGATGTCGGCTGCTGCGCCTTTGCCGGTGACCGCGGATTCCTGTTTCCGGAGCTGACGGCCTCGGCCACCAGCATTGAAGCCGGGCAGGCAAGAGCGGCGGATCACGATGGGTACTACTCCAGCAGCCGGACATGCGAGATTGGCATGACGCGGGCTACCGGCAAGGTCTACCAGTCCTACATGCACCTGCTCAACTTTGTCTCGCGCCCGTGAGGGAGATGACTGCGCCGCAGGCTTGTCGCTGCGACGATTATGGGTCAAATCGCGGCCTGAGGGCGGAGAGGCTTTCCGCGCCAAGGGCCGCGCTTTACAATCGACAGGAATGACGACTCCGACCCACGCACAATTGCTGCTTCCGCTCATCGCGC
The DNA here is from genome assembly GCA_903849645.1 of uncultured Acidobacteriaceae bacterium. Classification (GTDB taxonomy): domain Bacteria; phylum Acidobacteriota; class Terriglobia; order Terriglobales; family Acidobacteriaceae; genus Telmatobacter. Next base: position 25,299 of record CAINJJ010000035.1, on the reverse strand, counting down.
GGCTGAGCTTTCGCCTTGGCCAGTTCAAGCTCTCCTCGGGCGGCACCAGCGACTACTACATCGACTGCCGCACCACCACCCTGCACGCTGAAGGCGGCCGCCTGACCGGCCACGCCGTGCTCGAACTGCTGGAGGCCCATGGCGTGGATGCCGAAGCCGTCGGCGGCCTCACCATGGGAGCCGACCCCATCGTCAGCAACGTGGCCACGGCGAGCGCGTGGCGCGCCCTTTCCAACCCCGGCGCTCCTCTGCTCAACGGCTTTCTGGTGCGCAAGGCGGAAAAGGCCCACGGCACCGGCCGGCGCATCGAGGGCTTCTGCCGTGAGGGCGCGCGCGTGGTGATTGTGGACGACGTCTGCACCACGGGAGCCTCCACCATCAACGCCATTGAGGCGGCCCGCGAGGCGGGAATGACGGTGGCCGCGGTCGTCTGCCTGGTGGAGCGGGAAGAGGCCAATGGACGGCCGGCGGTCGAGGCCGCGGCTGCGGGAGCGCCGTTTCTGTGCCTCTTTACCGCAAATGACGTCCGGGCCGAAAAGCTCCGCCAACAGGAAGCCGGCTAAAGACTCCGCCAAAAAACTGGGCCGGCCCTCTCATCGGACCGGCCCTGCTGTTTTCTTCGGAAATGTCGCTCAGGAAGTTGGAAGCCGATTACCGGCCGTTGGATGCCTGGGCGCTCGTGGGTTCCGCGGTGGCGTTTTGCAGCAGGCGAATCTCAACGCGGCGGTTGAGCTTGCGGCCTTCTGCGGTGGTGTTGGGGGCCACGGCCTTGTCCTTGCCGATGCCAATGAGATAGAAGCGGTGCGCGGGGACGCTGTACTTTGCCGCCAGGTACTGGACAACGGCGTCGGCGCGGCGCTGGCTGAGCTCATAGTTATATTGGGGTGAGCCGATGGAGTCGGTCCCGCCGGTGACCTCAAGGATGTAACTCTGGGCTGAGCCGAGCTGAGCGGCAAAGGTGTCGAGCTGTTCCCGGTCTTCCTTGGTCAGCACTGCCTTGTCGAAGCCGAAGGTGACCGAGACGTTGGCCACCGGGGTGTAGTTGTCCAGGCCCTTGACGATGCTTTCAAGGGAGTCGGCGCGGTGCACGGCGGTGTTGGCCGCGGTCTCGGCGTCTTCAGCCGACTTGGCCGCGCCCTGCGCGCTGGTATTGGCTGTGTCGGCCGCTCCCTGGGCTCCGCGCACGCCGGCTTGCGCACGCTCGTCCACGTCGTGAATCCTGCGGTTGTTGTCCGCGGTCTTGTCTTCGAGCTTGTTGGTGGAGTCAATGATGGGGGCGGTCTGGATGCGCACGTAGTTCTTGGTGGCGCAGCCTGTGGCGCCCGCCACGGCCAGAGCCGTTGCAAAACTCAACGCAACATATCGATGCATGATCATCCTGGATTACCTCTTCCCGTCCTGCCTTGCGCCGAGCGGCCCATCCGCCGGGAGAGCAGGTCTTGCGGGGCAACCTTGGGTTTGCACTTGCTGGGCCAAAGGCCCATATCGGACAAGATGCTGAAAATGTGTAGGTTGATGGGGGCGTGGCCCGATTTGGCATGAAGCCGGACTGTGTACTTTTTACCCATACGGTAAGGATTGCCCTGTTGAAACCCAGGCAGTCAGCGCAATTGGCAGGGGCCAGTCCTCTGAAAGCTGGACGGCAAAGCAGCCGCGCGCCGGGGGAAGATGCCTTCGGGCCAGCTTGCACGGCGTGGCCTTCTCCATCGCCGCGCAGCGTGCTTTACCGGCCGAGTGCTTGCAGTTACCCGGCCTCAGGGTGCAATCTAGGCCTGATATGAAAGCCATTCAAATTTATGAGACGGGTGGGCCGGAGGTACTGCGGCTTGCCGAGTTGCCCATTCCCCAGCCGGGGCCGGGGCAGGTGTTGATCCGCGTGGAAGCGGTGGGGGTCAACTTCATTGAGATCTACTTCCGCAAGGGCGTCTACAAGGCGCAACTGCCCCTGGTGCCGGGCAGCGAGGCGGCGGGTACGGTGGAAGAACTGGGGCCCGGCGTGACAGGATTTGCCGCCGGCGACCTGGTGGCCAGCGCGAGCGTGATGGGCAGCTATGCGGAGTACGCTCTGGTGCCGGCGGCGCAACTGGTCAAGGTGCCCGCGGGCCTTTCGCCCGAGCAGGCCGGCGCGGCCATGCTCCAAGGCATGACCGCCCACTACCTGGCCTACTCCACCTTTCCCCTCAAGGCCGGAGACACGGCGCTGGTTCATGCCGCGGCCGGAGGCGTGGGGCTGCTGCTCACGCAGATGGCGGCAAAGCTGGGCGCAAGGGTCATCGCCACGGTTTCCACCGAAGCCAAGGCAGAACTGGCGCGCGAGGCCGGCGCATCCGAGGTGATTCTCTACACCGAGCAGGACTTTGAAGTCGAGGTCAAGCGGCTCACCGCGGGCCGGGGCGTGGATGTGGTCTATGACTCGGTGGGCAAGACGACCTTTGACCAGAGCCTCAACTGCCTGCGGCCCCGCGGCCTGCTGGCCTTGTTTGGCGCCTCCAGCGGCCCTGTGCCGCCCTTCGACCTGATTCAGTTGAGCGGCAAGGGGTCTCTGTTTATCACCCGGCCCACGCTCTGGCACCACCTGGCCACGCGCGCCGAGTTGGAGTGGCGCGCCGGCGATGTGCTGGGCTGGGCGGCAAAGGGCGACCTGAAGCTGCGCACCGAGCACGTATATCCCCTGGCCGAGGCCGCGCAGGCACAGAGCGATCTCGCGGACCGCAAGACAACGGGCAAGATCCTGCTGGAGCCGTAAGGGCAGTGGATGCAGTGAACAGGGAACAGTGAACAGGGAGCATGGCCCGGCAAGTCTTCGGGCCGGCCAAGTGAAATGAGCTCTGCGATGCAGACGATTCCCGTAGGCGTGGGCGACCGGGTGTTTGTGCTCACCGGGGCAGGCATCAGCGCCGAGAGCGGCCTGCCCACCTTCCGCGCCGAGGATGGACTCTGGGCCGGCAATCGCATCGAGGACGTGTGCACGCCGGAAGCGTGGGAGCTCAATCCGGGGCTGGTGTGGCAGTTCTACTCCGCGCGCCGCGCGGCGGGAGCGGCGGCGCAGCCCAACCCGGCGCACTTTGCCCTGGCGGAGCTCGAAGGGCGCATCGGCGACCGATTCTTTCTCTGCACGCAGAATGTGGACGACCTGCACGAGCGCGCCGGCTCGCGGCGGCTGGTGCACATGCACGGCGAGCTGAACAAGGCGCATTGCGAAGACGATTGCGGGCGGCCTCCGGTTGAAGATCACGCCCTTTATCAGGACCTGGCCGAGGTGGGTCACTGCGCCTGCGGAGCGCGGCTGCGGCCGCACATCGTCTTCTTCGGCGAGATTCCGCTGGAGATGGAGCGGCTTGAGCGCGAGATCAAGCGTGCCACGCTGATGGTGGTAGTGGGCACCTCCGGTTCGGTTTATCCGGCGGCCAGTTTTGTCCACTGGGCGCGGCGCAACCGGGCGCGGACGGTCTATATCGGGCCGGAGCCGCCGCTCAATGCAGAAGCCTTCACGCAGGTGGTCGAAGGCAAGGCCGGCGCGGTGATGCCGGGCCTGTTTGCGGTGGAATAGAGGCTCCTTCCGCCATCCCCGAACCCGTCTCACGCTCCGTGCCGCGGTCTACTTCGCTCGTGCCTTCACGAACTCCCTGCGGCGGAAGCGCAGCGCGCTCCAGTCCTCGTCGATGGCCACGGCGCGGACGGTTTCAAAGCCAAGGGCGTGCAGCGCGTCCCAACCTGTGTCGCGGTTGAAGTCGCACTTCAGCTTCTTTGAACTGAGCTTTGGATAGGCGAACCACACGATGGCGTCGCCCTTGGCGCACACGGCCACCTGCGCGGCGAGGGCGTTCACCTCGGCCTTGCGGGTCACGAACGCGAGCAGAAACGCGGCTTCGGGCATCGATTCCAGGTTGCGATGGATGTGGAGTGCGGGCAGTTGCGCCAGTTCCGGCTCAAAGCTGGAAGGCGCGCCCAGGACCACGATCTCCTGCTGGTCTTTGAGGTTGAGCTTGAGAAAAATTACGGCCATGGAAGTTATGCTATCCCCTCACAAGGAAATTATTTGCAACTCCATGGCCGGTGCCCTGTTCGTTCAGTGAAATTTAGAAATGAAACCGGTACCGCAGTTCGGCGGAGATCATCCGCGGGTCATTGAAGTGGAATCCGCCGATGGTCAGCGAACTGTCGGTCAAGACACGATGATTCGTGACGTTGACCACGTTGACGGCGAACTTGCAGCGTTCGCCGAGCGGGAGGCCGGCAGCCACGTCAAAGGTGGTGTGCACTGGCAGATAGTTGCCCTGGTAGGGGCTGATCAGGTTCCCGTCCCCGTCGGTAACCCCGGCGGTGCCGTTGGCAAAACCGGATCCGTAATAGACGTTGCTGGAGAACCAGGTGTGAGCCGGAAGGTTCGCCGTGAATCCGGTGTTGAGTGTTTGACGCTGGTCGTGGTCAACCGGGGTGTAGTCAAAACTGGAATCGCAGTTGGAGATGCAGATGAGCCCGCCGTTGATGGCCCCGCGCTGCTCGGCAATCTGGTTGGAGTAGGCCAGGTGAAACTGTCCGCGATGCCAGAGAGAGGGGCTGCGCAGGGTTGCTTCCCAGCCGCGCACCAGCGCTCCATCCACGGTCACCGGGATATAGACGCTGGACTCGCCGATGTTCGAGTGGTCGAGGAAGTTGTTGATGCGGGTCTTGAAGTTGTCCACATCGAGGTCCCATCCGCGGAACGGAATCTGGACGCCGAACTGGTGCTCCTCGTCGCGCTCGCCGCGCAGCACGGCAAAGCCGGTATTGTTGGCATTGGCGTAGGCGAGCAGCGGTCCGGCGATGCTGACCAGCGGCGGCGCCTGGTAGTAGCGGCCATAGAATCCGCGCAGCACCCAGTGCAGGCGGGGCACCGTGACCGTGGCGCCCACCCGCGGGTCGGCGTGGTTCTCGGTGACGCCGCCGTGGAACGAGGAGAAGCGCATCCCGGCCAGCAGAGTCAGCCAGTCGGTAACCCGGAAGCTGTCAGAGACCGAGCCCTCCACGATGCCCCCGGAGACGGCATCGGTTTCATGTATTGGGTTCGTGCCGGAGCCATCGTTGAACAGCACGCCGAAGAGCGACGAGTCGTGCTGGAAGAACGAGTAGAAGCTGGCCGCGAGGTTGTTGCGCTTGAGCTCTCCGCGCAGGTTGGCCTGGAAGCCGGCGTAATTCGACGTTCGGTCCCAGGTGGTGGCGGCCGGGGCGTCCGTGCCTTTGGAGTCGAAGTTGGCCACATTCCAGTGATAGAAGGGAGCGGCCTCAAACATGGCCTTGGGCGAGAGGGTGTGAACCCAGTCGGCGATCAGGAAGCCGTCGCGCTCCGTCTGGCCGTCGCGCAGCAGGTGCGAGTCATAGATCTGGTTGAGCCAGCTATTCGGGTTGGGATCGTAAGGAACCTGGAAGAAGTCCTGGCGCAACTGCCCGTTGAAGCGGAGCTGGTTGGCAGGGTTGGGATTCACCAGCAGCGAGCCAAAGCCGCTCTGCGAGTTGGAGGCGTCGTGGACCACCGCGGCCACCGGCGTTTCAAGGCCATAGCCTGACCGGTCAGCGGCGACGCTGCCGTACCAGGCTGCCCGCAGCGAGTGATCTCCGGCGGAGAGGGACGACTCGCCGGTGTAGAAGTTGCCGGCGGAAAGGCGCAGCTCAGCCTCGCGATTGCGCTCGAATCCGTTGCGCGGCGCAATGTTGAAGACCCCGTAGGTGCGGTCGCCGAGATCGGCCGCATAGCTGCCGCGCGAGACCTCGATCTGGTCCATGTCGCCGGGGGAGATCTGCGGGCCCACGTTGGCGGCGATGTTGGTGTTGGGGATGTTCACGCCGTCAATCAGCCAGCTCGTCTGGTGGCCACCGCGCATGTGGAGCATGTCGTGGGTCATGTAAGCGCCGGGGGTGTAGTCGATGATGGCGGCGTATGAGTTGGCGCGGCTGGCGCCCGGGGTCTCCTCGATCATGTCGCGGCTCACCAGGGTGGTGGGGGTGACCGAGTCCACCTGGGCCACGGACTCCTGCACCACCACCGTCTGCGTGGCGGAGGCCACGGGCAGGGCGATGTGCAGCACCGGGCTGGTGCCGGAGGCAACCGCGAGGGGCTGCGTGACGGAGGCGAAACCGGGGGCGGCGATGGTGATCCGGTAGACGCCGATGGGAGTGGGGGGAAGCTCGAATTCACCGTCCGGACCGGTGGAGGCATGCAGCGCGAACTCCGAATCCGAGGCCTTCAGCGTGATTTCGGCGCCCGCAATGGGCCGATGCTGCGGATCGTGAATGACGCCGTGAACGGCGGAGAAGACAGTGGCCAGCGCGGGGAGCGAGGCGGCCAGCAGAAGGGCGGTGAGTTGGAGAGAACGCAAGCGCATGTGGGTACAGGCCTCCGAACAACTTCTTGATGGCTCTCGGGCATCTCTTCGGACTGCGGTCCATTCCGCGGCCAGTTTGCCTGAGGGGTGCAGGGGTGTGTCGAAGGCGAAGCGCGCGCGGGAGAGACGAATCTCCTCGATGCAATGCTTGCAGTCCGCTCAGCCGGAAAATGCGCTGACCGCTGGCCGCTTGGGCCAGGGGGACGCCTTCAACAGACTCTTATGCCAGGGAAGAAGCGGGGGGAGCGCGGCCGGCGCGGGTCAGAATCTGGCTCAGCAGAGCCGCCGTGCGGGTAAAAGCAGGAGAGTGAGGCTGGGAGAGCAGAACCGGGAGTGCCGTCGAGCAGGCTGCCAGGGCATGACCGGGAGCCGTGGGAGCGGCTGTGTATCCGGGGAAACAGGGGCAGTGCGATGCCGCGGTCAGGCTGGGCGCGCCCGTAGGGCTTTGCTCCGCCATCCGCCCCATAGCCCCGGGAGACATGGTGCAGTGGTGCGCTCCATGGCGGCGGCAGCATGCGGGCAGGCGCGACTGGTCGCTGGCTTCGAGCGTAGCGGCCAGGGGGCCGAGCCCGAACAGCAAAACCATGAGAATGGAAAGCCCGCGCCTCATGCCAGTATCTATACCACAGAACGACAAGTTTTCGCCATGGTACGGAAGGGTGAGCGGCAGATTTTGCAAAGAAGCGCATGTACTCGAAAGCTTGCTCTCCTGCAATGAAAGTTGCGACAGCTTGACCAGCGTAGCCATTATGGCTACGCTGAATGAAGGAGGCGCCCTATGCGTCAGGTTTCGCTGCGTGAGTTCAGAACGCGCGGGGTCAAAGCTCTCAAGGAGGTCCCTGCGGGAGAGACCACCCTTCTCGTCGGCCAGAACGGTCCCGCCTTCTTCCTGGTCCCTGTCTTTGGCGACGTAGTCAAGGAAGATCGCGAGCTTCGCCGGGCCATGGCGCTTGCCAGCCTGCGGGAGAGCTGGCGCCTCGCGGAAGCCTCCGGAACCTGCCAGGCAAGCAACGGAGAGATTGAGGCAGAGATCGAGCGCATTCGCAGCACGACAGACGAAGACCCCGAATGCGCCTGATTGTTCTCGATACCAACGTCGTCGTCTCTGCCGGTATCAGCCCCGCTGGTCCCCCCGCCAACATTGTTGCGGGTCTGGTCCTGAGCGGCCTGGTTCATGTGGTCACCAGTCCAGGTTTGGCGGCGGAATACCGGGAAGTCGTCCGCCGCGCCCGGTTTCATCGCTACGGTTTTCCGCCCCTCTGGCTGGGGTATTTGATTGAAGAGAGCATGAGGCTTCCCGACCCCGCCTCCTGGCCTCTGGGTTGTCCTGACCCCAAAGACACGCCTTTCATCGCCCTGGCGCACGCAGCCGGGGCGTGGCTCGTGACCGGGAACCTCCGGCACTTTCCGGCAGAAACCCGGAACGGAGTGACAGTGGTGACGCCTGCCGAATATCTGGCTCGTTTCGAGGCTCGCGGCGCCTGAAGAGCGCGGTCTCACGCCGGCTCCCTTGCTGCTCCGGCCCTCAGGTATCATCGGGGTATTGCAAGTTCTCAACCGTCCCCAAAAAAGAGGAAAACCTGTGTCCCAAGTGAACGTATCCGTATCTCCGCTGGCGGTTTCCGTGAAGGAAGCGCGCTTTCGCCGTCCGCTGCGCATCGCCATCTTTGGATTTGGAACCGTGGGCAGTTCGGTGGCCCGGATTCTGGCGGAGTCGAAGCCCGAGGGGCTGGAGCTGACCCACGTGTATAACCGCGGTGTGGCGCGCAAGCGCGCGGAGTGGGCCGGCGCCAACGTGGTGTGGAGCGAGGACGCCGAGGCGGTGCTGGCCTCGGACGTGGACGTGATTGTGGAGCTTGCCGGCGGTTTGGACCCCGCCGGAGCGTGGGTGCGCAAGGCGCTGGAGGCGGGCAAGAGCGCCGTGACCGCCAACAAAAAGCTCATCGCTTTTCACGGAGTGGAACTGGAGCGCCTGGCCGAGGCCAAAGGCGGCCACCTCAAGTATGGCGCGGCCGTGGCCGGGGGAATCCCGGTGATTCCGGGCCTGGAGCAGGGGCTGGCCGGTGACCGCATCGAGCGCATCGAGGGCATTCTGAACGGCACCTGCAACTTCATCCTCAGCAAGATGGAGGCGGGCGCGGAGTTTGACGCGGTGCTGGCCGAGGCCCAGGCCAAGGGCTATGCCGAGGCCGACCCCACCGAGGATGTGGGCGGCTTTGACGCCCGCGCCAAGCTCGCCATCCTCATGCGCCTGGCGCTGCGCGTGGAGGTGGATCCGGAGTCGATCATCCCCAAGACCATCACCTCGGTCACGGCGGTGGACTTTAGCTATGCGCGGGACCTGGGCTGCACGATTCGCCAGGTGGCACGGGCGCACAAGGGCGCTGGACCGCTGGCGGCCACCGTTGGGCCCATGCTGGTGGACCTGCGCTCGCCGCTGGCCTGGTCGCGCGGCACGGAAAATATGGTCGTCCTCAGCGGTCACTACGGCGGAGACGTGGTCTTCTCCGGCCACGGAGCCGGTGGCCATCCGACGGCCGTGGCGGTGGTCAGCGACCTGCTGGCCCTGGCGCACGGCTCCCGGCGGGTGGAGATTCCCTCTTCGCCGGCCGAGGTGGGCGGTGAGTTCGAGGTGCCGCACTATGTCCGCTTCCTGGTTAACGACCGGCCGGGCATTGTCTCGGAGATAACCGGGGCGCTGGCGCGGGAGCGGATCAATATTCGCGCCATCGTGCAGAAGCCGGGCTACCCGCAGGACGCGCTGCCGTTTGTGGTTACGGTGGAGCCCTGCAAGAGCTCCGCGCTCAAGCGGGCCCTCGCCAGCATCCGCACCCTCGACTGCATGCGCGAGGAGCCGCTCGACCTGCAGATGCTGGAGTAGCGGGGAAGCAATATTGCGCATTTTCGCCGTAAAGTCGAGGGACGTGTCGCAGCCGCCACTCGGGCTGGATTAGCGTATGTAGTACCATATGGTGTATGATGCCATCAAGGGCGAACGATGAAGGCCGAACTCCTCTTCCAACAGCGGATCGACTATGACGATGGCGCAATTGTGGAGATGGTTCTCTGGCGCGTTCCAAGGCCGGTTTTGCCGTCAACCCATGGCCTGAAGTACTCGCTCTTTTATGGCCGTCCCGGCGTTCGGGAGATTGGATACGACAATGAGCGCGGCAAGGGCGATCACCGGCATTTTCAGGGCGTCGAGACGTCTTACCAGTTCAGCACCGTTGATCGTCTGATTGCCGATTTCTGGTCCGATGTGCGGAAACTGCGAGGGATCGAATGAGCGATGTGAGATTCACAGTCGGTGGCGCGATGGAGGAGGAAGCATCGCGCCGGTTCGTTGATGCCTGGCATCGCGCCGAGCGCGGAGAGAGTTTCCACGAGCGCCATCTGGCCTTTGAGAGCTGGGATGCTCTGGCCCGAGTCCTCACCGCGAAGCGAATGGAGTTGCTGCGCTACGTCCGCCGCCACAATGTCACCAGCATTCGAGCTTTGGCTAAAGCCCTGAGCCGCGATTACAGCAACGTCCATGCGGATGTTAGAGCACTGGCGAGCGCCGGACTTCTTGACGCAACGGCAAAAGGCGTCCGAGCAGACTACGACTCCATCGAAACAAGAATCGCAATCTGACAACTGTCACCATGAGCTCCAGTTCAAGGCCGTCTTCCCCGATGGAGAAGTTGAGACCGAGCGGTTCAAGGACGCAGCAATTGTTTCAGCGGATTCAAAGCAGGAAGCCACTGGATACGGCCTTCGACTCTTAGGTCAGGCTGTCTTCAGCCCTTGGCCAACGACCTGGCCGGCCCGGTCGACTCCCTCACGATCAACTCCGGCGCCATCACCACCTCAGCCGGGTAGGGGGCCTCGCGGTCGGCGATGCGCTCCAGCAGCACCTGCGCGCCGCGCTTGCCCATCTCAAACAGCGGCTGGCGCACCGTGGTCAGCGACGGCGTCGAGTAGGCGGCGGACTGGATGTCGTCAAAGCCCACCACGGATACATCGCCGGGCACCGAGAGACCCGCGTCCTTCAGGGCGCGAATGGCGCCGATGGCGGCAATGTCGTTGAAGCAGAAGACGGCCGTAAAGTCGCGCGTCTTTTCCAGCAGCGCCTGCATCGGCTTGTGGCCGATCTCCGGGGCCATGGGGTGGTAGCCGGCCTTCATCGACCAGCCTGCCGAGTCGATGCGGACCACCAGCGAGGGGTCGAGCTTGAGGCCGATATCCTTCGCCACTTTCTGGATGGCTTCCCAGCGGAACTCCGAGTCCGGAATGGCGCGCGGCCCGCGCATGAACGCGATGCGCCGGTGCCCGAGCGCGTAGAGATGCTTCAGAGCCTGCTCCACCGCGCTGTGATGGTCGAGCACGATGTTGGTGACGTTTTCCACCGCGCTGTGGGCAGAGATGGCGACAACAGGAACCGGCACCGCGATGTGGTCGGCCGGTGTGTTGAGCAGAAGGAAGCCATCGACCGCGCGCTCCACCAGCATCCGCGGATACTGCTCGATCAGCTCGCGCTTCCAGTCGTGGCAGGCGGTGAAGTAGAAGTAGTGGGCGGTGGTCAGCTCCTGCACCACACCGCTCATTACGCGGGTAAAATAGCCTTCGCTCAGGTCGGGGGCCAGCACGCCCACGCTCATCGAGCGGCTCTGCCGCAGCGAACGGGCAAAGTAGTTGGGCCGGTAGTTGAGCCGCTGCGCGGCCTCCAGAACCCGGTTGCGGGTCTCCTGCGGTATGGACTTGGCGGAAGGGGAGTTGTTCAGGACCAGCGAGACGGTGGTCTGGGAGAGCTCCAGATGCTCGGCAAGCATGCGGAGGTTGACGTGTCCATTTGGCGTAGAAAGCTTACCCTTTGCCATGTTGGAGTTGTAACACGTTTCACGTCACGGGGAAACACTGTTTCCCTTGCGATATATCGATTTTCCAGTGAGCGTCCGCAAAGTCACTTCGGAATCTGCGCAAACAGGCGATAACCCGCCTGCCTGCGCCTTTCTTCCTCACGACATTGAACGCCAAGTTACGTCAAAGTGCCTGGTCAGCGGGCCTCGATATGGTTGGGGCCGGGCTTGAGCGGCCAGCTCTTGCCGTTGTAGACAAACGTGCCGGCCAGGCTGCCGGGCAGGGTGATCGAGGCATCGATTCCCGCTCCCTGGCGCTTGTAGTCCAGCAGGATGTCGCCAGCGGCGTGGGGATAAACCGCTTTGAGGGCCGGAAGCGCGCCCAGGTGCGGCTCAATCTTGACGGTGGAGAATCCGGGAGTGGCAGGCTGCACACCGGCCACCAGCGTGAGCAGGTCGTAGATGGGGTGCGCCGTCCAGGCGTGGGAGTCCGACCGGGTGTCGCCGGGAACCTCAGGCCAGGTGCTGAAGTGGAGCGGCAGCAGCTTGCGCCAGGGATCGAGCGAGCGCAGGTAGGTGTCACCCAGCCCCGCATGTTCCAGCGCCCGGGAAAGGTAGAAGCGGAAGTAATAGCTGGCCGACATCATGCCGTTCGGCGAGGTGCCGGGCTCCATGGCGGTGAGTTGCTCCAGCAGCGGAGCCTGCCGTTCTTTGGGCGCCACATCGTAGAGAACGGCCAGGATGTTGGATTGCTGGGAGAAGATGTTCTTGTCCGGCGAGTCGGCAAGCATCCCCTTGCCTGCATCCCAGCATTGGCTGAAGATGCCGGAGCGGACATGGGCCGCGCGCTTGGTGTAGCGCGTGGCGAGGACAGGGTCGCCCAGGGCCTTTTCCAGGTCGGCTGCATCGTTCAGCGCGCCCAGGTACTCCAGGGTCGTGGCGCAGGACTCGCCGTTGGCGCTGTAGGTAGGGATCTCCTGCTTCTCGCCCACCCAGTCCACAAAGCTCCACCACGGCAGCTTGCGCAGCAGCCCGTCCGGCTGCTCATACCTGGCGAACCAGCCGAGCACCGCCCTGGTGCCGGGCAGCGAATCGCGCGCCGGTTCGGGGTCGGGACGGTACATCCACCAGTCGCGCACCATGCCGATCCAGAGCAGGGAGAAAGTGGGGATGTTCTGCGGCAGCATGGTGGGGTAGCGGCTGCGCGTAATCCCTTCGGGGATGCGGGAGTTGTCGAAGGCCTCGAGCGCCTGCCGGGCCAGCCGGTCGTCGCCCGTGACGGCATAGCTGATGAGCGCCTGCACACGGGTGTCGCCCACATACTGCAACTGCTCGTAATAGGGCGTGTCCATGTAGGTTTCATGGGCGTCGAGCCGGGCGGTGCGCCAACTGACCTCCCAGATCTTGTCCAGCTCCGGGTCGCCGGAGTGGAAGCTGGCGCGCTCCTTGAAGGGGTAGGCGGTAAAGTTGGCGGTCAGCGACTCCAGGGTGAGCGGCTCCGCGCCGGTCTCGATGTCCAGGTCCAGATAGCGCCAGGTGCGCCACCACAGCGGCTCAAAGGTCCGGTGCGCCCCGCCGTCGGGCAGCACGATGTCGCTGATGCCGATGGAGTGCCGGTCGCCTACTTCGTCGCGGTCGCCCTTTTTCTGATCCTTGTCATAGAGCGCTTCGGAGTAGGTAAGGCGAATATTCGCGCCTTGGCCGCCGGAGATCTTCAGCAGCGGATAGGCTGTGACCAGGGCCTTGCGGTCCAGCAGAAGGTGCACATGGCTGGAAGCCGGAACGGTGGTCGCCGCAGCCGGAAAGGCCTTCAAGGCGGCCAGGTCGGCGCGCACCGGCTCCCCTGGGCTCGTGGGCGCATACTCCATGGGCGGCAGCAGGTCAGGCACCAGCCCCCAGAAGTTGGGGGAATCCGAGGCCAGCGCCGACTCCGCCTGAGCCGAGGAGGGAAAGATGCTCTCGCGCATCGGCGAGACGGCCTGAACCCACGCCGGGCCGTTGGCGGCCGGATCCTGCCAGGACCAGTCGTACCTGGCCGCATCCAGTTGCTCGCCCGTGCCGGAGGCCATGTACTCGTAGAATCCGTTGGCGATGCGCGGCACCGGCTGCTGGCCCGCCTCCAGCTCGACCTGCCAGCCCTCGGGCGTGCTGATGCCGGCGGCCCCGGTGGCCTCGCTCTCCAGCAGAAAGGCCGTCCGGTCAGTGAACTGGGCCACCGGCGCATAGATGGCAAAGTTCCACACCGTGGCGGTGATCAGGTTCGCTCCCGGCTTGAGCAGGGGAGCCAGGTCGAGCACCTCGTACCGCCAGTGGCCCAGGTCGCCGCGCGCCGGGCCGTCGCCTGCGCGGCGGCCGTTGACGTAGAGCACAAAGCGGTTGTCCGCGCTCACCCGCACGGGGTAGCTGGCCGGCGGCTTGTCCAGCGTGAGGGCGCGCCTGAAGTGCAAAACCGCCACGTCCTTGAGCGGGACCGTGGGGTGTGAGATCCAGCTGGCCTTCCATTCCCGCTGCGGCGGGTCGGGCTGGGTTTGGGCTGGAACGCTGAGGGCGGCGGAGGCGAGCAGGACAGCCAGGGCGGAAAAAACTGGGCGCATAAGTTGAACCTTCCGATTTTCAGTTCTCCAGCTTATCGGAAAACGAAAACCAATGGGGGAATGTTTTCTCTCTGCCGAAAGAATGGTCCGTTTCAGAGCATCGGAAGGACCAGGCGCGGGGAGATTGGCGGCGAACGGAGCCGGGCTGTCCAAAGACAAATTTTTGCCCCCTATGCGCTTGATTTTGCAACTCTGTAACCTCCTATTCATCTTGGCCCGTTAGCCTGACAGAGGTGACAGGCCAAGTGACTGAGATCCGTATCTCGCAAACTCAAGTTTTGTCCGAGGCTGGCAACCCGCCCGGCCAGGGTCCGGCAAACGGGGCGCAACCCGAAGCCTCAGCGATCCGGACCTTTCTTCTTTCTCGCGGCAACTCGGCAGGCGCTGACCGCGTCTTCCAGTGGTTGATGGTGCTCTGCGCCCTCACCATCTTTGGCATCGTGGCCCTCATCGCCATGCAACTGGTTTACGGATCGCAACTGAGCTGGCACAAGTTCGGCTTCAGCTTCTTTGCCTGGCCGGCGGGGTTTACCTTTGCCTCCATCTTCAAGGCCGTGCTGGACCCCAACGCCGCCCAGCCCAACTACTGGGACCCGGTCAATGGCCACTTCAGCGCATTGCCTTTTATCTACGGCACGCTGGTCTCCTCGTTCCTGGCGCTGCTCATGGCGGTGCCCCTGGCCATTGGCGTGGCGGTGTTTCTCACCGAGATGTGCCCCGGCGCCCTGCGCGCGCCTCTGGCCTTCATCACCGAACTGCTGGCGGCCATTCCCAGCGTGATCTACGGCCTGTGGGCGGTCTTCGTCCTGGTTCCCCTCATGCGCGAACAGGTCAATCCGTTCCTGAACAAGACGCTGGGCTGGACCGGCTTCTTCAGTGACGACAACCCCACCGGGCTGGGCTTCTTCTCCGCCGGCGTCATTCTGGCCATCATGATTCTGCCCATCATCTCTTCGCTCACCCGCGAAGTCATGCTGGCCGTGCCCCACTCGCAGCGTGAGGCGGTTCTGGCCCTGGGCGCCACCCGCTGGGAGATGATCCGGGTCGGCGTCCTGCGCAACGCGCGCATCGGCATTGTGGGCGCCATCATTCTCGGGCTGGGCAGGGCGCTGGGCGAGACCATGGCTGTGACCATGGTCATTGGCAACAGCATTGAGATTCACCGCTCGCTCTTGTCCAACGGCAACACCATGGCCTCGGTTATCGCCAACCAGTTCAGCGAAGCCTCGGACAACATGCACCTGAGCGCGCTGGTGGAGCTTGGCCTGGCGCTCTTCGTTGTCACCATCGTGGTCAACGCGCTGGCCCAGTTGCTGGTGTGGGCCGTGACGCGCGGCGCGCCGGCACGGGCAAGTTGATAAGAAGCAGGGACCAAGGGACCAGGGACTAAGGGACGAAGGAAACAGGTGGGAGTGGACAGGGTGCGAGACGAACACAAGCTCAAGGCGCGGTTGAGGTCGGTGATCGATGGGGCGGCCACGGGGCTGGCCATCCTGGCCACGGTGCTGGTGGTTGCGCCGCTGGTGGCCATCTTCGTCTACCTCGTCTACAAGGGCGCCAGCTCGCTCAATCTCGACTTCTTCACCAAGGTGCCCAAGCCGGTGGGCGAATCGGGCGGAGGCATGGCCAATGCCATTGTGGGCTCGGCGCTGCTGCTCGGCGTGGGCAGCCTGCTGGGCATTCCGGTGGGCATCGGCGGGGGCATCTACCTGGCCGAGTTCGGCCGCGGCACAAAGCTGGCCAATGCAGTGCGCTTCACCGCCGATGTGCTCAACGGCGTCCCCTCCATCGTGATGGGCATTGCCATCTATGCGCTGATCGTTGTGCCCCAGGGGCACTTCTCGGCCTTCTCGGGCGGCGTGGCGCTGGGCATCATGATGATTCCCACAGTCACCCGCACCACTGAAGAAATGCTGCTTATGGTGCCCAACGCGGTGCGTGAGGCGGCGCTCGCGCTGGGCGTGCCCAACTGGCGGTCGGTTCTCTCCATCACGGTCAAAACCGCTTCGCCGGGCATCATTACCGGCTGCATGCTGGCCTTTGCCCGCGTGGCGGGCGAAACCGCGCCGCTCATCTTCACGGCCCTCGGCAATACCTTCTGGAGCGTCAACCTCAACCGGGAGATCGCCGCTCTGCCGTTGCAAATCTATGTGTATGCGCTCTCGCCGTATGACGACTGGCACCGGCTGGCGTGGGCGGGAGCACTGGTGTTGATTATCTTGATCGTGCTTGCAGTGTCGCTGGTGCGGTATGTCACCAGCCGCGGCGTATTGAAAGGGGCAAGCTAAGTGGGCGTCGGCATTGAAGTCACCAACCTGAACGCGTGGTACGGAACCAACCACACGCTGCAGGACATCAATCTGAACATTCCGGCCAATCATGCGACGGCGCTGATCGGGCCCTCGGGCTGCGGCAAGAGCACCTTTGTGCGCTGCCTCAATCGCATGCATGAGACCAACCCCATCGCGCGGGTCACGGGCACCGTGCGCATCGGCGACCTGGACATCTACAACGACTGCAAGCCGGTGGAGATTCGGCGTCGCGTGGGCATGGTCTTCCAGCGCCCCAACCCGTTTCCCACCATGTCCATCTATGACAACGTGGCCGCCGGCCTCAAGCTCAATGGCTACAGCAATCACCACGTCCTCGACGAGATCGTCGAGCGTTCCCTCAAGAACTCCGCCCTCTGGGACGAAGTCAAGGACGATCTCAAGAAGAAGTCCGGCGCCAGCCTCTCCGGCGGCCAGCAGCAGCGCCTGTGCATCGCCCGCGCGCTCGCCGTGGATCCCGAGGTGCTGCTGATGGACGAGCCTGCCTCGGCGCTCGATCCGGTCTCGACCTCCAAGATCGAAGATCTGATCTTCCAGCTCAAATCGCAGTACACTATCGTGATTGTGACCCACAACATGCAGCAGGCGGCGCGCGTGGCCGAGAAGACAGGGTTCTTCCTCAATGGCCGCATGGTCGAATTCGACTCCACCCACAAGATCTTTACCAACCCCAGCGACAAGCGCACGGAAGACTACATTACAGGCAGGTTCGGATGACGCGCATACGGTTTCAGCAAAGCCTCGACGAGTTGAAAGAGCAACTGCTGGTGATGGCCGGCCTTGCCGAGCAGGCCATTCAGCGCGCCATTGAGGCCTACCGCGTGCGCGACCTCTCCATCTGCGATCTGGTCAGCCGCAGCGAACTCGCCATCAACCGTCTGGAGCGGGACATCGACCAGGCGGCGCTCGACCTGCTGGCGATGGAGCAGCCCATGGCCATCGACCTGCGCTTCATCCTCAGCGTCATCAAGATCAACGCAGATCTGGAACGCGTGGGCGACTCCGCCAAGGCCATTAGCGACCGCGTCCGCAACATGGAGCAGATGGCGATTGTTGACCTGCCCGTTGATATTCCGCGCATGGCTTCGCTGGCCGCGGACATGGTGCGCAAGAGCCTGCAGTCCTTCATTGAAGGCGACGCTGAGCTGGCGCGCAGTGTGCTGGCCATGGACGACGCAGTGGACGCCATGAACCGCGGGGCCTACAAGTCGCTGACTGAGGTGATGGAGCAGCAGGGCCACCTGGCGCCGCAGGCGCTCAACGCCCTCATGATCTGCCGTGCGCTGGAACGCGTGGCCGACCATGCCACCAACATCTCTGAAGACGTGATCTTCTGGGTGCAGGGCACCGACGTCCGCCACCACAAGAGCGTCACCGGCGGGCGCGACCCGCACGCCCTGGCATAGCGGCCGGGCAGCGTTTTCCAACACCTGCCGCCAGAGATCGCCGCCAGCTCCGGATGCCCCACCCCTTCGCCATATCTCCGGCAAATGGGTAGATCCCACCACCCTTGAATCTGTCGCCTACAACTCCCACCAATCGAGCCGGACCATGCGCGGATAGTAGAGTCCGGCGAAGACTCGCGCCCCGTCCCCGTGCAGGTTGCGCAGCACCTGGCCATAGACCTCAATCTGGGGTGCAAACAGCGGACGCAGCCGGGGCAGGGCCTCGTCCGGGTCGGCTCCCTCCGGGTGCGCCGTCTTGTAGTCGATGATCCACCAGCATTCCTCGCCCTCCGAGAGCGGCGCTGGGCCTGCCTGGAAGACGCGGTCCACGCGCACCGTGCGCAGCGCGCCGTCCACGACCCCGGCCCAGCTTACTTCGCTGTCAGCGCCCGTATGGGGTGACAGAATCCACGCTCCAAGGGGTTCGCCCGCCGCCTGGAGCGTCTGCTGCAGCGCCTGGATGGCCAGGCTGGCAGCTTGCGCCGGATCAATGCCCGCGGCGCGTACCTGCGCGGCGATGCGCGGCAGCCCGCGGCGCAGCGCCTCGATGGCCGGAGCCCACTCCAGCCGGGTCCGCAGCCGTGCCAGTTCTTCAAAGAGCGAGTGAACCGCCCGGCCCAGCGCGCGGGAGAGCAGTCCGCCCTCGTGCCGGGCGTAGAGTTGCCCCTGGGCCTCGCCCACGCCCCGCAGGACAGCTTCGGCCGCGGCCTGCATTGCGCCTGTGGAGGCCCATGGCTGAAAACCCGCCGGCAGGCGGCGCAGCACAGTCGGCTGGGTCGGAGCCGGCATCGTAATCACGTTGTTTGCGGCCTGCGCGGCGATCGAGTCAATCTGCTGGTCCGTGTGACTCCCGGCTGCGGCGGCCGCATCGTTCCACGCGTTGAACCGTTCTTCGATCTCGGTCTTCAAAGCAGGCCAGGCCGTGGCCAGCAGGCTGCCCTCCTGGGGGCTGTTCAGCGTCCGCGAGCCATCCTTCTCCTTGTAGGCCGGCCGGGCAAAGACATGCAACTGCTCCCGGGCGCGAGTGGCGGCCACGTAGAGGATGCGCCGTTTCTCCTGTGATTCGCGCTCGTCGCAGACCCGCTTGACCCATTGTTGCGCCTGCCCGCCCTCGGCGCCCTTGGCCTGCACCGGAGCTATCAGGAACTCAGTAATTTCGCCCGACTCGTCCTGCCTCGGCAAGCCGCGCTCTAGCCATTGCAGCATCTTCGTCTCGCTGCGCCCCACCTTGGCCTGCAACTCAGGCACGATCACCAGCTCAAACTCCAGGCCCTTGGACTTGTGGATCGTCATCAACTGCACGCCGCATTCGGTTGAGGCATCGGGGTCAGGAAGCGCTGTGAGCCCGGCCAGCGCAGCGGCAAGTCCCGGGCCAAGCAGGTCCTGCTCGCCGTTGGGAAGGCGGTCGAGGCAGCTCCATAGCAGGTCGAGATTGGCGCGGGCGGCAGCGTCCACGCAGGCCGGCCCGCCCAAACGGAGCCAGACCTGCTCCAGCCACGTCCCCATCGCCGCGGTGGGCAGCGCCGCGCGCAATCCCGGAGCGGCGCTCACCGCCTCCATTACCCGTGCCGCCCTGGCCTGCCCCTCGTCTGAAAGCAGGGTCCGGCGCTCGACAAGCAGTGCGGGAACCGGCCGCGCATCAAGCCCTGACCCGCCCGCCAGCGCGTACATATCCGCCAGCGAAAGCCCGCACCAGGGAGCGCGCAGCACTCCCAGCCAAGCGACGCGGTCCTCGGAGCAGAGCAATGCGCGGGCGAGCGCCAGCGCGTCCAGCACCTCCGGCCGCGTGGAGAGGTCCTCCAACTCCACGGAGCGGAAGGGAATCCCCGCCGCGCGCAGCGCCGCGGCGATGGGCGTCAGGTGCGACTTGGCCCGCCCCAGCACGGCGATGCGGTGCTTCCCGCCCGTCGCCTTCGCCTCTTCCATGCAATCCGCATGAGACTGGATCAGGCCCACAATCTGGCTCACCTGCGCCGCGCGTGTGTTCTCACGCTCGTCACGGTCATCGGCGCTCGCGCCTCGCTGTGTGGACGTCGGCTGGAACTCGAGATGCAACTCGAAGCGAGGTTCCCCGCCGCCCGGCGTGGCTGCTGCTTCCCGCGCAGCCAGCGCCTTCGTGAAGGTGACCCCGCTGCCGTCGTCCTCGGCAAAGACCAGCTTGAAAATCTCGTTGAGCCGCTCCACGAGCTCCGGCGCGGTGCGGAAGTTGGCCTGCAGCTTTGCAAGACCGAACTTCAGCGGCCCTTCCGCATCCGGGCCGGCGCTGGGAATCTCCAGGCCGTTGTCGCGCACCCGCGGAAACAGCTCGGCGTCGGCGTCGCGGAAGGAGTAGATGGACTGCATCGGGTCGCCGACCACAAAGCCTGTCCGCCCGGCGCGGTCCGGCCACGCCGCGATGAGCCGCGCCAGCAACTGGTGCTGGCGGCGGCTCGTGTCCTGGAACTCATCCACCAGCAGGTGGCGGATGCCGCCGGCCACGTCAAAAGCGGCCTCGCTGGGCAGCCCGTCCTCATCCAGCAGCACCCGCTGCGCAATCTGCGCCACCTCCACAAAGTCCACCGAAGCCGACTCCGCAAAGACGATCTGCAGCTCGGCCGCGGCCTGCCGCAGCAGGCCAAAGCAGGCCCGCACAATCTCCCAGTCCTCGTCCGCGTAGCGAACCGGCGGCAACTCGCGCACCGCGGCCAGCGCCCCTTCGAAGCCCGGAACGGCCCCAAGGGTAGCGATGAGGCCTTTGAGGCGCGCCTTTTGCTGCGGGTGCGTGGTGGGAAAGCCCAGATTCTTGTCGATGGACTTGCGCAGTCCGCCCTCATTGGTCAGCAGCAGCTTTGCCAGGGCCAGATGCGCGTGCAGCGCGGTGTCGCAGTCCGTCTCGTCGGGAAGCGGAGGGCAGGGAAACTCAGTCAGCTCGGCCAAATGGGCAAGTTCCTCGGCCACCGCCTGTGGAGCCTGCGTGCACGCAAACCGCGCCAGCGCCAGCGCCTCCTCCCGCGCTCCCGGCGCCTGATCGAGAAGCGTCGCGATGCGCGCGAGCCCTTCGCCCGCGGCTTGCACAAACGGCCGCTCCAGCCGCGCCCGCAGAGCGTCCCACTCCGGCTCGCGCGAGAGCACGAACCCATGCATCCAGCGGTCGCGGCTCTTCAACATCTCCACCAGCAGCGTCTCCATCTCCTGCCAGTTGTTGTCCCGCCACAGCAGAAGCTGCTCAATGGCCTCGGCGACGGGCGTCCCTGCCTCGTCAATCCTTTCCAGCGTGCGGCGTGCCGCGCGGACATACAGCTCGTCGGGCTGAGGCGCAATGTCCAAACCGCCCCCCAGGCCGGAAAACAGCGGCTGTTGCAGGGCCAGGTCGCGGCAAAATGCGTCGATGGTGGAGATGCGTAGCTGCGCGGGCAGGTCCAGCAGGCGCCACCCCAGCGCCTCGGAACGGGCCAGCGCCCTGTACGCCAGCACCTCCATGGAGAACTCGTCCGCCCCACCGGGAGCGGGGCTGCCCGCGGCCTTTTCCAGCTCCGCCAGAATGCGGTGCCGCATCTCTGCCGCGGCGGCGATGGTGAAGGTGATGGCCACAATCTGCCCCGGCTGCTCCACCTCGCCCAGCAGGCGCAGAAAGCGGCGAGTCAGCAAATCCGTCTTCCCCGACCCGGCCGGCGCCTGCACCAGGATGCACCGATTGGGGTCAAGCGCCAGCAGGCGTTGCGCCTGGTCTGGTGGCAAAGGCTTACTCATCGCCGCCCTCCTCGCCATCAGCGCCATCTTCCGCACCTTCCGACGCCCCGCGCTCCTGAATCCGGCACAGCGCCTGCAGGTCGCAGTATTTGCATGTCTTGGCGCCATCCCGCGGGTCCACTTCGGCCCGCCCCGCCAAAAAGTTCTCGGCAAGCTGCTCGATGCACTCCCGCCATGCCTCAACCTGCACGTCGTCCAGCGAATTCTTGACCAGCGCGCTGCCAGATTTGAGGCTAGGCAGCAGCGTGCCCGCCGCGTCCCCAACCCGCCCCGCGAACCCCAGTTCGCCCGTGCGCAGCGTGGCAAACACGAGGCCGCCCAACGGCTGCGTCTCACGGTCCAGGGCAAAGCATGCGTAGAGCGGCAGTTGCGCGTCTCTCGGGCGGGGCTCCTTCCAGTCATTCGGTGACACCCTGCCCGACTTGTAATCCACCACCAGCACCGTCCCGTCGTTCAGCCGGTCGATGCGGTCCAGCCGCAGTTTCAACGACAGCCCTCGAATCGCCGCAGCGCCGTCGATCTCCGTGGCCGTCACGTCGAAGTCGCAGCGCGTGGCCTCATACGCAAGCCACTCCGTCACCAGCCGGATCAGCCGCTGCGCCTCCAGCTCCAGATAGCGGGGCGAGAGCCGTTCGCGCAGGTGCGGCCGCAGCTCCTCCTCAAAGACCCGCCCCACGTGCCCCACGACAAATGCCTCAGGGTCCGCGAGCGTGCGCAGTTCCTTGAGCGACCGGATGCCCTGCGGAGGGCCGCCCCATACCGAATGCAGCACCTCATGCAGCAGCGTGCCCCGCTGCCGGGGCGTGAGCGAGGGCTCCGCCGCCTCCCACCCCTGCGCGCCCAGCCGTGCCGTGGCAAATGCCTTGAAAGGGCAGTTTGACTGCGTGGTCAGAACGCTCGAGCCGCCCCCGGCGCCTCCGGCCTCAAACGGGATCCGGCTGAAGTCTTCAAACTCTTCCGTCGCCGGCTTCGGCGGCAGCGTCCGGGCCAATTCTTGCGGCATCGGGACCGGCTTCCCGGCCAGCAGCGCAATCAGTCTCGACGGACGGCCTTCCGCCTTTTCGCTCTGGCGCGCGTAGCTGAAATGCGCCTCCCCGGCCGACCCCAGCAGCCGCTGCGTAATGGCGTGCGCCAGCTCCCAGTCCAGCAGCGGCGTCGCGTGCGGCATCGCCGCCTCCCGTTGCACCGCGAGCGGCAGCAGCGGATGCGTGGAGCCGCCCGCCGGCCAGGCTTCCTCGGTCGCGCCCAGGAACCACACCGCGTCCGCCTCCAGCCCTGCCGACTCCGCCGGCCCCGCAATCTGGATGGGAGCATTCCGCGACTGCGGCGCGAACAGCGCCTCATCCAGCGCCCGGCCCAGCTCCGAAAGAAAATCCTGCCAGCTCACCCGCCGCCCGTCAAAGCCCAGCGAGCCGCAGGCGTCCACCGCCTGCTCGAATCCCTTGATCGCCTGATAGGCCGAGCTCGACAGGGGCCGCCATCCGGGAAAGCCAATCTGCTGCAGCAGCGGGGTGATGAACTCCGCCCATTCCATCGGCGACCGCCGGCCCGGCGTGGCCCGCCGCCGCCGCTGCGCCTCCAGAGCCCGCTCAACCCACGCCCGAGGCAACAGCGTCCCGGCCTTGCTCTGGCTGGTGAAGGCTTCCAGGGTCCACTCAGGGCGCGCGCGATCGTGGCGCCGCAGGTCGCGCATCCAGGCCTCGAGAGCTGCCGATTCCTGGGCCGTCGCGGCCACATGCCCGGTCGAGAGCAGCCAGTCAAGCTCGTCCTCGCCCAGAGGCCTGTCGAGCCAGCGCAAGGCCATCAGCGCCGCCCGCGCCGGAGCCACCTGGCTGAGCGGAACGCCAAGCGAGAACTCGAACCGGGGCTCGCTCGCCCCGCTGCAATAGCGCAGAAAAGCCCGCTCCATCTCGCCCCGCCGGGCGCTTGCGGCCTGCGCGATCACCAGCAGGCGCGCCTCCGGGTGGGCGGCCAGCTTGCCCCTGCACCACAGGGCACATGCGGCAAGCTCCGCCTGCGCGTCTGCGGCTTCATAGAAGGTCGGAGCCGCTGCTGGCGCGCCGATGGGAAGAAGCTGCCACGCGCCCCACGCATCAAAGAGCTTGCGCTGCACCGGAAGCAGCCGGTCAAACCCAGCCAGCAGCAGCGGCGGCCTGCCGGCCGTCTCCGCGCTCAACAGGCCAATCAGCTCCAGCGGCAGCCTTGTCGCGCTCAGCAGATTGCCTGCCTGGCAGCGCTCGTCAAAGGCGGTGAGCCATTTGCTGAAGGCCCCGGGGTCCTGCTGCCAGTCCTGGCGCGGGCGGGGTTCCAGGTAGCTGTCCGCATAACTGCACAGCAGCGCGTGGGACTCCATCGCCAGCGAGGCAAGCCGCTGCCGCGGGCCTTCGAGTGTGGTGGCGGAGGAGCGGCCTGCAGCGGCGATTTCGACCCACAAAGCCTTCTCCTGCAACGGATTCAGCACCAGGCGGCCGTCCTGCGCGCGCTCATCCCAGGCGTCCCGCGCAAAACTGCGCCACTCGCTGATTGCGGGAGCCGGCCATGCCGTCAGCCCCTCCGCCCTCCGTGCGCCATGGTACCCGGCAGCCATGGCGCGGGCGGCGCGGTCGCTGGACGCAACCACAAGGCCGCCCGCGCGCAGCCATGCATCGATCGCAACAGTCGGTTGGGAGTCCATCTCAGCGTTATACTCCGGCCGACGGGGGCCGTGCCATGACAGGGAATCCCGGCTTCAGAGCAGTCTTCAAAATGTCAATACAAAGTATAAAATATAGATATGACATTTCTCTTGACAAAGCTGCGGCAAAACCTGTAAACCGTTAGCGAACCATAACTCTCATCCCAGGGAACTCCCAGTCATGAAAAATCAGGTCCAACTCATCACCTACGTTGATCGACTGACGGGCGGAGGCATCCCCGAACTGAGCGCCCTGCTGACCGGCCCCCTGGCCGGCGTCTTTGGCGGCGCGCACCTGCTGCCCTTCTTCCACCCCATTGACGGCTCTGATGCCGGGTTTGACCCCATCGACCACACCATGGTGGACCCCCGGCTGGGCACATGGGACGACCTCAAGGCCCTCGGCACGACTGTCGAGCTGATGGCGGACCTGATTGTCAATCACGTCTCAAGCAAGTCGCCCCAGTTCCAGGACTACATTCAACAGGGAGCCGCGTCGTCCTACGCGGGCATGTTCCTGACCTATGATCGTGTCTTCCCCAACGGCGCCACCGAGGCGGACCTGTTGCGCATCTACCGCCCCCGCCCCGGCCTGCCCTTCGCCTACACCACCCTGGGCACCGGCGAGAAGCGCCTTCTCTGGACCACCTTTACCCCCCAGCAGATCGACATCGACGTCTCCCATCCCCACGGCGAGGCCTACCTCGACGCCATTCTTCAGAAGTTCCACGCCGCCGGCATCCGCTCCATTCGCATGGACGCGGTCGGCTACGCCATCAAGAAGCCGGGGACAAGCTGCTTCATGATTCCCGAGACCTTCGCCTTCATCGCCGAGCTCACCCGCAAGGCGCGGGCGCTGGGCATCGAGGTGCTGGTCGAGGTGCACAGCTACTACAAGGCGCAGGTCGAGATCGCCAAACGCGTCGACTGGGTCTACGACTTTGCGCTGCCGCCGCTGCTCCTACACGCGCTCTACAAGGCCGACGCCAGGCCGCTGGTTGAGTGGCTCGCCGTGCGGCCCAAAAACTCCATCACCGTGCTCGACACCCACGACGGCATCGGCGTCATCGATGTGGGCGCCGACGGGGCAGGGAATCCGGGTCTGCTCGAACCCGCCTCGATTCACGACCTTGTCGAGACCATTCACGAGCGCAGCAAGGGCCAGAGCCGTCAGGCTACGGGCGCGGCGGCCAACAACCTCGACCTCTACCAGGTCAACTGCACCTACTACGACGCGCTCGGCCAGAGCGACACCGAGTACCTCATCGCGCGCGCAATCCAGTTCTTCGTGCCCGGCATTCCGCAGGTCTACTACACCGGCTTGCTG
>CAINJJ010000034.1 GCA_903849645.1 uncultured Acidobacteriaceae bacterium | reverse complement strand
TCCCGCCAGTTTCAGAGGCGAAATCCCCCCTCGGCGCGCAAAGTGCTCCGCCCAGCCCGAGGGGGGATGTAGAAAGTTACCCCCTGGCCCGGCCCTAAGCCCGGTTTCAATGGGTGAATGTCATGCTCAAGCCCGTTCGCAGGCGGAGTCAAAGCTCGAAGCCACATCACATTTCGCACAGGATGGAATAAAGTTCTCTATCGAAGAGCGCCCACGATCCCCTCCGTTCCCGGATCAGGTCGAGAGGCGTCAGGCTATATTTATCAACCATTTGGTTGATATTCCTCTCCCTCCAGGGATGGGCCGGGGAGCCTTGTTCGGGAGCAGGAAAAGCATCGTTTTAGCCCCGTGCAAGGTCTCTCAGGGATCGTCCTATTGAGTCGTCATTTTTGAATTATTTGTCCTATTGTCGGGATGAGAAAAATGAGAAACAAGGGTCGAAGCGGGCGCGTTGAGACTGCCATTCCGCCAAGCCGCCGATATCACCGGAATTCACTAAATCGCTTTATATTGAGTCTTTAGGAGCGAAAACAGGAGTACAATCAGATTGGGAAACAGCCCGGAAAATCGACTGTAAAGGTTTCCACTCATTGACATATCGTTTTCCCCCCTCAACCTATCGCTTTTTTGCTCCAATACGTTGACAGGAGTACCACCATTTAGATAAAGTTTCGTTTGCTCCGGCGTAGGCCCTTTTAGCTCCTTCTAATTCCGTTCTTCGGGAGCAGCTGCACCGGTTTTTGAGCGATCCTGCCAATGCGGCGGGGGAGCGTTGCACGCCTTAGCTCGGAATCAACCGGCGAGGCAGACGGAAACAACACAAGTCAACACATTAAGAACACTGGTTTTTTTCAGGAGACCGCATGAACAAGAGTTTACGTACAGCCCTCGTGCTGGCGCTGTTTGCCTGCGCGAGTTTGCTGCTTACCGCGCCGGCCAGCGCCCAATCGGTCTACGGATCGATCTTTGGCACTGTGTCCGATTCGACCGGGGCCGCCGTTGCCGGCGCCACGATCACGGTGAAGGACGAGGCCAAGGGCACCGTCGTTACCGCAACCTCCAACGCCAATGGCGACTACAGCGTCGCTCACCTCATCCCTGACGTCTATGACCTCAAGGTTGTGGCCAAGGGCTTCAAGTCCTTCGAGACCAAGGGCATCACCGTGCAGGCCGATACGGCTCCCCGCATTGACCCCAGCCTTCAGGTTGGCGGCGGCACTGAGACCGTTGAAGTCAACGCCGAGTCGCAGCCCGAACTGAAGACCGATCGCGCTGACGTTTCCACCGTCTTCGATCAGCAGCAGATCTCTTCGCTTCCGGTTTCCGATCAGAACTTCACTTCGCTGCAGCTTCTGCTCCCCGGCGCACAGCTCCTCGGCTGGTCCCACGCGGCTACGGAAGATCCCCAGGGCTCGCGCCAGATCATGGTTGACGGCCAGGCCTTCGGCGGTACCGCTTTCGAGCTGGACGGCACCGACAACCAGGATCCCATCCTTGGCATCATCGTCATCAACCCGGCTCTCGATGCAGTCACCGAGACCAAGATCACCACGCAGAACTTTGACGCCGAGCTTGGCAAGGCCGTCTCTTCCGTGGTGACCGCGCAGACCCGCTCGGGCACCAACAGCTTCCACGGCAGCGCCTACGACTTCCGTACCGGCAACGCCAACCTCGCCAAGAACCCCTATAGCACCGCCTCCATCCCTCCGGGCCTCAAGAACCGCATCGGCGGCTCCATCGGCGGACCGATTCTCAGGGACAAGGCCTTCTTCTTCGGTAACTATGAAGGCGTTCGTTCCAAGGTGGGCACCTCCAACAGCGACACGGTTCCTACCGCGAATCTGGTCCAATCCTGCCTGGGTGCAACCGGCTGCGATTTCAGCGAGTACACCGCGGTGTCGGGCAATCCCATCTATGACGACGCACCCACAGTCGGTGGTGTTGCCAACCCCAACTATGGCAAGGTCTTCGCCAACAGCATCATCCCCCAGAATCGGCTTTCGGCTCCCGCTGTTGCCCTCATGAAGCTGATGCAGCCCTACGCGCCAAACAACGGCGCATCGCCTACGGACCCCAAGGGTCTCGGCATCGGCAACAACTTCAGCGGTTCCGGCAGCGGTCTGTTCAACGCTGACTCCTGGACCGTCCGCGGCGACTACACCATCAACGAAAAGATGCACGCCTTCGGCCGTTACTCCAAGTTCACCGATACCCTCTCCGGCAAAGCCATGTATGGCGCGGCGGGCGGTCCCGGATACGGCACCGGCGGACTCTCCGGCAGCTCCAAGGGCAACAACGACAGCCTTGCCACCGGCATGGATATCGCCGTCAACCCCACCCTGCTGACCGACTTCCGCATTGGCTACTATCGCTACAACATCACCACCGCCAAGTATGACCAGGGACAGTCGTTCGCCACCACCATCGGCATCCCCGGCATCAACCAGACAGGCGCGCAAGCGTACTTCACCTCTGGCGCGCCGGGATGGCAGATTCCCTCCGGCCCCGGCACCTCACACATCGGCGCCGGCCTCAACATCGGCCGCTGCAACTGCCCCCTCACCGAAAAGGAATCGCAGCTCCAGTTCGTCAACAACTGGACCAAGGTTCTGGGCAATCACACCGTCAAGGTGGGCGCCGACCTGCGCTTTGCCAGCAACCTCCGCGTCCCCTCGGACACGGACCGCTCTGGTCTGTTCAACATGTCCAGCAACCAGACCTCCTACATTGGGGATGCAACTACCGCAGCCGGCACCGGCGGTCTCGCCTGGGCCAGCTTCATGCTCGGCCAGTCGGACAGCTTTGGCCGTTACGTCTCCGTCTCCACCAGCGCCAAGGAATCCCAGAAGCGCCTTTACTTCTATGGGCAGGATTCATGGCGCGTCAACCAGAAGCTCTCCCTCAACCTGGGCCTGCGCTGGGAGTTCTACACGCCTGAGGCTGTCAATGCCGCCAACAACGGCGCGCTGCTCAACATCAACGACGGCTACATGCACGTCGCCGGCGTTGGCAGCAACGGACTCAACATGGGATGGAAGACCGAGAAGACCAAGGGCCTTGCCCCGCGTATCGGCCTCACCTACCAGCTTGACCCCAAGACCGTCATCCGCGCCGGCTACGGCCGCAGCTTTGACCTTGGCGTCTTCGGCTCCATCTTCGGTCACGTCGTGACCCAGAACCTGCCGGTCCTCGCCAACCAGAGCGTACCCCGCTCCGGCGGCATCACCACCACCGCGGTTGACTTTGCTGTCGGTCCGCCGGCAGCCGTTCTGCCCGCCGTGCCCTCCAATGGCCTTCTGCCTGCCGAGGGAAGCCTGGTCAGCCCCAAGGGCCGTCCCAATCCGCTCCACTTCCCCACCATCGACGCGTGGAACCTGAGCGTACAGCGCGCCATTACCCCCAGCCTGAGCATCACAGCGGCCTACGTTGCCAACAAGGGAACGCACACCCTGGGTGACGGCGCCAGCAATAACACCAACCCCAACGAGCCGGCTCTCTTCCTGCCTGCTCAGTACTCCGTCACCGGCCAGGCCCTTCACTGGGATCCGAACGGTCCCGGCGGCGTTCTCCCGGCCGGCTACTCGGGCGGCGTCTCCAACCCCTACTTCCTGCAGCGCTACTACGGCGGAAGCCTGGCTGCCTGCAAGGACCCCGTCTACGCGACACCGGTCAAGGACAACATCACCCCTGGCATGTGCGGATGGACGAACGGCATCTCCTGGTATGGCGACGATCAGAACACCGAGTTCGACGCCCTGCAGGTGACCTTGGCCCAGACCATGAAGAACGGCCTCTCCATCAACGCCAACTACCAGTGGGCGAGCGCCTTTGCGGATCAGACCGGCTACTGGACATGGAGCCACGTACCGGGTCACCAGCGCGACAGCAACGTGCGCGCGCAGCAGCTCACTGTCTACGGCAGCTATGACCTCCCGCTCGGCAAGGGCAAGCAGTTCCTCAAGGACGCCAACCGCGTCACGGACCTGATTGTCGGTGGATACCAGATCTCCGGTACCTACAGCCTGGCCAGCGGTCTGCCCTGGACTCCCGGATTCGGCGAGTTCAATCCTTACAAGGGTTCAGGCAACGCACCAGCGGGTTGGCAGTTCCAGGACTGCAACGAAGCCACTGGTTCCAGCTCCGCTCCCTGCCGTCCCAATGCCAGCGGTCACATGAAGACGCATCTCACCGCGTTCAACCCGATCAACCACTCCCGCACCTTCTTCAACGCCCAGCCCAGGACAGGCGGAGTCTTCTCCTTCCCCGGTCTGGACAAGATCGGCAACGCCGGCGGCAACTCCTACACCGGCCCCAGCTACTGGACCTCTGACATGTCGCTCACCAAGGCCTTCACGGTTTGGGAAGGCGTCGCCGTCAAGTTCCGCATGGATGCCTTCAACGTCTTCAACCACATCACCGCCGGCAATCCCGGCAACGATGTGCTGGGCGGAAACACGGCAAATGCGGGCGACGCTGCCGGCTCCATCGGCGGCCAGGGTCAGGGCTGCGACCAACCCGGCGCAAGCTGCGGACCACGTCAGCTTGAATTCGGCCTCCGCGTACAGTTCTAATTCCGCGAAGGAGCCGCAACAAAACCTCGAGGGGAGCTTCGGCTCCCCTCTTTCTTTGCACACGCGGGTAATGAGCCTGCAATCCGTCGCGCCGTAGGCGCAATGGCCATTAGCCCCGCGCTTCAGCGTGGGGAAAGCTGCCAACAAGAGCGAGTCAGTCCCGGAGGGACGGCGCACCAGGCACCTCCAACCAGCTACCCCCAGGAACTACACTTACACTCAGGTCCGCACCATGCGCCTCGCTCTCATCGCCGCCACCCTTCTCATATTTCTCCACACCGCTCCCTCCTCCGCGCAGGCCTCCCAGCCTGACGCCCCCACCCCCTTTGCCCAGGCCCAGGACCTGGCCGCCAAAGGCCGCCTCGACCAGGCCCTCGCCGCCCTCGACACCCTCGCCGCGCAAACCCCGGAGCAGCCCGGCGTCGAACGACTCCGGGGCATCATCTTCTATCAGCAGGACAAGTTTCCCGAGGCCGTAGCCGCCTTCACCAAAGCTGAAGCCCAGGACCCCGCCGACCGCGAGTCCATCGAGATGCATGGCGTGATCCTCTTCCGCCAGGGCCGTTCGCCCGAGGCCATTCCACTCCTTGAGCGCGCCCACGCCGCCGTGGCCCAGGCCAATATTGACCCCCAATACGTGCTCGGCCTCTGCTATGCCGACGTCAAGCGTTACGACGACGCCCGCCACGCCTTTGCCGCCCAATACGGATTTGAACCCGACTCCGCCGAGGCCCACCTGCTGGCAGCCCGCCTCTTCCTGCGCCGCGAGTTTGTGGCCGAGTCCGCCGTCGAAGCCCGCAAGGCCCTCGAGATCAACCCCTCCCTCCCCCTCGCCCATCAACTGCTCGGCGAGGCCGAGCTGGCCAAAGGCGACACTGCCGCCGCCATCCGCGAACTCGAAGCCGAGCGCAAGCTCAACCCCCTCAGCGGCGTCCTTTATGACCGGCTGGGCGACGCCTACCTCCGCAACGAGCAGTATCCCGAGGCCCAGCAGGCTCTGAACCGTGCGCTGCTGCTGGAGCCGAACGCCACAGCGCCCTACATCCTGCTCGGCCAGACCTTCCTCAAGCTCAAGCAGCCCATCCAGGCTCTCCACTACCTGGACCGCGCCGCCAAAATGGACCCGGCCAACTACATCACCCACAACCTGCTCGGCCAGGCCTACAAGGCGACGGGCCAGTTGGCCGAAGCCAATCAGGAGTTCAAGATGGTGGTGGAGCTCCAGCACAGCCAGAAGACTCCGGCTGCGGGAAGATAAGATATGCGCCACCACCGGAGAATTGCCCTCGCAACCCTCCTGCTCCCTGCCCTGGCCGCCTTGCCCTTCCAGGTTGCGGCCCAGGCGCCCAAGCCCCGGCCGGCGGACTCCCTGCAGCGCGCCGACGCCGCCTTTCGCGCCGGCTATGCCGACCTGCAGCAGGGCAGGCTTGACGAGGCAGAGCGTCAGTTTGCCCAGGCGGTTCATCTCGCTCCCCAGATCCCCGAGGCCCGCGAAGCCCTGGGCGCCGTCCTGCTGCAACTGGGCCGGTTTGCCGAGGCCGTTCCGGAGCTGGAACGAGCCCTCAAGTTCAAACCTGCTGACCAGGGAATAGAGACCAACCTTGCCCTGGCCCTGGCTGGATCAGGCGACGCCCCCCAGGCCCTTCCCCATTTTGCGGCCGCATTCCAAAAGGCCGGTCAGCCCGGCAGTCAGCCCGCCGACGTCCCCTTCTGCGAGGCCTATGCCCGCGCGCAGGCGGCCACCGGCAACCTGCCCGAGGCCATCCGGCTCTTTCAGCTTGCCCTTGAACGCGGGGGCGCACCGGCCCCCCTTCATGACGCCATCGGCTCCCTCCATGCCCAGGCTCGAGACTGGGGCGCAGCGCAGCCGGAGTTCGAGCAGGCCATCGAGGCTGACAAGGCTTATCTCCCGGCGCGCATCCACCTGGCCATCGTCCTCCGCCAGCTCGGCAGCCTCCAGCCGGCAGCCGACCAGCTTGAGGCCGCCTTGGCTGCCCAGCCTCAGAGCGCCCAGGCTCATCTCGAATATGCCCGCACCCTCGAAGCCGGGGGGCAGGACGAAGCGGCTCTCGAACACCTGCAGGAGGCCCTCCGCCTCAATCCCGACCTCGCCGGGGCGGAAAACGAGCTGGCCATGAACCTGCAGCGCCAGGGCCGCCAGCAGGAGGCCGTTCCCTGGTTTCAGAAGGCCGCCGCGCGCGATCCGCACAACGCCAACACCCTCACCAACCTCGGCCTCGCGCTGACCCTGACCGGCAAGGCAAAAGAGGCCCTCGACTGCCTCCACCGCGCCCTGGCCGAGAGCCCCAAAGACGCCGTCATCTACAAGGACCTGGGTGTCGCTCACGTGCAGCTTTCCGCATTCGACGAGGCCATCCAGGACTTCCAGACCGCCCTCACGCTCGACCCCGGCGACCCCCAGCTCCACTACGACCTCGGCCTCGCCTTCAAGTTCAAAGACCGCATGGACGAGGCCATCGCCGAGCTCATTCGCGCCGGCCAGCTTGACCCCACGCTCCAGGACCCGCCCTACACGCTCGGCATTCTCTACATGCAGGTGGGCCGCCTCGACGAAGCCGCCGCCGAGCTCAAAAAGGCCGTTGCCCTGCGCCCCGAGAGCGGCGATGCCTGGGCCATTCTGGGCAGCACCCTCAAGCAGGCCTCCCGGCTCGACGAGGCCCGCGACGCCCTCGAACACGCCATTCCTCTGCTCCCCGGCCAGCCCGGACCGCCCGTCACCCTGGCCGCCGTTCTTGCCGAGCAGGCGGGCGCCGCCTCCGCTGCCGCTGACGCCGCTGAGGCTGCGGGCGACCCGCAGAAGGCCGACCAGCTCCGCGCGCAGGTCAAGCAGTTGCGCGCCCAGGCCGCCGACTACCGCCGCCAGAGCGCGGAACTCGCCCGCAGCGCAGTCAGCCACCAGAAGGCCAGCTTTGCCATGAATGCCGGCAACCAGTTGATGCTCCGCGGACAGATTGCCGATGCCGTAGCCCGTTACCAGGAGGCCATCGCCGCCGACCCCTCCTTCGCCGAACCCCACCGCCAGCTCGCCATCGCCTACGAGCGCCAGGGGCGCCCCGCCGACGCCGAATCCGAGCGCGCCAAAGCGACGAGCCTCGACCCGGCAAAGTAGAATTCTCCTTCGCCTCAAGGAGTCATCATGTCCGTGTCGTGTTTGCGTTCGTTCCGCGTCCTCGCGCTGTTTGGGTTGCTGGCCCTGTCCCTCCCCACTCTGTTTGCCCAGCAGCGCTGGACCGAAGACCAGGCCAACGCCTGGTATGCCCGGCAGCCCTGGCCCGTCGGCGCCAACTTTCTGCCCTCCACCGCCATCAACGAGCTGGAAATGTGGCAGGCCGACACCTTTGACGCCCCCACCATCGATCGCGAACTCGGCTGGGCCCAGGCCATCGGCATGAACACCATGCGCGTCTTCCTCCACAACCTGCTGTGGGAGCAGGACCCGAAAGGCTTCACGCAGCGCATGGACGCCTTCCTGGTCATCGCCGCCCGCCATCACATCCGGCCGGTCTTTGTGCTCTTTGACTCCTGCTGGGAGCCGTTCCCCAAACTCGGCCCGCAGCACCCCCCCATCCCTGGCGTCCACAACTCCGGCTGGGTCCAGGCCCCCGGCGCAGCCGTGCTCTCTGACCCCGCGCAATACCCCCGCCTTGAGAGCTACACCCAAGGCGTGGTCGCCGCTTTCGCCAATGACCCCCGCATCCTCGCCTGGGACCTCTGGAACGAGCCCGACAACGGCAACGACGACTCCTACAAAAAGGGCGAACCCAAGGACAAGAACGCCATCATCCTTGCCCTTCTGCCCCAGGTCTTTGCCTGGGCGCGCTCCGCCCATCCCGCGCAGCCCCTCACCAGCGGCGTCTGGCACGGCGACTGGGCCTCCATCGCCGCCATGCCGCCCCTGGCCAAAGTCCAGATCGAAGAGTCCGACGTCATCAGCTTCCACAACTACGGTTGGCCAGAGGACTTCGAGGCGCACGTCCAGATGCTCGAGCAGTTCCACCGCCCCCTCCTCTGCACCGAATACATGGCGCGCGGCGCCGGCTCCACCTTTGACACCATTCTGCCTATCGCCCGCAAGCACCACGTCGGCGCCATCAACTGGGGCCTCGTCGCCGGCAAGAGCCAGACCTATCTCCCCTGGGACTCCTGGCAACGGCCCTACGTCAATGCGGAACCCACCGTCTGGTTCCATGACGTCTTTCATGTGGACGGCAAGCCCTATCGCCAGCGTGAAGCGGACATCATCCGCGACCTGACCAGCGGCAAGTAGCCGGGAGCTGCCATGAACCGACGCTCGTTCCTCCACGCATCCGCGGCTCTCGGCGCGCAGGGGCTGGCCTTGGCCTCTGTCCCGGCCCTCGGCAAAGTCCCCTCCGCCGCATCAGCCTCAGGCGAGGCCACCCAGCGCATCCAGCGCGCCACGGCTGCAGCCATGGCCATGCAGCGCCGCGATTGGGAGCAGGGCATCCTCGCCCAGGCCTTGCTTGAAGCCGGGGACCGTGACCGCGTCATCCTCCTCGCCAAGGCCGCTCTCGTCCAGCAGACTCCCGATGGCCGCCTCGGCGTCGTCGTCTCCGGCGGTCCCACTGACCCTGCCATGGGAGGCGAAGCCTACGCCCGGGCCGCCGAGTGGACCGCCGACCCCGCCCTGCGCCAGGCCTCTGACGGCCTGCTCCGATGGATTCGATTCAAGGCTCCCCGCAGCGCCGACGGCCTTCTCTACCACGTATTTGAGGGACCAGAGATGTGGGCTGACGGCTTCAACGGAGCGCCCCCGTTCCTCAGTGCTCTGGGCTTCCATGACGAGGCCCTCCTTCAAGTCGACGGCTTCTGGCAGCGCCTCTGGAGCCCCCATGCCCGGCTTCTCGCCCACATCTGGGACGACGGCAAGCGCCAGCTCAAGGACCCCGCCTTTTGGGGCAGCGGCAACGGCTGGGCTGCCGCCGGCCTGGCCCGTGTCCTGCGCACCCTGCCGTCCAACCGCGCCAACGACCGCGCACGTCTCACCGGCTACGCCCGCCAGCTAATCGATGGATGCCTCCAGCATCAGCGGTCCGATGGCCTCTTTCATGATGTCGTCGATGACTCCTCCACCTTTGTTGAAACCAACCTGGCGCAGATGCTTGCTTATGCCATCTATCTCGGAGTTACCGCGGGATGGCTTCCACCTTCCTATCTCCCCCAGGCGCATCACATGCGCGCCGCCGCCCGCAAAAAGATGGATGCCTTCGGCTACGTGCAGGGAGCCTGCGGCGCACCCGAGTTCAACCGCTCCGGAACCTCCACCGAAGCCCAGGCATTCTGCATCCTGATGGAAGCCGCAGGCGCAAGTCAGAACGAATCGACGCCACTTGCTCCTTGAGAGTTCAGGCAATCCAAGTTAGAATCAATCCAGTTCAGCCGATTCAAACTGGTGTGTGCCTCATTTGGAAAGGTTCGGTGTAATTCGCCGGCCCTTCCAGACTCGACCTCCGTTCCCATTCTGGAAAGTCAAGTCAAGGTGTGCATAACACCATCGGCCATTCAGGTGACTCCGCCCCCGCCGGTAGTCATCTATTCCTGTGTCCTTATCCGAGGCACCGCCTCGCTTGGGGCCAGGAAGTCTCGCGGATCACCGCAAGAGCAAGATGGCAAGTGCAGCCAAAACTCGGTCAGGACGGGCAGTCACCAGACACTGCCTGAGCCTGGCTGCCCTGGCCACGGCTTCTCTTGCCATTGCGGGATGCGGCGGCAGCAGTGCTTTCGTGCCTGTCGTCCACAAATCCACCCCGCTCATCGCCTGGAGCAACCCGGCGCCCATCGTCTATGGGACGGCGCTCACGTCCAGTGAACTCAACGCGACCGCCAACGTCCCCGGCTCCTTCGTCTACTCGCCGGCGCCGGGAAGCGTACCCTCGGCGGGTACAAAAATACTCTCCGCCACCTTCACGCCCTCCGACACCTCGGCCTATGACGTCGCCGCAGCCACTGTCTCCCTCACCGTCCAGCGGGCCCCCACCGCTCTCACCTGGTCCTCCCCACCGCCTCTCCCCTACAACTCCCCCCTCGGCGGACAGCAACTCAATGCCATCGCCAACGTCCCTGGAACGTTCGCTTATACCCCCGCGCCGGGCGCCACCCTCCCGGTCGGCACACAAACCCTCTCTGTGGCCTTCAGCCCAGCGGACGCAGTCGACTACCTGCCCTCCACGGCCACCGTTCCCTTGACCATTGTTCAGGCCACCCCGGTGATCAGCTGGCCCACCCCGGCGGCCATCTCTTACGGGACAGCCCTCGGCGTCGCGCAGCTCGACGCCACCGCCAGCGTCCCCGGCGCCTTTGCTTATACGCCTCCTTTGGGTACGGCCCTCTCCGCCGGGCAGCAGACCCTCGGGGTGACTTTCATGCCTGCCGACTCCACCAGCTACACCCGCGCAGCCGCAATCGTCCCTTTGACCGTGCGCCAGGGGATTCCCGTTCTCGCCTGGTCCGCTCCGGCGGCGGTTTCTTACGGGACCACCCTTTCTGCATTGCAACTCAACGCCACCGCCAGCCTGCCTGGGTCCTTCTCCTATAACCCGCCGCTCGGCACCCTGCTCGAAGCCGGCTCGCATACCTTGTCGGCCACGTTTACCCCAGCCGATGCCGCCAACTACGCCGCCGTCGCCACCAGCGCTACCTTGCTTGTGGATCCCGTGACTCCTGTGCTGACCTGGCCTGCTCCGGCGCCGATCCCTCTGGGAACCGCCCTCTCCGCCGCACAATTGAACGCCGTCGCCACCGCGCCTGGCAGCTCAACCGTCCTCGATGGAACCTACCTGTACACACCCGCAGCGGGAACCCGCATCCTCTCTGCGGGGCCACAAACGGTGCAGGTGACGTTCACACCCTCGGACGGCCTCAATTACAACCTGGCCACATCGACCAACTCAGTGAACATCACCCCCTTCGGTGTCGTGGCCTGGGGAGACTCGCTCACAAATCGTTACAACCATGAGGATTACCCAACCGACCTGCAGAAGCTAATTTACCTGCCTGTCCTGAACGAAGGCGTCCCCGGCCAGACGTCAACTCAAATTGGCGTCCGCGAGGGAGGGATTCCAACCCAGGTGCAAATTGCTGGAGGCGTAATTCCAGCTTCAGGTGGGGTCCAAGTGAGTTTCACTCCAGGAAGAGAGCCAGTGACAGACTACAACCAGCCCAACGGCGTTAGCGGGACCATTCTCGGGGTGCATGGCACCGTCGTTGAAACGGTCCCAGCCTCACCGGCTCAGCCCTACTCCACATTCACGCGGACCACGCCGGGCGATCCGGTACCCGCCAATGGAAGTCCCCAACTGATCGTCGATACGCCCTACCTTAACTTCCTGCCCATCTTCTGGGAAGGCAGAAACAACTTCTGGAACAAGGATCAGGTGCTCTCCGACATTGCGGCCCAGGTTGCCACAGTTCCTCCTGGTCAGGACTATCTGGTCATGGGAGTTACCAACGGCAATACGGAAACTGAGTGGAAAGGCGGCTCGAACTATGCGGTATTTCTCGACATCAACAATAACCTGTCAAACAAGTATGGATCGCACTACCTGGACATTCGCAAAGTCCTTGTCGACAGTTATGATCCAACCCTGGCAACCGATGTGGCCTATCACAACCTTGACGTTCCGTCGACATCCTTGCGTGGCTGGGGGGCAAACGGGGTGCTGGCACAATCCATTGGCCCAAACGACACATCGCTCACTGTCAATTTGACGGCTAACGGGTTGTACCCAGGCTGGATTCTGACCATTGACTCCGGAGCTCAAATCGAGGATGTATATATCACTAGCGTCTCCGGCAATACTGCGACGGTAAAGCGCGGCTACGGAGGTCCACCGGACGTCGCCCTTTCCCATTCCGCGGGCGCCCGGGTGCTTGAAGTGGATACCATTCACTTTAACGCCAAGGGTCACCAGATTACAGCGAACGCGGTGGCGCGGTATCTGTCGGCCTATGCCAATTCGGCAAAGTAGTCGCAGCCCATCCTGGCTTGACCACCCATTCCTGTAAACCCCGCTTCAATCCTCGCCATCGACACTGGCTCCAATGCTGAGAACGTCCTTATCGGTTGCAACGCAAGCGACGTGTCTGGAAACGCCGCCTCCGGCTTCACCGTCAATGTCCGGCGCGCGTATGCGGCCCTTGCGGTCCCCCATCCGGCAGGGGCCCCGGTCACTGAAGTCGATGCTGGCCACCTCAATGGAAAAGGCAGCCAGGATATTGCCGACGCCATCGCCCAATACCTTGCCGTCTATGCCAGGTGAGCAATAGGAGCTTTCATGGGCCGCCCCAGGCAGTGAGCGCGGTGTGTCACTCACAATGGAAAGCTTGGGGGTGAGTTGTCGTGGTCCCGGCTCCAACGCGGAGCCCCTCCCGTTCAAGCCCGCAGAACAAACCGGAAGCTCATGTCCTCTCCGAACCACATCAGGTAGTTCGTGCCCCAGGCGTTGTTGAAGAGGCTGGAGTGAACGCCCTTGCTCAAATCCGGCTGCGTGTTGGAGAAGCCCAGCGGTGTTCGCTCTCCCAGCGCCACCACCGGAGCGTCCACCGTCTCCACCTCGAAGCGGTGAGCGCCTTCCCGGTAGGCAAATCCCTTGCCGAGCGCGTGCATGTGCCGGTTCCCCGAGGCCGCCACATCCAAAGGCGAAACCGGCTCCCCGCACTTGTCCAGCGTCCAGCCGGCCGCCACCGGCGCAATGGGATTGAAGCTGAGCCACAGAGCCTCCGGCATCCGTGTGGCGGGCTTCTCAAACCAGCTCAGGCTCAGGTGAATCACCGGCTCCGCCTGGGGTAGCAGCAACTCGATGAATGCTTTGCGCGGGAACGCGGCGCGGCCTGACTGGAAGGCCTGCTCGTCCTCGAACTTCGGCTGGATCACAATGCGCGTCGTGTCCTTCAGCGCGCTCACCCGCACACTGGCCGACTCCGGCTCCCATATCTGGCTCACCGCGCCGAACCGCTCAATGTTCGGCTTGCCAAAGTCCTTGAAGGCCCAGTCTGCGGTGGTGGTTATATAGGCCGCGATAAACCGGTCATAGTCTTCCTTTGACAGCGTCTGGTAGGCAAACAGCCCCACCGGGTTCGCCGCTCCGGCCCACTCCCGTCCCGTGGCCTTGTTGCGCAGCCGCGTCATGGCGCCCGTCTTTGGGTCGATCCCCAGCAGATAGTGGTTCGTCTCGATCAGCTTACCGGCAGGGTGCTCCGCCCCAGGCGCAGCCGCCGGCTCCACCGCCTTCAGCCCCTGGATGGCCAGTGTCGCCTGGTTGCGCATTGTCGCCGGCAGGGTGGCCACCGCGTCCAGCAGGTCCTGGCGCTTCTCCGCCCAACTGAACTGCACCACCTTGTAGTTTTTGGTCTCCAACATCCGCCCCAGGTCAGCGGGTGTGAGGTTGTCAAAGTCCAGCCACGTCTTGGTATCCGCGCCCCAGGTGTGTTCGGGCGCCAGCAGCAGGCGGCGCAGCAGCGCCAGGTCGGTTCCATCGCCGGCCTTCAGGCTCCCCGCGGCAATCCAGCTCTCGCGCAGCCGTTGAATCTCGCGGAACTGCGCTATCTTCAGCGGGTCGCTGGCCACGCCATGGATCCACGTATCGCCCATCTCCTGCGTCACCACGGGCAGGCTGCCGCGATGCGGCGTAATGGCGCTGGCCATCTCTGAAAGTGTGGCAGCCGTGATCTCCGCGTTGGGGAAACGCGCCTTCAGGTCGGCGTACGTGGCCGTAATCTCCTCCGCCGTGTGCGGGCCGCTGTTGTCGTCGCGCACACAGGTGACAAGCGCAACATCCGACCCTGGCACCCGTGCAATCCCGCCGTAATCCCCGTGGTACATCACCGGCAGGCTGGCCCCGGAGGGGTCCTTCCACAGAAACAGCGGCGGCAGTTGCGCCACTGTCGACCCGCCGTTGACTCCAATCTCAAGCAGCCCCACACCGTGCCTGGCCAGTGGCGCAATCATGCCCCGGGTGTGCCCCGGCACGTCCGTCATCTTGGCGCCCGTGGTCACCGCGCCGTAGCGCTGGTCCAGAGCCTTCGAGATCGCCAGGCTGCCCTCGATCATCGATGGGCTCAGCAACTCCGTCTGCCAGGTGAAGGGGAGCGCGTGCCATGCAACGTCGCCCCGCCTGATCGCCTCTTCCATCACCTTCCGGTCCGCGGCCGAGGCCTGCTCCAGGTACTCGTAGAGCAGCCACGAGCCGGTGGTCCACACATAGCGGCGCCTCCCATCCGCGTTCGCGGCGCGGGCCACCTCGACCGCCTGGGGAAAATACTGCGTAAAGTACTTGTGCAGAACCGCCGTCTGCGTATCGATGAAACCCGCGTCAAAGTGGCACTTGAACATCACCAGCACCTTGCGCACCGTGGGGTCTGGCGTGGGCTGTTCGGCCTCCAGCAGGCGCGGCGCGCAGTTGGCAAGGAGCAGTCCGGCTCCCGCGGCGGTCATGGTCTTCACAAATTCGCGACGCTTCATGCTGTTCTCCTGATTGGCCTGTTCGGGTGCCGGCTGGCTCGCTCGCAGTGTAACGCCCCAGCCAGGCAAACCACATCTGCCAACCGTGCGATAAACTCCTGGGATGATTCACGACGGCAAAAGCCGCAAGCTTCCCTTTGACCCCGCCGAGGCGGTAGAGCATCTCAGCAAGAGCGACCCCAAGCTCGGCGCCCTCATCGAGCGGGCAGGCCCCTTCACCCTCAAGCTCGACCCCGCACCCTCTCCCTTCGAATCCCTGCTGGAGTCGATCCTCTATCAGCAACTCCACGGCAAGGCGGCGGCCACCATTCACCGCCGCGTCCGCGAGTACTTTGGCGGCGACCCCGCCCCGCAACTCCTGCTCGACACGCCCGACGACCCCCTCCGCGCCGCCGGCGTCTCCGGCAACAAGATCCGCGCCCTGCGCGATCTCGCGGCGCGCACCCTCGACGGCACCGTGCCCACCCATGCCGCCATCAAAAGAATGACCGACTCCGAAATTGTCGAGCGGCTCACCGCGGTCCGCGGCATCGGGCCCTGGACCGTCGAGATGCTGCTCATCTTCCGCATGGGCCGTCCCGACGTGCTCCCCGTCAGCGACTACGGCGTCCGCAAGGGCTTCGCGCTCACCTTCCAGCGCATCCCCAAAACCCGTCCCCTGGCCGCCGAAGACCTGCCCAAACCCGAAGTCCTTCTCAAAAGGGGCAAAAAATGGGCCCCGTTCCGCTCCGTGGCCTCCTGGTATCTATGGCGCGCATGTGACCTTGCCAAATCCACAGCGCCATCAGGCCGCGCCAGCCTACAATAGCTAGACGTGGCCGGGAAATCCGTAAGCAAAGCCGGCATCCGTTGGGAACTCTCATGCCAGCCAGCAAACGTTTCATCTGTGTTCATGGCCACTTCTATCAGCCGCCCCGCGAAAACCCCTGGCTGGAGACCGTTGAAACCCAGGACACGGCCGCTCCTTATCACGACTGGAACGAGCGCATCTGCGCCGAGTGCTACGCCACCAACGGCGCCGCCCGCATCCTCAACAACAAAAAGCTGATCACCCGCATCGTCAACAACTACGCCCGCATCAGCTTCAACTTCGGCCCCACCCTGCTCAGCTGGCTCAAGGAAAACGCCCCCCGCACCTATCGCATGATCCTCGATGGGGAGCGCCGCAGCCGCAAGGCCTTCAAGGGCCACAGCTCGGCCATGGCCCAGGTCTATAACCACATCATTCTGCCCTTGGCCAGCCGCCGCGACCGCGTCACCCAGATTCGCTGGGGCATCGCCGACTACAAGCAGCACTATGGCGTCGCCCCCGAGGGCATGTGGCTGGCTGAGACCGCCGCCGATACCGATTCGCTCGAACTGATGGCCCTGCACGGCATCAAGTTCACCCTCCTCGCCCCCCATCAGTGCCAGCGCATTCGCCCCATGCGGGATGGAGCAGGCTGGAGCGAAACCCCCGGCGCTTCGGTCGACACCACCCGCCCGTACTTCGTCCGCTTCGAGTCCGGCGCCTCCATCGCCGTCTTCTTCTATGACGGTCCGGCCTCCCGCGCCATTGCCTTCGAGGGCCTGCTCAACTCCGGCGAGAGCCTGGCCGGACGGCTCAGGGAGGGATTCAAAAACAACTCCCAGCCCCAGTTATCCCACGTGGCCACCGATGGCGAATCCTACGGCCACCACCACCGCCACGGCGAAATGGCTCTGGCCTACGCCCTCCGCCTGCTGGAAGCCGACAAGACCGTCACCCTCACCAACTACGGCAGCTTTCTGGATCAGTTTCCCCCCGAGTACGAGTGCCAGATCGTCGAAAACACCTCCTGGAGCTGCGTCCACGGCGTCGAGCGGTGGCGCTCCAACTGCGGCTGCAACGGCGGACGCGGCGGCTGGAGCCAGGCATGGCGCGCCCCCCTTCGCGAGGCCCTTGATGAACTGCGCGACCGCCTCGCCCCCCTCACGCAGGAGGAAGGCGGCAAGCTCTTCACAGACGTCTGGGAGGCCCGCGACGGCTATATCCAGGTCATTCTCGACCGCGGCCCCGAGGCGCTCGACAGCTTTCTGGCCGCGCACCAGAACCACCCCCTCAGCGGTGACGAACGCGTGCGCGCCCTCGAACTGATGGAGATGCAGCGTCACGCCCAGCTCATGTACACCAGTTGCGGCTGGTTCTTTGACGACATCTCCGGCATCGAGACTGAGCAGGTGATCGCCTACGCCGCCCGTGTGCTGCAACTGGCCAGGGAGCTCTTCGGCGAGCAGGCGGCGGAGCTCGAGCCCATCTTTCTGGCCCGCATGGCCCAGGCCCATTCCAATGTTCCCGAGGCCGGCGACGGCGCTTCCATCTACAAGGAACAGATTCGCAAGCTGGAGCTGGGCCTGGAGCAGGTGGCCGCCCACTACGCCAT
Organism: uncultured Acidobacteriaceae bacterium; assembly: GCA_903849645.1. GTDB lineage: Bacteria > Acidobacteriota > Terriglobia > Terriglobales > Acidobacteriaceae > Telmatobacter. The sequence goes on along the minus strand of CAINJJ010000034.1, from coordinate 279,232 downwards.
CAGCAGCGTATTCTCCGCCTTTGCCGAGGAGACCGAGCTCTTCTGTTATCGCGTGCGCCGGCTTTCCTATGACATCTTTACCTCGGGCCGCGGGCGCATGGCGCTCGGTCGCGTACACATCGCCAGCGCCATCACCGGCCAGCAGCAGACCTTCTCCTTCGCCGTTCTCCACTTCGGCGACCAGAACATCACCGCCGCGGTCAAGGTCTATCAGCTTGAGGACGCCAGGGAGTTCGAGGCCTTCTCAGCCCAGGCATCAGAGCAGGTCCAGAAGGCCTACTTCCCTGAGGTCATCCGCCTCATCGACCGCTACTACGGCCGCGTGGACTACTCGCTGACCTCGCTCTTTACCGACGAGCAGCGCCGCATCGTGCAACTGATTCTCAACTCCACGCTCTGGGACATCGAGACCTCGCTCACCACCATCTACGAGGACCACGCCAGCCTGCTCCACTATCTCGCCCAGGCGGGTTTGCCCAAGCCCCCCGCCCTGGCCCTCGCCGCCGGCTTTGCCGTCAATGCCGGACTGCGCCGCGCCCTCGAGTCCGACCCCGTCGACCAGGCTCTCCTGCGCTCCTTCCTGTCGCTGGCCAAGGCGGACCTCGTGCCTCTGGAAACGGCCACCCTCTCCTATATCGCCGACCAGCGCATGAAGCGCACCATGATCGAGCTCCAGATGTCCTCGGGCAACCTGGAGATGCTCGACCGCGCCCTGACCCTGGGCCGCACCCTGGTCGAGCTGCCCTTCGAGCTCAACCTCTGGCAGGCGCAGAACATCTGGTACGAGATTCTCCGCACCTCCACCTATGCCCTCACGGCTCTCGACCCGGAGAACCGCCAGCGCTGGGACAAGAGCTTCAGCGAACTCGGCAGTTGCCTCTCCATCGACTGCGCCGCCATCGTAGCCCAGGACCCCGCCGCCGCCACCACAGGCGACTGACGGGGCAGTTTCAGCTCCGCCAGTGCAGCTCCACCGGGCCATTCAACGGATGCCGCGAGGCAGCGTCCGCTGCCGCCTCAAGCCGCGCCTGCTTCAGGGCAAAATACCACTTGGCCGGCTTGTCCGCGTCGTCTATCAGCATCAGGCTGGGGTTGTGGCGAAGCCCCTCGGCCTGCTCGATCATCGTCACCTGGTCCTGGCGTACAAACTTCCTGCCAAAGAACTTAGCCACCGCCGGCACAAACGGCACGTTGTAGAAGATGTTCCACGCCGCCACCACGTCGATGCGGCAGGTGGAGGCGGTCACCGGCGTCACCGTGGTCAGGCTGCTGAACCACTTGGGCCCGCAACGGATGACCTCCGTCCTCCGGTTGGGCAGCACAAAGTCGATGGTCGTCTCCACCGGCTCCCCGTACACCCCCAGCAGCTTGTAGGGCGCGGAGTTGCCGCTGGGCGCGTGCGCGCTCATCCTGAACCCCTCGGGAATCGGCTCGAACCGCTTGGTCTTCTCGCGAATGGAGCCGCGGCTTCGCCACCACCATGCCTGGTGAACGAACGGCCCATGCGCCGGGTCCATCAGCCCCACAATCCCATGGTCCACATTGCAGGGCAGGTCCGCTGTCAGAAAGGCCGTCCGGTAGCGCTCGTCAAACTTGGCCAGCTCCGGAACGGGCCGCCGCTCCCCGCTCTCGCTCTTCCGCCCGCTTCCGGGGCCGGGAATATACACCCAGGCGTGCCCGTCCCGCTCCTCGCAGGCAAACGCCGTGGCATAAATCCGCGTGGGGTCCAGCTTGTCATGGCTTGAGAGCGAGGGAATCACCTTGCACTGCCCCCCGCACGGCTCAAACTCCCACCCATGGTACTTGCAGGTCACATGGTGTCCGTCAAACCAGCCCACGCTCAGCGGGATGCCGCGGTGCGGGCAACTGTCGCGCATGGCAAACACGTGCCCATTGGCCATCCGCCCCAGCACCAGAGGAATGTCCAGCAGCATGGCCTTGGCCATCTTGCCGGGGCGCAAGGTAGAGGTGCGCAGCGCCGGGTACCAGTCGTCATACATCAGCGTGGCCGTAGGTCCGGGAATCAGCGCGCCGGTCTCCGTCGTGGTCAGCAGGGGCATTTGCGCTTCACCATAGCATTGCAGCTCCAATCCACGCCAGCCGCGCGCGTCCGCTCCCCAGGGCCGCCTTGACTCATGCCCGTGTCAGCCTGCCCGCCTTGAGCGCAAACCGCTCGCCGCGCCACACAATCGTGTTCCCGGCAAATCCCGCCGCCCACAGCGCCATCGCCACAGCGTCGCGCAGCGGCAGCAGCCAAAGGCTGGGCAGCACCTGGTGGTCGCCCAGCACCGCGGCGCCCACCGTCATGGCCAACGCCAGCCGCAAAAAGAAGCTCAGTCCCAGCAGCCACAGGCTCACCGGCCTCAGCCCGCTGGCCACTACGTTGAGCAGCGCCCAGCCCAGCCCGTGCGTGAAGATCAGTCCAAAGTAGCCCCAAGGCCGCGCATCCCGCACCGTACGCGCCCAGCGCAACTGGTGGTCAATGAATCCACGCCACCGGTAGGCGGGCACGCCGGTCTCCACCACCTCGGCCGACAGTGTCACCCTGAATCCGGCCTGGGCCACCCGCGCCCCCAGTTCGTAGTCGTCGGCCAGGTGGTCCACCAGCGGCAGCAGCCCGCCCATCCGTTCCAGCGCCTCCCGGCTCACGGCCAGCGTGGACCCCAGACCGTAGCTCAACCCGCCCTCAATCACCCTGGAAAGCAGCACCCCCGCCTGAAAATCCGTGGCAATCCCCAGCGCCTCCAGCCGCGAAGGCAGCGTTTCATGCGCCCGCCCCCGATAGAGAGCCGTCACCAGCCCCACGCTCTTCCCCTCGCCGCTGTCCGCCGCCGGCGCAAAGCAGGCCATTACCCGCTCCAGGTAGCGGGGAGACACCGTAATGTCCGAGTCGTTGATGAGCAGGTAGGGGTGGAGTGCGTGCGCGGCAAGCTGCACCAGCGTGCTCACCTTGCCGTTGGTTCCCAGCCGCTCCGGGCAGACAATCAGGCGAATCGCCCGCTCGGGAAACTCCGCCACGAGCTGCTCGACCGCCGCGGCCGCCGGGTCGTCCAGGGCAGAAACCCCGAACAGAAGCTCAAACTCGCCCGTATAGATTTGCCGGCAATGGCTGCGGAAGGCGTCCATCATGCCGGGGTCCAGCCCCTTGAGCGACTTGAGAACGCTCACCCCCGGCGCAAACGCCGCCAGCCTCGCCTGCCGGGCTGCCAGGAACACCCGCGCCGCCACAATCGCCGCGACAAAATACCCCATCCCCGCTACGGCCAGCACCGTGGTCAACACCTCCACGGATTGGGCCAGCGCATGAGGCATCACAGCGCCTAGTCTAACGGAAACGAGTCCCTCAGTCCCTCGTCTCTATCTCACTCGTACCGCAGCGCCTCAATCGGATCCAGGTTCGCAGCCTTCCACGCCGGGTAGATGCCAAACACCAGCCCAATTGCGCACGACACGCCGAAACCCAGCGTCACCCACAGCGGCGAAAGGGCGGCCGGAAGACCGATGGGCAGAAAATAGACGATCCAGGTCAGCACTGCGCCCACCATCACCCCTACAATGCCTCCCACCGCGCACAGCGTCACCGCCTCGGTGGTGAACTGCGTCAGGATGGTCCGCTTCGTCGCCCCGATCGCCTTGCGGATGCCAATCTCGCGGGTTCTCTCCGTGACAGACACCAGCATGATGTTCATTACGCCCACGCCGCCCACCATCAGCCCCACGCTCGAGACCGCGATCATGAAGGCCACCAGCCCGCCCGTGAGTTGTCCCCACAGCTTGGAGATCGAGTCGGGACCGAAGATCTCGAAGTTGTCCTCAGCCTGGACTTTGACCCTGCGCCGGATGCGCAGAAGCTCGCGAATCTCTTCTTCCACCAGGGCCTTGTTCTTCGGGTCGTCGTACTTCACGCTCACCCACATGTCCTTGTCTTCCGGATGCAGGTTGTGAAAGGTTCCCAAGGGGAAGTAGACCGCGTTGTCCGCCGGATTCTTGCCGCCGCCGAAGGCCTGCTTCTGCTTGTCCAGCACGCCAATCACGGTGTAGAGGCCCGTTTCAACGCTCACGTCCTTGCCCACCGCCGGCTCGCTGCCAAACAGTTGCTCCCATGTGTCATGCGCCAGCACGCACACATGCGCACCGCGCTGATCCTCTTCGTCGGTATACAGGCGGCCCTCAAGAAACGTCAGCTCTGAAACCTCGGCAACTTCGGCTGTCGAGCCTTGCAGAATGGTTCCCGCCACCTTCTTGGCCTGGTACTTCACGCTCACGTTGCCTACGCCAAACTGCCGTACGTGCTGCTGTCCGCCGTCGGCCGCCACCACGTGCGGCAGTTCGCGCAACGCCAGCACGTCCTCCAGCGTGAGCTTCTTGCGGGTCAACTGTTCCGTCGTCGGTTCCACGCCAATGACCGGCATGTGGAAGACCCAGAAGACGTTGGACCCGAGCGAACTCACCCAGTCCGAGACGCGGTTGTTCAGCCCGTTGATCACCGACGAAATGGTAATCACCGTGGTCACGCCTATCACGATGCCAAGGATCGTGAGCCCCGAGCGCAGCTTGTTGGTGCGCAGCGTCTCCAGAGCCATCTTGACCGATTCGCGGGTCTGTCCCTGTGCCATTCAACTCAACTTTCAAATCGCGCAATTGACCAGGTCCCTGAGTCCCTATTGCCTAGTGCCTATTGCCTCAGTCCCTGCCTCACTCGTACCGCAGCGCCTCAATCGGATCCAGGTTCGCCGCCTTCCACGCCGGGTAAATGCCAAACAGCAGCCCGATGGCGCACGACACGCCGAAGCCGATCCCCACCCACAGCGGAGACAGCGTGGCCGGCAGCCCGATGGGAAGGAAGTACACAATCCACGTCAAAATCGCCCCCACCGCCACGCCCACCAGGCCGCCCACCGCGCACAGCGTCACCGCCTCGGTGGTGAACTGCGTCAGAATCGTCCGCTTGGTCGCGCCGATGGCCTTGCGGATGCCAATCTCGCGCGTCCTCTCCGTGACTGAAACCAGCATGATGTTCATCACCCCCACGCCGCCCACCATCAGGCCCACGCTTGAAACGGCGATCATGAACGCCACCAGCCCGCCCGTCAGTTGACCCCAGAGCTTGGAGAGCGAGTCGGGACCAAAGATCTCGAAGTTGTCTTCGGCCTGCACCTTCACCCTGCGGCGCACACGCAGCAGCTCGCGAATCTCTTCCTCCACCAGCGCCTTGTTCTTCGGGTCGTCGTACTTCACGCTCACCCACAGGTCCTTGTCCTCCGGGTGCAGGTTGTGAAAGGTCCCCATGGGGAAATAGATCATGTTGTCGTTGGGGTTCTTGCCGCCGCCAAAGGGCTGCTTGCGCTTGTCCAGCACGCCAATGACCACGTACTCGCCCGTCTCGATGTTTACTTCCTTGCCGATGGCCGGCTCCTGCCCAAAAAGCTCCTCCGCCGTATCGTGGCCAATGACGCACACGTGCGCGGCGCGGTGGTCCTCTTCATCGGTGAACAGACGTCCCTGCGAAAGCGTCAGGTCCGTCACGTCGGCCACTTCGGCGGTGGACCCTTGCAGAATCGACCCCGCCACCTTCTTGCCGTTGTACTTTACCGCCACGTCGCCCACGCGAAACATCGGCTTCACGTGCTGATAGCCGCCGTCGGCCGCCACCACATGGGGCAGTGTGCGCAGCGCATAAACATCTTCAGGGGTCAGCTTCTTGCGCGTCAGTTGCTCGGTCGTGGGCCGCACGCCGATCACCGGCAGGTGGAAGACCCAGAACACATTCGAGCCCAGCGAACTCACCCAATCCGACACGCGGTTGTTCAGCCCGTTGATCACCGAAGAGATGGTGATGACCGTGGTCACGCCGATCACGATGCCCAGGATCGTCAATCCCGAGCGCAGCTTGTTTGCCCGGAGTGTATCCAGGGCCATCTTTACGGATTCGCGGGTCTGTCCTTGCGCCACAGAAACTCCAGGGGGTAGCGGTTAGGGATCAGGGGTTAGGGTAGTTTGACCTCATCCCGATCCTTGATCGTGTTGAGTATTCCCGAAATCATCTTGCCAACTTCAAACGACAAGCTCTCTGCTTCATCGAGCAGCCCGGCATCTCCAAACTTCAGTGAGCGGGCGATTTCGAGTTGTGTTTGCAACTCGAAATTTGAACCCCGCGCTATTCCAAGGAATTGCCTGTATTCGCCAGTACTCAGCCGCCCGTGACCCTCAGCAATGTTGCTCGGCACAGAGACCGCGGCCCGCCGGATCTGACTGCTCAATCCATACAATTCTTCTCGCGGAAAGTCCTTGGTCAGGCGGTAGATGGCAACGGACAATTGAATGGCTCTCTGCCAAACGAGCAAGTCGCGAAAGGATCGCACCATCGTTCTTCCCCTAACCCCTGATCCCTAACCCCTGATCCCTAACCCCTGATCCCTGCCCTTACAGCTCCGCTCTCAGCGCCACCACAGGGTCCAGCTTGGCCGCCTTGCTGGCCGGATACACGCCAAAGAAGATGCCCGTCGCCAAAGCCACAAACAGCCCCAGAAGCACGCTCCACAACTGCACATTGGTCGGGAACCCAATGACGACAGTGATCAGCTTGGCCACCAGCACTCCGCACATTACGCCGATCGCACCGCCCACCAGGGACATGGTTGCGCTCTCAATCAAAAACTGCAGCAGCACGTCCCGCTGCCGCGCTCCCAGCGCCTTGCGTACGCCAATCTCCCGCGTCCGCTCCGTCACGCTCACCAGCATGATGTTCATGATCACGATGCCGCCCACCACCAGCGAGATGGAGGCGATGCCCAGCACCACCCACGCAAACAGCGAACTGATCTGCTTCCAGATGTCCAGAAACGTGTCGTTGGTCTCGATCTCAAAGTCGTCGTCGGTCCCGGGCGCGTTGTGGCGGCGCGTCCGCATGATCACCCGCACCTCGTCCTTGGCCCGCTCCATCGCCGTCGCATCGCCGTTGGCCCGGGCGTAGATGTCCACCGAGTCGTTGTAGCCGTAAGTCTGCTGATAGGTCGTAATCGGCACGGCCACCCAGTTGTCCTGTGACTGCCCCAGCGTCTTGCCCTGCCGGTCGCCCACGCCCACAATGGTGTAAGGGATGCCGTCCACGCGGATCTCCTTGCCTATCGGGTCGCCGTCCCCCAGCAGGTTGTCCACAATGTCATAGCCCACGATGACGTTCTTGGTGGCGTGTTCCTCGTCCGCCGGCGTAAATCCGCGGCCGATGGCGATGTCGATATTGTTCAACGCCAGCATCGTCCACGTGTAGCCGCGTACCCCGGTGTTGTTGCTGGAGTGCCCGTTGGCCACCACGTTTGTCGAGCGGTTCAGCAGAGCGCCCACTTCGGCGCACTCGTTGCACCCAGCCTTGATGGCTTCATAGTCCTCGACGCGAAGAATCTTCCGCTTCTGGAACTTGAAATACTCCTCCGGCGTAAAGATCACGCTCGACATCCGGTTCACCGTAAATACGTCCGCCCCATAGCCTGAGAGCTTGGTGCTCACGTACTTGTTGGCGCCGTTCACCAGCGTAATCACCATGATCACCGAGGCCACGCCCATCACCACGCCAATCAGCGTCAGAATGGTGCGCATCTTGTTGGCCCAAAGGGACTGCAGCGCGAGTTTAAAGGCCTCTGTAAATTGCATGGTCCTGCTTTCGCTTGAAATCGACGGCCTGGGTTGGCTGCCTCAGCCGCCTTGCCCCGCTCCTCAGAGCGGGCAACGGCCGCATTCGGCATATTTCATTGGACGGATGAGCCGCTTCCGGAGACCCAATTACCCGGCAGGTCCACGCACGCGCAACGCCGCCGCCCTGTCCACAGAATACGTCGAGACCGGACCGGCGGTTCCGGTGCGCTTGACTTCGCCCGCTTCTGCACCAACATCAGTGCATATGTCCAGCTTTCATCTTCTATTGCGCAGCCGAGCAGGCATAACTCGATGCCTTGTCGGGGTCGCCCGAACCCGTGTACCGGGCGGCCTTCGGATAAGCGCAGATGGGCCTCGAGAAACTCGGATTCGCCGCCGCCCCGTCTGAAGGGTGCACCGCAATCACCGTCTCCGGCGCAACTCCCTTTTCCACCCAGTTCTCCAGGGCCGCGTAGATGTTGTGGTCCGGGTCGCTGGCCGCCGGGTTGTCCGAGGGCCCGTCCTGGCCAAAAGCCGTGGCCCCCGGCCCGCCCCCGCAGTGCTGCAACCCCGGAACCATGAAGAGGCGCGTAAACTCGCTCGCCTTCTTCGCCCCCGCCTTGGCCACCACGCTGTTGAAGTAGTCCACAGTCCCCAGAGCCGGAATCGCCGGGTCGTTCCAGCCGTGATAGAGAATCAGCTTGCCCCCCCGCGCGCTGAATGCGCTCAGGTCCGGATTGACAGCGTCCAGCAGGCCTCCCGTCTTCTCCTCCGCCGCCTTGAGCACCGCGTCCAGCTTCAGCTTCTGCACGTCCACATCCGTCTTCCCGTAGATCATGTTGGCCAGATAGCCGTAAAGGAACGCCAGGCCCAGGCTCTTCTCCTTCTCGTTGCCCGTAATCCATGCCTCCCAGCCGTTTCCGCCCAGCTCCGCTCCCGGCATCTGTCCGGGGTTGATCACCCGGCCATCGCTGGTCCGCGCGCCTGCGTAGAGCAGCTTCAGCGTGGCAGCCTGCGCTGCCGTCAGGCACTCATTCGTCTCCGCGCCCTTGCAGAGCAGGGAATTGACGTCAAAATGGCACGTCCGCGGGTCGTCCAGAAAGGCCGTCGTCTTGCCCGCGTTGCACTGCGCCAGCACCGCCGCGCTGATGGCCGGCAGCTTGGCGGCCGAGATTGCGCTCGCCGGCTCCCGTCCCAGCGCCTGCACCGCCGGCAGCCCGCCCGTCACAAGCCAGGTCCAGTGATACGCCGGCGCCCCCGCCAATATCCCGTCATAGTCCGCGGGGAACCGCTGCGCCTCCATCAGGGCCTCGCGCCCGCCGTCCGAGCAGGACGCAAAATACCGGCGCCCGGCCGCGCTTCCATAGAACGCCCGCGTCAGCGCCTGCCCCGTCAGGCTCATCTCGTGCACCCCGCGGAAGCCAAAGTCCGCCACCTTCTCCGGGTGCCCCAGCGCCCAGCCCGCGTCAATCGCCGAGCCTGTGTGTCCCGTGTCAGTGCCCGCCGTGGCGTAGCCCAGGTGCACCGCCTTTGCCAGCTCGCGGTAGTAGATATTCCCCGCGAACCCGCCATTGCCCTGGCCCAGGAACTTCCCGTTCCAGCCCGTCAGCGGCAGCCAAACCTCAATCTTGATCTGCGAATCCGCGCTGGGGTGCGCCTCCGCCACCACCCGGCAAAACGCCGGCAACTGCCCGTAGATCGGATCCTTGTCGTCCAGGGGCGAGGCCAGCTTTCCGGCCTCCGTCACCTCGGCGCGCAGCACCGCGGTGTGCGGCAGCGCCGCCTTCGCCAGGTCGCGGCACTTCTGCCCGTTGTCCACGCCCTGCTGGCTCCAACCCGCCGCCAGCCCAAACATCCCAAGACACATCCCCGCCACAAAACCGCGCATGCCGCCTCCAGAACTGTTCTGCGATGTTACCCGGTCCGGGTTTGTCCCATCCAAACAGACCTTCAAACTCGCAAAAAATCCCAGAACCGGCCAGGCCCTTCCAGCGTAGGATACTGTTGCACCTTGCACCTGCCCCCTGGCCGGCAACAAGCTGGCGGGTCCACATCCAACCCCAATTTTCCAATGGAGGCCCGATGTTTCGCGTCTGCTCCCGTCTTGCCTTTGCCCTGCTTGCGCTCGTCGTCCTGCTCGCCGCTCTGCCCTTTTCCGCCTCGGCCCAGTCCCCCCTCCTGCTGCGCAATCCCTCGCTCGGCAAGGACCGCATCGCCTTCCGCTACGCCGACGACGTCTGGACCGTGAGCCGCCAGGGTGGCGAGGCCCAGCGGCTCACCGCCAGCGGCCACGTGGTGGCGGGACCCTACTACTCGCCCGATGGAGCCTGGATCGCCTACTCGGCCCACCTCAACGGCAACTCCGACGCCTACATCATCCCCGCCGCCGGCGGCGTGGCCCGCCGACTCACCTGGCACCCCGCGGGCAGCCGCCTCGTCGGCTGGTCGCCTGACGGCAAAGACCTCCTCATCGGCAGCGGCGCAGCCAGTTATCGCCACTTCGACCGGCTCTTCCGCGTCCATACAGACGGCTCGGGCGTTCCCGACCCCCTCCCCCTCCCCTCCGCCTTCGAGGGCTCCTTCTCCCCCGATGGCGCTTCGCTGGCGTACCAGCCCTTCAGCAAATGGCAGCCCGCCTGGAAGCGCTACGTCGGCGGACAGACCACCCCCATCTGGATCGTCAATCTCAAGACCCTCGACCTCGTCAAAGTCCCCCGCGACAACTCCAACGACTCCAATCCCCTCTGGGTTGGCAACTCGGTCTACTTCCTCTCCGACCGCAACGGCCCCGTCTCGCTCTTCCGCTATGACACGGCCTCCCAGCAGGTGAGCCAGGTCGTCCCCAACACCAGCTACGACCTCAAAACCGCCCAGGCTGGCCCTGGTGGGCTTGTCTATGAGCAGTTCGGCTCCATTCACCTGCTCGACACGGCCACCAACGCCGACAGCGTGGTATCCATCCAGATTCACGGCGAGCTGGCCAACCTCGCCCCCCACCGCGCCACCGTTTCCCCGGATGAGATCCAGAACGCCGCGCTCTCTCCCACCGGCGCACGCGCCGTCTTTGAGGCCCATGGCGAAATCTTTACGGTCCCCGGCGAAAAGGGAGACACGCGCAACCTCACCCAGACGCCAGGAGCCGCCGAGCGCAACCCCGCCTGGAGCCCAGACGGCAAGACCATCGCCTACTTCTCTGACGCCTCCGGCGAGTACCAGCTCTATCTCCACGATCAGAGCGGCTTCAAGCCCCCCACCGTCATCGACCTCGGCCCCGACCCCAGCTACTACTACAATCCCACCTGGTCCCGCGACTCCAAACACATCGCCTACACCGACAAGCACCTCCGCCTCTGGTATGTTGATGTGCCCGCGGGCAAGCCCGTGCTTGTGGATACCGGAACCTACGGCAGCTTCGGCTCCGACTTTGGCCCCGACTGGTCTCCTGACTCGAAGTGGATCGCCTATCACCGCGACCTCGACAACCAGTTGAACGCCATCTTCCTCTACTCCCTTGAAACCCACAAATCCACCCAGGTCACCGATGGCATGAGCGATGCCACCAGCCCGTCGTTTGACCCCAACGGCAAGTACCTTTACTTCCTGGCCTCCACGGACGACGGCCCCTCCAAGGCCGGCATCGACCTCTCTTCGCTCGACCGCGCCCAGACCAGCGCCGCCTACGTCGTTGTGCTGGCCAAGGACGGCGCATCCCCCGTGCCTCCCGAGAGCGACGACGAAAAGGCCAGGGACGAAGCCAAGAAGGACGACAAGAAGGACGCCGACGACAAGAAGAAGGACGAAAAGGCTGACGCCAAATCCGCCGCCCGCGACAAGGAAAAGGAGCAGGACAAGGAGACCGCCAAGGACCCCGGAAAAGACGACAAAGACAAGCCTGTCGAAGTGAAGGTTGACCTCGACCGGATCGGCGACCGCATCCTCGCCCTGCCCATCCCCGCCCGCAACTACGGCGGCATCGGCGCCGGCAAAACCGGCGTCCTCTACCTCGGCGAAAGCGCCCCCGTCGGCCGCCCCAGCAGCGAGGGCGGCGGACCCGGCATCCGCGCCATCTGGCGGTTCACCCTGGAGAAGCGCCAGCCTGAAACCGTCCTCAGCGACCTCGACAACTTCAACATCTCCGCCGACGGCTCAAAGATCCTCTATGCCAAAAAGGGCGCATGGACCATCGCCTCCGCCGACGACCTCAAGCCCGGCGACGGCGCTCCCGGAAAGCCGTTGAACCTGGGCAGCCTGGAAACCGTCATCGACCCCCGCGCCGAGTGGCGTCAGATCTACCACGAAACCTGGCGCATCGAGCGCGACTTCCTCTACGACCCCCACACCCACGGCCTCAGCATTCCCAAGATCGAGGCCCGCTACAAGCCGTATCTGGAGGGCCTGGCCTCCCGCTCCGAGTTCACTTATCTCTCCACCGAGATGCTCGGCGAAGTGACCATCGGGCACATGTTCGTGGGCGGCCCGCGGCAGCCGGACAACGGCCCCAAAACCGGGCTGCTCGGCGCCGACTACAAGGTGGACCACGGGCGCTATCAGATCGCAAAGATCCTCGGCGGCCAGAACTGGACCCCCGGCCTCGCCTCCCCGCTCACCCTCCCCGGCGTCTCTGTCCATGAGGGCGAATACCTGCTCGCCGTCAACGGCCGCGAACTCAAGGCCGGCGACAACCTCTACGAGTTCTTCGACGGCACGGCCGGCAAGCAGACCATCCTCCGCGTAGGCCCCAACGCCGACGGCCCCGCTCTCGACAACAAGGCCGCCCGCGATGTCACCGTTGTTCCCATCGGCGACGAAGACGGCCTCCGCAACCTCGACTGGATTGAAAGCAACCGGCGCAGGGTGGGCGAGCTCTCCGGCGGCAAGGTGGCTTATGTCTACATGCCCAACACCGGCGGCTCCGGCTACACCAACTTCAATCGCTACTTCTATTCGCAGCTCGACAAGCAGGCCCTCGTCCTCGACGAGCGCTTCAACGAGGGCGGCTTCATCGCCGACTACGTGGTCGACGTCCTCAAGCGCTTCCCCCTCTCCGGGGCCATCGAGCGCGATGGCAAGGCCATCCACGACCCCGTCGGCGCCATCTTCGGACCCAAGGTCATGCTCATCAACCAGCAATCCGGCTCCGGCGGCGACGCCATGCCCTGGTACTTCCGCAAGGCCGGCATCGGCAAGCTGGTCGGCACCCGCACCTGGGGCGGCCTGGTCGGCATCGGCGGCTTTCCGCCCTTGCTCGACGGCGGCTACGTCATGGCGCCGCGCTACGCCATCTATGGCCTCAGCGGGGAGTGGGAGGTCGAAAACCACGGCATCGCCCCCGATGTCCCGGTCGAAGACCTGCCCAAAGACGCGGCCGCCGGCCATGACCGCCAGCTCGAAATGGGAGTCCAGCTCGTCCTCGATGAGCTCAAGGCCCACCCCGTCCCCACGGCCCCCATCCCCCCCTACCCCAACTACCACAAGAACGACGGCCTCGGCATCCAATAACCGGGCCGCCGTCTGTCCCGCTCGTGACCTACCCATGAATCGCGCCGCGATTCATGGGTGGGCCCGCCGAGCATTCCATCGCGCCGCAGGCGCACAGGTCATCGGCCCCGCGCTTCAGCGTGGGGAACGGGGCAAACAATTGTCAATGAGTCCCGCAGGGACGGCGCAAAACAGCCACTGCGTCTGAAGCACGCGCAAAGCAACTGTCCTGCTCACGCATGCCGGACCCGCCTCCGCTACACCTCGCGGCGGCGAAACAGCTCGTCCTTTTCCCGGCAGCCGCAGTTCGAACAACCCAGGCAGCACGCCAGCAACACTGCCACCCCGGCAGTCACCAGAATGGCAATCACGCTAGCATTGGTTGCAAACCAGTGAATCAGGCTACGCATCGTCTCTTACCCGCAATCAAGATATTTCAGAACCTGCCCCGTGTATGGCCCGTTCGACTCACTCCGCGAGGTCCGTGGCTTGGGGAAGCCCTGACGCGAACAGTCTATCACCGCTTAAATTTGTTCGTCACCACTTGTTTTTGAGAGAACAAAAAGCGAAAATATTCCAGACGTGACAATCGGCCCCAATCCGCCGCCCGACCCCGCCTCCGGGGAGGCTCCGGAATCCCTTGTCTCCGGAACCGGCCCCCTCGTCAACTGGCTCTTCGTCGATCTCAACTCCTACTTCGCCTCCGTCGAGCAGGATGCCCGCCCCGAACTGCGCGGCCATCCCGTCGCGGTGGTGCCCATGATGGCCGACACCACCGTCTGCATCGCCGCCAGCTACGAGGCCAAGGCCCACGGCGTCAAAACCGGCACCGTGGTGGCCGACGCCAGGCGGCTCTGCCCCGGCATCGTGCTCGTCGAGGCCCGCCACGAGCTTTATGTGGACTACCACCACCGCATCGTCGAGGCCGTCGAGAGCTGCCTGCCCGTCACCGCGGTCCTCTCCATCGACGAGATGGCCTGCCGCCTCATGGGCCGCGAACGGCCCCTTCTGGCCGCCATGGAACTGGGCCGCCAGGTCAAGCTGCGCATCCTTGAGTCCGTCGGCCCCATGATGCGCAGCTCCGTTGGTCTGGCCACCAACCGCTATCTCGCCAAGGTGGCCAGCGACATGGAAAAGCCCGATGGCCTGGTGGCCCTCCCTCTCGACATTCTCCCCGAAGCCCTCCGCCAACTCACGCTGCGTGACCTGCCCGGCATCGGCGCCAAGACCGAGAAGCGCCTCAACGACAAGGGCATCCGCACCATGGAGCAGTTGCTGGCCCTCGACATTGACCAGGCCGCCGAGCTCTGGGGCTCCGTCTGGGGCGCGCGCCTCGGCCACTGGCTGCGCGGCGAAGACTTCGACATGGCTGAGACCGAGCACCTCAAGTCCATCAGCCACCAGCATGTGCTCGGCCCCGACATGCGCACCGCGGAGAAGGCCTGGGCCGTGGCCCACAAGCTCCTCCACAAGGCGGCCATGCGCCTGCGCTCCGGCGGACTCTGGGCCAGCAGCATCGGCCTCGCCATCGGCTTTGCCGGCCTCAACGGCGAGCGCGGCCCGGTCTCCAACTTCGGCGTACCCACCCGCGGATGGAAGGGCGAGATCCGCCTCAGCGAGTGCCAGGACAACCAGACGCTCATTGCCGCCCTCAGCCGCCTCTGGGCTTCCCGCCCCTCCGGCGCGCAATACGACCACCCCTACTTCATCGGCGTCCACCTCAATGGCCTGGTGCCCGACCGCCTCCACTCCCTCAACCTCTTTGACGGAACAGAAGACGAGCAGAGCCGCGCCCGCCTGCTCTCCACCATGGACCAGATCAACAACAAGTACGGCATGAGCACCCTGGCCCCGGCCACCATGCTCACCGCTTACAAGGCCGCCCCCACCCGCATCGCCTTCCACAGCATCCCGGAGCTCTTTTAGCGGCGCCCGCCCCACAGAGCCTCGCGCATCTTTCTGAAAAGCGCACAGCTTCACGCAGTACGGAAGAACTCAATCAATGAGATCGGAATGTCAGGGCACGACTTCACGCAGTGCGGAAGAACTCAATCAATGCCATCGAAGTGTCAGGGCACGACTTCACGCAGTACGGAAGAACTCAATCAATGCCGCCGAAGTGTCAGGGCACGACTTCACGCAGAGCGGAAGAGCTCAATCAATGTGATCTGAGTGTCAGGGCACGACTTCACGCAGAGCGGAAGAACTCAATCAATGCCATCGAAGTGTCAGGGCACGACTTCAGTCGTGCCGATAAGGCCAATTAAATCAGGGGGCTTTAGCCCCTGGGAGAAGTATCTCCCTCAAATTCATCCCAGGCACGCCTTCTCGATAGGACCGCTCATCCGCGCGCCTACGCGCCATATTGCGCGTCGCTCACCTGCTCCATCCAGTCCACCATCTTGCCGTCGAGCTTCTCCTGGATGGCGATATGCGTCATCGCCGTGGTGGCCGCCGCGCCGTGCCAATGCTTCTCCCCCGGCGCAAACCACACCACGTCCCCTGGCCGGATCTCCTCGATGGGCCCGCCCCACCGCTGCGCCCGCCCGCACCCCGCCGTCACAATCAGCGTCTGCCCGAGCGGATGCGTATGCCACGCCGTCCGCGCCCCCGGCTCGAAGGTCACGCTCGCTCCAACCGCGCGCGCCGGCTCGGGCGCGCTGAACAGCATGTCCACCCGCACCGTGCCTGTGAAATAGTCCGCCGGACCCTTGCCGGAAGCTTCGCTGCCAACTCGCTTGATCTCCATCTTCGTGAACACTCCTTGTCAGGGTTAAGGGTACAAACTCAGATAGAGGCGGCCTGTTTGGGCGCCAGATCGCCATACCAGTAAGCCGCCGTCACGCCCCCGTCCATCAGAAAATCGCTCCCCGTGATAAACGCTCCATCCGGGCCCATCAAGAGCGCTCCCACGGTTCCCACCTCGTCCGGTGTCCCGGCGCGCCCGGCCGCGGAGACCTCAATCATGCGCCGATACCCAGGCCCGCGCGTCCCCTTCAGCTCGTCATTCGCCAGGGGAGTCATGATGATGCCGGGGCTGATCGTGTTCACGCGTGCGCCGCGCTTGCCCCATCGCACCGCTTCCGCCATCACGCGCAGTGAGTTGCCGCGCTTGGATATTTGATAGGCATGGAGCGAGTCCTTGATCTGATCCGGTTGAAGCATGGGAAGTGAAAGCAGTTCGTCCACCGGAGTCGTGGCCAGCATCGCGTTCTGCTCCGTGGAGAGGGACCCCAGCCGGTGCCCGCTCTGCGAGGCGATCACAATCCCCGCGCCCCCCTGAGCGATGACGCTGCCAAACTCCTCAAGCACCAGCGCCGTTCCGTAAAGATCTACCTTCAGAATCGTCTCCGGCGAAGCCTGCGATGGAGAAACGCCCGCCGCATGGATGACCCCGAAGACCTCGCCAAGCTTGGTGGCCGTCTCCACCAGGGCATGAACGGACGCGCGCGACGCCACGTCCACCACCGCCGTTGTGACGCTGAAACCCGCATCGTCCAGCGTCCCGGCGGCGGCATCGGCGTTCTCCAGCCGTATATCGGCCAGCAGAACATGCTTGCCCGCGCTCACCCGACGGACGATCGCCTGGCCAATCGACCCGGCGCCAATGACTACAATCACCTTTGCCATTTTCCGATCCTCCCACCACCCGATTCATTCAGCTTGCAACGCAGCGTGATGCACGGCGGGACCGCGCTCAGCGTCCCACCATCTTCTTGAGCTGCGCCGGGTACCGTTCCCCCTGCACCTCAATGCCCGATACGGCGCTCTCAATCTCGGCCAGATCGCCGGCGGTCAGCTCCACCGCCGCGGCGCCAAGATTCTCTTCCAACCGATGCAGCTTTGTCGTGCCGGGAATCGGCACGATCCACGGTTTCTGCGCCAGCAGCCACGCAATCGCAATCTGCGCCTTTGTTGCGCCCTTGTCCGTGGCAATCCTGCCCAGCACGTCCACCAGCCCCTGGTTCGCCTTGCGGTTCTCCGCGGTGAAGCGCGGCACAACATTGCGAAAATCCGTGCTGTCAAAGGCCGTGGTTTCGTTGATCGCTCCGGTCAGGAACCCCTTGCCCAGCGGACTGAACGGCACAAAGCCGATTCCCAACTCCTCAAGCAACGGCAGAATCTCCTTCTCCGGCTCGCGCCACCACAGCGAATACTCGCTCTGCAGCGCCGCCACCGGCTGCACCGCATGAGCGCGCCGGATGCTCTCAACACCCGCCTCGGACATCCCGAAGTGCTTCACCTTGCCCTGCGCAATCAACTCCCTTACCGTGCCGGCCACCTCTTCCATCGGCACCTCCGGGTCCACGCGATGTTGATAGAGCAGATCGATCACATCCGTCCGGAGCCTCTTCAGGGCGGCATCCGTCACCTCTCGAATCCGCTCCGGCTTGCTGTTCAAACCCAGGGTCGGCTTCCCATCCACAAAGCCGAATTTGGTGGCGATCACCACCTTGTCGCGAAAGGGCGCGAGCGCTTCGCCCAGCAGCTCTTCGTTCAGCCACGGGCCATAAGCCTCTGCGGTGTCAAAGAACGTCACGCCGCGCTCATACGCCGCGCGAATCAGCTCAATCGCCTGTCGCTTTTCGGTCGCCGGCCCGTAGCCATAGCTCAGTCCCATGCAGCCCAGGCCGATTGCCGATACTTCCAGTCCGCTCTTTCCCAGAGTGCGCTTCTGCATCTCTCTCTCCTGCCGCCCAGGTGGGCCAATTGCGGTGCGGACCACCCCACAAGATCAAGGCCGGTCCGCCCCGTGCTATTCGGATTTCAGCGACGCCATGTCGATCGAGAACCGATACTTCACATCCGAGCGCAGCATCCGCTCGTAGGCTTCATCCAGTTTCTGAATCGGAATCACCTCAACATCCGACGTGATGTTGTGCTCCCCGCAGAAGTCCAGCATCTCCTGCGTCTCCTTGAGGCCGCCAATCAGCGATCCGGAGAAGCTCTTGCGCCCAAACAGAAGGCCGAACACATTCACCGGCAGCGGCTTGTCCGGCGCGCCCACCATGGTGATGTTTCCATCGCGCCCCAGCATGTGGATGAAGGCGTTAATGTCGTGCTCGGCCGCCACCGCATCCAGGATGAAGTCGAAGCTGCCCGCGTGCTTCCCCATTTCGCCGGCGTTGCGCGACAGAACCACTTCGTCGGCGCCCAGGCGCAGGGCGTCTTCTCTCTTGCTTTCCGAGGTGGTAAACACCACCGTGTGCGCGCCCAGCGCGTGGGCAAACTTCACGGCCATGTGCCCCAGTCCGCCCAGACCCACCACGCCCACCTTCTTGCCCTTGGTCACGCCCCAGTGGCGCATCGGCGAGTACGTCGTAATGCCCGCGCACAGCAGCGGCGCCGCTCCTGCAAGATCCAGGTTCGCGGGGATGCTCAAGACAAAGTGCTGGTCCACCACGATGCTGTCCGAGTAGCCGCCGTAGGTAACCCCGCCCAGATGGCTGTCCGGCGCGTTATAGGTAAACACCCCGTTGGGGCAGAACTGTTCAAAGTGGTCGCGGCAGTTGGGGCAGGTCAGGTCCGCGCCCACCAGGCAGCCCACGCCCACCGTATCCCCGGCCTTGAACTTCGTTACGCCCGCGCCCACCTTCGTCACCCGGCCAACGATCTCATGCCCAGGGACGCAGGGATACACCGTCGGCATGATCGCCGCCCACTCGTTGCGCGCCGTATGCAGGTCAGAGTGGCAGATGCCGCAGAAGAGAATTTCAATCTGTACGTCGTTCTCGTTCGGATCGCGCCGCGTGATCACTGTGGATGCAAACGGCGATGTTGCGCTCGCTACGGAGTAGGCTTTTGCCTTGTACATGAGAGTTTCCTTTTCCCTTGCTGTAAAGGTTGCTTGCGGTAAAGGTTGCTTGACCGGTTGCCCACGGTCGTTCAGGGTCCCGAAGAGGGCTCGGCTAAAAGAACAGCGAGTAGCTTGCGGCAAAGGTCACCGTATCGTCCACCCGCGGCGTGATGGCGGCGCCTCGTATGTAGCTCAGCCCCAGGCTCAGATAATTCCCCGGCGCAAGATGGATGTTATAGCTCCCGGTCACCGATCCGCTGTTCCGCCAGACGCTCTTTCCCAAGGTAACCAGCGGGTTGGTGAAGTAGCTGCTGTGCCCCGTGTAGGTGGAAAGCACCGAAGCCACATCCCCCTGCCGCCGTGCGAACGGCGCAAACTTGTAGAGCCGCGCCTCAAAGTAGCGGTCGTAGGGGTTGAACTTCGACGCCGCCGTCATCGCCGACCCGCCGATGTAGAGCCCCTGCCACGGCTTCAGAGGATCCGGCTTGGTCAGTTGATAATCCATCAGCGCAAAGGCTGCATGATTGCCCGGCTCCTTCTTGCCGTTCGCCATGTCGGTGTAGAGGGTCGAGTTGCGCATATAACCGGCGCGGAACCACGTCTCGCGCTCCGTGGCACTGGGTTGGCGCCGATAGCCGCCCTCCTCGATCACCAGCAGTTTGTCGCCCCTGGGGGCAAAACGCAACCCGGTATGATTGCGCCGCTCGGTGGCTGGCCCGCCGTCCGCGTCCAGGCTGCGCTGCAGGCCGCTCTTGACATAGGTATGGCTGGGCCCACGCACCAGCAGGTTAAACTCCGGCGCGGTCAGTGGAAAGTAGGCCATCCCCACCTCATAGGGCAGCACCGCATACACGCCCTGCACTCCGCTGGCCGTCGACCCGCCCACTTGCATGCCCACAAAATCCAGCTCGTTGGAGTTATAGCCGGCCTTGATCTCCGCGCGGTCCCTGCCAAACTCCTTGTAGACATTCAGCGACCAGAACTCGAATGTCTTCGGCCCCGCCGCCTCCCAACTTGTCCAGTTCCACACCCCGCTCACGTGCAACTGCGCGTGATGCAGACCCAGTTGGCGCAGATCAGACGTGAGAATGACATGCGCCAGACTGTCCAGGTACGCCCGGTCGCCCACAAAGGCCTGCTGGTCGGCAGCCGCCGGAGCTTTCAGAATGTCTTCCGCAAACTGCGTCGACGAGATGAGCCGCAACGCCATGCCCTTGCTCAAAAGTGCCCGCCGGAATCCGGAATTGACGTCCACTACGCTGTCGGCAAAGGGCGGCATCACCGCGGCGCCCCCCCGGTAGTTCAGGTCCTCAATCGAGGTCGCCCCGGCTGCGGGGGTTGCGGGCTTCGCGGGACCATCCGCAGCGCTCTGCGCATGGCCCCATGCGCCTGTCAGCACAAGCAAAATTGCGATGAAAAACGTCCTCTTCACTCTAATCGTTCGCATTCGGCACTAGGCTCTCCAGCGGTCTCTTCCTCTCATCCGGCCGCGCAGGCTGGAGGGGCAGGTCCGCAATTCAGATGCTACGGACCAATGCGCTTCGAGCGGTATCCTGATCCTGCCTTGTGATTGCCTATTCCTGTCGAGTCGTGATTTTTCTGCGTCGGCCGCCCTAATTCAGAGCTAGGCTCAATCTCATGGAGCGACACAGCGTGACCCCAGCCACTCAGAAGCAACCCGCCCAGGATGCCCTTTCGGAACTCGATGCCTTGCGGGTCGAGCTGGCGCGCAAGATCTTCGCCCACACCAGCGCGGAGGGTCCTGTCACCACCGCCGTCCCCGGCCTCGCCCTTTCGCGCAAATCCGCGCCCACCGAGTGCTATTCCGCCGCCTACGAGCCTGAACTCGTCATCTTCGCCCAGGGAGAAAAGCGCGTTACCGTCGGCGGCACCACCTACCTCTGCGACGGGTCCCACTTCCTGCTCACTTCCATCGACCTGCCGGTCGTCGGCCAGTTCACAAAAGCCTCTGCCCAGGAGCCGTTTCTGGCCCTCATCCTCAAGCTCGACATGACCATGGTCCGCGAAATCCTCAGCCAGGACGAGTTTCTGGTCCCCGAGACCGCCTCCCGCACCCGCGGAATGGCTCTCGGCAAGACCCCCCCGGAGCTGCTCGGCGCCTGCCTCCGCCTCCTCGACCTTCTCGACAAGCCCGACGATATTCCCTTCCTCGGCAGCCTCATGCGGCGCGAAATCATCTACCGCGTCCTGCGCGGACCGCTTGGCCGCCACCTGCGCGCCATTGCCACACTGGGCGAGCAGAGCAACCGCACCGCCAAAGCTGTCGCCTGGCTCAGGTCCAACTACGCCAAGCCCTTGCGCGTGGAAGAACTTGCTTCGGTGGCCCAGATGGGCGTTTCCACCTTCCACCATCACTTCCGCTCGCTCACCGCCATGAGCCCCTTGCAATACCAGAAGCGCCTTCGCCTCCACGTGGCCCGCGTGCGCATGGTGACAGAAGGCCTCGATGCAGCCAGCGCCGCCTTTGGGGTTGGTTATGAGAGCGCCAGCCAGTTCAATCGCGAGTACAGCCGCCTCTTCGGCCAGCCCCCCATGCGCGACATCAAGGCCCGCCAACTCGCCGGCGCCGCGGCCTCCAGCAACTGACAACGTCCCCTTTGCTGTTTCAATCGGCGGGGGCCAGCGCTGATTGAGTCCTCCATTAGGCTTGAGAGGCTGCGGGGAAAAGGCCTGTCTTGGGGGAGGAAGCCTGAAAAACAGATTCCAGGGGCTCAAGCCCTGCTGATTATATGGCACTTACGGCACGACGGAAGTCGTGCCCTGACACTTCGATGGCGTTGATGGAGTTTTCCGCACTTTGTAAAGTATGTCGTTTAGTCTGTTGTATGTGCGGCCCAGAACCCGGCCCACCAGGTACCCCGGTGCCCCGCCGTGCCCTTGTTGCAAGGCAGGTCCGAATCGAGCTTTTCCGCAGCCTGTTGAGCCAGGGGTACCCCATCCAAAGGCGTTGGGCGGGAGCATTGAAGCGGGACTACTTCCGCAGCTTGGCTCTCACCCACAGAACGCCAAACACCGGCAGTGCCACCCCCAGCACCAGTACGCCCGCCGGGAAGCCGACATACTTGTAGCTGTCCGCGTAACTCAGCGTGTGGCCGCCGCCGATGTTCCACGCCAGCAGCGCAAAAATCGCAATCGTGGTCGAGGCAAAGAAGGTAAAGAACGCCGCGGCAAAGGCCAGCAGCAGGCTCGTGAACAGGCCAAAACCCTCCAGCGGAAAACCAAATACGGTTCCGCCTGCGGGGCGCTCGGTGGGGAATGCTTCGGGCATTGCGGGAGCCTCCGTGGTCTAGAATACAGGGGTGATGGCCAGCAGCGCACAGATCGAACTTTGGCAGGCGGAGAAGGTGGCCGCGCAGGTGGCCGCCACGCAGGCGCCCAACGGAATCCACTTCGCCACCTGGGGCGAAACGCGCGTCGCCGATGCCGACTTGGAGAAACTCGTCGGCTCCGTCCCGTCTACGCTCTCGGCGGCCATCAGCAACCGCGCCTATTACTTCGTTCCCCTCGCCATTGGCGACACCGGTGAAACGCTCATCGCCCCCGGCTACACCGTAGACCTGGGCGACCGCGCCATCTGCCACCGCAACGTCACCTTTGGCGCCACGGAAGCTGTCTTTCTCTCCACGCGCCTGGTGGAAGACCGCTTTGGCCTGGCCTTCGAGTTCTTCATCAACGTGGCTCACAACTTTGTTGAGGCGGCCGGCGTGCCAGAGAGTTTCTCCTCCCTCGTCTGGTCCCAGGCCGATGCCCAGGTGCGCGGTGAGACCAGCCAGGATGCCTGGGAGACCCGCCGCCGCGCCCAGGACAGCCGTACCAGCCAGAAGGGCATCGACGAGCGCTCCCGCACCACCTACTACGACTCGGCCTTCTCCGATTCGCTGGCTATCTATATGCTTTCCCTGGCCGTGGACTTCGACTATCACGACCTGCGCGAGCGCGAGTACCCCTTGCTTGCCGCTCCGGCCCTCGCCGAGCGCCTCCGCCACGTGGCAGGCCTCTTTCCGGCCAACACCGGCTACGAGTTCCAGATCCTTTACCGCCGCAAGGGGTAGCACGCGTGCCCGGCAGTCCGACACCCGCCTGCCGCTTTGACCGCCGCTGGTCGGTTCCTGGGAGAGTCGTTCAAAATTTGAACGGATTGAAGTGATGCAACGCTATCGGTTTAACTAAAAATATGGTGCCGAAGAAGGGACTCGAACCCCCACACCCTTGCGAGTACGTGGACCTGAACCACGCGCGTCTGCCAATTCCGCCACTTCGGCACATTGCATAAGTTCAGCGTCTTCCGCCGAACCGGCAGCAGTCCCAAGTCTCGCAAATGCAGCCACGAGTGTCAAATAGGAAACCCTCGCAAAGCCAGGGATCTCGCCAAATCCGGTACACTGGCGGGAATCCCGTAGTTGATTGAGGAACCCCGCGGATGGCGTATCTCTATGTTGCTGTACTGGCTGTGATTGTGGTGGCGCTGCTGGCCGTGGCGCTCTATCGCACCTCCCGCGTCAAAACCAAGGCGGATTACCTGGTGGCCGGCCGGTCGCTGCCCGCCGTGGTGCTGGTGCTCACGCTTCTGACCTCGTGGATTGGCGCCGGGAGCCTGTTTGCCGGGGCCGAGAACGCCTACAAGAACGGCTTTGCCGCCCTGTGGCAGCCGGCGGGCGGCTGGCTGGGCCTGCTGCTCATCTATTTCATCGCGCCCAGAGCGCGCAAATTCGCTCAGTTCACCCTGCCCGACCTGCTCGAAGTGCGCTACAACCAGACCGCGCGCGTGCTGGGCACCTTCGCCATCCTCTTTGCTTACATCGGCATCACCAGCTACCAGTTCAAAGGGGGCGGCGATGTGCTGCACCTCATCTTCCCTGACACGGTGTCGCCGGAACTGGGCACCTACCTCATCGCCTTCTTCGTCATCCTCACCACGGCGCTGGCCGGTATGTCGTCGGTGGCTTATATGGACGTGGCCATCGGCACCCTGGTCACCATCATCTGCATCATCGCCGCGCCCTATTTGTTTCTGCAGGCCGGCGGCTGGGCGGGCCTGCACCATGCGCTGCCTCCGGAGTACTTCCAGGTGCTGGGCAACTACCGGCTCAGCCCCGACCATGTGCGCCAGTCGGGAGGCATGGGCATCGTCCGTGGCCTTGAGTTCCTTGTTCCCACCATGCTGCTGATGCTGGGCAACCAGGTGATGTACCAGAAGTTCTTCTCCGCCCGGTCAGAGAAGGATGCGCGCCTCTCCGTGGTCGGCTGGATTCTTGGGACCCTTGTCCTCGAAACGCTGATCGTCTCCATCGCGGTTTTTGGACGGGCGCTCTACCCCACCGGTGAAGTGGCGCTCCATCCGCGCGAGATCATTCCCTACACGGCCCGGCACGGGTTGCCGGCGGTTCTGGGCGCAGTCCTGCTCGGCGCGGTCTTTGCCAAGGTCATCTCCACCGCCTCCAACTACCTCTTCTCCCCGGCCACTAACCTGGTCAATGACGTCTTCGTGCGCTACATCTCGCCGGGAGCCTCCAACAAGCGAGTCCTCATCGTCTCCCGCCTGGCGGTGGTGCTGCTGGGCTGCTGGGCGCTCTACCAGGCGGTCTACGCCGAGAGCATCCTGCAAAAGATGCTGTGGGCCTACACCATCTACTCCGCCGCGCTCACGCCGGTGGTGCTGGCTGCTTTCTACTCGAAACGGGTTACGGCCTGGGGCGCCGTGGCGGCCATCGGCAGCGGCACGGTGGTTACACTGGCCTGGGATTTCCCCGCCGTCAAGGGGCTGTTTCCCCACATTCTGGCCGACCGGGACGCGATCTTTCCCGCGCTGTTTGTAGCGGTTGCCGCCATGATTGTGGTGAGCCTGTTCACGCCCAAACCGGCTCCGGAGCAACTGGCGCAGTTCTCTGACTAGCCTTCGCCCGTGATGGCCCCCTTCCTCGCCTTGCTGGAAAGAAGAGTAGTCTTCAGCAAGGCGGAGGGCTATCTGAGGATGACCGACCGCTCTCAGCGCCGGAATGTGGCCCAGGCGCGCTGGTTAAGCAACACGCTTCCCTCCCAGTCCCGCACTTTGAGATTGGCGGCAGCTCTGGAAGATTCTCTCAAGTCGTTGTATTTCAGAACCATGCGCTCGTCGGCGGCCATTTGCTCTCTGCCCCTGCCGGCCCGCGAAATGCCAAGGGTGACTTGAGTCACGTCGATGCGGCCACAGGAAAAATAGGATATGGACTGGCTTCCGGAAGCGTACAGAATTGCTGCCGGATGCTGTGTGAGCGGTGACGGCAGTGGATGGCCCGCTCCATCCGCGGAGGAAGTCAGGTTGTTGAGCCGCCGTTGAAGCAGTGAAGGAGAATCGATGAATCTGGGGTTTATTGAGAGCAAGACCTACGACGAGATTTCTGTTGGCGACACCGCCCGGACCGATCACGTACTGACCACCAATGACGCCATGGCCTTTGCGTCCATCTCCGGGTTCGACTCCGTGCTCAACTCCGATGAGCTGATCGAGCGTGCCGGAGGCGTGCCGCCCACGGGCCCGAATATGTGGTGCGCGTCGCTGGTCTCCGGTCTCTTCAGCATGAACATCCCCGGACCTGGCTGCACCCTGACCAACATCTCGCTCTCCTTCCACAATCGCATCCGCGTCGGCGACGGCATCCAGGTGAAGGTTGAGGTCACGGGCAAGGACGACGCCACCAAGACCGTCACCTTTGCCTGCGAGGCCAACAACGGAGCCGGCATACGGATCTTTGACGGCACGGCGCAGTTGCTCGCGCCGCCGGTCAAGCTCCGCTGGTCCACCCTGCCCGTTCCCTCGTTGATTGTGAACGACCCCTATCGCCACTACCGCGGCATGATCGCGCGCGCCACCGCCAAGCCGGCCGTGAAGACCGCCATCGTGTGGCCCTGCGACGAAGTCTCCCTCGGCGGCGCAGTGCAGGCCTTCAAAGACAAGCTGATCATTCCAGTGCTCGTAGGTTCCGAGGCCATCATCCGCAGCGTTGCGGCGGCGACTGACCTCGACATCTCAGCACTCGAGATTGTGGATGTGCCTCACAGCCGCATCGCCGCCATCAAGGGCGTCGAGCTGGCCCGCACCTCCTACGTCCAGATGCTCATGAAGGGCTCGCTGCACACCGACGAGCTGATGAGCGCCGTCGTCTCCCGCGAGGGCGGCATGCGCACCGGACGCCGCATCAGCCACGTCTTCGCCCTCGACGTGCCTTCGTATCACAAGACGCTTTATGTCACCGATGCGGCCATCAACATCCAGCCCGACCTGGAGACCAAGATCAGCATCCTGCAGAACGCCATCGACATGATGAACACGCTGGAGGTGGTCAACCCCAAGGTGGCGATCCTCTCCGCCGTCGAGTCGGTCAACCCCGCCATCCCCTCCACGCTCGACGCCGCCGCGCTGTGCAAGATGGTCGATCGCGGGCAGATTACCGGAGCCATCGTCGACGGGCCGCTGGCCTTTGACAACGCCATCTCCAGTGACGCCGCGCGCATCAAGAAGATCAAGTCGCCGGTTGCCGGAGACCCCGACCTGCTGATGGTGCCGAATCTTGAAGCCGGCAACATCCTCTTCAAGCAGTTGCAATACCTGGCCGGAGCGCTGGCCGCGGGCGTGGTGGTGGGCGCCAAGGTGCCCATCGTCCTCACCAGCCGCGCCGATGGAGAACTGGCCCGCATGGCAAGCTGCGCCCTCGGCGTCCTGCTCGCCAAGCCCGCGCCGGTGCCCGTGCTGGCGTAACCATTGCCCAAGGATCAGAAATTGGCTGGAATTGGCACGTTGAACGGAAGTGCGAGTCCGAGGTCCGCCTCAACCTCATGCTGTTTCCGCTTCTTTGAACCGCTTTTCCGATCACGTTTTCCAATCGTAATTGGAACATCGAAATAGTCTGCGGCCTCCGACATTCCCACGCGCAATAGTCGGGGGTCTCCAAGCGGAATACTCAAGGCTGGGCGCCTTGGCCCATAGCCAAGAACCCGAATGATCTGCAACGCTACCGCCCTGCCCAGTGGCGGCGGTACCGAGTTGCCAATCTGCCTAGCGCCGTGCCATTTAGTGTGATGAAAACGGAACCAATCTGGAAAGCCGTGCAATCTCGCCATTTCACGCACAGTGATGCAGCGCGGATAAGCGTAGTGAATCGGCCTGGGGCTCGTGAAGGCTCCGCGAGACGAGTCGGTCCCCGCCCTCAAAGTGTTGCTCAACCCTTCTGCAGAAAGCTTGTAAAAACGGGAGATCGGTTCTACCTGTCCAGGTGGTGTGGCCTCAAAACGCCGTCTTGAAATTGGCGTATGCTCCGTTCGCAGGCTCGATGTGAGCAGGCGCCGGTCCCACTTTCGCACGTAGCCAAAATGCCAGGAGTCGTCTCCCACGCAGCGCAGTTCCTTTGCATAACGGCTGGGACGCCCCCATTCGGTCGCCAAAATCTCGTCGTAGCGGGCAAGACCCTCGAGTTGCTCTGCATCTGGAAGATCGGCCAATGCATCTCCGCAGGATGGTCCAACTGGCAGCAGACCCCCATCTTCGGAATCGGCGGGCCGGAAAGTCGCAGCCGGATACTCGGGCAATCGAAGCCCTTTTCTTGCGCCCATGAGAATCAAACGCTCACGATGCTGGGGTACACCGTAATTTGCCGTGTCCAGGACTTTCCAGGGCAACCTTGTTCGGTAACCCTGGCGCGCGAACTCCGCAATCAACTCTTCCAGAAGGGTTTTATGATCTCCGATAGTGAGGCCCTTCACGTTCTCAAAGACAAAGTAGGAGGCTTTCAACTCGGCGACAATCCGCACGAATTCCCGGACAAGATTGTTGCGCGGGTCGTCCAGGACCCTGTGGCCGATCATGGAAAACCCTTGGCAAGGGGCACCCCCAAACACCACATCCACATGCTGCCGCCCAATGCCGGCCCGCCGCCTGATCTCTTCTCCGCTGAGGCCGACGACCGATTGTGGCAGCATGACGCACTGAGGGAAATTGAATGCGTGGACTGCGCAATGAATAGGGTCGATCTCGACTGCAGCCACAACATCGAATCCGGCCTGCTCGAAGCCTAATCCGAGGCCCCCGGCACCCGCAAACAAGTCGATTCCGATTGGCCTTGGCACCCGTTGACACCTGCCTTCAAATACCAGCTTACCGGGTTCCAGGCGACTTGTCGATCGGAATTCTTCTTAGAGGTCACAGAAGGGAAATAGCGTGGGTCTCAAGCCCATTCAGCGGTTTCGTCTGGCACGGCTAGACGGTTAAGACCCCCCACCCCGGACTGCGAAGCGCTTGAATAGTCTGTACCCCAGGCAATGAACTTCCATTTTGCATTATGATCGTTGCAACAAATAACACTCGAATATGTCGCGCCGAATCTCAGTTGGCGAAGCAGTCAGTAGGAACATCAAGGGGTTAGAGCGCTCACGGTTCAGAAGGAGAACGCATTTTGCCTGGAAAGAAAGAAAACCGATATAGGCGGCTTTTGGAGCATATCTTTTTCGACAAGGACTTCGGGGCTTACAAAGAGGGAACTACGAGAATTGAGTTCGAGCGGGAAGATCTTGAACGTGCGGCGAAGGCCTTGAAGTTCAAGCTTCCAAAGAACCCCGGTGATGTCATTTACTCTCAGCGGTATCGCACTTCGTTACCCAAAGCAATTGTTGACACTCAGCCAATTGGAATGGAGTGGATTATCGATGGCGCGGGCAGGGCGCGGTATCGATTCTGCCTGGTTCCGCTGAACAGGATCCTTCCTAACATGGCACTTAAAGCGATCAAGATTCCTGATGCTACCCCGGAGATCGTCGGCGCATATGCACTCAACGACGAGCAAGCCCTGTTGGCGAAGGTTCGATATAACCGCTTGATTGATGTGTTTCTTGGGGTTACCGCCTATTCTCTCCAGAGTCACATGCGCACGACTGTCAAGGGTATCGGCCAAATCGAGATCGACGAGGTTTATGTCGCAATCGACCGGAATGGCGTTCAATACGTCGTTCCAGTGCAAGCGAAGGGCGGAAAAGATCAGCTTGCGGTGGTGCAAACCAAGCAGGACTTGGCTTGCTGCGCCGAGAAACTTCCCACGCTGCTATGTCGGTCCGTTTCCGCTCAGTTCATCGACCTTGAAGACAACAGTAAGATGATCGCCATGTTCGAGCTGATGGTCGAAGATGAGCGAGTGGTCATCGTCGAAGAAAAGCACTACAGGCTTGTACCCTCTGCGGAAATCGGCTCGGAAGAGCTCAGGGCATACGGGAATAGGTAATGAACGCGACGTCTTCCGCTCTTGCTCTTGTGTACTCATAGTTTCCTCACCGATTACCATTTCGATTCACACCTCAGCTATAGCGGCGTTGCCCCTTGCCGGGCTTCGTCCTCCAGAATTTCAACAATGCCCCAGCCAGTATGTCCCTTCAGTCACCCGTGCGCTTTCTCCAGCGCCTCGTGAATGAGCGCTTTCACGTAAGCCTCAAAGCTCACGCCGGAGCAGTCGGCCTGCGCGCGTGCCTTGGCGACGTCCCTTGCGCTCAGTCGGATTTTGGCTACGGAGGCCGCGTCGCGAATCACGATCATGGCTGGGCGCGCTTTGCCGTCTGCGGTAGCCTTTTCAAATTCTTCTGCCAGTGCGCCTTCGTTCGCTTCGTACCAGGCAGCTTCTTCGGCTCGATTCTTGAAGGTCATTCTCTTTAGTTCGTCCGAAATCGCCATTGCCTTTAGCCTCCGCTCAACTACTGCCGCAGCTCCACCAGCGTTGCCCCCTGACCGCCCTCGTTCTGCGGCGCTTCGGCCAGCGTGGCTACGTGGGGATGGCCTTTCAGGAACTCCCGCACCCCGCGGCGCAAAATGCCAGCGCCGTGCCCATGGATGATCCGAATCCGCGGCAGCCCGGCCAGGAACGCCCGGTCCAGATACTTCTCCAGCTCCTCGGTGGCCTCGTCCACGGTGCGGCCAATCAGGTTGATCTCCATGCGCATGTCGTCGGTGTTGGCGCTGGTCACAGTCACGTGCACGTTCTTCTGCCGGCGCGCGGCGGCCAGGGGGTCGAGCTTTTGGGCGGTTTGCGACTCCCCGGAGGGCAGCGGTTCGCAAAGCTCGTCGCGCTTGACGCGCATCTTGAGGGTGCCGAGCGCCACTTCAAATACATCCTTCTCCACCTCGCGCTGCACCACACCCACCTTGTTCATGGACTTGATGCGCACCTGGTCGCCGGGCGCAATATGCCGCAGCACGTGGGGCTGCGCGTTGGCGTCGCCCACGTCCGCGCCGGTGCGGTGCGCCACCACGGTCTGGTTAAAGCTCTCCTGAAACTCGCGCCGCAGGCGCAGAATGCGCCGCTCCGCTTCTTTTGAGAGCTTCTGCTGCGAGGCGCGGTCCTCGATGGCGCGCACGTTTTCGCGCATCTGGAACTCGAACTCCTTCATCAGCGAGGCCAGCTTGGCCTCCAGCTCCCGCGTGCGGTTGCGCAGCTCCACATCGCCCTCGCGGGCCAGCCGGGCGCGCTCCTGGTTCAGCGCGTACTGCTGCTCGCGGGTGGCCTTGCGCTCGGCTTCAAGCTGCGTCACCTCGTTGTGGAGCTTGTCCAGAAAGCGCGCGATGTCCACCTGCTGCGAGCCGAGGCGGGCGCGCGCGGCGGTAATGATGGTGGCGTTCAGGCCCAGCCGCTCGGCGGTCTGGATACCCGCCGACGCTCCCGGAACGCCGAGCCGCAGTTGGTAGTTGGGGGCCAGGGTCAGCTCGTCCACCCCGGCGGCGGCGTTCAGCACTCCCGGCGTGTTGGCCGCGTAGACCTTGAGCGAGGTGTGGTGGGTGGAGATGAGCGACCACGCCCCGGCGGTGAGAAAGTGGCTGGCGATGGCCACCGCCAGGGCCGAGCCTTCCTCCGGGTCGGTGGCCGATCCCAGCTCGTCCAGCAGCACCAGCGACCGCGCCCCCGCCAGCCGCGACAGCCGGTCCAGATTGGTGATATGCGCGGAAAAGGTGGAGAGCGCCTCCTCAATGGATTGGGCGTCGCCGATGTCGGCGAGGAACGCCGTGAACACGGGCAGCGAGGCCGCGGCGGCCGGCACCGGCAGCCCCGCCTGCGCCATCATGGCCAGCAGAGCCGTGGTCTTCAGCGTCACCGTCTTGCCGCCGGTGTTGGGACCGCTGATGATGAGCTGGCGGCCACTCGATGTCAGTTCAAGCGTAAGCGGAACCACAGCCGTGTTGGGCCGCGCTCCGCCCGCCCGCAGCCGCTTCTCCAGCAGCGGATGGCGGCCGGCCTCGATGCGCAAAAGCTCAGGCGCTATGGCCGGGGCCACGCAGTCATAGTCGCGGGCAAAGCGTGC
The DNA here is from genome assembly GCA_903849645.1 of uncultured Acidobacteriaceae bacterium. Lineage (GTDB taxonomy): Bacteria > Acidobacteriota > Terriglobia > Terriglobales > Acidobacteriaceae > Telmatobacter. The sequence goes on along the minus strand of CAINJJ010000034.1, from coordinate 247,998 downwards.
CCGCGCCTGCAGGCTGTCCACCAGGGCCAGCACGCGCGCTCCATCCACCAGCCCCTGCGCGTAGCCGCCCACCTGCCGGGTCAGCGCCACAAAGATGCGGTGAATCTCCGCCTGCTCTTCCTCCAGCAGCCGGACCAGTTCGTTGTTCTGCTCGATGGTCTCCAGCGGCTCCACAAAGACCGTCTGCCCGGAGGAGCTGGCGCCGTGGACCACGCCCGAGATGCGCCGCTTCAGCTCCGCACGCACGGGAATCACAAAGCGGTCGCCGCGGATCGTGATCAGGTCTTCCTGGGTGGCGCCGTCGCTGGAGAGCTTGCGCAGGGCGGCGCGGAGCGACTCTTCAATCAGCCGCTGCTGCCGGTCCTGCTCGCGGCGAATGCGCCCCAGCTCCGGCGACGCGCTGTCGGCCAGGGAGCCGTCGGGCTGGATGGTCCGCTCGATGGACTCGGCCAGCGGCCGCAGGCTGGTGGTCAGCGTGGATGAAATTCCGGAAAGCCCCGGCAGCTTGCCCACTAAACGCGCCGGCGGCGACTGCAGCAGCGATTGCCAGGAGGCGACGTCGTTGGCCAGCCGGGCCACGGCCTGCAATTCGTTCGCTTCCAGCGCCGCGCCTGGAATCTGCGCCTTGGCGGCCATCTGCGTCGGGTCGAAGAGCCCTCCCACCGGGATGGAAGTCTGCTCCACCAGAAGCAGGCGCAGCTCTTCGGTGAGCTGGTGCTGGCGGCAGATCCACTCTTCGTCGGTGGAGGGCTTCAGGTCCAGAATGGCGGCGCGGCCCACAGGCGAGGCGGCAAAGCCGGCCACAAGCGCCAGCAGCGGCTCCCACTCGAGAGCGGCATAGTCGGCGTGTTCCACGGGAGACGGGATGGGATCAAGAAGTGGCATCTACAGGAACTATCTTAGCCGTCCTGAAGCGCGCTCGACCCGGCGGGCGCCGGGGAACCTCGCTCTTCCTCCGCCGGTCTCTGGTGCGGGCGCACCGGAAACCGGCGGAGAGAGCTGAACAACAGGACCTAAAACCGCCCCAGCTTCACACGAACCACTTCGGGCTTCTGGTAGAAGCACAGGCCGCGGTCCGTCTCGTCGCCGTTCCACAGGCGCAAGGGCTTCCAGACACCGTTTTCATAGTTGCCCTGCTCGGCGGAGAGAATCTGGCTGCGAATCCAGGGCAGCTTGCCCGGCAGGTGGAAGCTCACGCTCGCGTCAATGCCGGTCACCAGGAACTCATCCGGGCCCAGTTGCGCCACCAGGGCGGCGCCGTGCGCGTCCTTGGTTCCGGGAGCGCGGCGTCCGTCGGGCTGGGGGAATCCGTAGGCCACGGTGGCCTGCCATCCGCCGAAGTCGACCTCCTGCGCCGTCTGTCCCTGCTCTTCAACGGCCGTCTTGACCTTGCCCTTGAACTCCAGGTCTGCAATCTCGCGGCTCATCGGCGCTATCAGCGCAAAGTTGTTGCCATGCGCCTTCCACGGCTGGTCGCCCAGGATGTTCCAGCCGCTCTGGTCCACGCCAAAGGGCGAGAACCCGAGCGCTCCATCGCCCAGAGCATAGAAGAAGTACTTGGCGTAGCTGTCGTCGCGGCCCGTCTCGGGTATCCAGAGCGGATTGTTGGCCAGGTGATAGGCCTTCACCGTGTCGCGATAGAACTGCGGGTCGTCGGCGTAGATGTCCGGTCCAATCATGTCGATGGAGGGCGCAAGAGTGCGCCACAGGCCCACCAGCTTCTGCACCGGGCCGCCGCTCGGGTAGCCGATGCCTGGATCGTCAATCTGCCGCTGCGACAACTGGGCCACCGGATAGGTGATCCAGCAATTGATGTAGTAGGGAATGGCGAACTCCGCCTTGCCCGCCGCCGCAATCTCGTTGATGTATTTGGCCTGGTGATAGGCCTGGAAGATCTCGTCTGCTTCGGCGCCAAAGACCTGGCTCCAGGTGCCCGCCGTCTTGTGCGAGGCCGCCAGCAGGTCCGCGGGAACCGCGCCGGCAAACTCCTTGTTCGAGTCCGCCGAGTTGTCGCGCACGCTGCCGATGTTGCCCGACTCGTTCTCCACCTGGATGAGAATCACCGTGTGCTTTTCACCGTCGATCTGCTTCAGGTGCTTCATCAGGGTCACAAAGGCGGCCTTGTCGGCCTCCAGCGTGTTGCGCGACATGGGCGAGAGCACGTCGATAGGCTCGCCGTCGGGCCGGATGGTGCGCGGGAAGCGCTTGGTGTCGCTCTTCACCCAGTCTGGAACGTAGTGCATGTTGCCGTTTTTCCAGGTGCCAAACCAGAGAATCACCACGTGCAGGTCGTGGGCGCGCGCGCCCTCCACAATCTGGTCCACGTTGGTGTAGTCAAAGTGCCCCGGCTGGGCCTCAAACTGCTCCCAGTAGACCGGCGCCTCCACCGTGTTGGCGTGCAGGGCGGCCATCGACTGCCAGACCTGGGGCAGCTCGCTGGGCCACGCGCTCGAGTTGTGAATCTGCCCGCCCAGCACGAGGAACGGGCGTCCCTCCACCATGAGGGCGTAGCGGCCGTCCTTCTGGACCAGTTGTGGCGCTTCCACGGCCCTGGCCTGGGGAAGCGCGGTGAGTGCGAAAAGGGAAGCCGCTGCGAGAGCGGAGAGAGTCAAAAAGCGAACAGGCGTCGAGACGCGCATGAATTAGTCACCCCAAAGCAATGTAACCGTGTACATCGCATTGCGCAAGAGTGATTTCCTGCTCATTCCTTTCATTGGCCGTTTGAGCTGTTCGAATTGCTCCGCCGCGCATTCTGGGCCCAAAGCGCAACGGTAGGCCCGGCTGTGTGTCTCCGGGCCGACCGTTGATTCTTGGAGCTTCCCGCGCCGCAGCCCCCTACTTCTTGTCGCCCTCCGCCGGCACAGCTGCTCCGGGGAAGATGCCCTCGATGGCCGCCCGCTTCTTTTCTTCCTGGTCTGGCTGCGGCAGGGGCTTGCGCGGCAGCATCTGGTCGCGCTGCGCGGCGTTGTAGAGGAAGATGGCCTCCACCGTGGCAATCTGCTTCAGGTCCGAGGGCTGCAGCCGCTCCACCACGTCTTCATTCGAGTGGTGGGTGCGCGACTCATAGTCCAGCATGTCCTGAATGAACTGGAATCCCGGGATCCCCACCGCGTCAAAGCTCAGGTGATCGGTGCCGCCCGTGTTGCGGTTGGTGATGGTGGAGACGCCCAGGTCCTTGAGCGGCGCAATCCACTGCGCGAAGATGGGCCCGATGGCCGCGTTGCCCTGCGTGTAGACGCCGCGAATCTTGCCCGTGCCGTTGTCCACGTTGAAGTAGGCCGACACCAGCTTGTGCTCCGGCTTTACCTCCAGCGGCCCGGCGGCGCGGCGCATGAACTCCGGCAACTGCAACTGGTCGGGTGCGGTCGAGGCCTTGGCCGAGCCAAAATGCTCCGTCACATAGCCCTTGGAGCCGAAGATGCCCTGCTCCTCGCCTGTCCACAAGGCAATCCGGATGGTCCGCCGGGGCTTTACGCCCAGCGCCTTCAGAATCCGCATGGCCTCCATGGCCACAATGGTGCCCGCGCCGTTGTCCGTGGCGCCGGTTCCGGCGATCCAACTGTCGAGGTGGCCGCCCACCATCACCACCTGCTCCTTGAGCCTGGGGTCGGTGCCGGGAATCTCCGCCACCGTGTTGAAGGCGTGCTCGTGGTCGCCGGTAAACTTTGTCTCCACATCGATCTCGACAGAGACCGGCGCATGCGCCTGCGTAAGCCGGTAGAGCCGCCCGTAGCTCTCGATGGCCGCCACCGCCACGGGAATCTTGACCCGCTTGTCGGCCACATACGGGGTGCGGCCCAGAGTGGCGCCGTTGTCGTCAAACAGGGTGCCGCCCGACCCGCCTCCGTTTCTGCCGTCGCGGCTGGGCTCAATCACCGCCGCCACCTTTTCGTCGGCAAAGAACTGGGCAATCCTGTCGATGAGCCGCATCCGTTCCATGCGCTCCCGCATCCGCGTCTGCATCTCCGGCGTCATCCCGCCCGCGTTGCCGCTGATCTGGAACTCGGCGATATCCGCCAGCTCCTGGTCCGTGGTGCGGTTGAAGAGCGCCTTGTCCACCGGCGGCACCTCGCGCATGGCGCCAAACAGCACAATCTTGCCCGCGAGCTTGCCCTTGTACTGGTCAAAGTCCTTTTCCGACTGGATGCTGACGAAGACCACATCGCCCGTCACCGGTCCCGGCGTGGAGGGCGACCAGGGGGTGGCCTGCACAATCAGGACCGCCGTATCCGGTTCCACCATGCGCGCCCAGGTGTTCAGTTGCTGCCAGCCCAGGCCAAACTCGCCCCAGTCCTCCAGGTGCGCATTCTCCATGCCCAGTTTGGTCAGCGTATCGCGCGTCCACTCGTTGGCCTTCCTGGCGTTGGGCGAGCCGGTCAGGCGCGGGCCAATGCCGTCCATCAGCGCCGAGGCAAACTCCATCACGTGCGAGTGGTTGATCCCCTCGTCGCGAATCCGCTGGTACATGCCCAGGTCCAGCGTCTCGGTCGCGGGCTGCACTTCGGCGTAGGGGTCAGTGGATGCCGGCGCAGGCGCGGCGGGCTTGGGCTTGTCGGCGGCGTGCGTGGCAACCGCAAAGGCCAGCAGCACAGCGGGGATGAGGCGAAGGCTCTTCACAAACATGGGCATTGGCTCCGGTCGAATGGGTAATTCCCTTGGGTGGAATTGTAGGCCATCGCGCCCCAGCGCCCTCAAACAACCAGCGGCCCGCCTCTCCTGAAGGAAAGGCGGGCCGCTGGTGTAACTCGAAATCCCTGCCGCGGCAGAGCTAGTCGCTGCTGCCCCCGTCCTTGTCCACAAAGGCGGGCAGGTCGAGAGCTACCAGGGCAAAGCGCGTCTTGCCGTCCCTGGGGCTCTCAAAGCCCACGATGTGCTGATGGCGCTTGGAGCCGGCCTTCAGTTGCAGGCTGTCCTTCTCCACCCCGTAGTCGCCGTGGTCGATCTTCACCTTGGCGTTCTTGTTGTCATCCGAGCAGGTCAGCCCCTCGGAGGTCGCCGTCGGCGTCCCAACGGGAGAGTTGCCCTGGCAGAAGATCACATCGCCGTATCGCCCCATGGCCTTCTTGTAAAACTCGGTCACCTTTTCCTTGGAGTCGCTTGTCTGGTAGGACGCGGCCCGCACCCGCAGCTCCCACTCGCCAAATCCCAGATGCACGTCCGCCGACTTGTGCTTGTCGTCGTCCTTCACCGCCTGCGCGCCCGGATACACCGGCAGGCCCAGGTCCGCCGCCGTGATTTGATCGGTATTCACATGGACGCCGCCGAACGGCGTATCCACCTGCACGGTCTTTTCCTGTCCGTTGGCATCCTTGTCAACGTGGACCCGGCAACCGGACAGGCCGGCAGCCAAAGCCAGACTCACTGCGAATGCTGCTGCTTTCACCATCATGGCACTTGCCCTCTTGCCCCGTTATACGCCCCCGCCGGTCAGGATGTTCCTCGATTCTTTGCGCCGGCAAACATCTTTTTGCCACTTTCTGTTTGCGGTGGGGTTACCATCCTCATGGATACGCCTCGCACGCACGAGGCCCTTGGACGTTTGCTCAAATGCCAAACCGAGAACAGGATCAACCCGGCGTCCGGCCAGCCCCTTCCCCACGGCAGGCGGCACTCAAGCCTGCTATCGCCCGGCGCCGCACGAAAGGAAATCAACCCATGCGTTTTCTTGCATCTGCCTCTGCACGTGGACCGCTGCTGGCCCTTGCCGCAGCCATCTTCCTTTGCCTCGCCGGAGTCGCTGCCCACGCGCAGAATAACGGCTACAACCAGGACCAGCGCGCCGACCAGGGCGACCCGCCCTCCCAGGCGGGAAGACTCTCCGCCGTCACCGGCACCGTTTCCATACAGCCTGCCGGTTCAGACGACTGGGGCCAGGTGCAGCCCAACTATCCCCTCGGGCCGGGCGACCGCATCTTCAGCGATCAGGACGGGCGCGCCGAGATCCAGGTCGGCGAAACCTACCTCCGCATTGGCCACTACACCGACGTCACGTTTATCAACGCCGACGCCAACGGCCTCACCTTCGGCATCGCCCAGGGCACGCTTCACCTGCGCACCTTCGGCCTGTGGCAGGGCCAATCGGTCTATGTGAACACGCCCAGCGGCAGCGCCAGCCTCTCCCAGCCCGGCGAGATTCGCGTGGAAGCCTACCCCGACCGCGCCTCGGCTGTCTTTACCAACTACGCCAGCGATGTGCAGCTCAACGGCGCCGCCGGCTTTGACCAGGACCTGCAGGGCGGCCAGAGCCTGGAACTGATCGGCACCAACCCCGTCTACCCCCAGTGGCTCGATTCCGGCGACATGGACGACCTCGACAACTGGAGCCGCGGCCGCGACATGCAGATACTGAACGCCACCTCGTATCGCTACGTCAGCCCGGAGATCCCCGGCGCCCAGGACCTGGACACCTATGGCACCTGGCTGCCCGGCACCGAATACGGCGCCATCTGGTTCCCCAACAACGTTCCGCAGGGATGGCAGCCCTACCATAACGGCCACTGGGTCAACCGCGATCCGTGGGGCTGGATCTGGGTGGAGGATGAGCCCTGGGGCTATGCGCCCTTCCACTACGGCCGCTGGGTCTCCTTTGCCGGCCGCTGGGGCTGGATTCCGGGCGCGCCCGCCGCTCATCCCGTCTGGTCGCCCGCGCTGGTGGTCTTCGCCGGCGGCATCCACTTTGGCGGGGGCGGCGTCTCTGCCTGGTTCCCCCTCGGCCCCGGTGAGGCCTATCGGCCCTGGTATCACACCAGCCCGCGCTACATCGACCGGATCAACATCTCCAACATGCAGGAGAGCCGCCACGTCCATATCCAGAACACCTACGTCAATGTGGTCAACGTAACCAATGTCACCAACATCACTTACATCAACCAGAACATCGGCGTCACCGCCATGCGCCACGAGGACTTTGCCTCCGGCCGTCCGGCGCAGCAGGCTGCGGTCCGTGTGGACCCGCGCCAGTTTGACCATGTTCAGGTGCTCGACCGCCCCGAACCCCGTCCCACCCGGCAGTCGTTTGTGCCCCCGGTGGCGCGGCCCGTCCCTGTAGCCGTCCTGCGCCCCGCGCTCATCAACAACCGGGGGCAGCAGGTCTCCGTCCGTCCCGGCGCACAGCCCATCGAGCCGCCGGTACGGCCGCTTCCGCCGGTGCGGGTCCTCCCCGGTCGCACGGTCGTGGCTCCCCCGCCGGGCGTACGCACCCAGCCCATATCGGGCACCCCGGGAGCCCCCGGCTTTCATCCGGCCCCCGGTCAGACCCAGCCCATGATCCCCGGCAACCATCCCGACAATCGCGGGAACCAGGCTCCGGGCACGCCGCAGCCCTATAACCCAGGCAACCGTCCGGACAACCGCGGAAATACAGCCCCCGGCACGCCGCAGCCCTATAACCCCGGTTACCAGCCGCCCCTGGTCCATCCTGGCCAGCCCGCACAACCCCCGGCCCAGTCGCCCACGCCGCCGCAGGGTTTCAGGCCACAGCCGCCGGTCATGCCCACACCCCAGCCCTATCCGAACCAGAGGCCCAACCCGCAGCCTCCGGCCAACCCAGGCCCGAACCCCTATCAGCGGCCAACACCCCCGCCGCCGCCCAACCCGAACCCGCCGCCCTATCCAAATCAGCGGCCTGCGCCGCCGGTGAACCCCGCACCGCAGCAGCCGTATCAATACCAGCGGCCCACGCCTCCGCCCGCCAACCCGACGCCTCAGCCCTACCAGAACCAGAGGCCTACTCCGCCACCGCAACCGCCTCCGCAGCAGCAGTACCAGAGGCCTACTCCGCCACCCCAGCCTCCCCCGCAGCAATACCAGCGGCCCACGCCACCACCGCCGCAGCAACAGCCGCAGCCGAGGCCCCAGGTTCAGCCGCCTCCGCCCCGGCCAGCTCCTCCGCCTCCGCCCAGGAAGGACGAGAAGGACAAGCACGACCACTAACCTGAACCTGCCGCAGCCAGGTCACCGGCTGCGGCAGGGATGAATCAAAGCGGACTTGAGAAGGCCGTCTTTTCATGGCTTGACTTCGCTGTCACGGCGAAGCTTCGGCCGTGCAGGGGCGGCCTTTTAGCCTCCAACTGCTGGCCCGGCTCAACGGCGAGTTGGAGGCTAATCTTGACCTGGAGAAATTCGAGCACAGCGCTGTGTGGAATCGCGAACAGTCGCGGGTCGAAATGCACCTCGTCAGCTCCTGTGCCCAACGGGTGTGGCTCGGGGCATTGGGAAGGACGGCCGTGGTCGGCGAGTGAGGGACGATTCAAACCGAAAACAGATACAAATACGCCCCCGCCGCTGCCGAAAAGATGCTGGCCGCCGAAGCTTCACCCCCGCCGCCACCTGGACCGACGAGCAGGCGCGCTTCGCCGTCTGTCTGGGGCGGGTGGAGTAAGGGGCTTCGGCGCCAAACTTCACGACTGAAATGAGCTGCATGGGTGAGATATCCAGTGCCCGCCAATGAAACCCGGATAGTGCCTTGTCAGGTTCAAGTACGCAGATTGAGAACCACTGCTCTATTTCTGCGCAATAAAATCAGCAGCGGTGACCGCACACTCCAAACTCGTCAAATCTCTTGCGAAGGCTCTGGAATCTCTGACCGCTTCTCAGGTTGATTGGGTTGCCGCAGTGGTCCAACAGTTTGGTCTTCCTTGCAAATTCGGCCGCAACCCGAATTCGGACATTGTCACGCCTACAGTACTCGACATGTTCGGAGACGCGCTTCGAATCCACCATGCCTTCAGTCGACAGGCATTAAGCAAGGACCGATTCGAGTTTGCTTTGGAAAGATCGTTGACCCGTGCGGGGATTCGGGCTCAACTTGTCCAGAGCAGGACAAACCGGGGTCACGACATTACCGTCAATGGGATTCCAGTCAGTCTCAAGACACAAGCGGACTCTAGCATTCGCGTCAACTCGCTGCACATCAGCAAGTTCATGGAACTTGGGAAGGGCGCATGGGAATTGCCTTTGTTGCGCGACATGTTCTTGGAGCACATGGTTAGTTATGAGCGAGTTTTCCAGTTTCGCTGCCTCCTGCCGGGACCGACAACACATTCTTACGAACTCGTGGAAATCCCGAAGAAGTTGCTGCTGGAAGGCGAGAATGCGCAACTCGTAACTCAAACAACAAGTCGTCAATCTCCGCAACCTGGCTACGGTTACGTCTACGACTCAGATAAGAAGTTGAAGTTTGCTCTCTACTTCGACGGCGGGACAGAGCGAAAACTCCAAATAAAGGCAATCAGAAAAGATCTGTGCATTGTTCATGCAACTTGGGAATTTGATTCAGCGCCCCTTGAGCAATCTATTCCTGGCTAAGTTTGCGAATTCTTCACTGATTTCGATTCCGGTGCATTGGCGCTCAAGCTCATTGCACACAACGCCCGTAGTTCCAGAGCCAAAAAATGGATCAAGGACCCTGTCGCCAGGCCTTGATCCAGCTGCGACGCAGAGCCTCACCAGCGACCTGGGATAGACGGCAAAATGGGCTCCGGAGTAGGGTTCAGTATTGATATTCCAAACACTGCGTCTGTTCTTTCGCCCCCCTGTGTTGTCTTGCGCCGGTTCCTTGACCGATTCTTGGTCATAAAAGTACCGTTCCGACTTTGAGAAAAGAAAAATGTACTCGTGTGATCGAGTAGGGCGGTCCTTCACTGACTCAGGCTGGCAATTCGGCTTGTTCCAGATCATGTCCGACCGCAGGTACCAGCCATCGTTTTGCAACGCAAATGCCAGCTTCCAGGGTACGCCGATCAGGTCCTTTGGCTTGAGGCCATTGGGCGTCGGAGCCCGGTACGACATGCCCCGGCCCTTGTTCTTTGCGTCGTCATCTCGCCAAGTTCTTCCGCCACTGGTATAGCTATCGCCGATGTTCAACCAGAGTGTTCCATCCACCGCAAGAGTCCGGCGCACCTCTCTGAAAACCGAAACGAGATTGGAGATGTATTCATTGACATCCATTTCCGCGCCGATTTGTCCTTGGACGCCGTAGTCACGCAAGCCCCAATACGGCGGAGAAGTAACCACAGTCTGAAAGAGCCCTTCAGGAAACCCCGCCAGTACCCGACTCGCATCACCCACCAATATCTCGCAGAGGTTACGGGGATTTTGCGATAAGTCTGGCCCCGATTCCGAGTCGAATTCCGGAAACAGCTGAAGAACCTTGCCCATTGGGTCATTCTACTTTCGGTTCCAGTTGAGTGGCGAGGTTTCTTGAAGGGCCAAATCGAGGGGAGTTCTTTTCGGGAAATTGGCCGCCTCGTGCGGACACGTCTGCGGTCCGTTATCCGGCTGTTCATTGAATTTCATGGCGACCAATGGTTAGCGGCAATGCAGAATGAGATTCAGCCGCACAGGTTCTGAGCCCTGGGTCGCTGCGCCCTACCCCTTGGCAAACATCGCCTTCATCCCTCGCAGCGCCTGCCGCGTCCGCTCTTCGTTTTCGATCAGCGAGAACCGCACGTGCCCGTCGCCGTAGTCGCCGAAGCCGATGCCGGGCGAAACCGCCGTCTTGGCCTCGGTCAGGAGCACCTTGGAAAACTCGAGCGACCCCAGCTTGCGGTACTGCTCGGGAATCTGCGCCCACACAAACATGGTGGCCTTGGGCAGCGCCACCGGCCAGCCCAGCTTGTTCAGGCCCTCCACCAGCACGTTGCGGCGCTTGCGGTAGTTTTCGCAGATCTCGTGGACGCACTCCTGCGGCCCCTCGAGCGCGGCAATCGACGCCACCTGAATGGGCGTAAACGTCCCGTAGTCAAAGTAGCTCTTGAGGCGGGCCAGGGCGTTCACCAGCACGGGGTTGCCCACCATGAAGCCGACGCGCCAGCCGGGCATGTTGTAGCTCTTCGAAAGGGTGAAAAACTCCACGGCCACGTCCTTGGCGCCGGGGACCTCGAGCACGCTGGGGGGCTTGTAGCCGTCAAAGGCCAGGTCGGCGTAGGCCAGGTCGTGGATCAGGTGGAAGCCGTATTCGCGGGCCAGCTCCACGAGCCGCGCCAAAAAGGGCAGGTCGACGCACTCCGTGGTGGGGTTGGAGGGGAAGTTGACAATCAGCGCCTTGGGCCGCGGCACCATGCGGGGGATCAGGTCCTCCAACTGGGCCAGGAACTGCTCCCGGTCGTGAATGGGCACGCTGACGACGTGTGCTCCGGCGATGACCGGGCCATAGATGTGGATGGGGTAGCTGGGGTTGGGCACCAGCACCGTGTCGCGGGAGTCCAGAATGGCCAGGCAGAGGTGGGCGATGCCCTCCTTGGAGCCGATGGTGACAATGGCCTCGGTCTCCGGGTCGAGATCGACGTTGTAGCGGGTCTTGTACCAGTTGCAGACCGCCCGGCGCAGCCGCGGCAGGCCACGGGAGACCGAGTAGCGGTGCGTTACCGGCTTGCCCACGGACTCCACCAGCTTGTCCACAATGTGCTTGGGCGTGGCGCCGTCGGGGTTGCCCATGCCAAAGTCGATGATGTCTTCGCCGCGGCGGCGGGCCGAGGCCTTCATCTCGCCGGTGATGTTGAAGACGTAAGCGGGCAGGCGCTGAATTCTGCTGAACTCTTCCATGATTTCTCCAGTTTACAGGGAGCAGGGGTCAGGGATCAGGGATCAAGGGATCGACTGGTCCGGGCGGTGTTGCTCAGGATGTGAGGGATGAGGGGGTGCGGGCGTGTGGGCGGCTAGGCCGCAGCACACGCGGCCGCGCCGGCACGGGAGATGCGCGCGGAGCGAAGGGCGCGTGTGCGGGCGATGAACGGCATGGAGAGATTATAGACCGCGGGGGCGGGGCGGCCCGACCAGGCAGAAACGTATACTGGGAGACGATATGAGCCAGTTTTTGCCAGTAGACGAACAGATGGACCTGCTGCAGAAGGGCGCGGCCGAAATCATCCGCGTCGCCGACCTGCGCGAGCGCCTGGAAGAGAGCCGCAAGACCGGCCGGCCCCTGCGTGTGAAGGCCGGCTTTGACCCCACGGCGCCGGACCTGCACCTGGGCCACACCGTGCTGATGCGCAAGCTGCGCCACTTTCAGCAGCTCGGCCACACAGTCATCTTTCTGGTGGGCGACTTCACCTCGCTCATCGGCGACCCCACCGGCCGCAACGTGACGCGCAAGCCGCTGACGCGCGAGCAGATTGACCTCAACGCCGAGACCTACAAGCAGCAGGTCTTCAAGATTCTGGACCCCGAAAAGACCGAGGTGCGCTACAACTCCGAGTGGCTGGGCAAGCTGGGCTACGAGGACACCGTGCGGCTGACGGCGCGCTTTACCGTCTCGCAGATGCTGGAGCGGGACGATTTCTCCAAGCGCTTCCAGGCCGAGCAGCCCATCAGCCTGCACGAGTTTCTCTATCCGGTGATGCAGGGCTACGACTCGGTCTGCCTTGAGAGCGACGTCGAGTTGGGCGGCACGGACCAGAAGTTCAACCTGCTGTGCGGGCGCGAGCTGCAAAGGCAGTATGGCCAGAAGCCGCAAATTGTCCTCATGACGCCGATTCTGGAAGGCCTCGACGGCGTGCAGAAGATGTCAAAATCGCTGGGCAACGCCATCGGCATCAACGAGCCGCCTTCCGAGATGTACGGCAAGCTGATGAGCATCAGCGACGAGCTGATGGGTAAGTACTGGGTCTTCCTCACCGACCTCACACTCTCCGAAATCGACGCGCTCAAAGCCGACATGGCCTCTGGCGTCCTGCACCCGATGGAGGCCAAGAAGCGGCTGGCGCGTACGATTACCGCCGGGTTCCACGGCGAGGCTGCCGCGGCGGGCGCGGACGAGAACTGGGCAAGGATGTTCCAACAGAAAGAGACCGCCGAGGACCTCTCCGAGGTCTTGATCCCCTACGCTGATGTGGCGGGGGCAGAGCCGAGCCAGGTTCGTCTGCCCAAATTACTGGTCGCGCTTGGCCTGGCCGCCAGCGGAGCCGAGGCCAATCGCAAGATCGCCGAGAAGGCCGTCAAGCTGGATGGAGAAACTGCGACGGGAAGCACTGTGACGCTCCCGGCGCTGCCGGCCCGGATTGTTGTCCGGCTGGGCAAACGGGCCAAGGTTGCCGTGATCGCCTAGCAGAGGTCGCCGGTTCGCGGCTGGCGGGGCGCTGCCCAGGGGGGGATGCGGACCCACCTCCGAGGTGGGTCTGAAAGCGGCAGTTCCGGAAGCGCCTCAGCGCGGGACGACAGGCAGAACCAGCGCCGAGGGGTGCGCGGCGTCGTGATAGACGGTGTTGGTGGCCTTCACGAAAGCCGCATCCGTGGCCGCGTCCTTGCCGGTGTTGAGGTTGCGGTCAAAGCGCGGGAAGTTGCTGCTGCTGACCTCCAAACGAATCCTGTGCCCCTTCAAGAACACATTGCTCGTGGACCAGAGGTCGATCTTGTACTCGTAGATCGTGCCGGGGACGATGGGCTTGGCGGGTCCTGTGGTTGACTCGCGATACCGGGCGCGGAGAATGCCCTCGGTCAGGTTCTGCGCGTAGCCGTTGGGCCACACGTCGACGAGCTTGGCGGTGAAGTCAGTGTCCACGGCCGTGGACGCGGCAAAGAGGTCGAGCGAGACCGGTCCGGTGACCTCCGTATCCTGCTCCAACGGCGGGGTGGAGTAGACCAGCACATCGGGGCGGCTCTCCACATCCTGCTGGTCGCGGGGACCGGGGGCAAGGTGCTCGCCGTCGCAGCAGAGGGGCCCGCCCACGGTGGGAACGGGGTTGGCGGGGTCGTAGGTGAAGCTGTCGCTGGCCGAGCCGACTGTCCGCGTCAATACTTCCGGCGCAAGGAGCGCGCCGCTGCCTGAGATGCTGTTGGCCTTGCCGCCGGAGTGCAGCAGGTAGCGCGTCTCGACGGCCCGCTCCAGCGGCCACGCCGCCTCGTCCCGCCACTTGTTTTCGCCCATCACAAAGATGCGGACCGGCTTCTCCTTGGAGAACTGGTTCTGCTGGCCCAGGAACAGATACTCATACCACTCGATGGTGATTTCATTTTCGTCGTAGGCCTCGGCCTCGGGGCCAAAGTCCACGGTGCCGATGTGGCGGCCGCCGCCGGCATGGCCGCCGATGGTGACAAAGAGCCTTTGCCCGTTGCGCGCCGCTTCGCTGCCGCCGTGCGCCCTGATGCCCGCGTAGTTGCGCAGCGACCCACCCTGGAAGATGTCATACCAGGCGGCCACGGTGAGCGCCGGAACCTGAATCTGGGCAAAGTTGTCTTCAATGGACCACTGCTTCCAGTAGCTGTCGTAGAGCGGGTGGTCGAGCCAGTCGAGATAGTAGGGTGCCAGGGCTTGGGTGAGGGCGGAGGCGTCCTTGACGGGCTTGATGTTGAAGATGGGGTAGCCCTTGAGCGGCAGCACGGCGCTGCCGACCATCGCGTTGGTCTCCGCCCTCACAGCCCTGCTCAGTGTGTCCTGCGCCAGCCCCGAGCTCCAGCTCTGGTTAAACCACTGCTCGAAGGCGCCGCCCTGGTAGGTCCAGTTTTCGTGGTAGTTGGAGGCGGTGACGACCGGGCAGATGCCGGCCAGATGCGGCGGGTGCCCGATGGCGGCCAGCATCTGCGTGGCGCCCACATAGGAGCCGCCAAACATGCCCACCTTGCCGTTGGAGTGGGGCAGCGCCGCCGCCCATTCTATGGTGTCGTAGCCGTCGTCTGTCTCGTGCTTGAAGGTGTACCACTCTCCCTCTGAGGTGTAGCGCCCGCGCACGTCCTGCGCCACCACCATGAACCCGCGCGCGGCCGCCTTGCGCCCGAACTCCGCGGTGTTGTTCTTGTCGTAGGGGCTTCGCTGCAGCAGCACCGGGAAGGCGCCTTCGCCGGCGGGGCGATAGATGTCGGCGCGCAGCGTGACGCCGTCGCGGGTCTTCATGGCGACGCCGCGCTCGATGAGGATGCCGGGATCATTCTGGGCCAGGGCGGGGAGGGCGAGGGCGGCGAGGAGGGCGAGGGTGATTTTGCGCATTGGCTTCTCCGGGATGTGAGGGGCGAAGCCATTGTAACGGGACGGCCCAATGCCGGCGCGGCGATTACCAGGAGGAGGCGCGCCGGGAAAATTGAGGGCGCGAGGCCAGCGCCTTGGCCAGCAGGACGCCAAACAGGAAGCCGGCGATGTGGGCGAAGTATGCGACGCCCGCACCGGAAGTGGGCACAAAGCCGAAGTTGAAGATCTGGATGACGAACCAGAAGCCGATCAGCAGCAGCGCGGGGACGTTGACGAAGGAGATGAAGATGAGGATGACCATCAGCGACCGGATGCGGTCATGAGGGTAGAGCATGACGAAGGCGCCCATGACGGCGGCGATGGCGCCCGACGCGCCGAGGCAGGGGGCATGCGAGCCGGGATAGGCGATGACCCAGGCGAACATGGAGAGCCCGCCGCCGCAGAGATAGAAGACGAGGAATTTGAATGAGCCCATAGCCTCTTCCACGGCGGGACCAAAGGCCCAGAGGAAGACCATGTTGCCGATGATGTGCATCCAGCCGCCGTGCAGGAACATGGAGGTGAGCAGCGTGTTCCAGTGGTGGCCGTGGAGGATGAGCGCAGGGATGGCAGCGTAGCGGATCACGAAGCGGTTGCCGCCCAGCATCTCCAGCAGGAAGACGAATGCGTTGGCGGCGATGAGAAGGATGGTGACGACAGCCGACTGGCCGGGCCGTCGGGAGGCGTCACCGAGGGGAATGAGGGCGAACATGGGCGAACCTCTGCGTCAGGGCTTGATTCAAAGTGGTTTGCGCGGGGGACTGCACCTCAGTTTATCGTTTGCCGGAACTGAAAGGAACGCCCCGGCCCCGCCCGCTGAGGCGTACAGCCTGTAGTTGCTGGGCCAGGCGTTCTGGAGACAGACTGCCCTACATGCCGCCCTTGCCCAGCAGGATGCCGATGCCGTAGGTGACCGCGCCCTCGATGGCGCCCACCACGGTCATCTCCATGCCTGAAGACCACCACGAGCGCACTGTAATAAGCGACTTGGCCGCACCCACCGCAAAATGCGCCACCAGCGAGATCACAGCGGCGGCAATGATGGCCGGCGTGCCCTGGAGGAAGAAGAACGGAATAATGGGGATGGTGGCGCCGATGGCCGTGGAGAGCGCGCCGGAGCTGGCTGAGACGAGCGGGTTTGAGAGCGCTTCTTCCGAGGTGCCCAGCCGCTCGCTGGCCAGCGCCCGCAGCATCTGCTCGGGATCGGTGGCGATGTGGTTCACCATCTTTTGCGCGTCTTCTTCGGGAAGTCCCTTGACCTGGTAGTAGAGCGAGAGCAGCTCGCGGGCCTCGGGGCCGTTCATCTGGATGGCCTCGCGCTCGCGCGCCACCTCGGCGTGGTAAATTTCGCGCTCGCTCTTGGCCGCCAGATACGCTCCCGAACCCATGGAGAGGGCGCTGGCGATCATGCCGGAGAGCCCGGCCAGCAGGACGTATTTCTGGTCGCCGGCGGTCGCGCCGGAGACGCCGGAGACGATGCCGAAGATGGCGCCCAGGCCGTCGTTGACGCCATAGATGGCGTCGCCAATCCAGGCGCCGGGCTGCTTGCGGCCCTTGCTGCGCTTGGCCAGCAGCTCTTCCAGCACGGCCTTGGGGTCGATCTTGGGCGCGCCCGCGGGGGGGGTGTAGTGGCCGCGCAAGAGCGATCCCAGCTCCCGGTAGTGGTCCTTTTCGTCCTCGATGACGTGTTCCAGGATGGCAATGGAGTCCTCGTCGCCCAGGGCCTTCAACTGCTCGCCATAGGTGGCGATGTGGCGGCTCTCCTCGATCTCGAGGCGGCGCAGCGCCATGCGGACGCCGCCGGCGCGGTTGGCCAGCGTGTCGGCCTCGCCGCCCGGCTTGCCGTTGTAAACCGGCTCGGCCCCGCCCAGCTCCACGATGCGCCCATGCCACAGCGCGGCATGCTCCCACTCGGCGCTCGCCAGGTGGCGCAGCACCTGCGCGCGCACCGGCTCCGTGTCGCGCTCGGCCAGCGCGAGGTAGGTGTGGTAGGCCTCCACTTCGGCTTGCCAGTTCTCTTCCAGGGCGGCCAGGATCTTCTTCTGCTTGGCGGGGCTCAGGGTTGCATTGGGCACGGGTTTCTCCTCGCTTCCTTATGAGGATAAGGCATTCCGGCTGCTGTGCCTGCCTCCGCCCGGCTGCTCTGGGAGCGGTTCTCCCCGCCCAAGGAAACGTATCCTTGCCTCCCCGCTCAGGGCTTCACTTTTGCTGTTGCTGCCGTCACTTCCCCACGGCGGGGTTTTCCGTATAGTGTTGTGTGAGCAAAAAGCCGGGATTCCCGGAGGCGGGTAAGCCGGGCGGCGCGCAAAAGCGCCCGCGGGCGCACCATTTTCGCTGGCTCCCACATGCGCATCACCCCCAACCGGGCAGAACTTTTTGAGGAAGCGGAGAACAACCTTCTATGGCAGCACAATCGAAACAGTCGGCGGCCCTGACGTCGCCCGGGTACCTCATCCCGTTTATCACGGTCACCTTGCTGTTCTTCATCTTCGGGTTCATCACCAACCTGAACATGGCCCTGGTGCCCCATCTGCGCAAGATCTTCGACCTTCCTTACGCCTGGGCCATGCTGGCCGAGTCGGCCTTCTTTCTGGCCTACTTCGTCTTTGCCTCGCCGACATCGAAGCTGATTGAAACCATCGGATACAAGAAGACGATGGTGGTCTCGCTCTTCATCCAGGTGGCCGGGTGCCTTCTGTTTGTTCCCGCGGCCAAGCTGGTCAGCTTTCCGCTCTTCCTGACTGCGGTCTTCGTAGTGGGCGCGGGCGTCACGGCGCTCCAGACCTCGGCCAATCCCTACGTTTCGATCCTGGGACCGGAAGACAGCGCTTCCATCCGCCTCAACCTGGCCCAGGCCTTCAACTCCATCGGCGGCACCATTGCGCCGCTCATCGCCGGCGCCTTCATCCTGACCGACTCCGCCAAGCTGGACAAGGCGGCGGTCGCCGACACGGTGCGCGGACCCTACATCGCCATCGCCGCCGGTCTGCTCATCCTGGGCCTGGCGGTTGCCTTCTCGCACCTGCCTCCGGTGCAGCAGACGCAGGCCTTCCGGCCCGGCAAGGAGGGCGACCCGGTCCTCAGTCGCAGCATCTGGAGCTACGGCCACACGGTGCGCGGCGCCATCGGCATCTTTTTCTATGTGGGCGTGGAAGTCGGCCTGGCTTCCATCGCGGTCAACTACTTCAAGCTGCAGGGAATGAGCACGGCGCAGACGGCCTCGTTCCTGGTCTCGCTCTACTGGTTTGGCGCGCTCGTCGGCCGCCTGCTCGGCTCCTGGATGATGACCAAGATCAAGGCCGGCAAGCTGCTGGGCATCTTCGGCTTTGTGGCCGCCGCGCTGATCGCCATCTCCATGTTCACCAGCGGACAGGTTGCCATCGGAACACTGGTGCTCTGCGGCTTCTTCAACTCGGTCATGTTCCCCAACATCTTCACGCTCGGCATCGCCGGGCTGGGACCCATGACCAGCAAGGGTTCGGGACTGATCATGACCGCCGTGGTCGGCGGCGCGGTGATTCCCTATCTTCTCGGTGCGCTGGCGGACAAGGTGGGCATCCAAAACTCCTTTGTGCTGCCGGTCATCTGCTACCTTTACATCGCCTATTACGGGATGTGGGGGTCCAAGCCTGCTCGGACTGTATAGGCGCAGGATGGACGTCAATTGAAGGCCCCGCGGCAGACCGCCGCGGGGCCTTCCCATGTGCGCTCGCCGATTCGCGCTGCAGGGCCGGGGCCTGCACTCCTGCGCGGCCGCTGCCGTGGGGCCGGCATCTGCCCAGACTCGCTCTCCAAATTCACGCGGCCGGCGCGGTTTCGCGTTAAGATGGGTCCCACATCGCTTTTGCCTCCAGCATGGCTCAACCAGCAAAGTCGCGTGTGCAGCGCCTGTTTGTGGTTTGCGTTGTTGCGCTTGCGCTGGTCCTGCTGCTGCTGCGCCTTTTTGTGTTTGTGCAGGGCCACGGGCGGCGCGGGGTGCGCGCGGCGGAGCGCGGCGGCCATCCGGCCGCTGTCACGTGGACCGACAGCTTCAGCGACGGCACTCCGGACTTTCTGCGCCTCACCGACCCCGCCGACCAGGCGGCCTTTCGCCGGTGGTTCGTGCTCATCGCCGGCTACCAGGCGCTGCGCCCCCGGGCCCAGGTTCCCGTCGAGATTGCCGACTGCGCCGGGCTGCTTCGCTACGCCTATCGCGAGGCCCTCAAGCGCCACGACGACACCTGGTTCCTGGCCACCGGCATGGAGGTGGACGCGCTGCCCGGCGAGGTGCGCGCCTGGCGCTACCCGGAGACGCCCCTTGGCGCGGCGCTCTTTCGCGTGCAGCCCGGCCCGCTCGCCATAGGTGACGCGGCCAATGGCGCATTCGCCGAGTTTGCCGACGCCCGGACGCTGGTGGAGCGCAATGCCTTCTTTGTCAGCCGCGATGTCCGCCAGGCCCAGCCCGGCGACCTGCTCTTCTTCCGCCAGTTTGGCCAGTCGTCGCCGTGGCACTCCATGATTGTGACCCGCGCGGGCGAGGGCGGCGCCGTAGTCTACGATACCGGCCCCGATCATGGCCAGCCCGGCGAGCTGCGCCGCGTGGCCCTCGCCGAACTGCTGGACCACCCCCACCCCCAGTGGCGGCCCCTCCCTCAAAACCCAAACTTTCTTGGCGTCTACCGATGGAATATTCTGCGAGGCACTTTATGAGGCTTCTCAAGCCCCTTCCAGCTCTTACCGTCCTTGTCTTCGCTCTGCTCTACGCCCTGCCCGCCGCCGCCAAGGACGCGCCGCGCTCCTTCTCCCTTTCCACCTCCCGCACCTTTGCGCCCGGCGAGAGCGTCAAGATCCAGCTCTACGCCAAAAACGTCCCCGCCCTCGAGTTCCGCGTCTACAAGATCCGCGACGCCCAGAAGTTCTTCGCCAACCTCAAGGACCTGCACAGCTTCGGCATGAAGAGCGAGTCCCCCGAGGAAAAGATCGACGAGCGCACCTGGATCGAGCGCCTGCATGACTTCAAGGCCGAGCTGTGGTGGAGGGTTCGCCACTTCTTCCGCAGCCAGTTCACCGACGAGGCCCGCGACAGCTTCCGCGAGGGCCAGGGCAAGCTTGGCAAGCGCAGCAAAGTGGTGGGCGCCACCGAGTTCGCCCGCATCCCCCTGCTCAACGAGAGCCAGCTCGTGGCCCGCTGGAAGCTTGAGACACCGCCCACAATCGTGAGCGAAACGCAGCAGTTGCCCATCGACGGCCTGGGCTCCGGCATCTACCTTATCGAGGCCACCGAGGGCACATACAAGGCCTACACGCTGGCCATCGTCACCAGCATCGCCCTGGTGGAACGAGCCGACAACGGCCACGCCTCGCTCTATGTGGCGGACCGCAAGACGGGCGCGCCCATGGCGAAAAGCGACGTCTCCCTGTGGACCGGCGGGCATCTGGAATCCTCCGGCCAGACAGGCGAGGACGGCATGGCCACGCTGGCCCTCACCTCCACCCGCGTGCAGACCGGCGGCGAGCCGGAAAACCTCTGGATCCTGGCCCGGCATGGCGACGACGCGGCTCTCATCACCCCCTATGGCTATGCCTTCGGCCCCGACCGCTCCACCGACCTCACCTCGTTCATCTACACCGACCGGCCCGTCTACCGCCCCGGCCACACCGTCCACATCAAGGCGGTGGTCCGGCGCCAGCAGAACGACACGATTGATCTGCCCGGCGAAAATACCCTCCACCTCCGCGTGACCGACGCCGACGGCAAGCAGTTGCTCGACAAGGACGAATCCGTCTCCGCGCACGGAACCGTGACCAGCGACCTGACCCTCCCCTCTGACGCGGCGCTGGGCTACTACTCCGTGGAGATCCTCAAGGACGGCAAGAACGCCGGCGCCGGCAGCTTCTACGTCGAGGAGTACAAGAAGCCCGAGTACCAGGTGACAGTCAAACCCGCCGTCCAGCGCGTCCTCCAGGGCAACTCCGTTCAAGCGGTCATCGAGGCCCGCTACTTCTTCGGCGAGCCCGTGGCCGGAGCCAAAGTCAAATACGTCGTCCACACCTCCACCCACTCCTGGTGGGACGAGAGCTACGAAGAGAGCGGCGGCGACGGCGAAGACTCGGCCGACAACAGCGGCGATGAGAGCGACTACAGCTACGGCGAGACCGAGCAGCAGGAGCACGAGGGCGTGCTCGACGCCAACGGCCGCCTCGCCGTCTCCGTGCCTGTCGCCATCGACGGCAAGCATGAGGACCAGGACTACCGCATCGAGGCCCGCGTGACCGACGCCGCCAACCGCGAGGTCAGCGGCCACGCCACGGTCCTGGCCACCTACGGGTCCTTCCGCCTCACCGTGGAGCCCGCCAGCTACGTCTTCTCCCCCGGCCAGACCCCCCGCGTCAAGGTCACCGCCCAGGACTACGACGGCAAGCCGGTGCAAACGGCGGTGCACCTTGCCGCGGCCCTCGATAAATGGGACTCCGTCACCCGCCAGCGCTCGGAGACCCCCGTGGCCAGCCGCGACGCCGCAACCGGCGCCGACGGCACGGCTCTGGTGGACCTGCCCCTCTCCGGCACCGCCTCCGGCAGCTTTGAGGTCAAGGCCACTGCCGACACGCCCGAAAAACGCACCGTGGAGGACCATGCCTGGGTTTGGATCTGGAGCAACGCCGGGGAGTGGTCCCGCCCCAACGTTCAGGCCCAGATCATCGCCGACAAGAAGTCCTACCAGGTGGGCGACACGGCGCACCTTCTGCTCGTCACCGGCCTCAAGGAGTCCTGGGCCGTGGTGACTGCCGAGGGCGAGACCGTGCAGTGGAAGAAGCTGGTCCACGCCACCGGCGAGACCGTCGCCTTTGACGTGCCCATCACCATCAGCGCCCAGCCCAACCTGCAGATTGCCGCCGTGCTGGTCCACGAAGACCAGGTCCTGACCGCGCAGAAGTCCCTCAAGGCGCCCACCGTCGAGCGCACCCTCACCGTCACCGCCACCCCCAACAAGCCACGGTACCTGCCCGGCGAAAAGGGCAGCTATGACGTCCTGACGCTTGACTCCCATAACAAACCGGTGGAGGCCGACCTGAGCTTCGGCGTGGTCGATGAGGCGCTCTACTCCGTCCGTCCCGACGACAGCGGCGACATCGTGGCCCGCTTCTACCCCAAGCGGTACCTCTATCTCGACCCGCAGAGCTCGTTCAGCTTCTACTTCTCCGGCGAGGCCGGCACGAAAAGCCCGCTGCTGGCGCAGGCCAACACGGGCATCTTCCATCCCCGCATGGCACAGGTCAAGCCCGGCTCAGACCTAGTGGTGCCCAAGGTGCGCAAGGCCTTCCCTGACACCGCTTACTGGAACCCCAGCGTCCACACCGGCTCTGACGGCCACGCCAGGGTGGAATTCACCTTCCCCGACGCCCTCACCACCTGGCGCACCACCATCCGCGCCATGACCGACGACGGCAAGGCGGGCGGAGCCGTCACCCGCGTCCTGGTCCGCAAGAACCTCATCGTGCGCCTGGCCGCGCCACGCTTCTTCCGCCAGGGCGACGAGGTGACCCTGCGCGTGATCGCCCACAACTACCTGGAGTCGGCCAAGGACGTCACCTTCGCCCTCGACGTGGCCGGGCTTGAGGTGGTGGGCGGCCAGCAGCAGAAGGTCACCATCCCCGCCAAGGGCGAGAGCTACGTGGACTGGCGCGTCAAGGCCCACGCCACCGGCAACGCCGTCCTGACGGCCAAGGCGCTGACCAATGAAGAGTCCGACGCCCTCGAGATGACGCTGCCCGTGCTGGCCTTTGGCGTCAAGCAGCGCGCCGCCGGCTCGGGGGTGGTCTTCTCCGGCTCCGGCCAGAACCAGTGGTCCTACACCTACCCGCCCGGCTCGGATGCGGGCACCCGCGGGCTCACCATCGCCGTTGCGCCGTCCGTGGCCGGGACGGTCTTTGACGCGCTCGACTATCTCACCAGCTACCCCTGGGGCTGCACCGAGCAGACCATGTCCAGCTTCCTGCCTGACCTCATCGTGGCCCAGGCGATTGAGCAGTTGCACCTCAAGTCGCCCATCGACCGCGCCGAGCTCAACAACATGGTCAACGCGGGCATCGCCCGCCTCAAGGGCTTCCAGCACGACGACGGCGGCTGGGGCTGGTGGCAGGACGACCCCAGCCGGGTCTTCATGACCGCCTACGTGGTCAGCGGCCTGGCCCAGGCCAGGACCGGCGGCTACAAGATCGACGACGACTCCGTGGACAAGGGCCGCGCCTGGCTCCAGTCCACGCTCGCCGCCCACCCCGACATGATCCCCGACCTCCGCGCCTACGTTGTCTACGCCCTGGCAACCACCGGCGGCGCGCCCAAGGATGCTCTCGAAAAGGTATGGGCAAGCCGCGACAAGCTCAGCGACGAGGGGCTGGCCCTGGCCGGCCTCGCGCTCCATGCCGCGGGCGACAGCCGCGCAAAGCAAGCCGCCGCTCTGCTCGAAAACAAGGCCAAGGTCACCGACGCCGAGGCCTCCTGGTCCGGCTCCTATGACGGCCTGATGGAGTACTGGGCCGACACCTCCAGTGAGACCACGGCCTTGGCGCTCAAGCTGCTGGCGCGCGAGTCGCCCGGCAGCCCCATCCTGTCGAAGGCGGCGCGCTGGCTCGCCGGCCATCGCAGCGGCGGCTACTGGGAGAGCACCAAGCAGACGGCCATGGTCATCGGCGGGCTCACCGACTACCTGAGCCTCAGCGGCGAGCTGGCGAACAGCTCCGATGTGGAGGTGCTGGTCAACGGCGCCAGCGTGGGCAAGCGCCACTTTGGCCCCGGCGACGGCTTCGCGGCGCCCTGGCGCATCCTGCTTCCGGCGGCGCAGGCGGGCGCGGGCGGCCAGGTCACCATCCGCAAGTCCGGCGACGGCCTCACCTACTGGTCGGCGGAGAGCAACTGGTACTCCTCCGACCGCGGCGCCTTCCAGCAGGAGAAGCTGGCCCTCAACCTCACCCGCGACTACTACCTGCTCCAGAAGCGGCAGGACAAGCCCACCGACGCCATCACCTACGACCTCGCCCCGCTCAAGGGCGCAGTCCACGTGGGCGACATCGTCGCCGTCAGGCTGGCCGTCAACGGCAGCGAATGGAAGTACCTGCTGGCCGAGGACCCCATCCCCGCGGGCACGGAGTTCCTGGCCAACTCCAGCCTCTACACCCTCAACAACAAGCCCTCCTGGTGGGCCGACTGGTACACCCGCAAGGAGTTCCACGACGACCGGGCCGCCTTCTTCAACACCGAGTTCGGCGGCCGCCGCGAGTACGTCTACCTGCTCAAGGTGGTCAACGCGGGCAAATTCGTCATCAGCCCGGCGCAGGCAGGACCCATGTACCAGCCGAACGTGCAGGCCACCACCGATCCCGCCACCCTGGAGGTGCAGCCGTGAGGCCCCTCAGCCATCCACAACTCCGGGTGCCCCAGGTCCCGATTCTGGGACCTGGGAAAGCACGAATCTCAATGCCGCCCCTCAAACGGCAATCTGCACTCTTCTCCATCGAGGCTCAGCCATGACCTACTTCCAGGACCTCTTCCGCCGTCTGCGCCTTGCCCGCGTCTGGGTGATTCTCCAGTTTGCCTTGACCCCCGTGCTCATCCTGGTCGGCCTCCTGTGGACGCGCCTGCCCGAGAAGCACATCTGGCAGGTGGCGCTCTCCCTCCTCCTCCCCATCCTGCTCGGCATCTCCGCGCTGGAGTTGCAGGCCGGCGCCATGCGCCGGTTCGCCGCCGACGACGGACGCCGCGTCAAGCTGGTCTGGGGCGCGGTTGCGCTGCTGGTGTGGCTGGCCCTGGGCATCCTCTGCTGGGTGCTGCTCGACTGGTGCGACGACCGCATCTATCTCTGGGCCGGCTACCTCAACTCCAAGGCCCCGGTCGCCTGGCGCGCGCGCCTGCTCACCTTTGACCACCTGCAGCGCTGGCTCACCTGCGTCGAGTGGGTGCTTCGCTGGGTTGTCGTCCCGGGCAAGATCATTCCCTACGCGGTGGCTTCGGCGCAGGGTGGCTGGCGGATTCCCTGGGGCCGGGTCATCCGGATTGTGTGGAACTGGCGCTGGTGGCCGGCCATGGCGCTGGCTTCGTTCATGGCCGTATGGCTGCCGGGCAGGCTCTTTGCCGGGGACCCGCACGGAGCCGTCACCGCGCAGGTATGGGCCGTGGGCCTCAAGCTGGCCGCCACCTATCTGCTGGCAGTCGGCGCGTGGGTGCTGCTGCTGGCCTGGGCGGCGGTGCTGTTTGGGCGGCAATTGAAGCCGAGCGCGGAAGACACGCTGGTCGCTGTTCCGGTTCTCGCCGGACCGAAGGAGGGCGCCCACACCGCGACGGCGGAGCTTCCGCCGCCAGATGGGGCGGGGGGGTCGCCGGAATTAACCAAATGACAATATTTCAAGGTGCTGCGAAGGGGCGCCGGCCGGACGCATTCTGTCTGGTCTGAAGCTAAAATGCGGGATAGGAGAGTGCCCTATGAAACTAGCTGTAAAGATCCTCGCCTTCGCGCTGTTCTTCCCGGCTGCGCATTCGCTGATGGCTCAGGAACGCATCGCCGTCTCCAATGTCAAGATCACGGCAAGCAAGGAGTCCTACTCGGGCGCCTGCCCGGTCAGTATCGAATTCACGGCGCGCTTCGATGCCAGTGTGCCAGGCGGCGTGAACAAGCTGGAATACACCTGGCACCACTGGGTGCAGGATCCCACGGCCCCACCAGCGAGGATCGTGCCGAACGATCCGAACGATGTGAAAGGTCAGATTTCGCCGAGTAGTACCTCCTTCGAGCTGAAGGATACGATCACCATCACCAAGCCGGGCTCGTATGGAGTCAACGACGGTCTCTCCCTGAAGGGGTTTCGACCGGGGCCTGGCAACACGGTCGGGCAGTTCCGCTCCGTGGTTGGCTCATTCGGCAGGATCATTCCTGTGACCTGCAAGTAGTTCCTTCGCCCACGTGTCACACGCCGGCCGGATCGTAGAGCCCTCGCGTTGATGGGGGATCAGTTCCGGCGTTACTTCCACTTCCCCTGGCCACTGGAAAAGTCCGGACCGTTGCATCCTGTAGAGCGAGAAACTCCAGCAAACAAGAAAGTTACCGGCCATCCGAGTCAGGCCGAATTGGGCAGCTCCTGGCGCCGCCCCAATCCGCCCCGCCGTGAAAGACCTTGAGCGGAGAGCTGCCGGGTGCTCAACGCCCGGCAGCAGCCCTTCGCGGCCGTCGAGCAACCCAAGACGGAAGACGAATTTATACATAGATGTGACCCAGGGGTTGAGCAGCGCGGCTTCTCCACCTTGGGGATGACAAGCGACTCATCCTTGTGGGCGTTGCGAGTCCTGCTGATTGTTTCCAATAATCGACTCTGAATTGCGGCCTCCCGATTTGCACTTCCCAAATCCGATTCGATTGAGGAACCCCAAGTGAATAGACCGTTTTCTCTTTGCTCCTTCGGGGACTTGCGCCTTGTTATGCAACCAGGTGCTCGCTCCTTTCTGCGCTCCGCGCCTCGTTTCGCTTTGCTCTTTCTCATGGCGATCGCGGGGTCCTCGATACTGTTGGCCCAACAATATGCAACGCTGAATCTGACCACTGCCGACCCCTCGGGCAGCGTCATTCCCCACGCAAATGTTTCGGCTCGCAGCGTGGATACGGGAGCGATTCGGACCGCAATTTCTGACAAGCTTGGGCTCACCGTGATTCCAGGCCTTCCTGCCGGCGAATACAAATTGACCGCCAAGGCGGAGGGGTTTGCCGCGTACGAAGCTCCAATCACTTTGACACTTGGCCAGGTTGCCTCCCTGAAGATCACACTCCGGGTGCGCGCCGCGACGGAGCAAGTTGAAGTCAGCGATTCCGCGAACGGTGTAGACAAGGAGCAGACAGGAGAGAGCCAGGTAATCGCTCCGGAACAAATATCGAACCTGCCAATCTCAGACCGGGACTTCATCGACTTTGTTCTGTTGACTCCAACGGCGACCGTTGGAAGAAATTCGAGTTCAGGCGCCCAGTCGGCGTTTCAGGAAACCGAACTCGAGATCAGCTTTGGCGGGCTGCGCGAGACACACAGCGTCTTCTACGGATTGGACGGCGTCAACTACACGACCACAGTCTCGGGAGTCCAGAGAGTCAGTCCATCTCTCGATTGGGTGCAGGAGTTCCGCGTCGTCGATGGTCCCGACGCGGCAGGCGGTGGGTTGAATCTTGGCGCGGCCGTGAACACAATCACAAAATCTGGAACCAACGAGCTGCATGGTTCCGCCTATGAATATGTCCGCAACAACAAGCTCAATGCGAACAATCTTCTCGCCGCGCCCGGCTTCAACACGCTGCGATTCAATCAGTATGGGGCGACTCTGGGCGGTCCAATCCGCAAAGATAAAGTGTTCTACTTTGCCGGCTTCGAAGGGCAGCGCCGTGGCCAGTCGCCCATCTACTCGCACTTTATTCTGAGTTGCATTGACGCCGAGGGCTGCCTTGGGCCGGGCACTCCCAGCATCAATCAGGTGAAGGCGGGCCTGGGGCTTTCAGCCGAAAAGCTGGGCTCGATCCTCCAAACCGGGGACTATGACAATACCTTTGGAAAGATCACCAGTGTTGTCAGCGATAAAAGCACATTGTCCGCCGGCTATCTAATCACCGAGGTGCGGAACGGGAAAACTGCCGCTACATCTCCGGGGCAAGGCTTGCCTTCCAGTTATCGCAACAATCGCATTCACGACCAGACCGCATACGGCAACCTGTTCCATCTCTTCAATAGTCGCCTGGCCTCTGAATCCTCGATCGCCTTTGGCCGGCGCATCTTTTACATGGACCCCGTAGGCGCAGGTTTTGAGCCGGCGATCAATGTCGCCGATACGCTCTACAGCGGTGGATTTCTTGGCGGAGTCGATTACTACAGCGAGCACCACTTTCAATCCAGAGAGGCGCTGACCTATACCCACGACTCCAACTCCATCACGGTTGGAGCGGAGTTTGAGCCCATCTGGTTCTCAGCTCAAACGCCGTACTTCACGCCGGGCGTTGGGATTTTCAGCCCGCAAAGCTTCTTTGGCGCTGGGCCTTTCAGCCACTTTGGCCCCGGAACCGCTGTCGAGTTCCTCTTCCAGCAGACCCGCGCCGATTTTGGAAACCAGGTCCCACAGCGTAACTTGCCCTGGGAGAACGGCTTCTACGACGGACCGGACGGGCCGGCGCGCCGGGCCGCTGATAGCGTGGCCTTCTGGCACAGACTGGCCGACATCTATGTGCAAGATCAATGGAGGCCGCTCAAGAATCTGTCCCTGTCTTTTGGCGTACGCTACGACCTCGATATCCTTCCCTCGGCGAACGACCTTCGTATCCTGGGCAGGATGAATCCCACAAATCTCGGCAATGTTCAGCCGAGGGTTGGCGTTGCGTATGGGTATCGCAACGGCAAGGGTGTTGTGCGCGCCAACTTTGGCCTCTATACGGGCTCGCTGGAATATAGCAGCCTGATCAATGGCTGGCACGGCGCTTCCCCTTTCACGCACATGAATCAACCGCTTCTGCCCGAATTTGCCGATCCGGAAAACACGCTGACTGGATTTGGCCCGGCGGGCATGGTGGGGACTGCAGGGCCGGTGGTTGCGGGCGCAGCTTTCTCTAACTTCACGCACAATGGCATTTACCCAAGCCCCTCAATCCTGAAACAGTTTCCATTGGGATTTGTAAAGCGGAACTATCCTTCGAACTACTCAGAGCATGCCAGTCTCGAGATCGAAAACGAGCTGGGGAGCAAATGGTTTCTGACGGTCGGATACCACTATCTCCATGCAATTCACCTGGAGAGCTCTGCAAGCATCAACGCAGTTCCCAACGGCTTTCTTTCCGACGGCCGACAGAAGTTCGCGCCGGCTGATCCCAAATTCGGCTTTGCGCTGATCGCTGAAGCTTCTGGCTGGTCTATCTACAATGCCGGCAGCGTGGGACTGCGGAAAGAGTTTGGACAGAACTTCAGTGTGCTGGCCAATTACGTCTATGGAAAATCCATCGACATCGCCACGGAAAACCAGTTGCAGGACGAACCGCAGGACTACCTGGCGCCGCAACTGGATCGCGCAGTTGGCGATAACGATGTGCGGCACCGGCTGGTGCTGACCTTGATGGGAGAGTCCCCAAAAGCCTGGGTCGCACCTCTGCGCAATGTGTCGTTTTCCCTGCTCAACACCTTGCAGAGCCCGCAATACTACAGCATCCTTGCTGGATCCGACATCAACGGCGACGGCTTCCCGTTCAACGATCGCGTCGGCAGCATTGGCCGCAATTCCTATCGTGGCGCATCGTACTACGACACAGATCTTCGACTTCAAAAGCGATTGAACTTCAATGAGCGGTTCCAGTTGAAGTTGAGTGCTGAAGCGCTGAACCTGTTGAACCGTGTGAACGTCCAGGATGTGGATCAGGTATATGGGGCAGGAGAGTTCGCGGGCCCAATCCCCAAGGCGTTTGAAGACGGTGTTTCCAGCCCCAACAATCCGAACTTCGGCACTCCCACGTATGCTGGAGCCGCGCGGCAGTTTCAGTTTTCCGCAAAGCTGAGTTTCTAGGAGAGCAGCGATGTTAAATGAGAAACCGGAGCCGCGGGAGGAAGCCAGGCCCGCGGGAAATCCCAGGCGTCCCGCGCGCGGCAGCTACAAGCCCAGGCCGGAGACGCTGGCTCTGCTCAAAGTTTCGGGGAATGCGATCAACGGTCTTGGAGAGACTGAACGCCGCAGATCGTCGCCCTTCTTCTGGCATCCGCCGGATCAGCACCCCTATGGCGAGTTGCAAGTGGTGGCGCGCACCAGCTCAAGGAAGTGCCCAGGTTCGGCGGAGGTCTTCGCCTCGGCATACACGCATCCCGAGCTGATTCCGGTTGCAGCAGACCGACGGATCGCCCGGCCCGAGCAGTTGGCTGTGGAAGCAACCGACTTCGCGCTCGCACATGAGGCCGGCGGTGTTGGCATTGCGCCGATGGACCCGCTCTATGTCTTCGACGGATACACGATTCAGGAGCCGTGGGTGATTGTGCTTGCTCTCGCTCCCGACTATGAACGATTGAAAGAGGTGCCATCGGATGAAACCAACGGCATCGGCGTTTGCGAAATTGGCGCGCAGTATGCTCGCGGGACGCGGGTCTCCTACGCGCTTGCCAATTGGATACGATCCCAGGGTTACAACGCACAGGCTTATCCAGGACCGTCTGCAAGCGCGTTGCTCTTGATTCCACCGGCCATTGCTTCGGGATTGGGAGAGTTGGGAAAACATGGCTCATTGATCAACAGACAATATGGAGCTGGATTGCGTCTGGCCGGAGTAACCACGGATATGCCGCTTGTGGCCACAAGGCCGGACCGATTCGGCGCCGATGAGTTCTGCTCTACCTGCCAGGTATGTACCAACGCCTGTCCGCCCGGCGCAATCAATGAGCAGAAACAGAGAGTGCGTGGCGTTGAGCGCTGGTATGTTGACTTCGACAAATGCATTCCATTCTTTGCCGAATCCGCATCGTGCGGCATCTGCATCGCCGAGTGCCCATGGACGCGGCCCAACGTGAGGCCCAAGCTGTTGTCAACGATGGCCCGGCGCCTTGGCCTGGATCAGGAACCAGCCGAACCTTAACGGACAGCGCCGCAGGTCCTGAAACTGCGCGGCAAGAATCGCTCTCCATCCTTTGATGGAAGCGGACCACGGCCAACTCCGTATAGGATGGGCGAGTTCCTTTCCGCCAATCGCCTGCTTCAAACACATCGCAGCGGCCACTTTCCTCGAACGGAGTGTCATCGATGGCTCATATTCGACTTCCCATTGCGGAGGAACTCGGCAGAGAGTTTCCCGGAATCCTCGGTCCCATGACCTTTCGCCCTGAAACCGCCGCACCGCTCAATGAGTTGGTCAATGTGCTGCTGCGGGGAGAAAGCACGCTATCGCGGGGTGAGCGCGAACTGATCGCCACACATGTCTCCTGGCGCAACGATTGCTATTTCTGCCAGACAATTCATGGCGCCGTGGCCGCCGCGCAGCTTGGGCACGATGAGTCTCTGGTTCAAAAGGTCAAAACGGACTGGCAGAGTGCGGAGATATCTCCCAAGCTGAAGGCGCTTCTGAACATTGCAGGAAAAGTGCAGCTTGGCGGCAGGCATGTGACCGCGGAGGATATCGCCTCTGCCCGCAATCAGGGTGCAACCGATCTCGAAATCCACGACGCCGTTCTCATTGCCGCGGTGTTTTGCATGTGCAACCGCTATGTCGATGGGCTGGACACATGGGCGCCGCAGGATCCCGCCATCTACCGCGGGCGTGCTGCTCAAATTGTCGAGCACGGCTATACCGGTGTGACCGAGGCTGCAATTGCCACAATGCAGAGATAAATGCGCGGTTGAAGCAATGACACCGCACATTGCGTATAGGCGCATCCACTCCACCACGCAAAGATAGTTATCCGAGGTCAAACGCGCTTATGCCTGAGCTATCGCCGCCGTCAGTCGAAGTCATGATGGACGAGGGCAAGCTGTCCTACCCCGGCTGGAAGATCGTCTTCGCCAGCTTCTTTGGGATCATGGTCAGCTTTGCGGCGATTGTCCCTTACACCTTCGGCCTGTTCATCAAGCCACTCGCAGAGAGTTTTGGCTGGCATCGCGAGGCCACCTCCGCTGGCTTCAGCATTGCCGCGCTCACTTTGGCTGCGGCCTCGCCCGGGCTTGGCTTCCTGCTAGACCGCTATAAGCCGCGCCGAATTGTGCTGCCTTGCATTGTGCTGTTCTCGCTTGCCTATGCTTCGCTCGCATTGCTCACACCCCATCTGCTCCACTTCTATTTCACGTTCTTTGTTATCGGCCTGGTGGGCAACGGGACCGCCTATATCGGCTATTCACGCGCCATTTCCACCTGGTTTAACCGGCGCCGCGGCTTCGCGCTTTCAATCATGCTTGCCGGCACTGGCCTGGGAGCCATGCTGCTTCCCGTCCTTGTTCAGTCTGTCATCACACACCTGGGCTGGCGCATCGCCTACCTCACTCTCGGTTTGCTCGCTTTCACTGTCGGCTTTCCTCTCACCGCGGTTTTCGTGCGAGAACGGCCTGTCGCTCAGCAGGACCGGGATGTCTCCACTGAGCGTGGCGAATCCGTTGCCGGGGCGCTTGCGACGCCAGCCTTCTGGATTCTCGCAGCCACTGTCTGTCTCTATGCTGTGAGCGTGAATGGAACCATAGCGCATCTCTCAGCGCTGCTGACCGACCGCGGAGTGTCAGCTTCCGGAGCGGCCTGGTCAGTTTCCATCATTGGATCCACAGGATTGATTGGACGCCTTCTTACGGGACTTTTTCTAGACCGCTTCTTTGGCCCACGCGTTTCGCAGATCATGCTGCTGATCACGGTTCTCGGCATTGGATTGCTTTCGGTTGCCAATAGCCTGACCGCCGGCCTGGTCGCTGCCGCTTTCATCGGATTCAGCATGGGCAGCGAGGGCGACATCACGCCCTATCTGCTGGGACGCTATTTCGGCCTCAAGCGCTTCTCCACCCTCTACGCTCTCACATGGACCGCCTATGCCATTGGAGCCGCGACCGGCCCAGTCTTGGTAGGCCGTGTCTTTGATACGATGGGCACTTATCGACCCATGACCATTCAGCTACTGGCCCTCCCCGCACTGATACCCTGCCTCCTCATGTTTGCTCTGCCCCGTTACCAGATGCAAGCCGCCAGAAATCCGTGGATGGAGATGCTTCCTGAACCTCAAGCAGCCGAGGCTGCTCAATAACGAATAATCAATGCAGCGGACTCCGCGAACAGGTTGGTGAATCCTTGACGCCCACGACAAGCCCAGACCAGACCCGGAACGGGAAGCCTTATGCTTCCGGCGACACACCGAAGCAGGCGCATGTTGCCAAGGGCGCCAAGACTCGCCTTGCGGTATGGATTGGGCTGCCGGGAGTTCTCGTGTCCTTGCTGTGCCTCGCGATTCCAATGTATGTGATTCGGCCCTTTCGCCCGCAGGATCCGTGGCAACTCGACGTGGCGCTCACAGTTCGCGGGCTTGCTCCCTGGGTCTCCGCGGTGTGCGCAATTGCGACCCTGGCATCACTCGCGCGGGCATGGCAAGATCGAATGCGACTTTGGCTGCGGTGCGCGCTCGCAACGCTCTCTCTGCTGGCAGTTGTTGGCGCCATTCTCACCCATGTCAATGTCTTCGAGATCATGTTTCATCCGTATCCTGAGCCGGCGTTTGAATCCGCCGCTCTGGCTAAGGTGGACTCGGACGACAAGGTGCTGAGCGTCACGCTTCACGGCGAATCGCGTGCGTATCCGGTGCGAACCATGGGATACCACCATATTGTGAACGACACGGTTGGCAACACGCCTATCGCGGTCACATACTGCACGCTCTGCCATACCGGGCTGGTGTGGAGCAGAGTCATCGACGGCCGCGCTCTGCACTTCCGGCTGGCCGGTATCAACAATGGAAATGCATTGATGCGGGATGAGGAGACGAGCAGCATCTGGCAGCAGAGCACCGGAACCGCGATCTTTGGGCCGTTTCGGGGCCGGCAGTTGCAGCTTGTGCGTTGCGACGAGCTTACTTTCTCCTTATGGCGCAACGAGTATCCCACAGGCCTGGTGCTCGAACCGCATGCGCAGTACGCCGGCGAGTACGACGCCAAGGACTGGGAGAAGCACGTGGAGCAGACGCGCACCGTGGTGGACACGAGCAAGTCTGGTATAGCGCCCCACGAGTTGATGCTGGGTGTCACGGCAGCGGGAGAGAGCAAGGCATTCCCGGTGAGGTCCATCCTGGCGGCAAAGCTCATCCAGGATCGTATCGCAAACATTCCGCTGCTGGTTGTTGTCGGGCCGGATCACGCATCCATACGCGCATTCAAGGCCGTCAATGGCGCGGATTCCATGGTCTTTGTCTCCACGGCGGAT
Organism: uncultured Acidobacteriaceae bacterium; assembly: GCA_903849645.1. Taxonomy (GTDB): domain Bacteria; phylum Acidobacteriota; class Terriglobia; order Terriglobales; family Acidobacteriaceae; genus Telmatobacter. The sequence goes on along the minus strand of CAINJJ010000034.1, from coordinate 214,158 downwards.
TCCTCCCTGACAGGTTCCGGCGCCATCATGCGGGATGCAGAGACCGGAAGCAAATGGAACTTTCAGGGTTGCGCCATCGATGGCGCACTGGCCGGCCGCTGCCTTGAGCCTGTTGATTCATTCAAGGACTATTGGTTTGACTGGATGAATCATCATCCCGGAACTCTGGTATTTCGTTCCTGAAGGGACCAGCCTCGCCTTTGATGGACCACGGCTCCCCACGACTCCCCTGCCCGGAGCTTCTCTGCGCTGCACCAACAATCAATCTGGTTCAAAAGATCGGGCAGGCCAACGCGCCACTGCGCCGCGCGCCCGCGCCCGCCATTCCAGCCGAAGCCGTGTTTCATCGGATGATGCAATCGCCGCCGCCACACGCATATCGAGGTCCCCTCATTGTGTGAGTTGACCTTCGATAGATGAACGACTCGATTGATGGCGGACTACGCTAGGTCTGCCTGGGCTCGACGACCGAAGTGTCGCGCTCCCAGCCTTCGTTTTCGAGCTTGATGTGCTCGATGGCGACGGCATTGGCGCTGGAATCGAGATCGGGCAGGGCCTGATACTCGGAGGGCCAGCAACGGAAGACCTTGTAGGCGCGCACCAACTGGCCAGCCTCGTTGTAGAGCTCGATGAGGATGTCTTTGCGGAACTCGTTGAGAGAGGACTCGGAACCAAGGCCGGCGCCGAGCTTCCAGACCTGGTTGGCCCAGTCTTCAAAGGCTGAGTCGTTGGTGAGGCCGCGTTCCAGGGTGATGGGCTCAAACTGTGTAAGGCCGGTGGATTTGCGGCTGGTGCTGGGGTCCCCGCCTTCGCGGTGCTCCACCACCTCTGTGGTGCGGGTGAGCCCGGTGACGCGCGAGATCGCGGCGATGTACTGGCCATCCCACTTCACGCGGAATTTGAAGTTCTTGTACGGATCGAAGCGAGTCGGATTGACGGGAAATTCTGCCATGCGTGGAAGCATAGCATCGGCATTGGAAGCGCGGTCAAGGAGATTCGGACGAGCAATGAAGTCGCCCACCCTTGGGTGGGGTTCGTCATTTGCCACCCAGGCTATGGAGGTTCGTGCTTCCCCACCCTGGCGGCAAAAGCAAAGACGCCGCGAGGATGGGGCACCCAGTTCATTGGGATTGGACAGGGTGGAGTCACACGCAGAGGTGCAGTTACTGCTCAACCAGTTCGACGCGGCGGTTCTTTGCGCGGCCATCTTCGCTGCGGTTGCTGGCCACCGGGGCCAGAGGTCCTGCGCCCTGGGCGGAAAGACGGGCAGCATTGACGCCGTATTGCAGGGTGAGGGCTTTGACCACTGCATCGGCGCGCCGCTTGGCGAGGTCCATGTTGGGAGCCAACCCGCCAACTCCTTGAGGTGTCTAGGCTTGGCATCCCTCAGCAGGGGCGGACTTGCGCGACACGGAGGGCTGTATAAGGGTGAGACGCATGAAGGTTGTATTGGCGACAAGTTCGACGTTTTGCGCCGTCCCTACGGGACTCGCGGTCTCTTTTTGGCCCCTTTCCCCACGCTGAAGCGCGGGGCTAATGAACCCTGCGCCTACGGCGCGATGGAACGCGGAACCAGTCGGGTCCAGGGGGTTTTCCGCAGCTCGTGAAGCCCACCGCTCCCTCAGGCTTGTGCGTGGGGCAGGGCCGCGCGCGACGCGCGGCTGCCCCGGCGCGGTTGGTTACATGCCGTCCTTGACGCCTTCAACGAACGCTTTCAGCTTGCGCGAGCGGCTGGGGTGGCGGAGCTTGCGGAGGGCCTTGGCTTCAATCTGGCGGATGCGCTCGCGCGTCACCTGGAAGCTCTGGCCGACCTCTTCCAGGGTGTGCTCGGAGCCGTCTTCAAGGCCGAAGCGCATCTTGATGACGCGCTCTTCGCGCGGGGTGAGCGTGCGCAGCACCTGGGAGGTGTACTCCTTGAGGTTGACGCTGATGACGGCTTCGGAGGGCGAGACGGCCTGGCGGTCCTCAATGAAGTCGCCGAGGTGGGAGTCTTCTTCCTCGCCGATGGGGGTTTCGAGGGAGATGGGCTCCTGGGCGATCTTGAGGACCTTGCGGACCTTGGCGACCGGGATGTCCATGCGGCGGGCGATCTCTTCGCTGCTGGGCTCGCGGCCAAGCTCCTGGACCAACTGGCGGCTGGTGCGGATGAGCTTGTTGATGGTCTCGATCATGTGCACCGGGATACGGATAGTGCGTGCCTGATCGGCGATGGCGCGGGTGATGGCCTGGCGAATCCACCAGGTGGCGTAGGTGGAGAACTTGTAGCCGCGGCGGTACTCGAACTTGTCCACGGCCTTCATGAGGCCGATATTGCCCTCCTGGATGAGGTCGAGGAACTGAAGTCCGCGGTTGGTGTACTTTTTGGCGATGGAGACGACGAGGCGCAGGTTGGCCTCAATGAGCTCGCGCTTGGCCTGCTCGGCGTCCATGTCGCCCTGGATCATCTCGCGCTGGGTGCGCTTGAGTTCGACGATGGAGACGCCGGCTTCGCCCTCGATCTTTTCCAGGTCGGCCTTGCAGTTCTTCTGCTGGCGGCGGTACTCCTTCTTGAGGTCCTCGCTCTTGGAGGCGTCGAATTTCTGGTCGAGGGAGCGGATCTGGCGCTCGAGGGTGCGCATGGTGTCGACGGTCTTGTTGACCTTGTCGAGGAGGCGCTTGCGCTCGATCGGGGTGTACTTGAGCTCGCGGACGATGCGCGAGATGAGCACCTTTTCGCGGGCGATGAGCCAGCGGGTGTGGCGGGCGGCCGAGGCCTTGACCTTGACGCCGGGGGTGGGGACGGCCTGCTTCTCTTCGAGGGCCTGGATCTTCTTCTGATGCTTGATGAGAGCGTCGATGCGCGCCACGGTGGCCTTGACGCGGGTCTGCACCACCTCTTCGGTGAGCTCCTCTTCGTCGAAGATCACAACTTCCTTGACGTTGCGGACGCCGCGCTTCAGATCCTCGCCGAGGGCGACGATTTCGCGGATGACGATGGGCGAGCGGGAGATAGCCTTGAGAACGCGGAGCTGGCCGCGCTCGATGCGCTTGGCGATCTCAACCTCGCCCTCGCGGGTGAGCAGCGGGACGGTTCCCATCTCGCGCAGGTACATGCGAACCGGGTCGTTGGTCTTTTCCAGGGTGCCGGGGGTGAGGTCGAGCTCGACGTCCTCTCCCTCTTCCAGGTCAAAGTCCTTGTCGCCGTGGAACTTGGGGCCGTCGAGCAGGTCAATGCCCTGGGTGCCGATGGTGGTGATGAGGTCGTCGAGATCCTCGGGGGAGGAGCCCATCTCCTCCGGCAGCATGTCGTTCACGTCGCCATACGTGAGGTAGCCCTTGTCCTTGCCTACGTCGATGAGGCTTTGAATCTCGTCTTCGAACTTGTCGTCGATCGCCAAAATAGTCCTACTCTCTTGCGCAAGGCAGATTCAGCACCGGCTTGCGCGCCAGTGCGGAGCCCGGTCAGAACGCGCGAAAAAAGATTTCCCCGAGGAAAATCTTTGAGTCGCCGCGTGTGGACACGGACCTGCGGTCACCCGCATCAAAGAAGCGGTTTCAGGTGGATGCTCGGGAGAGGATGACAAGCGCTTCAGGTTTTACCTGGGTCGCCCACGAGCCGTAGCTCATTGTTGGGGCAAAGGGGCGCACATCCTCACAGAGACTAGTAGACTACCACACTCCACCGTGACGAAACCAGTGAAAAAAACGAGACGGGGTGCACGTTTGCACCGAGCCACTGGGCCGGCAAACCCGGCAAACAGGCGTTGAATCCGCTCGCTCTCCTGACTTTTAGACGCGGGAGCGGGGAAATCGACGCAGTTTTTGCGGGGAGAGAGCGGTTTTGGGGCGGGCGGCACTACCGCTGGGAGGGGCGCTGGTTGTGAAACTGGCGGAGCGTCCGGTCGAGTTCGAGCTTCTGCTGGGTGAGCAGGGCCAATTCTGCAAAGTCGGCGCGCCGCTCGGCCTCGCCGATGAGGGTACGTAGGTCGCGGAGACGGGTCTCGATGGCGCGCTCCTGAATCTCCTGGATGGCGCTCTGGACTTCATTTTCGCCGGGCGGCTTGGTCTCGGCCAGCAGCACTTCGGCCAGCAGGGCGCGCTGGGCCGGGTCTTCCACCACAGCCATGGGGTCGGCGGTCTGGCGATTGGCGAGGGCGGTGATGGCCGCGCAGCATCCCAGGTGTTCAAACCACTCAGGGCGCTCGGCGATGGCCTGCATGGCGAGCCGTCGGGAGCCCGCGAATTCGGGGTCCTCGATGGCGAGGGCGCGGATAAGCACGCGCTCGACCTCGGTGAGGGTGCTGGCGCGGACTTCTATATGGTCGCGGCGGCGCAGCGCGGCCTGGCGCAGCTCCTCGCGGAGGACGGCGGAGTCGATGCCCAGGCTTTGGGCGGCGTCCTGGGCAAACTGGTCGCGGACCAGCTTCTCCGGCATCCGGCGGATGTGGGGCAGCAGGTAGTTCATGGCCTTGACCTTCTGCTCCGCGCTGGCGCCGGGAAAGAGCTGACGGGCGCGCTCGATGAGGTAGTCGGACTGGCGGCGAGCCCCCCGGATGGCGGCGGTATAGGCCTGGAGGCCGCGCTCGCGGATGAAGCGGTCGGGGTCAAGGCCGTCGTCCAGGGTGACGATCTTGAGGTTGAAACCCTCTTCGGTGAGCAGGGCGACGGACTTCTCGGCGGCATTGGCCCCGGCGGCGTCGGGGTCAAAGTTGACCACCACGTTGGAGGTGTGGCGGCGCAACAGGGCCACCTGCTGCTCGGTGAAAGCCGTGCCGCTGGTGGCGATCACATTCTGGATGCCGCGCAGAAAGACGGAGATGCAGTCCATCTGGCCCTCGACCAGCAGGGCGAAGTCCGCCTGGCGGATGACCGTGCGGGCCTTGTCGAGATTGAAGAGCACCTGGCCCTTGGAGTAGAGCGGGGTCTCCGGAGAGTTCACGTACTTGGGGCCGGCCTTTTCACCGGTTTCCAGGGTGCGCGCGGTAAAGGCGATCACGCGCCCGCTCTCATTGGCGATGGGAAACATGACGCGCTTGCGGAAGCGGTCGTAGATTGGGCCGAGAGTGCCGTCGCCCTGTTCCTTGGCGCTGAAGAGGCCGCTGGCGCGCAGGGTTTCGTTATCGGCCATGCCGCTGAGGCGGTCGCGCAGGGCGTTGAAGCTGTCAGGGGCGTAGCCGATGCGAAAGGCCTTGATGCCCTCGGGGGTGAGTCCCCGGCCGGCCAGGTATTCGCGGGCCACGGCGCCTTCGGGGGAGCGCAACTGCTCTTCAAACCAGGCGGCGGCGGTCTCGTGCAACTCCAGAAGCTTGGCGCGCTGGCGGGATTCGGCCGCCTGCTCGGGCGAGGAAAACTCGCGCTTGGGCAGGGGAATGCCGCACTTGCCGACGACAATGCGCACGGCCTCGGGGAAGCCCACGTTTTCGATCTTGGCGACGAAGGTGAAGACGTCGCCGGAGACGCCGCAGCCGAAGCAGTGGAAGAACTGGCGCACGGCATGGACGGAGAACGAAGGCGACTTTTCCTTGTGGAAGGGGCAGAGGCCGGAGTAGTTCTGGGCGCCGGCCTTGCGCAGGCGGATGTAGCCCTCGATCACCTTGACGATGTCGGCCTGCTGCTTGACGGTCTGGGCAAAGTCGGACATGGAGGACCTTACCGTAAGGATAAGGCCGGAGGGGAGGGGGGTGGGTGTGGCCGGGATGGGTAAGAAGCGGAGAGATGCAGGGTTTATCATGAGAGACGGCGCTCGGCCCTTTGGCTGCGCCTAACCTGATAGCCCTTGCGCGGAAGGTCTCGGACGAGACGGCCCGCCAGGGGTATCCCTGCGAGAAACGGAATCTGATGCGAGCAAAGACTGCGGTAGTGCTGGGCGCCCAATGGGGCGACGAGGGCAAGGGCAAGATCGTTGATGTGTTGAGCGAGCGGTTCACCGCCGTGGCCCGCTATGCCGGCGGACACAACGCTGGACACACCGTCATCATCGGCGGGCAAAAGTTTGTGCTGCAGTTGATTCCCTGTGGCGTACTGCGGCCGGGCTGCCGGGGCATCATCGGCAACGGCGTGGTGCTGGACCCGATCGCGTTCCTGAAGGAAGTGGCCAAGCTGCGGGGGCTCGGCGTGGCAGTGGACGACCAGCTCTTTGTGTCGAACCGGGCGCAGGTCATCCTGCCCTACCACCGCATGATCGAGCTGGCCGCCGAGAGCGCGCCGGGGCGCCAGAAGATCGGCACCACCAGCCGCGGCATCGGCCCGGCCTACGAAGACAAGATGGCCCGCAGCGGGCTGCGCATCGTGGACCTGCTGCGGCCAGATCTGCTCAAGACGCACATAGAAGAGGCATGCGCGGAGAAGAACGCGATTGTGAAGGCGCTGTTTGGCGCCGGAACCGCCCCGCTTGACCCGGCAAAGATGTTTGACGAGTACGCCGCGGCGGCCGAGCAGGTGCGTCCCTTCGTCGCCGACACGGGCCGGCTGCTCAACAAGATTCTGGCCGAGGGCGGCAGCGTCATGTTCGAGGGCGCGCAGGGAACCATGCTCGACATCGACCACGGCACCTATCCGTTTGTTACCTCATCGTCCGCCACGGCCGGCGGTGCGGCCACCGGAACAGGCGTGGGCCCCACCGCCATCGGCACCGTGATCAGCGTTACCAAGGCCTATGTCACGCGTGTGGGCGAGGGACCCTTCCCCACCGAGATTCACGAAGAGGTCGGCGAGCACCTGCGCGCCCGCGGCAATGAATATGGCGCGGTCACAGGCCGTCCCCGCCGCTGCGGCTGGCTGGATATTCCCCTCCTGCGCTACTCCAACCAGGTGAACGGCGCCGAGTGGCTGGTGGTTACCAAGCTCGATGTCCTCGACGAGCTCGAGGAGATTCCCATCTGCGTGGGCTACGAGATCGGCGGCAAGGTGACCGACGAGATTCCCGCCGACGTCCAGGGACTGGAGCGGATCAAGCCCGTCTACACCACCCTCAAGGGCTGGCGCACCTCAACCGAGGGAATTACCGACTTCGACAAGCTCCCCCAGGAGGCGCAGGAGTATCTGCGCTTCCAGGAGCGCGAGAGCGGGGCAAAGATCGGCATGGTATCTACGGGACCGGACCGGGATCAGACGATGGTCTTGCCGGAGTTTGCCACAGCCCTCGACAGCATGAAAAGGTAGACTCGAACGATAGGCCCCGGCGACTTATTCCCTCCAGGGGCCAGAAGGAACGTACTCCCCATGATCAGCTTTTTGGTACGGCTCAAGTTTGCCCCGGAAGACCGCTCAGACATTGCCGAGTCGCTGCGCCTCTTGACCGCCGCTTCCCGCCAGGAACCGGGCTGCGTCACCTATGTGCCCCACCACCTGGAAGACGACCCCGACACCGTGCTCATCTACGAGCAGTACAAGGACGCCGCCGCCTTGGAGGCGCACCGGCAGTCTGACCACTTCAAGAAGCATGCCGTCGGTGGCCTGTACCAGAAGATGCGCGAGCGTGCCCTGGAAAACCTGGTCGCGTTGAGCTAGCCATTTTGTTCTCAGCAGGATTTCCCAGGTCCCTTGCGCATTGGGACCTGGGAAACCAAAGTTCCCGCCGCCGGGCGCCACGCCTGGATGCCGGTTTACCCCCCCGGCCTGGATCGCGGCAAGGCATTTCCGTTTCTTGCGCGGGAGTCCTGCCTCCGAACTCACCACGACACAAAACCGCCGGCTAGGTGCAGTATTCCACCGCGCGGTTTTGTAAACGTACTTTTAGACGCACCACCCTAGGTGGTGGAGCGGGGCTTGACCGCGATGACCGTGGCCGGAACGACGGTGCCGCTGCCGGAGTGAAGGCAGCCGGGGTCATTGCCGCCCGCCGAATCCGGCGTGCAGGCGGGCAGGTTGGGAGCAATCTGCTGCTTGTCCGTCAGGGTGGGTACGTCGATGTAGTGAATCTGGTTGTCGCCCGCCGTGGAGACAAAGAAGAGCTTGTCGTCTGGCGTGAAGGCTCCAGCCAGTGGCGCCGTGATGGCCGCGTTGCCGGCGAGGGGCAGGTAATGGACTGTGCCGGCAGCGCCGCCGGCTCCCGGCACGTAGTAGGGCAACTGCGCGCCTGGGGTTGTGCCGGCGTAAGTGATGAAGGCCAGGTTTGACGCCGGCGAAGGAACAATCTGGTTGATGGCCGTGGCGTTGACGCTGGTGAGGGCAATCTGGTTGAGCGTGTGGGTCAGCTTGAGCGCGCTCATCTTGCCCGTCGCGTCGGCCGGAGCGCAATCGCCGCTGGGAATCGTCACCCCGATATCGGAGAGAGCGATGGAGGCGCCAGACAAGGCCGCGCCGAGGATGTGCCGGCCGTCGATGGTGGCGGCCAGAATATCCGTCTGCGTCGCAACCGAATCCCCCTCCGGATAGAAGGTCATGGATGCGTAGTCGCCGACGGTGCCGGAGGGGCACCAGGTGTGGGCCACCGTGGGGTTGCCGCTGAGATAGGCGCCCACGCCGGGAACGGTGAGGGCCAGATTGGTGGAGCCGCCGGAGGCGCTCAGGTCGTAGCTGGTCCAGCCGGTGCTGCCGTTGTAGACGTAGAGAGTGTCAGTGTGTTCGGGGCCGGCGGCCTTGGAATCCGTGATGTAGAGCGTCTTGCCATCCGGGGTCCATGCGGCGGCGGTACCCAGCCCGCCAAAGCTTGACCCGATCGAGCCGGCGGAGCCGTACAGGTAGAAGACCTTGCGGATGGGGTCGTTGATCAGGATCGCCGAATTGGTGGGCGAAACGGCCAGCACCACGCCGGGAGCGGATGTGTCCTGCTTGGTGATGGAACTGGTGGTCGTGGAATAGATCATCAGCTCGCGGGAGGAGCCAAAGTAGAGGCTGGTGCCGGACTTGTCCATCACCATGGAGTTGGGAACGTAAGGCAGCCGCACCGTGGAGCCGATGGTGCCGGTCAGCAACTCCACCGGGATGAAGTACTGCGACTGGCCGGGCGCGCCAAACCACATGTAGTCGCTGGCCGTGCCGGGCACCGATACCTGGACCGGGTTGGAGGAGATGGGCAGCCCGGTGCCGTTGAGCCCGATGGTGTTGATCGGCGAGGGATTGCAAGCCGACGGCTGGCAGATGGCGTAGACCGCGGCCGTTCCCGCGTAGTTCGGGGAGATGGCGCCGCTGCCGCCCACCGTGATGTCGATGGGGTCGGTGGACTGGTAGTCGAGCGTCAGGCCGGTCAGGCTTTTGCCGTTGGTGTCCGTCACGGTGGTCACCAGGTTCTGGCTCACGCCCTGTGTGATGGAGCCGGACGTTGTGCCGTTGGCCAGGGTGACGGTGATGGTCTTGGGCGGGCAGGTGGAGAAGTAGCCGGCCGAGGACCCGGTTCCGGCCACCGCAGCCTCGATGGCCGTCGTGCCGGGCTTGTCGGCGGTGATCTGGTTGGTGATGCTGTTGATGGTGGCGACGGCGCTGGTTCCCACGGTATAGATCATCGGGCCAACGGCCGTGCTGCAACTGGGAACCGTTGTTACGCCGGGAGCCAGGGGGCAGGCATAGTTGGCGCTGCTGACCGAGGAGGGCGCGCAGAGCAGGTACTGCTGTGTGCCGGAGCTGTAGCAGGCCTGGGCATCCAGTTGCGACTGCTGGCCCTGGGAAACGCACTGCTGCGGTCCGACAAGGGAGACGGAGGTCACCTGCGCGTGGATGAATACCTGCACCGGGTTGGACGTCACGGAGTTTGCCGAAGCTGAAACGTAGGCCGTTGTGTAGGGCAGCCCGTTGGTGGCCGGCAGGGGGGTGGGCACCGTGCAGATGGTGTAGTTGGCGATGCCGCCGCCTGAGTTGCGATTCCAGCTTCCGGCGCACAGGTTGCCGGTGGGCGAGACATCGATGATCTGGATATTGGTGGTGGCGTAGTTGTAGGAGGCCACGCTGGCCGAGTCGCCCTTGCAGGTCTTGGCCGTCGGCGACTGCATCTGGCGGGTCTGTCCCCAGGACATGGAAATGCCTGTGGTGCGCGGCTCCAGGTCAAGCGAGGCCACATCGGTGACTTTCAAACCATAGCCAAGGCCATTGCAGTAGTTCGCGCCCGGGTTGCGTGTGCAGCCGGAGAACGAAATACCGGCTGGAATGGCCAGGCACAAAAAGCAAACAAGCGTCAAAAACCGCCGCATGAATCCTCCCCGCCCCGCTTTGTCGAGCCGCGGAACGGTCTCTCCCGAATTCGTCGGAAAACTTGGGTTATCGCGAATTTCCAGCTATCCTGCTCCGCGGCCGCTCGTCCAGCCAGCTCATTTTCATCGCGAAAAAGCTGCCGGGCACGAGGCCGGAGAGTCCAGAAAAACTGGAAAGCGCTCTGGATAACGGTCCGCCAACACGCCATGGCTGGCTTGCCGCCGGTAGAACCTGCTCAAACGGCCGGCTTCCGGCAGCGCGCTCTTCCATGCAGCCGGTCGACGAAACGCGCTCTCAGTACTCCAAGGGAAAGTGTATCAGGACGGGGTGCTCCGCGGTGCGGCGCGGCCCGCCAGTGACGCGCTTCCCCCCACTCCCATAGACTCCGCCGGAGCCGTATGGGGAGCAGGGGAAGGGGGCATTACGAGGTGGGCGGCATGTACCGGGCGAACCACTCCACGGCGCGCTCCAGCACGTCCCGCCGGTGGGCGGGGTCGGCAAACCCATGGCCCTCGTTGGGATAGACCACCAGCTGTGTCGGAACGTGCTTGTCGCGGAGGGCGTGCCAGAACTCGTAGGACTGCGGCGCCGGGCACTCTCCGTCGCGGTCGCCCACCACCACCAGGGTGGGCGTGGTGACCTTGCCGATAAAGTTGATGGCCGAGCTTTTGGCGTAGACGGCCGGGTCGTCGTAGACCGAGGCCCCAAAGTAGGGCGTCATCCACTGGTCGATCGAGTTCTCGCCGTAGTAACTCTGCCAGTTGGCGATGCCGGCGCCGGCCACGGCGGCCTTGAAGCGGTTGGTCTGGGTGACGGCAAACATCGACATGAAGCCGCCATAGCTCCAGCCGGTCAGGCCCACGCGGCCGGGGTCGATGGGGTACTTCGCTTCGGCGGCGTCCACCCCGGCCAGAATGTCGCGCAGGTCGCCGTAGCCGAAGTCCTTGACGTTGGCCTGCGTAAAGTCCTCGCCCTGTCCGTAGCTGCCGCGTGGGTTTGGCTCCAGCACAAAGTAGCCGAGGGCGGAAAACGCCGCCGCGCTCAGCCCCCCGCCCCCGCCCCAGCGGCTCAGCACCGCCGCGGCCGGCCCGCCATGCACAAACACGATGAGCGGGTACTTCTTCGCCGGATCATAGTCCTTGGGTTCCAGCAGCCAGCCCTGAACGCGGAATTTTTCGCTCTTCCAGGTGAGCGAGACCGGCTTGCCCCAGGGCCGCTCCACGCCGTCGTTGGCATGGGTAAGCTGCACCACGCCCTCCAGACCAGAGGTCATTACGGTGCCCGGTTTGGCCGCGTAAAGCTCCATGGGATGGTCGAAGCTCGAGGCGTGAAAGACAAACAGCGCGTGGTCGGCCGTGGCCGAAAGGCTCAGCTCCATGCGCCCGTCGCCCACGCTGCCGGGGATGCTGAAGATGGGGGAGCCGAAGTTGATCTGGCCTCCGGCGCTGGTGCGGTCGCCCTGCAGGTGGTAGCGGATGAGCTGCACGTTGCCGCCGGCCAACTCGCTCACAAAGAGGTGGTCGTTGGACTCCCACTCGACCCAGGCGGCGGAGGTGGGCCGTCCCTGGCTCAGGTTGCGGGGCGCGCCGCCGGCAGCGGGGACGATCCAGACGTCGCCGCCCGTTGCCCCCTGGTCGCTCATCAGGCCGCCGATGAAGGCGATGGCCTGGGCGTCCGGAGACCAGCGCGGGACGGCAATCTGCAGCCCATGGAGCGGTCCGGGGACCTCGGCGGGCGCAAGGATGGGCCTGGGCTCCCCGTCCAGGGCCTGCGTATAGAGCTTGGCCACCCACCAGTTGTTCTCTCCCGGCGGCGCGGCGGCCACGTAGGCCAGCCCTTTGGAGTCGGGCCGCCAGTCGAACTCGTAGACGTGCAGGCCGGCGGGGGTGGCGAGCACAGGCGGCGCGGGGCTTGCAGCGTCGGCGGCGGCGAGGGCCACGCGCTGGATCTCCACGCCGTCCTCGCCGATGACGCCCGACGGCGGCTTCATGGCGGCCAGCGCCCCGGAGGCGCGCGTGGCGCCCTCCACATAAAGGAAGGCGATGCGGCTGCCGTCGGGCGAGAAGGCGGGGTCTTCCTGGTACCCCTTGAGGGCAGTGAGCTGGCGGGGGGCTGAGCCGTCAAGGCGCGAGAGGTAAAGGTCGGGCTGGCCCTCCTTGCCGCAGTCGGAGAAGAATGCAAGAGCTTTTGCATTGGGGGCCCAGGCAAGCTCGCCTTCGGTGCAATGGTCGGCAGGTTTCGCGGCGGCCGTCACGCGCTCGCTCTTGGCGGGTTCGCTGAGCGGCGCCACGCGAATCTCCATCCCCTCCTTGGTGTAGTCCACCCAGGCCAGGCGCTTGCCATCCGGGGCGACAGCCACCTGCCCAAAGGAGTGGCCGCGGTTGAGGCCCTTGAGAATCTCCTCGATATGGGCGCGGTCGGGCGCGGCCTGGGCGAGGGCGGCGGGGAGGGATGAGAGGACCAAGGCAGAGGCAAGCAGACAGGCGCGGAACGGCGAAAAAAGCATGGAGAAATGCTAACAGGGAGCGGGCGGGAGACCTTTCTCCAATTCAGGCGAAGTTCTCGACACTGTAAGCAAAAATGTTTATAGTTTAGGTGAAGGGGACCGCAGATTTCCCTGCGCTCCACTCTCGCCGCGTCTTTGTTTTATGAGGCGAGGACTGGAAAAGCATACCTCGACCGGAGTCGCTCGTGAAGAGCAGCGAGTTCAAACGGTGGCTGGCAGCGCAGGGCGCCACATTCACGCCCGGCAAAGGCTCGCACGTTCGGGTCGAGTTGAACGGGAAGATCTCGTTTCTGCCTATGCACAGCAAGGACCTCAAGAAGGGCACCGTCGAGGGCATCAAGAAACAACTCGGGCTGAAATAGGAGAGAACATGCTGAGTTATCCGGCAAATTTCGAAGCGGCGGAAGAGGGTGGGTTTGTCGTCACCTTCCCCAACATTCCCGAGGCAATCACCCAGGGCGAGGATGTAGACGACGCAAAGCTGCACGCCGCGGACGCTCTCGAATCAGCTCTGGACTTCTATTTGGAATCGGGGCGTCCGATTCCCGCGCCATCCAAGCCGAAGCGCGGCCAGCACCTGATTGAGCTGCCCGCCAGCCTCTCGGCGAAGGTGTTGTTGGTCAATGAGATGGTTGCGCAAAAGGTTCGTCCGGCGGAGTTGGCCCGGCGCTTGAAGGTAACGCCGCAGGAAATAACTCGGCTGATTGATGTTCACCACACCTCAAAGATCGACGGCATCGCTCTTGCGCTCAAGGCACTTGGAAAGACGCTGGAGATTCGGGTGGTATAGATAACAGTTTCAAGATATGTAGCCATTACGGATTGATGCGTACGCTACTCGGAGCTATCTCAGGACGTAACCCAGTTTCTTGTTCAGTCCTCTCTCGGAGCTTTATTTTCGCGGTAGCCTCTGTCGCAGCAATGCCAAGTTCGCAAAGCCATTTTGCAGCAATCTGCTCTTCAGCCTGTCGCGCGCGTATGTCGTTTTTGTAGCGCTCTACCTTTCTTTCCATCCGAACTAACTTTTGGCTTCCCGAGCAGAGACTATTCCAAATACTGATCCAGCCAGGGTGCCAACGACGGCGATTATAGATGAAATGACTTGATTATCCATGCATAGCTCTCCAAGGCAACCGAATGTTTGGCTGATGTTGAATTGGATTCTAACTCGCTGCGGCGTAGATGGCGAGGAGCTTTTCCAGCAGCGGCTTGAGCAGCTTCAGGTCCAGCGCATTCGCGCCGTCTGATTTGGCGTTGGCCGGGTCGTCGTGGACTTCAAGGAAGAGTCCGTCAATGCCTGCGGCCACCGCCGCCCGCGCCAGCAGTGGGATGAACTCCGGCTGCCCGCCGCTGACGCCGCCGGCCGCCGAGGGCTGCTGCACGGAGTGGGTGCCGTCAAAGACCACCGGCGCCATCCGCCGCATCACCGGCAGCCCGCGATAGTCCACCACCAGCGTGTTGTAGCCAAAGCTGGAGCCGCGCTCGGTGAGCGAGACGCGCTCATTGCCGGTGGAGCGGACCTTTTCGACGGGGTGGCTCATGTCCCAGGGGGCCACAAACTGGCCCTTTTTGATGTTGACGGCGCGGCCGGTCTTGCCCGCGGCCACCAGCAGGTCCGTCTGGCGGCAAAGAAAGGCGGGAATCTGCAGCACATCGACGGCTTCGGCGGCGATCTCGCAGTGGGCGGGCTCATGCACGTCGGTCAGCACGGGCAGGCCGGTGTCTTTGGCGAGGCGGCCCAGGATGCGGGCGCCCTCGATGAGGCCGGGGCCGCGAAAGCTCTTGACGCTGGTGCGGTTGGCCTTGTCGTAGCTGGCTTTGAAGATGTAGGGGACGCCGAGGTCCGAGGTAATGCGCTGAATGGCCTCGGCCATGCGGCGCACGTGAGCCTCGGACTCGATGACGCAGGGGCCGGCGATGAGGAAAAGCCGGCCCCCGCCGACGTGGACTGGGCCTATTTCAAAGGAGTTGCTCACGAAGGCGATTTTACCCTGCGGGCTGGATCGCGGGCGCGCGGCGCCTATCCGGTGTGCTTCCGCGACCACTCCCAGAGTGCGCGGTCGAGGGCGTGCAGGGCCGTGGGGCCGGGCAGCCCGTCCTGCGGCTTCACGATGCCGCGCTCGGCGATGCGGCGGCAGAACTCGACGTATTCGGCGTAAAACTCGATGTTGTGGCGGGGATTGCCGAGGGCCTCAAGGGCGCGGAAATCCAGCACGTTGTAGCGCTCCGGGGAGATTGCCGAGAGGATGGCGGTGGCGATGGGCACGTCGATGCCGCGCAGGGAGATGAGAGCCTCCACGGCCTGCTTGACGGGTGTATCCGGCGAGGCGGCGATGGCCAGAACCTGGCGGATCTTGGCCTGGCTGTTGCCGATGAGATAGTGGACCACACGCTCGGATTTCCAGCGGACGATGGCCTCCAGGTTGGGCAGCGAGTAGTCGCCGCCGCGGATGGCCGCCCCGGCCTCGAAGGCCGCCTGTTCCAGTTCCTGTTCCCGGTTGCCGGCTTCCTGCCAGTATTCGTCTGCCAAGTGCTGAAGTTCAGATTCAGTGGGCTGAAGTGCGAAGTGCGCCATGGTGTGAATCCTCCGTGCTCAAAAAACGAAGTCACCATAGGCCCGGCGAAATTGAATTGTCAACAGCGGATTGCACAGGGCTGGGGTGGCGGGAGGCGGGCCTGCTGGAAATAGCATTTTGGATGGTAGAATGGCATCATGTCTACCATTATTGAGATCGACAAGGCGGGGCGGATCGTGGTGCCGAAGAGGATGCGGGACGCGCTGCACCTTGCGCCCGGGACCAGGCTGAAGATCGAGCGCCTGGGCGACACCCTCACGCTGGAACAGGATCTTCCCGAGCCCCGGATGGAGATGATTGACGGGTTATGGGCAATCACCGGCGGCCCGTGGCGCGCGGTTGAGGATGTGAACGCAATCGTTGAAGAACAGCGTGAGCGGCGCATGCGCTATGTTGCCGGCCTCTCTGACGAGCCATGAACGAGCCCATCGCGGTCTTTCTGGATACGTCGGTGCTCATTGCGGCAAGTGACGCCGCCGACCCGCGCCACTCACCCAGCCGCTCCCTGCTGGCCGCCGCCACACCGGCCACCACGGCCTGCGGCGCGCACACGCTGACCGAGGTGTACGCAGTTCTTTCGCGCCTGCCCGGCGGCAAAAGAGTGCGCCCTCAGTTTGCAGGTCAACTAGTCGAGCAGATCGCCGCAAGAATGAAGGTTGTCGCTCTGGACCCTGGCGAGTATGCGGCTGTGGTTCGCGAGACCGCGCGCATGGGACTGGCCGGCGGCATCGTCTTTGACGCCGTGCTGCTGGCCTGCGTCCGCAAGGTCAACGCGGAGCGCATCTACACATGGAACGAGAAGCAGTTCCGACTGGTGGCGCCGGATTTGGCGGAGCGGATTGTAACGCCGTAACCCGGTCATGATCGATGTAAATGCATCTGCCCCACAAATATGCTACATAAAAGCATATTTGTGCTAAGCTCCTCCCATGCGGACAACAATCGACATTCCGAATGAGACCTATCGGACCATCAAAGTTCTGGCAGCCGAACGGGGAGACACCTTTCGGGAATTGGTGCTGGAAGGGCTTGAGATGGTGAAGAGAGCCAATCAGAAGCCCGCACAGCGCTTCCAAGTCCCTGTGGTTCCTTCGTCCCGACCCGGCTCGCTTGTGATCGACAATGAGACCATCTATGACCTCATTGATTTTTCCTGATGTGAATGTCTGGCTTGCGCTCAACTTCCAGATCCATGTTCATCACCCAGCCGCAATGCGATGGTTTGCCTCCCAGGACGAGGCAACTATCCTTGTGTTCTGTCGGCAAACTCAGATGGGGTTCTTCCGGTTGATCACCACCGAAGCCGTTCTCGGGCTGGAGGTTATGACGCAGCGTCGATGCTGGGTGCTTTATGACCGCTGGATCGAGGGAGGCAAAGCTGTGCTGGCTGCGGAGCCGGCTGGCCTTGACTCTGCTATGCGCCAACGCATGGCTGCCGATTCGCCATCACCCAAGGTATGGACCGATGCCTATCTTGCTGCCTTCGCGGAAACCGCAAGCTTGACCCTTGTGACCTTTGACCGGGCGCTGGCGGGGAAGGTGAAGGGAGCGGTTCTGCTCGGGTGAGTTCGCTCGACGCGTTTATTCCTCAGGTTCACTGAATCGGCGCTTGGTCTTTCCGGCCATCCAAAAGCCCTGCATGATGCCTGCGATGGCCAACACGAGCCATCCGCAAATGTCCCACAACGACCCTTTGCGACCCTCCTGAGTTACCCAGGAGGGCAGAAGTGGCAGCAGGCGGAACCACAATGTGACTCCCGCGGTGACCAATACCAGGATCACGGTATGCGGGATCAAGAGCTTTGCAAGGTACCTGGGAACCCTCGAATCGCCGAAGAAATCGTCCAGGCCCTTGAAGACCGATCCAAACGCGAAGAAGAAGACATAGACGGTATAGGAGCCGCCGATTGCGACGTGCCATCTCCATGGCTGGCCGCGGAACAGGACGAACAGCAGGCCGAAAGCCAGCATGGCTGGGAAGTGAGCCCAGCGATATAGGCTCGATTCAGGCTTGCTCTCATCGTCCGCAGGCATGTCTTCGTCAGGGTTTCGACTTATCAGGTCAATCGATTCATCGGGCATCGTGTTGTGCGCGTTCCGAGGAACTTATCCAACTGTCGTGACGGAATCCACCTGCTCCGAGACCCGGCTCATCCGGTTTTTGTAGCTGGCGATGACGAACTCGCGGAAGAGAGGATGCGGCTCCAGCGGCTTGGACTTGAACTCGGGGTGGAACTGGCAGCCGAGGAAGTACGGATGGCCGGGGAGCTCGACGATTTCCACGTAGGTGGCGTCGGGAGTGGTGCCGCTGATGCGGAGACCCGCGCCGGTGAGCAGGGCCTCGTATTCGCGGTTGAATTCGTAGCGGTGGCGATGGCGCTCGCTGATCTCGGTGGCTCCGCCGTAGGCTTTGGCGGCCAGGGAGTCCTCCTGCAGGATGCAGGTCCATGCTCCCAGGCGCATGGTGCCGCCCATCTCTTCCACGCCCAGCAGCTCACGGAGCTTGTAGATGATGCGGTGCTGCGAGGCTGGGTCGAACTCGCTGGAGTTGGCGTCCTTGAGGCCGCAGACGTTGCGGGCAAACTCGATGCAGGCGGTCTGCATGCCCAGGCAGATTCCAAAATAGGGGACCTGCTTTTCACGGGTGTAGCGGATGGCGTTCAACATGCCCTCGATGCCGCGCTTGCCAAAGCCGCCGGGGACGAGGATGCCATCGAAGCCTTCCAACTGGGCCTCGTAACTTCGGTCCTCGGGGAACTTCGACTCCAGGCCCTCGGCTTCAATCCAGGTGACATTGAGCTTGAGGTTCTGTGAGGTTGCGCCGTGGGTCAGGGCTTCCTTGAGGGACTTGTAGCTGTCTTCGTATTCAACATACTTGCCGACGATGGCGATGGAGACCTTGTCCTTGGGGTGATAAGAGCGGTGGACAAGGTCTTTCCAGAGAGTCAGGTCGGCCTCGGGGGCTTCCTTGTGCAGGTACTTGAGGATGAGGGAGTCCACGCCCTCCTGCGCGAAGCAGACCGGGACCTCATAGATGGAGGGCACGTCCTTGGCGGCGACAACCGCGCGCTCTTCCACGTTGCAGAAGGCGGCGATCTTCTTCTTCATCTCAAGCGGCAGGCTGCGGTCTGTGCGACAGAGCAGGATGTCAGCCTGGATGCCGATGGAGAGCAGTTCCTTGACGGAGTGCTGTGTGGGCTTGGTCTTGAGTTCCTGGGCGGCTGCGATCCAGGGGACGAGGGTGAGGTGAACAAAGACGGTGCTTTCGCGGCCCAGCTCCTGGCGCATCTGGCGGATGGCTTCAAGAAAGGGCAGGGACTCGATATCGCCGACGGTGCCGCCAATCTCCACAATGGTCACGTCCGCGCCGTTGGAGCTGACCTTGCGCATGGCGTTCTTGATTTCATTGGTGACGTGGGGGATGACCTGAACCGTCTTGCCGAGGTAGTCGCCCCGCCGCTCCTTGAGGATGATCTGCTCGTAGATGCGGCCGGTGGTGAGATTGTTGTCGCGTGAGAGGGGCGCGTGGGTAAAGCGCTCGTAGTGGCCGAGGTCGAGGTCGGTCTCAGCGCCGTCATCGGTGACAAAGACCTCGCCGTGCTGGAAGGGCGACATGGTGCCGGGGTCCACGTTGAGGTAGGGGTCAAACTTCATCATGTTGACGCGCAGGCCGCGGCTCTCAAGCAGGCAGCCGATGGAGGCCGCCGCGAGGCCTTTTCCTAAACTGGACACAACTCCGCCCGTCACAAAGACGTACTTTGCCGACATGGATGCTACCTCTTGATTGGATTGTTGGGATTGGACGTACCAGGTGGGCACAATCAAGTATGGCAGAAGTTGGGAGGGGATGGAAACAGAAAATGCGGGGAAGTTGAGGGTGAGGGGACGGAGTGCGCCTTGAATGCGCTGCAAGGAAAGGACTTGTTTGCAGCGCTTTGTGGAAAAACGGAACTTTGCCGCCGCTGGGGAGGGCGGCGGCTGGCTTGTGGGGCTGGCAGCGCGGGGAGGCCGCGCCGGGTTTACATGCCGCCGCGGCTGGCGGGGGGCACGATGCCGTTCAGGCGGAGATACTCCACAATCTGGCCGTAGTGGTCCATGAAGTGGGCCATGCCAAAGGCCACCATGCCGGCGCGGGTGCCGTGGGCGGTGTTGGTGAAGGCGTTGTCGGCGGTCATGGAGTCCACCAGCACGTGGGCCTTGGCGAAGGAGTCCTTGAGAGCCTTGACGATGTCGGCCTTGGAGGTGAGCTTCTCGATTGCGTCGGTCTGGGCCTTGTCGGCGGCTTCAGTGTAGTCGGAGCCGCCGAAGAAGTAGTAGTTGGA
This sequence comes from uncultured Acidobacteriaceae bacterium, assembly GCA_903849645.1. Classification (GTDB taxonomy): domain Bacteria; phylum Acidobacteriota; class Terriglobia; order Terriglobales; family Acidobacteriaceae; genus Telmatobacter. The sequence continues at coordinate 194,650 of CAINJJ010000034.1, read as the reverse complement.
CTCGGCGACGTGCTTGATCTGCCCGGCGAAGGTGCGGACGCCCTTGAACTCGCCCGTGGCGGGAGCGAAGTTGTACTTGTCTTCCGGCATGGCTTCGGCCGCGCTAACAAACTCCTGTTCCATGCCGCTGAGGAGCTTTCCATAGACCTGGGCGGGGGGGATGGCTGCGCCGACGGCGGGCTTGGCGGGCGCGGCGGCCTGGGCGGGAGCGAGCGAGGGTGTGGCGGCGAGCAGGCAACAGGCAAACAGGGTGGCTGCGATGACGTGCGGCTTGTGCATGGATGAACCTCCGGCGGCAAAAGCCGCGTGAAGGCAATTTAACAGAACAGCAGGGGCAGCCGACAGCACAGGGCGGTGAATCCTGCGCCGAGGAACACGCCATCGCACGGGGAAGCTGGATTGCCCGTACAATTTAGTGACGGGGGGAAACCAATGCCGAGAGTCTACATGGACGCAAATGCCACGACGCCGCTGCTGCCGGAGGTGGTGGAGGCGATGCGCCCCTACTGGATGGAGCATTTTGGCAACGCCTCCTCGATCCATCTCTATGGGCAGCAGGCGCATATCGGCGTGGACCGCGCGCGCGCCACGCTGGCGGAGTTTTTCAACTGCCACGAGGCGGAGGTGGTGTTCAACTCGGGCGGCACCGAGGGGGACAACACGGCGATCTTTGGGCTGCTGCGGCCGGGCGACCACTTCATCACCACGTCGATTGAACACTCGGCGGTGATTCAGGCGGCAAACCGGATGGCGCAGCAGGGCGTGGAGACCACATTTGTGGCTCCGCAACCGAGCGGGCTGATTGCCCCGGCGGATATTCAGCGGGCCATGCGGCCCGAGACGCGGCTGATCAGCGTGATGCTGGCCAACAACGAGACGGGCGTGCTGCAGCCGGTGGAGGCGATTGGCCGGATGGCGGCGGACGCGGGCGTGTTCTTCCATATCGACGCCGTGCAGGGGGCGGGCAAGGTGCCGTTTGACGTGCGCCGGTTCGGCTGTCATCTGCTCTCCATCAGCGCCCACAAGATGCACGGGCCCAAGGGCGTGGGCGCGATGTTTGTGCGGCGAGGCACGCCGGTGGAGTCGCTGCTGGTGGGCGGAAGCCACGAGCGCCGCCGCCGCGCGGGCACCGAGAATGTGCCGGGCATTGTGGGTCTGGGCAAGGCGGCGGAGCTGGCCATGCACTCGCTCGAAGACGGCACGATGGAGCGGGTGGCCGCTCTCCGGGACCGGCTGGAGGCGGGAGTGCTGGCGCTGCCGGGGACGGGCGTGAACGGCGGAGGGCCGGTGGCGCGCGCGGCCAATACGTCAAACATCTGGTTTGACCACCTGGAGGGCGAGGCTCTGGTGATTGCGCTGGACCTGAAGGGGGTGGCGGTCAGCGGCGGGTCGGCGTGCCACTCGGGAGCGACGGAGCCGAGCCACGTGCTGATGGCCATGGGTGTGGACAAGGCGCGGGCGCGGGCGAGCTTGCGGTTCAGCCTGCTGAAGACGGTGACCGAAGCGGATGTGGACTATGTGCTGCAGGTGGTGCCGGAGGCGGTGGAGCATCTGCGGGCGATTTCGCCCGTGGCGGCGGGGACGGCGGGGTGAGAGGCGCGCAGGCGCCCCCGCCAGGGGCGAAAGTGGCTGCGGAAGCAGGGTCTTTTTTGAGCAGGAGGACGGTAAGGCGTCCCTCAGGGGCTGAAGCCCGTCGCTTTTTTGTTGCATTTGCGGCCCGGCTGAAGCCGTGCCCTTGTTACAAGGCTCGGCCGATATGAGTTCTTCCGCAGCCTATGAAGCCCGGTCAATTCATTCGTTGTTATTGGCATGACTAAGATCGTGCCCTTTCAAAGCACAGAATTGGACGTAGGTTGTCTAACTCCGCGAACGACGCAAACAACGCAAGCCCCGCTTTCGAAGAAGGACTCATGACCAGGCCCGAAACCATTGCCGTAGCCATGTCCGGAGGGGTGGACTCCTCGACGGTGGCGGCGATGCTTGCCCGCGGGGGCGACGGCTCCGCCGGTTCGCTCCATACGGTCGTCGGGCTGACGCTGCAGTTATGGGATCAGACGCGGCTGGCGGGCAGGCATGGGATTCCGGAGGCTCCGAAGGCGGGGCGGTGCTGTTCGCTGGACGATGTCTACGACGCGCGGCGGGTGGCCGAGCACCTGGGGATTCCCTACTACGTGGTAAACCAGCAGGAGCGGTTTGAGCGGGATGTGGTGCGGCCGTTTGTGAGCGAGTACCTGGCGGGTCGGACGCCGATTCCCTGTTCGCTCTGCAATGACCACCTGAAGTTTGACGCGCTGCTAAAGACCGCGCGGTCGATTGGGGCGGGTCGCATTGCCACCGGCCACTACGCGGTGAACGAGTTTGACCCGGAGCGGGGGCGGTGGATTCTGAAGCGCCCGGCGGACCTGGCCAAGGATCAGACGTATTTTCTGTTTGGGCTGACGCAGGAGCAGTTGGCGCATACGCTGTTTCCGCTGGGGCGGCTGACCAAGCCGGAGGTGCGGGAGGTGGCGCGGCAGCATGGGCTGGCTCTGGCCGAGAAGCCGGATTCGCAGGAGATCTGCTTCATCCCCGGAGGGGACTACAAGCGGTTTTTGACGGCCTATCTGGAGGAGCAGGGGGAGCGGCTGCCCGAGACGGCGGGGGAGCTTGTGGGCTCGGATGGCGCGGTGATGGGCCGCCACGAGGGAATTGCCAACTTTACCGTGGGGCAGCGGAAGGGGTTGGGGGTGAGCTCGCCGACGCCGCTTTATGTGCTGAATATCGACCCGGCGAGCCACCGGGTGACGGTGGGCGCGGACGCCGAGTTGGCGACGCGGACGCTGCGCGCCGGGCGGCTGAACTGGATCTCGATTGCCGGGCTGAGCGAGCCGATGCGGGTGCGGGTCAAGATCCGCCACAGGCACGAGCCGGCCTGGGCAGTGCTGGAGCCAGCTGGGGCTGAAGAAGTCGTGGCCACCTTCGACGAGCCGCAGCGGGCGGTGACGCCGGGACAGTCTGCCGTCTTCTACGACGGGGACGAGGTCGTGGGCGGGGGCTGGATCGTCTAGGGTCGCACGGCCCAGGCCAGGCCGTCGGGGCTGGCGATTTCAATTTTGGCAATCATTTCAAGGGTCTTGAGGTCGATGACGGCGACGTAGCCGTCGCGTCCGCAGGCCACGTAGGCCTGCGCGCCGTCGGGCTGCATCTGGATGCCGCCGGAGCCGTGCACCGCGTCGAGGCGCTTGATCTCCTTGCGGGTGGCGGAGTCAAAGACCACCAGCGCCGAGCCGGGGGTGACCAGCACACGCTTGCCATCCGGGGTGAACTTGAGACGGTTCGCGCCGGGCACCTTGGCGTCGAGGGTGACGAGGACCTTTTTGGCAACCAGGTCGATGACGGTGATGGAGCCCTCCTGGGCGTTGGCGACCCAGGCTTCCTTGCCATCGGGGGTGACGTCGAAGCCCTCGGCTCCGCGGCCTACGGGGAGCACGGTGAGCTTCCAGTCGCCGCCGGGCGGGGTGGGCATGGGGCCGGGAGGCGGTCCGCCTGCTCCGGGCGCGCCGGGAGGGGGCATTCCCGGCGGGGGGCCACCAGCGCGGCCTTCGGTCTTGTCAAAGATGGTGACGGTGGCGGAGCTGACGTTGGTGGTGAGAATCCGCTTGCCATCGGGGAAGACATAGATCATGTGGGTGCGGTCCTGGCCTGTGCCCATGACCCAGTCGATTTTGGCCTCCGCGGGCGAGTAGCTGCCGATGACCTTGGCGGCTTCGGCGGTGAACCAGACCTTGTCCTGCTGGAAGTCGAGGCCGTGCGGGCCGCGCAGGGCGCCAAGGTCGATCTGGCCGGCGGGTTTCTGGCCGATGAGGTCGATGATGGTGAGGGTGTGGAAGGCGCCGAAGCCGTAGTTGGAGACGTAGGCAGTTTTGCCGTCGGCCGAGGCCACCACCTCATGCGGGTCGTCGCCAACCGGGATGCGGGCCAGAATCTGGAGCATCGAGGGGTCGACAATCAACAGGGTGTGGTCCTGCTTGGAAAGGGCGAGCAGGGCGGCTTTGGGCGTGGGCTGCGCGACGCAAAGGGGCAGGAGGAGTGCGGAGGCAAGAGTCGCCAGAAGGTTGGCTGACTTCATGGAGTGGACCTCGGGGGAAGTGGCGGGCTAGATAAAGGAGTCGTGATCGGAGGAGTGGGTGGGTCGGCCCTCGCTGGAACGGCGGCCCAGGGTCTCGACCGCGGCCTTCACAGAGGCGACGATGCCGGAGAACTGCCGCACGGGGCGCGAGACCACATCGGTGACGAAGTTGCCGGCGCGGTCCACGGCGTCAAGGACGCTGGACAACATGCCGTCGAGACGGCCGCTCTGGTTGCGGACCCGGGCCAGGATTTCGTGGGTGGAGGACTCGAGGTCGGCGCTTTGAGCGCGCAGGTTCCGGGTGATTTCAGCCAGGTCGCCGGCGGCGGACTCGACCTTGGGAGCGACGCGATTGAAGAGGTCGCGGGAGACGGCGAGCAGGTCGCGGGTGTTTTCAAGCACCGGCATGACGGAGGCGCGGAACTCCTCGGACTCTTCCTTGATGGAGCGGACGGCCTTGCCGAGGGTGGCGGCGATGGCCACGAGGATGACGGCCTGCAGCAGGACAGCCAGGCCGGTGACGGCGACAAAGACCAGCATCAGTGTTTCATTGTCGAACTTTGGCATTGGATTGATCTCGCGCAGCGTGTGTGCGGGCCCGGTTGAGGGGGAGGGGCTGTTGCGCTCACCAGGCCGGGACGGAGTGCAAAGTCCCGGAGCGGCCGACCGGGCCGCCGGGTTCCAGTTCCGGCGTCAGAATTCTGGGTGGCGGGGTGCGAACTCAGCGGGCCGGATGCGTATCCGGCCCGCTGAGGAAGAGGGGCTAGTTTTCGGTGGGTTCGGCGACCACGGTGGTCTTGTAGGCCTGACGGCCGGCGTCGACGGCGGCGCTCACGCGGCTGGTCTGCTCGGTCACCAGGTTCTTGCCGCGCTCGACGAACTCTTCCCACTGGGCCCGCCCGCGATCTACCACTTCGCGGCCGCGCTCCACGTATTCGCCGACCTGTTCCTTGCTGCGGTCAACAAGGGTGCCGACCTGATCGGCGGCCTGACGGGTGCGGGTACGGAGGTATTCGGTGCCTTCGCGGGCGCCCGAGACGATGTCTTCACGGGTTTCGCGCCCGCTCTTGGGGGCATAGAGGATGCCAACGAGGGCTCCCACGCCCAGACCAGCCAGAAACCACGCCAAACCATTCAACTTGTTTTCTTCAGCCATGATGAAAACTCTCCTTCTGCCCGGCATGAGGAATGCCTGAGCGTATCAAAAATGGTAACCGCGCCGCAAAGGACCGAACTGCGCCGCATTGGGGTCCGCCGATGAGCACAGCCTGACAGGTGTGAGCCGCGCATCAGGGGCGGAGGTGAAAACTCCGCGTCCACTTCTTAGCATTGGACGCAGCATCAGTATAAGGAGTTGCAAAGGGGAGTGAATGAGCCAAATTGAACTTTTGGTGCTTCAGGCGCCGCTGCTGTCGTTCCTGAACCAAAAAGGAAACGGCGCGAACCCGGAGGGGTCCGCGCCGTGTGTGAATCGTGCGATGAGGTTTAGAACTCGGCGCGGATGGAGATCTGGCCGGTTCTTGCGCCGCCAAAGCTGGAGCTGATGGCGTTGGTGACGAGACCGAAGCTTGAAGAGCTGAGGTTCGTCTCCGGATTACCGAGGTTGGTGTGGTTGAGGACGTTGGTAAAGGTGCCTTCGGCCTTGACCTTGAAGCGCTCGGTGAGGGTGAAGGTCTTGTTGAGGCCGGCGGAGAGGTTGATAAGCCCGGGACCCTCGACGGAGCCGACGGGGCTGTTGCCGAAGCGGCCGATGGGCAGAGGATGGGCGCTGTTGGGGGTGAAGACGACGCCGCTCGGTCCAAGCGAGGGGGTGAAGCCCGCGCCCGTTCCGCAGGGGTTGCCGGCCGTCCAGGTGGTGTCACCGGGGCAGGCGAAGGCCTTGGAGTTGATCCAGGAGTAGCGGTTCTTGTTGGCGGGGTTGAGGCTGACGCCGGGGACGGAGTCGGCGTGCTGGTTGCGGTGGCCACCGTCAAAGCTGCCGGTGCCATTGCCGTAGTTGCCGTTGAGGCCCGAACCGGTGCCGGAGGGGTCGCCCTGGCCGTTGGGGAAGTAGGGGGTGAGGTAAGGACCAGTCTGGAGGGTGAGGATGGAGGAGAGACGCCATCCGCCGGCCACCAGGTCGGCCGCGCGGGACATGTCGCCGCCGATGAGCTTTCCACGGCCGATGGGCAGGTCATAGAGGGCGGTGGTGTTCCAGTGGAGTCTGCGGGTTCCGTAGACGTGGCCGAAGTCGACGTGGCGGTTGAGCACCGAGGTGGCGCGCTGTCCGCCGCCTTCTCCGCCGAAGCTCGTATTCGCCGGACCCTGGTTGTCGGCCATGGCGCGAGCGAATGTCAGCCCGGAGTGGAACTCGAGACCCTGCTGGAGGCGATGGCTGGCTTCGATCTGGAACGACTCGTAGCTGGAGTTGGCGCCTGTGGCGCGGGTGTTGATGCGGCCCCAGTTGGGGAAGAGCCGGTTGCTGATGGAGTTGTTGAAGGCCGAGACGCTGGTGGAGTAGGGGAGCGTGTTCTCATCAGGGGCCCAGACAAGCTGACGGGTCTCGGAGCCGATGTAGGAGGCGCGCGCCGCGTAGCCGGAGCCGAAGTCATGGTCCACGCTGAGCGACCACTGCTCGGTGTAGGGGTCCTTCCAGTTGATGCTGTTGGCGGTGCCGAAATAGTCGGTGCCGTAGCAGGTGGTGCAACCGGTGGAACCCGCGCCGGCATAGATGGCCGGCCACTGGTAGCCGATGGCGTGGGAGGTGGAGTCGTAGGTGTTGGAGAACTGCTGGGTCTGGGCCTGTACGGTGCCAGTGAGGGAGTAGAAGCTGGAGCCCAGCATGTTGATGTTGTAAAGGCCGGCGCCGCCGCGGATGGCCCAGTTGTTGTTGCCGAAGGGGCGATAGGCAAAGCCTACGCGGGGCATGAAGCGGAGGTGGGGAAACTTCTTGAGGCCGGAGGGATAGCCGGCCGCCGAGTTGCCGGTAACGGCCATGCAGGGCGCGCCGTTGACGGTGGCGTTGTTGGTGTTGGTGATGCCGTCGGGGTCGCAGGCGTTGGCGCTGGCCAGGAAGCTGGTGGCCAGCAGGGACTGCTTGCCGGTGGGATAGATGACGCGGCCTGCGCCGGCCACGGTGGGGTCAAAGTTGCCGATGTCGCCGTACTTGTCGTAGTAGCCGGGGTGCAGTTCGTAGCGGACGCCATAGGAGAGAGTGAGCCGCTGGTTGACGCGCCACTCGTCCTGGGCAAAGACATGGTAGTGGCCGGAGACGCCGTCGTTGTCCTGCTTGACCACGTCATAGAAGGTCTGGTTGGGCAGGCCGAGGAGGAAGTCGGCAAAGTCGACGCCAGTGAACATGCCGGCGCTGCCGGAGCTGTTGAACTGGTAGGTTCCAAAGTTGTCGGAGCCGTTGAAGCCGAGGGGCGTGATTGCCTCGAGGGTCTGGATGTTGCCGCCGAACTTGAGCGTATGGTTGCCCTTGCTCCAGATGAGCACGTCGCTGTAGTCGAAGGTGTTGGACTTGGTAAGGCCGGTGAGGCGGTCGGCGCTCAGGCTCTGGAGGTTATTGAAGTCCATCTCCGGAATGCCGTTGTAGAAGAGGTTCTGCAACCCCTGCCAGCCCTGCTTCTGGGTCCACGCCGTGCCGTTGAAGCTGTCGGTGCTGCCGTTGGTATAGAGGGTGTAGCCGAAGCCGCCTTCGTTGATGAGGTTGGGCTTGATGCTCCAGTTGGTGTCCACCTTGAGGGCGCGGTTCTGGCTGGTGTTGAGCTGGGAGGGAACCAGGAGCTGCTCGGGGCTGCTGGTGGGGAAGTTCTTCCAGGTGAACTTGCCCCAGAGGAGGAACTTCTGGTTGGCGCCGAAGTACTGGTCGCCGCGCACGTCGAACTGGTTGGAGTGGCCGCTGGCGTCCACCTTGGCCTGGTAGTTGGCCACGCCGTTGTCGGTATAGGCGGTGGGGTCGCCGATGTTGGGGTCGGGATAGAACTGCTTGAGGGTGCTCAGGGCGATGGGGCTGAGGGTCGAGCTGATCTTCGTCCCGTAGCTGGCGCCGGTGTAGGGATTGGTCAGCCCGGTGAAGGCGTTGCCGCCCTTGCCGTCGGGCACCACGTACTTGGAGAAGTCGCCCTGCTTCATGAGTGTGGAGGGCACCACTTCGGAGATGGTGGTCTGCGCCGGGTGACGCCAGCCCTCGTAGGCGCCGAAGAAGAAGGTCTTGTTGTGCCCGTTGTAGAGGCCTGGAATGACCACGGGACCGCCGGCGCTGCCGCCGAAGGTGTTGCCGGTTACGCTGGCCTTGGACTTGGTGGTGGGGTAGGTGTAGGGGATGGCGTCAAAGGCGGAGTTCTGGTAGTACCAGAAGCCGGAGCCGTGGATGGTGTTGCTGCCGCCCTTGGTGGTGACCACGACCTGGGCCGGGTCACCATATTCGGCATTGGCGAGCACGCCGTCGGCGCGGATCTCGGAGATGGACTCGGTGGAGGGGAAGGCGTCGCCGATGAAGCTGCCGCCGGTGGCGCTCTTGGTGGTGACGCCATCGATGGTGACCTCGACCTGGTAGGGCAATGCGCCCTGGAGGGAGATGCCGGAGCTGTCGTCCTGCATGCCGGGAAGGGTTCCCAGGATGCCGGCGGCGCTGGTGCCGCTGAAGCTGGCGCGGGTGTTGACGGGGAGGTTGTTGGCGTCGTCGGTGGTGAAGGTGCCGCTGATGGTGGGCGAATCGGTCTCGATGGCGCTTACGTTGTCGCCGGTGACCTTGACTTCCTGCTGGATGGCGCCGATGGCGAGGCTGACGTCGACACGCAGTTCCTGGCGGACGGCGAGGACGATGCCGGAGGCGCTCCAGTTCTGGAAGGTGGGGGAGGCGACAGTCAAAGAATAGTGGCCGGCCTTGGCGTCGAGGAAGCGATAGTCGCCGACCCCGTTGGACTTGCCGGTGCGGACCGTTCCCTCATCGGTGTTGGTCAGGGTGATGACAGCGCCCGGGACGACGGCTCCGGCGGCGTCCTTGACGGAGCCGACGATGGAGCCCTGGGTGGATTGCGCCCGGCTCTGCGAACAAGCGAGGGCAAGCACGAGCAGCAGGCTGAGGAGCGAAAGGGTCCGCTTCAGCATGGGGTGCCAACTGGAAAGGGTGCGTCTATGCATGGATCACTGTCTCCTGAAAGTGGGTCATGGACAAGGTTCGGTTGCGTAGCGTGAAGAAACTCGGTCCCAGGGTTCTCCCGAGGGCGAGGGAGGGGGAAATACGGGGATCGTTGAGGTGTCCAAACGGGGAGGCAGGTGTTCAGTAGTTTCTGTTAAGCCTCATCGTTCGGGGCATCTGGCCGCGATCTTGAAAGCCCGGGCGAAAAATACCGAATGGGTGAAGGGGGTCCCTTCGGCTGCCTGAACTTCAAAGCACCGCGACTGCTTCAGGCTACTTGCGCTTGGTTACAGGTTGTTGAATCCGGCGGGCTCGAACGGGGAAGAGTCCGTGGATTGAAGTTTAAGCTACGAAGTTTTTGCGTGTAAGTCCAGCCTTTTTATCAAGAACTGAAGAAGCAATGCACAAAAACCGGTTCGTTTTGCGCAAATTCCGTGTGGAAGGGCCCGACAAGCCTGGATTTGGCGGGCCTTTATCCGTGGATTGTGAATTTTCGGTTACAAAAAGGTAAAAGGGGGACAGGGAGGGCCTCCGGGCGGTCCTTGCGGCGTCAATCGGTCTGATTTGGATTGCGGCGCCGGCGGGCGGACTTCTCAACCTCCTTGCGGATTTCGTCGGCGTCATCGACGTCGCGCAGGGCGGCGGCCTCCTGTTTGGTCTTGGGGCGGGCGATGCGGGCCTTGGCGGCATCGAAGACGCGGGGGTCAGAGGGGCGGGCGGAGAAGGGATCGAGGTGGGCTCTGGCGTCAAAGATTCCGGTGATTTCGCCGGCCAGGGCGTCTTCAAGATTCATGGACCCCAGGCCGAGCAGCTCGTCGATGGTGCGGGTGATGGAGCCCATGCTGGTGTGCTCGCGGGAGACGGAGCCGGGCTTGACCCATGGGCTGGCCACGAGCAGGATGCTGCGGTGGGCGTCGACATGGTCCACGCCGCCCTGGGCGTCGTCTTCGGTGACAAAGAGGGCCGAGTCCTTCCAGATGGAGGTCTTGGAGAGGTAAGCGACGATGCGTCCGAGGGCCAGGTCGTTGTCGGCCACGTAGGAGGCGCGGTAGGGGTAGCCGTCGGCGGGACGGGGCTCGGCGGTGTGGTCGTTGGGCAGGCGGATGACGATCAGCGCCGGAACCTTGCCGGCGGCCAGCCTGCGGTTGAAGTCGCGCTCGAACTCCTCGACGCGGAACTGGTCGGGGATGCCGAGGTTGAAGGTGGGAAAGCGCCGGTCAGTGGACTCAAAGACGGGCTGGGGCAGGGGCGAGTTGAGAAAAAGCCGCTGGCCCTCGGGCGCTGTGCCATCGATCTCGGCGTTGCCCTCGATCTCGAGGCCTTCGCCGTAGTTGAGGATGCCTTTGCCGGAGGCGGCGACGTGCTCCCAGAGGGAGCCGAACTGGGGCTCATCCTCGGGCATCGGGGCGTCTGCCCCGCCAAAGAGGGCGCGCCGGCCGGGCTGGGGGGAGCCGGCAAAATCGTGCCTTCGGCCGCCGTAGCCGGAGCTCCAGGCGGTATTGAAGAAGGGAGTGGGGTTGATGCCCAGGACCCAGCGGTGGCCGTCGGCCGAGACGTCGGAGTCCACGTCGAAGTTGTCGCCGATGGCGTAGCGGGCGGCGAGGGCGTGGAGGTTGGGGGTGACCTTGAGGTGAGTGGCGGACTTCTGCTCCTCGGCCCAGCCGTCGAGTCCGTAGCGGGCAAGGGAGGGGTCGCCGTTGGTTCCGGCTACATCGCCCAGGACTTCGTCATAGGTGCGGTTTTCACGGATGACGAGGAAGCAGTGGCGGAGCCTGGGGAGGGTGGGCTGATGGGCGACGGCGAAGGTGTTGGCGGCAATCACCTCGGCAGTCAAATCGGCGGCGGGAGGCAGTGAGGCGAGGTCAATGGCGCTGAGGCTGCCGAGTTCGAGGGAGCCGACATAGGTGGGCATTTTGGGGTCGTGGCCCTTGCCCGCGTTGGGCCCGGCGCCCTTGCCCTTGGTGTTGACGGCATAGAGGGTCTTGCCGTCGGGCGAGAGGGCGACGGCGGAGGGGTTCCAGCCGGCGGGAATGTGTTCGATGACCTGGAGCGAGGCGGCGTCGAGGACCGCGACAGCGTCGATGCCGGCTTCGGCGACGTAGAGGCGCCCATCGCGAACGGCAACGCCGCTGGGCATGACGCCGCGCAGGGGCCTTCCCTGGGCGTCTTTGGAAAGGGAGTCGAACGAGGACCCAGGGAAGGGGGAGAGCGCGGCCTGGGCGAGGAGTTGGGTTCCGTCGGCGGTCACTCTGGCTACGGCGTCTTCGTGGGCGAGGGCGACGTAGACAGCGTCGGGGGCCGCGGCTACGCCGCTGGGCGCCGCGCCCCCGACGGTCTGTCCTGCCACCTCGGAGATTTTGGTCCCGAGGCGGAGCTTTGCGGTGACAGCAGGATGAAGGCGGTCGCGGAGGTCATAGGTCCAGAGGGAGCTGCCGCGGGTTGAGTTCTCGTCGCCGAGGCCGGGAATCTGCTTGCCCTCCGCCACGGAGCCCTGGCGCGCGGCTTTGGAGGGAAATCCGAAGGGCGGGAAACGGAGGCCCGAGCCGATCAGGTCTTTGGGGTTCGCGCCGGGGATGGGCGTGTATTCGAAGAGGCCGGTGTTGGTGACGTAGAGTCTTGCGCCGTCGGGGGATAGGGCGAGCCCGAAGGGGTAGGTTCCGGTGGGGGCTTCGGCGAGCCGTTCCAGGCTGGCCGCGTCCAGCAGGACGATGCGCCAGTTGCCCTGGTCGAGCGCGTAGAGGGTGCGGCCGTCGGGGGAGACGGCGAGAGTGGCGGCAAAGCTACCCGTGGATTCCCTGCCCTGAATGGATCCGTCGAGCGAAACCTCGCCCGCTGGCTTCCAGTCGGCGGTGCGGTAGGCGCGGATCTTGCCGGAGTCGCCAGTGGCGACCCAGAGGGTGGACCCGTCAGGGGAGTAGGCGAGGCCGGCATGGACCTCGATGGAGGGGTCATTCTGCTCGCCATCGGGCATGCGGCGGACATGGGGGTTTGGGGTGGCAGGCTGGTCAATGACGTTCAGGGCGAAGGGGAAGCCGATGGAGGGCGCGGCGGCCTGTTGGCCGTCGGGGCGGAGCGCCACGGCGAAGGGATAAGGGGCGAGGGGAATCCAGTTGCCGGCGGGATGGATTGATCGGCCGTTGGGCAGTGTGGCGGTGACGCCGGTCTGAGCCGGGAGGGTGGCGGCGCACGCAAGGGCGGCAAGGAGCAGGGAGGCGGTCTTCATGATGGGGAGGGGCATCCGCGTTTTCATTTCGTATCAGTATGCATCGAGGAGATGAATTCTTGATTTCCTTCGGGGGCATGAAATCGAGAAAGTTGGCGTGAGAGACCGGCTTGGGTGCAATTTTATACAGGCGGCCGCGGAGAATTCCGGAACGGGCCGCCGCCGCGGAGCCGCTCGTCTTCGGGTCCGGCGAAGAGAGCCAACTGTATACTTGAACTGCTTCGGGGGTGCACTGCATGCTCCCGGATCCGTCCCCTTGGGAGTGCCTTTGCTCAGGCCGCTTCGCAACGGCTCGCCGCTTCAGCCGCCAACTGCCCATCACGAGGTGCACGATTGACGACATCCGTCCACCAAGAGCCCTCCCTCGGTTTGGCGCATCCGCCTCTGTGCGTCGATCTGGATGGGACGCTCGTCAAGTCGGACACGCTGGTCGATTCGCTGCTGGCTTTAGTGCGCACACACCCCTTGCGAGCACTGAGCCTGCCGGGGCGGCTGTTGAAAGGCAAGGCGGCGTTGAAAGCGTATGTTTCGAACGCCATTGCGCTGGATGTCACGCATCTTCCTTACAACCGCAAGTTGCTTCACTATCTGCAGTCGGAGCGGGCCAACGGGCGGGAGATTTACCTGGCGACAGGGGCCGACGTGAAGGTTGCCCGCCGGGTGGCCGAGCATCTGGGAATCTTTGCAGAGGTGCTGGGTTCGGACGGGGCAACCAACCTGACGGGGGCCAGCAAGCTGGAGCGTCTCCAGGGCTTGGTGGGCGCCGCAGGGTTCGACTATATCGGGAACGACACGCCGGATCTGCCTCTATTGGCGCATGCCAGGCAGGCGATGGTGGCGAATCCAAGCCGGGGCCTGCGCAATGGGATGCGCCGCCGGGGAATTGTGTCGACGCGCGAGTTTCAGGAGCGCCGCAACCTGTTCAGGTCGTTGCTGAAGGCCCTGAGGATTCATCAGTGGGCCAAGAACCTGTTGATCTTTGTGCCGATGCTGCTGGCGCACCGTCTCCGTCTGGCCAATCTGCTCACTGCAGCGGTCGCCTTTGTTTGTTTCAGCCTGGCGGCCTCGGCCACCTACGTGGTGAACGACCTGCTGGACATCGAGGCGGACCGGCGCCATGCCCGCAAGCGGATGCGCCCGTTTGCTTCGGGAGATTTGTCGGCATTCGAGGGCATGGGGATTGTGGCGGTGTTTCTGCTGCTTGCACTGGCGGGGGCTCGCCTGCTTCCGATAGCATTTTATGGTTGGTTGGTTGTATATCTGGTGAGCACGCTGGCCTACTCGACGTATCTGAAGCGGCTGGCGCTGGTGGATGTGCTGGTTTTATCGGGACTGTATACGCTGCGATTGCAGGCCGGCGGCGCGGCCACCGGTACCCCCATCTCGCATTGGCTGGCGGGGTTTTCGATCTTTCTCTTCCTATCGCTGGCGATCGTCAAGCGATTTGCGGAGCTGGAAAACATGCGGGCCAGCGGTGGTTCGCCGCGCAATGGGCGGGGCTACCTCGTGGCGGACATCGAGCAAATGAGGAGCTTTGGCACCGCGTGTGCGGCGGCCTCGGTGGTGGTGTTTGCGAACTACATCAGCGGGCGGGACGTGGTCGCGCTCTATCGTGAGCCGAGGTTTTTGTGGCTGATTGTGCCGCTCATGCTCTTATGGTTGTTCCGGGTGTGGCTTCTGGCTTCACGAGGGGAACTCAATGAAGACCCTGTAATTTTTGCTCTCACTGACCGGATGAGCCTTATGATTGGCGCGACGGTTGCTGTGCTTGCGCTGCTGGCTAGTTTGAGCTGGTAGATGGAGTTGGGATTGGCGGAGCGAAGGGTACTGATATACCGGCTGGGCAGTCTGGGGGACACGGTGGTGGCGTTGCCGTGCTTTCATTTGATTGCGCGCGTGTTTCCGCAGGCCGAGCGGCTACTGCTCACCAATTTCCCGGTCCATGCAAAGGCTCCGGCGGCGGCGGCGGTGCTGGGCGAGTCGGGCCTGGTGGACGGCTATGTGCGCTATCGGGCGGGAACGCGCAATCCCTTTGAGTTGCTGCGGCTGGCGTGGGAGATTCGCAGCCTTCGTCCGGATGTGGTGGTGTACCTGATGCCGGTGCGGCCGCTGAAGAAGGTGCAGCGCGACCGCCTCTTCTTCCGGCTCGCCGGGGTGCGTCGGATGGTGGGATTCCCAGGAGAGGACGAGCTGACGCACCCTTTCGACAAGACAACCGGGCTGTATGAGTCGGAAGCCGGTCGGCTGGCGCGACTACTGCGCCCCCTGGGGGACGCCGCAATCGAGGACCCGCTGAATTGGAGCCTGAACCTGACGGCGGGCGAGCGGGCGCTGGCGCTGGCGGAGCTGGGGGAATTGGGCAACCACCCTCTGATTGTCTGTGGACCTGGCACGAAGATGCAGGCCAAGGACTGGGGGCAGGAGAACTGGCGCGCGCTCCTGGAACGGCTGGGGGGCGCGTACCCCGCGTATGGCCTGGTGATGGTGGGTGCTGGGGATGATGGCGCGGCAGCCGATTTTGCGGGAAGGGCCTGGAAGGGTCCCCTGGTCAACCTTTGCGGCCGATTGAGTCCCAGGGAGACAGCGGCGGTGATCGAGCGCGCGGCGGTGTTTCTGGGGCCGGATTCTGGACCGATGCATCTGGCCGCGAGCGTGGGGGTTCCCTGCGTGATTGCGTTCTCGGCGCGGGGGT
Source organism: uncultured Acidobacteriaceae bacterium (assembly GCA_903849645.1). Taxonomy (GTDB): domain Bacteria; phylum Acidobacteriota; class Terriglobia; order Terriglobales; family Acidobacteriaceae; genus Telmatobacter. The sequence continues at coordinate 179,502 of CAINJJ010000034.1, read as the reverse complement.
TGCCAGGGGTGTGGTTTCCGCCTGGCCAGCATCAGATCATTTATCATCAGACCGAGTGCTTTGGCTGCGAACTGGTGACCTGCACCGTGGAAAAGCGCCGGTGCCTGACGTCGATCACGGTGGAAGAGATGGCAGCCGCCGTGGACCGGGTTCTGGGCGGGCGCGCAGGCTGAGAACGGCGCACTCGCCTTGCGCAGAAGATGACTCCGAAAACTCCGGCCGCAGGAAAGTGGAGATCTTTTTGTCATGCTGATCGTAACCGGAGGAGCAGGCTTTATCGGCAGCAACCTGGTGCATGAGTTGAATGCGCAGGGTCTGACTGACATTCTGGTGGTGGACAACCTCGCCAACGCGCGCAAGTTCCGCAATCTGCATGGCGCGCGCTATGTGGACTTCATGGACAAGCGGGAGTTCCGGCGGGCCATTGGCGAGAACGCGCTCGGCGCCGGGCGCATCGAGGCGATTCTGCACCAGGGCGCCTGCTCGAACACGCTGGAAGACGACGGCGTCTACATGATGGACAACAACTTCCAATGCACGAAAGAAGTTCTGGCGTTTGCCATTGCGCAAGGGGCACCGCTGGTGGTGGCGTCGACGGCGGCTGTCTATGGCCTTTCAGGACCGGGGCACTTTACGCCGACCATCGAAAACGAGCGGCCGCTGAATATATACGGCTATTCCAAGCTGGTGTTTGACCATTATCTCCGCCACCAGTTCGAATTGGGACGGGTGCCTATCTCTGTCACGGCGCTGCGCTATTTCAACGTTTACGGGCCGCGCGAGCAGCACAAGGGGCGGATGGCGTCGGTGATTCACCACTTTACCAAGCAGATGAAGGAGACGGGCAAGGTGCGCCTGTTTGCCGGGAGCGGGGGGTATGGCGACGGCGAACAGCGCAGGGATTTTGTATATGTCCGGGATCTGGCGCGCTTGAATATGTTCTTTGCCCAGATTGGCCCCTATGCGCCTCAGGCCGGAGCAACCGGCAAGGTGTATCAGGGGGTGGCAAACGCAGGGTCGGGCGTGAGCCGCACTTTCAACGACGTAGCGCGGGCTCTGATGGCAGTGCATGGCGAGATGCCCATCGAGTACACGCCTTTTCCCTCCGATCTGGAAGGGCGCTATCAGCACTTTACCGAAGCCGACCTGACAAGCTTGCGCCAACTGGGATGCGACCTGAAGATGACCTCGCTCGAAGAAGGCATTGTGGAGACCTATGCCACGCTGCGCGAGATTGAAGCCTAGTGGCAGGCAGGCAAGAGGAGAGAGCGATGTCCAGAGGTCCTGATGCATCCGGCATCTTCCGCGATTCGATCGCCGAGCACCTGCAAGTGGTGGGTGCGCTGGCGGGTCAGCAGACCGAGCTCGAGGCGATTGCCAGGGCGATGACGGCAACGCTGCGCGGGGGGGGCAAGATTCTGTGGTGCGGCAACGGGGGCAGCGCCGGGGACTCGCAGCACCTGGCGGCCGAGATCGTGGGAAGGTTTCGCCGCGAGCGGCGGGGCCTGGCGTCGATGGCGCTGACCACCGACACCTCGATACTCACTTCAGTGGCCAATGACTACGGCTATGAAGCGGTGTTTTCGCGGCAGGTGGAGGCGCTGGGCGCGCCGGGCGATCTGCTGGTGGGCATCTCGACGAGCGGCAACAGCGCCAACGTGCTGGCAGCGCTGGAGGCAGCGCGTTCGCAGGGACTGGTGACGGTGGCGTTCACCGGCGCAGGCGGCGGCAAGCTTGGCGCCCTGGCCGATCACCTGCTGGCGATTGGCTCGCGGGAGACGGCCCGCATTCAGGAGGCCCACATTCTGGTCGGCCACATGCTGTGCGACTGGATTGAACTGGACTGGGTTGCGGGTCAAGCCGGGGAGGCGTTGTGATCGACCAGTTCCACGCGGTGATTCAGGAGATCGAGCACGCATGGGGGCAAAAGCGCCTGCTGATCGTGGGCGATGTGATGCTCGATCAATATATCTGGGGCGAGGTGTCCCGCATCTCGCCGGAGGCGCCGGTGCCGGTGGTCCGTACCACCCACCGAAGCGAACAGCCCGGCGGAGCGGCGAACGTGGCCATGAACCTGGCTCGTCTGGGGGCGCGGACGATGGTGGCCGGCTTTTGTGGCGGAGACGGGAGCGGACGTCAACTGCGTTCGATCCTGTCGGCCAACGGCATTGATCCGCTCTTGATCGTCTCGGACGGTTTTCCCACGATTACCAAGATGCGGATCCTGGGTGGGCGCCAGCAGATGCTGCGCCTGGACGAGGAGCGGCTGGGAAGCCGGGATATGGGCGACTATGACCGCCTGATTGAGACGGTGCTGGCGCGCCTGCCGGAATGCGATGCCGTGGTGCTGTCGGACTACGCCAAAGGCGTGCTGACGCCGGCGGTGTGCCGGCAGGTGATTGAGGCTGCGCGGCGGCTGAAGATTCCCGTGCTGGTGGACCCCAAGAGCGCCGATTTTTCCCGTTACCGCGGGGCGACGACGATTTGCCCCAATCTTGGCGAGCTGGCTGCGGCCGTTCGCCTGGTCATGCCCGGATTGGACGCAGGCGACCTGAAGGCGCTGCTGGATGCGGCGGAAGATTTGATGCCGGAACTGGAAGTCGAGTATCTGATCGCGACGATGAGTGAAAAGGGCATTGCGCTGGTGCGACCCGGAGGGCGATTTCTGGCGCCGGCGGTGGCGCGGCAGGTCTTCGATGTTTCGGGCGCTGGCGACACGGTGATTGCCGTCCTCGCGCTTTGCCTTGCATCGGGGCTGAGGCCGGAAACCTGTGTGCAGGTAGCCAATGTGGCTGCTGGCGTGGTGGTGGGCAAGGTGGGCACGGTGCCGGTGGAGAAGTTTGAACTGCTTGCCGCGCTGGCGCCCGAAATGGCGCTGCACACCGAAGACAAGGTATTGACCCGCAGGGAGTTGATGGGCCGGGTCGCATTGTGGAGGGCCAACGGCGACAGGGTAGTGTTCACGAATGGCTGCTTTGACCTGCTTCATGTGGGGCACATCACGGTTCTTGAACAGGCGCGCCAGTTTGGCGACCGGCTGATTGTGGCCATCAATAGCGACGATTCCGTAAAAAGGCTCAAAGGGCCGAGCAGGCCAATTGTGGGGGAGCCGGAACGGGCGCGGGTGCTGGCGGCGCTCGCTGCCGTGGACGCGGTGGTGGTTTTTGACGAGGCCACACCGCTGGAGCTGATCGTGGCGACGCGTCCGGACGTGCTGGTAAAAGGTGGCGACTACAGGGTGGAGACGGTCGTGGGCGCAAGTGAGGTTCAAGCCTGGGGAGGACAGGTGAAGCTGGTGCCGACGGTGGAAGGCCTTTCGACTACGAGACTGATTGAGAAAGGCGCGGGCGCAGGTTCGGCCTCCAATGGAGGCCTGGAGGTTGAACCCGGTAGCGTTTCAGCCCCCTTTGATCTCTGTTGAGCCCGGTCCCTGAGGCAGATTCACCCCGGGGCTGGGCTGAGCAGGGCGGAGCACATTGCCGGGGGCCAGCAAGGCCTTGGGAGCGGAAACCCAGAGTCGGGAGAGGGGGGTCACCGCCTCCCCCCCGGGTAGTATCATGAATAAGACGTTGTCGATTTCAAAGAGGTTGGCGAACGTCCCTCCGCAGCCACGGGAGTCTGCCTTTTCAGACATTCCGGATGGGGCAGAGCAGGGCGTTTGCGGGTCCGGGGCTATTGGATATGTTTCGGGGTTGGGCATTGCTCAAGAGGGAATGAAGTGCAAATCGGTCCGCGGGCCGCGGTGGCGTGACCTGGAGTGAGCAACTTTCTCCGGCTGCCTGTTCCAGTTCATTCATCTGCCGATTTACTACCATTGAGAGGTTCGATTGCAACAATCACCGAGCACCGATGAAGTCTCCCTGGCTCCTTCCAAGCAGGAACTCGCGCTAACAGATCTTTGGCTTGTTGTTCGCAAGCGGCGGATTCTACTCCTGACCCTGTCTCTTGGAGGAGCATTTCTGGCGGTATTGCTCGGCTATCTTGGCGGAAAGGAGTACACCGCAACCGGGGAGATCGAGATTCAGCCGGGGTCGGCCGCCGCATTGAAGCAGTCGATCTCATCGGTGCTAAGTTCGGGGATTGGCTCGCTGGATTCGGTCATTGAAAGCGACATCCGCATTCTGACGAGTGAGACGCTTCTAATGAAGGTGGCTCACACCCTGAAACTTCAGGACTCGTCAGCGTTTCTGGGCGGACAGACAACGACGTCGGTAGGGACGCTGCACAAGACGAGCGTGCAGTTGCTGGGCGGGAACCTGGATGAGCCGCATGTGCGCGCCGCAGTTCTGGACATACTTCGCGCGAATCTGACAATCGTCCGCATTCCCCGCACGCAGATGATCTCGATCTCTTATAAGAGCATGTCGCCTCAATTATCAGCCAACATCGTGAATGCGTTGGAGAGCGAGTATATCGAGAGCAACTTCAACAGCCACTACAGCAATACGAAGCAGGTATCCAAGTGGCTGACCGGGCAGATAGAAGATCTGCGCGCAGTTGTTCAGGCGTCTCAGGACCGGATGGTGGATCTGCAGAAGAGGCTTGGCATTTCGGCGCTTGACCCATCGCACAGCCTGCTGGTGCAGGAGATCACGAATCTTGAGAAGGGTGTAGCGGACGCAACGGAGCAGCGCGTCACGGTGGAAGCGCGCGCACGGATATTGGAGTCCATGGCTCCTGACCAGATACTGGATATCCCGACGCCGCTAGGCAATGAGGGAACGCAGAGCATGCTTTCGACGCTGCGCGCCCAGCGCGCGGCCCATGCATCGGAACTCGCAAGGCTGCAGCCTGTTTATGGGCCGAATTATCCAGAAGTCAAGCAGCTGAACGCGCAGATTCAAGCCTTGGATCGGGAGATTGGTCAGCAGCAGCAGCGGATCATCCGCCAGTCCATGGATGCGGCCGGGATTGCCGCGGCTGCCGAGGCCAAGGCCAAGACGCTGCTTCAAAGCCGCATTCGGGAATTGTACGGCCAGCGCGATGACATCGTGCAGTACGAGTTGCTCAGTCAGGAATACGAATCCAACCGGCATATGTACGAGAGCATCCTGGCCCGCCTGCGGGAAGCGGCAGTGGATGCAGGCCTGGATTCTGCGGACGTGAGCATCGTTGATCTGGCTTCCCTTCCAATTCTCCCATCCAGTATGTCGCTTCGCAATCTGGCCCTGCTGGGATTCTTTTTCGGCGCGTTTGTAGGGCTGGCGCTTTCGCTTTTCCTGGAAAGAATGGACACGCGGATGCGGGACTCCAGGCAGATTCAGGAACTTCTTGGCCTCCCGGCAATTGCCGTCGTTCCGCAGACCAATTGGAAGGCCAAGGAGAAATCCAAGGATTTCGACGTCGAGACAGCACCGGGTCCAGAGATCCTATGGGATGCCCGGTCGGCCTTTGCCGAGGCGATGCGGGTCTTCCGCACATCGATCCAGTTGTCGAGCACAACGCGGCAATCCAGGGTGATCACAGTCACAAGTTGTCAGCCCGGAGAGGGCAAGTCCACCATGTCCACTAACCTGGCGGCAGCTCTGGCGCAGGGCGGCAAGAAGGTCATTATTGTTGACACGGATATGCGGCGTCCAAGCCTCCTGTGGCGCTTCAAGCTCACCAACAAGAAGGGCCTTTCGGAATATCTGACCGGCCAGGAGTCACTTGAGGATCTGATCCAGACGCACGATACGCTGCAGAATCTGGATATGGTGCCTTCTGGAAGTTCGCCACCGCTGCCGGCGGATCTGCTGGCGTCCGATCAGATGAAGCAGTTTGTGGAAATTCTTCGTCAGCGATATGACTATGTCATCTTCGATTCTCCGCCGGCGCTTTCGGTTACCGATCCGCTGATTGTGGCGTCGCTCTCAGACGGACTGGTGCTGGTGATCCGCCAAGGCATCTGTACCCGCGCGATGTTGACGCGGGCGGCGGAAGTTTTCAGCGACGTGGGTGTAAAGGTCTATGGATTCGTGCTCAATGGCGTGGATGCGAGCCTTCCGGAATACTACGGGTATCTCGGCTATTACTCATATGACTACAAGAACAAGGACTAGCAAAAGGCACGTATTGGCTGCGGGAGGCAATATGGGAGATCGGTTCAAGTTATTTCTTGCAGGTGCTGCCTTGGGATCCCTGGCGATGAGTTTCAGTGCTCGGGATGCTTTTGGCCAGTATGCCGGCCCTGCGGTTGCTTCGGTTCCCCGGTTGGCAGGAGCCCCGGATGCGGCATCTAAGGTGACCTATGCCGAGTACCAGATCTTGCCTGGGGATATTGTGGCGATCTCCACGCTGGGGGCTCCGGAACTTACGACGTCAGGGACGACAGTTCTGCCCTCCCTGACAGGGACGGGCTCAATTCCCGTGATGGGCATTCGAATTGGCCCGACAGGGCAGATCAGCCTGCCATATCTTGGTGCAGTGACCTTGGCTGGGCTTACCTCGACGGAGGCTGGATCTTTCCTGAGCAAGGAACTGAAAGACAGGGGCATTCTCGTCAATCCTCAAGTGAGCGTCGCGCTGATGGCCTCTCCGGCGCGTGTGGTCACGGTTCTTGGAGAAGTTCTGAGGCCAGGCCCGATTCCGTCCTCGGAGCAGTTGCGTTTGCTTGACGTCATCTCTGCCTGCGGCGGATTTACTCCCCTTGCCAGCCACACGGTGACGGTGCAACGGATGGGCGAGTCGGACCCGATCACAATCGAATTGGGAGTGGACGCGCGGATGTCGGGAGTTACAAACATCCCTCTGTTGCCCGGCGACACGGTGATTGTGTCCAAGGTCGGCAATGTCTTCGTTGTGGGGGAGGTCAAGACGGAGGAGGCGTATCCACTGTCTGGAAATGCCCCCATTACGGTCATGCGGGCGATATCGCTGGCGGGCGGCCTGAAATATAGCGCTGCGCTATCGAAGGCAAGGATTATTCGCACCACAGCTGACAACCGCCATGTGGCGATCATGCTGGATCTGAAGAAACTCATGAATGGCAAGCAGCAGGATGTTGCCCTCATGTCCGACGACGTTCTCTTTATTCCTGCGAATACCTTCAAGCTGGCGCTTGCGTCGGGTGCTGCCTCGATTGCCTCGAGTCTCTTCTATGGAGCCACCTATGCCGCCGTCAGCATCAAGTGAGTCCCGCATGGACAAGGCTTGCTGCTTGCTGGGCTTGATCTGACTTTTCCTAATGAGATTGCACGAACGTGAGACGAAAGGGTGGCAAAGATTGTGAACCGAAAATCGTCCATCCCGCCGTTTGTGCTAATAGTCACCGTCGGAATCCTGGGTGCGGGCGAACTAGCGTGTGGGACTCCATTCTATTTCGTCGGAATGATGGCCCTGTGCCTGATGAGCATCGGGATCACCTACAACATGCTTGGCGGCATCTCGACAATCAGCGGGATTCTGTTCAGTGTATTCGCCTTGCGCACGATCGTCATTTCGCAGTTCGCGAAAGTTCTATTATTCGAAGCGGCGGATAAGAACCTTGAGGCGCCGGAGCTGACAATATCGATCTATGCCGCCTATTACGTGAGTGCGATGGTGGGGGTATTTCTTTTTTGCAGGGTTCGATTTCGGTTGCCCAGGCCGATGGAGACTTTTACGGACGGGCAGCGAAAGGTTGTGTACCTCGTATCGCTTTCCGTGGGAGCCGCCGCAACAGTTGCAATTGAGATATACTCGCGGTCATACGGGATCACGGAATTCAACAGCACCCGAAGCCTCGGTCTGGCCTTCGCGCCGCTTCTTATGTTCTCACAGGTCATCGCAGTGGACAAGCGAATTCACGATTCCGGGGGAATGCACAGCATGAGTATGGGTGCATTGATCCCGTGGGCAATGGCGACCATGTTCGGGCTTATGGATACAGTGCGGACGACGACGATGGCGCCCACTATCCTATATTTTCTGACCTGTTACTTTCGCGGGTATCGATTCAAGGCCCGTCATTACCTGGTGGTGGCCAGTGGCTTGGTACTATTTGTGGGCTTCCTATCACCATTTCTTCTTTTCGCGCGCGGAGAGGTTGCTGACCAGTCAATTTCCCAGAGGCTATCCGCCGCATTCAGAATCTTGGCCGAGCACCACAGTCCGAAGGAACTACGCGACTCGGTGGAGGTTGCGACCGCATCCGAAAATGGAAGCCGGGAACAATATTTCAGCCGGCCCGGCACCTATCTCCTAAGTCGCCTTTCGTTGATTCGCGCGGACAGCAATGTGATCAGCGCCTGCGCGTCCGGGTTTCACTACGGTTTGGCAGCAGTCCAAATCGAGATACAACGAACCATTCCCAGCTTTCTATACAAGAACAAGCCGAGATTCGAGGGGGCGCAGGATTACATTGGGCACGTTTCAGGAATGTCCGGCGAAGGCGAGGAGGTATCCTATCCAGCCATCTCGGCCGTGAGCGACAGCTTTGGATCGTTTGGGTGGCCTGGCGTGATTCTATTTCCGATGATCTGTTTCCCCCTTAGCTTTATCGTTTGGCAGAGCGTATTTGACATGAGCAAGCCTTGGGGCACAGTTGCACTTGTACTTGGCTCCCTCATGTTTGGTGAGATGATGGTGACTCGTTTCGTCCCCTTTGTTCTTCGATTGCCCCTGGTGATCATTTTGCTTTCTTACTTGATCGCAGGAGTCGCAGGGTTCATACCTGTTCAAGGCGCACATCTTGAAAAACTTCGAACGCCCCTTAACTAGCCTCGGGAGCGTTCGGCCATGAATCAGCCGAAATAGGTCCAAGCAGTCGTGACAGGGCAGGTCAGGATGCCGAAGAGAGCACCAACCGTTGTAAAGGACACCACAAGGCTTGCGGCTTTCCTCATCCAATTCAATATCTGCGGGCATTTTCCTGCTCATAGTTCAACGATCTGAGCGTGTTTTATACACGCCATGGATTGGATTGCGAGTTGGGAGTCGCTCACAGAACAACCAAACAGAGCGCTTGGGGCTCAAGCAAGCCGGCAGCCTTGTCAAGGATGGGGATGCGAATGAACTACTGCAAAGAGTTGCATTTGCGAGGAGAATTCGGAAGGTTCCGAGTTGAAGCCGACCGCACTCCAAGTCCAAACACCGCGTTTCCTCGCAGTGGCGCGACGAGCATGAGGTTGCGACATTGAGGATCCTTCACATCATCCCTTCCCTTGACTCTTCCAGCGGCGGGCCCGCTGAGGGGATCAGGCATTACTGCGCCATCTACAAGGCGAGTGGGCACGAGGTCGAGGTCGCTTCGCTCGATGCGCCAGAGATTGTGAGTGGTCTTGAGTTTCCTGCAGGCGCCGTTGGACTCGGACCCGGCCATGGCGTATACGGTTACACGCCAAGAATGCTGCCCTGGTTGAAGGCCAATTTGGCGCGGTTCGATGTTGTCATCATCAATGGAGTGTGGAACTACAACGCGCTGGCAGCCTTTCGCGCGTTAAAAGGCACAAGCATTCCCTACGCTATCTTCACGCACGGAATGCTCGACCCGTATTTCAAAGAGCGGTATCCGATCAAGCACTTGAAGAAGCTACTGTATTGGCATCTGTTTTTGCGCAAGATCATGGTGGGCGCACGGACCATTCTGTATACGAGCGAGGAAGAACGGCTTCTGGCGAGGCGGTCGTTCCGGAATTACCACGTACGCGAAACGGTTGTCCCCTACGGCACATTCGGACCGGAGTGCGATATTGGGAAAGCGGCGGCTGAGTTTCTGGAGCGGTGGCCGGAGTTACGAGGCAAGCGAATTGCCCTTTGCCTCGGGCGCATTCATCCCAAGAAGGCGACCGATATCCTGATTGAGGCATTTAGCCGCACACTTGCGCGTCACCAGGAGTGGCGTCTCGTGATCGCCGGCCCCGACCAGATTGGCTGGCAGAAGGGGTTGGAAGTGCTGGCCGAGCGTCTGGCCATCAGCCCACGCATTATTTGGACCGGAATGATCAAAGGGCCATTGAAGTGGGGGGCGTACGCAGCGGCGGAGGTGTTCGTGCTCCCATCCCATCAAGAGAACTTCGGAATCGTGGTGGCGGAGGCGCTGTCGGTCGGATTGCCCGCTCTTCTTTCGGAGAAGGTGAACATTTGGCGGGAGGTCGCGGAACGGGGGGCGGGCCTGACTGACGAGGACACACTCGCCGGAACTATCCGCCTGTTCGATCGGTGGTCACGGCTCAGCAGCATCGAAATAGCAGAGATGCGGGAACGGAGTAGGCGCTGCTTTGATGAGTTGTTCAACTTCAACGTCACATCGAGGATGCTGGTTGAGATCCTTGATGGACTTGCGCGGGAGAATGGGGAAACTCGGTCTGGATCAGCGTCTTCTACGAGTCGTGGTGATGGCGCGGCTTAGGGCCTGGATTGCAGCCATTGGCAAGAGCACAAGATGAACTACACATTTACTGCCGTTGAGGACAAGACAAGCAGATGCTGCAGCGAATTCTCAAGATGATCGCAGCTCTGAGCATGAGCATTGGATTGAATCTGATCCTGCAGTTTCTCTTGCCGCCGGCGTTCATTCATTATTACGGGGTCAAGCGATATGGCGAGTGGCTTGTGCTTTCAGCGACGGTGAGTTATCTCGGCACACTGAACTTCGGAATCACGACCTATGCGAGCAACCAACTGACAATGCTTCGCAAACGCGGCGAGATGGAGGGGTACAAAGAACTTCAGGGCAGCACGTTGGCCATGCTCCTGGGAATGATCGGCATAGGACTTGCCATCATATCGAGTGCGTTCTTCCTGCCCCTGCCGAGGCTGCTTCACCTGTCGACCATGGGACCAACCGACGCGATGGCTGCGGTCTTCTTTCTAGGACTGTTGGCAATGACGAACATCTTCGCGGGCTACTATAACAATTTGTTTCTTGTGGTGGAGAGAGCGCACACCGGGTCTTCCTGGTCTACTGCACGAGTTATGAGTTCCACCCTGGTTTGCGTGCCCTTGGCGATGCTTCGTGTGAATTTTTCGGTGATTGCGCTGTTTCAGTTTTCGGCGGCTTTAGTGGTCACAGCCATGACGATCGTGGACCTCAAGAGGCGTCTGGGCGACTTGCCGCTGGGGTTATCCGGGGCCAACTGGAAGACCGTCAAGCTATCGTTTGCGCCAAGCGGAATGTTCGCGATGATCTTCTCGCAGCAGTTCCTTCTCTTTCAGGCGCCGGTGATCATGCTGAACTGGCTCATCGGTTCTGAGGCGGTGGTGCTATTTTCCATTAGCCGGACGATCCTCTCAACAGCGCGGTGGATGTTGCAGATGATAACGAACGCCATTGCGCCGGAGATCACGCTTTCGTTTGCAGAGCGGAACATGAGCAGGCTTCTGAATATCTTTCACTATTCAGAGAAGGTTGTGTTTGCCCTGATCCCGGTAGTGAATCTGGGCGCCTTTCTTGCCAGTCCGCTGCTGCTTGCGATCTGGCTTCATAAGCCATCCCTGTTTGATCCCAAGGCCTACGCGTTGATGGCGCTGGTATCGAGCGCAATGAGCATGCGGGAGCACAAGCAGTTCTTTCAATTCTCTACAAACACGCACCAGCGGCTTTCGGTCATTGTGTTCTTTGGGAATATTCTGATGATCGCGGTAAGCATCCCATGCACCATGAAGTTCGGTCTTTACGGATTCATGGTGGTTTGGCTGGTCTCAGAGGTTTCGCAGATGGGGCTGATCTATCACGAGAACAAGAAACTGTTCAACAACGATGCTTCCATCAGCTTTTTCCCTGTCATCAAGCTTGCGCTGGTAATGGCGACTTCGCTGCCAATCTGCTTCGGATTGGTGGACTTTGCGCGAGCACGTTCCCTTCTGTTGGTCGGAGTGGTTGCAATCGTAGGGACGCTTCTGTTGGGAGTTGAGACTTATTCTGTCTTTGACATAAGAAGCGTGTGGGGCCAGTTCTGGATGAGAATGCGCAAAAGCGCCCCGGTGGAGTTGACAGGGGGGTGAGCGCCCTCCCTGGGGTGGGCAGTTGTCCCGATCCTGTTTTGAGTGTCGCGGACCCAGATATACCAGCGGGGATTGCACAAATTTGACAAGGCCCTCATTATGGCCAAGACTGCTAATCCAAAAGAGAAGCCATGAAATATCCCATAGGGAGCAAGGACATAGTTTACAGCGAGCGGCGCAAGTTACGCCTCGCTTATTTTGTTACGCATCCAATCCAGTACCAGGCGCCAATGCTCCGCCGGATCGCGCAAGAGCCGGACATCGAACTAAAGGTCTTTTTCAGTTCAAACATCTCCGTTCGAGGCGACGGATACAACGACGAGGGATTCAACGTTCGATTGAAGTGGGACATCCCCCTGCTGGATGGCTACGCGCATGAGTTTCTGCCGGTTGTGCGGGACTCCAACACGCTGGGGTTTGCCAAGCCACTGAACTCCGGTATCAAAGGCAGGGTCAAGGCCGGTGAGTTTGATGCGGTGTGGCTGCATGGTTATAGCACGCTGACCAACCTGCGGGCGATATGGGCTGCGGGCAGGCTGAAAATTCCCGTCTTGCTACGAACTGACTCGACGCTGTTTGATCGACCGCGATCGAAGTTGAAGCTGGCGGCAAAGTCGGCATTTTTCGGCGCACTACGGTCGTGCGTTTCGGGAGTTTTGAGCGTAGGCGATGCGAATACCGAGTATTGGCGACATCACCTCGGACGGGACATTCCCGTTTTCCCGTGTCTCTATGCGGTGGACAATGAGTTTTTTCAAAGCGCTTGCAGAATCGCCGCGGCGAGCAGAGAGGAGTTTCGTGCATCACTGGGCCTGGATGCGGACCGGACAGTGATTCTCTTCGCAGCCAAGTTGATGCCAAGAAAGCGCTGCGTGGATCTTTTGGAGGCGTTCCTGATGTTGAGCAAAGCGGGCGGCGTCAAGCCCCTGCCCTATCTGCTGATTGTGGGAGATGGAGAAGAGCGGGCCATGTTGGAGGACGTTGCAAAGCAGGCCAACCCTGGAGATATTCGGTTCCTCGGCTTCCGCAATCAGTCGGAGCTGCCACGGTTTTATGATCTGTGCGATGTGTTTGTGCTCGCGTCCGTGGATGAGCCGTGGGGATTGGCGATCAATGAAGTGATGAATGCCGGACGGGCGGTGATTGTGACCGACGAGGTGGGCTGCCAGAAGGACCTGGTGCGGGATGGGGTGAATGGGTGTGTGGTGCGTGCGAGAGACCCGCAGAGCCTCGCCGAGTGTCTGCGACGTGTGCTTGGTGATGAGCAGACCCGCCGTGCGATGGGCGCGGAGAGCCTGCGCATCATTGACGGCTACAGCTTTGAGCAGAATGTGGCCGGGCTGCGGCAGGCGCTGGAGGCGCTGGTGCCCGGCTTCTCAGCGACTCGCGCCGGCTAGCTCCGCGGGCCTGCTCTCGGCGGGGACGGCTACGGTGACGCCATTGGCAGTCTCGAAGGTTCCGAAGGCGATGCCCGCAGCCTTCAGGAAGTCGGAGGGCGGGATGCCTCCAGCAAATATCCAGACGAAGTCGTTTTTGAGTTCGCGCGTTGTCTCTCCGCATTGGAGGGTGAGGCTTCCTTCGCGGAATTCGGTGGGGACGGAGTTGAAGACCACCTCAAGCTTCCTGGTGTGCATGAAGTCTTCAATCTTTTTGACGTTGCGGTCCTTGAGGCGTGCAAACTCGCCGCGGCGATAGGAGAGCGTAACACGATTGCCGGACTGGCTGGCGAGACCCATTGCGGCCTCGACCGCGCTGTCTCCGCCGCCTACAACCAGTATGTTCTTGTGGGTATAGTGGTCGGCTTCGATGAGTCGATAGTAGACGTGGGGCAGATCCTCGCCGGGCACACCAAGTTTGCGGGGCGTGCCGGCGCGGCCAAGGGCGAGCACGACGGTGCGCGAGCGGTACTCTCCCTGTGCGGTGCGCGTGGTGAAAAGGCCGTCAGCATCCTTGCGGACAGACTCGACGACAACGCCGGTGTGGATGTTGAGATCGACGCGCTCCATGACCTTTTGCCAAAAGGCGAGCAGGTCTTCCTTGGAGAGTTGCATCTTCTTGAATTTTCCAAAGAGCGGAAACTCGACGGGGCTGGTCATGACGAGCTTCTGACGGGGGTACTTGGAGACGGTGCCGCCGACCTCTTCGCGTTCGAGAGTAAGCGCCTTGATGCCGCGCTCGGCGGAGCGAAGGGAGGCGCTGATGCCGGCGGGGCCCGCTCCAACAATGACCACATCAAAGACACTGGGATCGACCGAGACCGCAGGTAGCTGCTGGAGGCGGTCGGCGATGACGTCGATGCATTCGCGCCCCTGGTTGACGGCGTTCTTGATAAGAGCAAGACCGCCGAGTTCGCCGGCGATGAACAGGTTCTCGACGCTGGACTCGTGCTCGGATGTAAGGCGGGGCAGGTCGGAGGTTGCGCTTGCCTTGGCCATCACCATGGTGATGGCGCCGACCGGGCACTCTTCCGCGCAGAGGCTGTGGCCGATGCACTTGTGCCCGTTGACGATGGCGGCGATGCCGTTGACGAGGGCCAGCACATCGCCCTCGGGGCAGATGGTGACGCAGGCTCCGCATCCGATGCAGAGGTCGGCATGGATGAGGGGATGCTGGGCCTTGGGGCCCTCCGAGTACATTTGGCCCTTTTCAACGGCAGCGCGGGCCTGGGCTTCTCTGCGGCGGTGTGCGAACCAGTAGCGAAGGACAAAGAAACCGAGGACCGCGCCTGCGATCAACCACGTGTAGAGAGTATCCATTGTTTATAGAAATCCCAATCCAGTGACCACGAGAATGTGAAGCACGGCAAGCACGGCAAAGGCATAACTGAAGGGGCGATGGATGACATGCCAAAGGTGGAAGACGCGCTGCGTGTGCTTGAGGAAGATGACGCGGCGGGAGAGGGACGCCTTTTGACGGACAAGCTCGACAACGCGCTCCATCTCAGGGTTTGAGCCGGGAAGCAGGCCCCCGAAGGACCGCAGGTTTCCGCCGAAGGTGGCGGAGGCACGGCGCAAACCGGCGACCTGGAACGGGAGGCGAAGATCGAGCGCGATCATTTCGCCGAGGGCGAGCAGGGGGCCGATGCGCTGGATGTGCTCAGGAGACGGGATGGTGAGCACACTTTGAATCTGTTCGGCGGAGTAGACCGATTGACCGGCAAGGGCATCGCTGAGCTCCTGTTCGCTTGCCTGCAGTTCCGTGTGGGAGAGCTCAGCGGCGGTGAGGGAGCGGGGAATGCGCGAGTAGAGATAGCGCCCGATGATGCCGCTCAGGGCCACCGCCAGCATGATCCAGAAGGCGAAGCCGGCAATGCCGCCAAACTTGAAGGAAGCATGGAAGGCGATGACAATGGGCGCGGAGACGCCCGCGATAATGTGGAAATCCATCCAGTGGCGCGCGCTGCCAATGCGTCCGAGCCAGGGCCACACTTTGCGCACGGCATAGAGGAAGATGATGCAGAAGAGCGCCACTCCCAGAATGCCGAGATTGATGCCGATGGTTCCGCTTGGCTTGAGCAAGAGGTGCTTGTCGGAGTAGGGGCGCTGGTCAAGCGGCAGCAGATAGTAGTTCGCCCCATAGACCGCCAGCGCCGACAAGAACAGAATCGAAGTGAGGCCTGCCAATCTCACACGCAGCCGGTGTCCGCGTTCCGGACTCTTGCTGGGGGCCGCGACTCTGGGCACAGGGCTTTGCAGAAGGGACATGGTCAGGGCTTCTCCTTGTTGTCCGGATTGGGCACGGCCGCTGTATCTCCGTTCTCGGGTACGGCATTGGCTGCGCGCACCTTGACGTTGGGGTCTTGCTCGGCATCGATGGAGAAGCTCTTGTAGCCGTCGAAGGTGTGGGTGTTGCGCCAGTGCTGGCGGGGCGTGGTGACCTCGACAACGGCGAGGGTGGGCAGGCTCATGTCCTTGAGGGCCTTGCCCAGATTCGCGGGCTTGTATTCGACATGGACATTCATGGAGCGGAGACCTACATCGCTCATGTCGCGGAGGAGGCTGGCGTCGATCCTTGCCACTTCGCCGGATTGCTTGTCAATCCAGGCCGTGCCCTGAAGTTCAAGGGGGTATTCGCGTCCGCGCAGGGCGAGGGCGGCGGGGGTACGGCGGCCGGGAATGTGAGCGAAGTGGACGGGGGTGGCGAGCCGGCCGTCGACCATTTCATCAGCGCCGGACTCGAAGGTGAAGCTGTCGCGATAGTAAGGATGAAAGACAAGCAGAACGGTAGCGACGCCGTTGCTCACCAGCATGGGCGCCGGTGCATTCTTGTGACGGTTGGTGGAGGCCTCGATGCGGGACTCATTCAACTGGAAGTCTTCGCCGCTGCCGTTCATCATGATCAGGTAGTCGTACTTTGCGCGCTCGGTTACCTCGGCATGGCCGTTGGCGGCGAGCTTCTCCTGCGTCACGGACTCGGTGCAGTGAAGGTCTGCCAGGTTGGTGAGATAGGCCGTAACCTGGCGCTGCGCAAGATCGATGGGTGTGCTGCCCGCGGGGGGCTGGCCCGCCGCAAAGGCGGCAGGAGCTACCAGCAAAATGCTTGCAACAATCCAGTTTGATTTATGGCTGATTGGCATGTGCCGCTCTCCTGGTTGACGTCCTGTTATCGAACCGGATGCCAAGGGTAGTGGTCCATTGATTGTAATCCGTTGTCCCGCCCCGCTGCGTAGTGAAGGCGGTTTGCATGAAGTAGCGAGCCCCCAGGCTGGTATCCGCCATGAGGTTGATGAAGAAGGAGTTGTTGTTTTTGGCGAGGGTCGAGTTGTACGCGTACTGCCCACCCTGCAGGTTGATGCGGAAGCGCTCTCCGAGGTCCTTGGTGAGGGTGCCCGACCGGTAGGTCCCGGTGGCGAAGACACTGTTGAACTTGGAGTAACGGACATCTGCCTGGATGCCGGTCTTCCAGATGTTGGACATGCTGACGCCGATGAGTTCGTTCAGGGAACTCTTGGCGTCGGCTGAATCGCTGGAGCGCCCAAGGCTGAAGTAAGTGGTGATGTGCAGGGGGAACTGCATGCGGGCTCCGCCGTTGACTCCCTGGTAGAGGTATTTGTCCAGCAGACCGGTGCCGACGAGCGCCGGGTCGTAGGTGGGCACATCGCGGAAGTAGGTGTCCGTGATGTCCAGGGTCACGCGGGGATGAACCTGGACACGAAACGAAAGCATGCTCTGGCCGAGTCCCATGTTGACCGGTGCTGCGCCGGGATTGGCGGTGGGCTTGTCGATCTGCATGGAGTGATAGACGGAAAAATAGCGCTTGAAGGAGAAATTATTTTCAGTGAAGAAGAAGGGCCTGTCGACGGCCCAGCTCAGCATGTTGACGCCAGCGCCGAAGGTGCTGGAGTAATGAAAGTTCTCATAGCTGCCGCCGTGGGCGTTATAGAAGGTTCCGAAGAACTGGCGGTTGGGGTTGTAGTTCCAGGCGGTGGGATCGGGGGTTGTGCCGCCGAAGACGCCGAGCAGGCCGCGCGTGCCGAACTGGCGGCCGAAATATCCGCCGTCCATGACCTGCAGGCTGCTGGCGCCGGGCAGGTACATGCGGCCCATGCCCATGGCCCAATGAGACTGCGGGTTGTCGTAGGTCAGACTCATGACATAGGTACGGTTGATCAGGTCCTGAATGGACTGCTGGGATTGATTGGAACTCTTCTGGATGTTGCCGCGCCAGTAGCCATTGAGGTTCCAGTGCGTGCCACCCATGCGGGTGAAGTCTGCGCGGAAGATCATGCCGTAGGTGCTTGAGGAACCGCCGCCAGCGCCGAGGTTCTGGATGGTGCTCATGTCGAAGCCGATGCGGCCGCGCATCTCATTGACCTCCGGAAGGGGAGGGCGGGGGATGGCGTCGCGAACCTCTTCGTCGAGTGGGTCCCCCTCGCTGAAGCTGACCACCATGGGATAGCGGCGAGTGTTGCCCACGGTGTTCTTTTCGACCAGCTTTTGAATCTCTGAGTCAGGGAGAGAGACGACGTCGTCCACCGCGAGTTCGCGGCGGGTGGCGAGAACCTCGCAGATGGCTGAGGTGGAAGCGACAGAAACGACCTGGAGCTTGGCGACGATGCCTGGCTCCAGGGTATTGTCGGCGCCCTTCTCCACCGGCTTGGTGGGATCGAGTTTGAGAACGAGCTGTGTCCCTTCGGCGAGGCCCGCGTTGCGGCCGCCGTCAATGTAGACGCTGGTTCCGCTGATGTAGCGGACATGGAAGTCAGCCTGTACGGGCGCTGCCTCGGTGGGCGCGGGCTGCACAGGCGCCCCCGCGGGCACCTGCCCTAAAACTGCCGTAGCGACGAAAAGAATAAGTGGCAAGAACGAGTGTCGCATGATGTTTAACCTCCGCCACCGCTCTTGTGGCAAGCGTAGCAATTCACGCTGTTGTATACATATCCGTTTGTACTGGGGTGCTTGAAATTGGCTGAGTTGCCACTTCCATGGCAGGTGGCTGTGCAGGTGAACACCGAGTAGTCCGAGGTGTTGGTGTGGCAGGTGGCGCAAACGCTATTGGCGTTGCCATGGGTCATGGGGAAGAAGGTGTGATAACTGGCCGGCAAGGTGGCGGGCAGCCAGGCCGTGGTGGTGTGGCAGGTGGCGCAGGTGGTGGGCCAGGCCGCCGTCACGTGATTCGGATTGGTGGTGCCGGTGAAGTCCTTGGTGTGGCAGGAGTAGCAGTCCGTGGGCGTTCCCACAAAGACGTTATTGATGTGGCAGAGATTGCAGGCCACTGTGGTGTGCGCGCCGGTGAGCGGAAAGGGCGTGCTTGCGTGGTTGAAGGTGGCGCCGGTCCAGTCCGTTGTGGTGTGGCACGTATCGCAGGTGGTGGGGAATCCAGCCGCTGCGTGGGCTGGGTTCGTGGTGCCGTTCCAATCGGTGGTGTGGCAGCCGTAGCAGAGTGTGGGCAGGGTTGTGTAGTTGTTGTTTACGTGGCACTGCGCGCAGGGCATGGTGAGGTGGAAGCCGGTCAGCGGGAAGGCCGTGGTGGCGTGATTGAACGTGGACGATGTCCAGTTGGTGGTGGAGTGGCAGATGGAGCAATCGGTGGGGAAGCCCGAAGTCACGTGATTGGGATTGGTGGTGCCGGTGAAGTCCGCCTGGTGGCAGGAGTAGCAGGCCGTGGGCGTGGCGGTGTAGTTGTTGTTGGCGTGGCACTGGGCACAAGTGACGGTGGCATGGAAGCCGGTCAGCGGGTAGTTGGCATAGACGCCGTGATCAAAGCTGGCGTTGAGCCAGTTGGTGGTGCTGTGGCAGGTGTCGCAGGTGTGGGGCAGATTGGCCGATACGTGCGGCGGGCTGTTGGTGCCGTTGAAGTCGGTGGTGTGGCAGGAGTAGCAATCCTTGGGCAGGGTTGTGTAGTTGTTGTTCACGTGGCATTGCGCGCACGGCATGGTGGCGTGGAAGCCGGTGAGCGCGAAGACCGTGGCGTGATTGAAGGTGGAGGTCGTCCAGACCGTGACGGTGTGGCAGAGCGTGCAGTCGGTCGGGAACCCCGCGGCCAGGTGGGCCGGATTGGTGGTGCCGTTGTAGTCCGTCTGGTGGCAGGAGTAGCAGGCGGTGGGCGTGGCCGTGTAGCTGTTGTTGAGATGGCACTGCGCGCAGGTGACGCTCGCGTGGCCGCCGGTCAATGGATAGTTGGCATAGACCGCGTGGTCAAAGGTGGCGTTGAGCCAGTTGGTCTGGGAGTGGCAACTGTCGCAGGTATGCGGCAGGTTGCCGGCCACATGGGGCGGATTGTTGGTCCCCGTAAAGTCGGTGATGTGGCAGGAGTAGCAATCCTTCGGGATCGACGTGTAGTTGTTGTTGATGTGGCATTGCGCGCAGGCCAGTGTGGCATGGAAGCCGATGAGCGGGAAGACCGTGGCGTGATTGAAGGACGAAGTTGTCCAGGAAGCCGTGGTGTGGCAGAGCGTGCAGTCGGTCGGGAACCCCGCGGCCAGGTGGGCCGGATTGGTGGTGCCGTTGTAGTCCGTCTGGTGGCAGGAGTAGCAGGCGGTGGGCGTGGCCGTGTAGGCGTTGTTGGCATGGCACTGCACACAGGTGAGTGTGGCGTGGCCGCCGGTCAACGGATAGTTGGCATAGACCGCGTGATCAAAGGTGGCGTTGAGCCAGTTGGTCTGAGAGTGGCACGTGTCGCATGTGTGCGGCAGGTTGGCCGAGAGGTGCGGCGGGCTGTTGGTGCCGTTGAAATCGGTGGTGTGGCACGAATAGCAGTCCTTGGGCACGGTTGTGTAGTTGTTGTTGATGTGGCATTGCGCGCAGGCCAGTGTGGCGTGGAAGCCTACCAGCGGGAACACGGTCGCGTGATTGAATGTCGTGGTGGTCCACACCGTGATCGTGTGGCAGAGCGAGCAGTCGGTGGGGAAGCCCGCGGTGACGTGATTGGGAGCCGTGGTGCGGGTAAAGTCGGGCTGGTGGCACGAGTAGCAGGCCGTGGAGGTTGCTGAGTAGCTGTTGTTGAGGTGGCACTGCGCGCAGGTCACGTTGGCATGGCCGCCGGTGAGCGGATAGTGAGCGAACAGCGCGTGGTCAAAGGTGGCGTTGAGCCAGTTGGTGGTGGAGTGGCAGGTGCCGCAATCGTGGGGCAGGGCCAACTGCACATGGGGCGGATTGTTGGTGGTGGTGAACTCCGTGGTGTGGCAGGAGAAGCAGTCGGCAGGCGTCCCCTTATATCGATTGTTGAGGTGGCAGGCCGTGCAGGGCAGCGTGGCGTGCATGCCGGTGAGCGCGTAATTGGCAAACTTGAGGTGATCGAACCGGGCGCCAAGCCAACTGTTCATGGAGTGGCAGGTCTCGCAGGTCGTGGGCAGGTTGGCCGAAACGTGATCGAGGACCGGGGTCTTGTAGTCCTGTTGATGGCAGGAGTAGCAGGCGGTGGAGAGCCCGGCGAACTGGCCGGCCGCGGCGCTCTTGTGGCATGCTTCGCACTCTACCAGCGCATGGGCTCCCACCAGCGGGAAGCGGTTCTGGTGGTTCTTGATGGCGTCGAGTGAGACCTTCCAGCCCTTGACGGTGTGGCAGCTCTCGCAGTTGGCGCCGAACTGGCGGCGATGGATGTCGGCATGGCAGTCGGCGCAGGTCTTGCTCACATTCTTGAAGACCAGGCTGGAGTGGCACTTGGTGCAGCCGACCTTTTCATGCATTCCGCGCAGGGGGTACCCGGTTTGATCGTGGCTGAACTCGGGATTGCTGCGGATGGGCTTCCAACTGGTGTAGCTGTGGCAGTTCTGACAGGGCGTGGCGATGGGCCCGTGCGGGTTGGTTACCTTGGCCTGGGGACCGCCCACCGAGGGGTGCGGCGCTGGCGCGGCGATGGGTTTGGGAGCCTGCGACGGTTGCTGCGAGGCCATGCCTGCGAGCAGGGGTAAGGAAGCAACTGCGAGAGCCAACCACCAACGAGCACGATGCATAACCGTCTCCACGCGATTAGAGAGTCCAAAGCCTGGCCCCAAGGTGACAAAAAGCCAATTTCGGACGTAAGTCTGTCAGTGCCTGAAGGCCACGGCCACTGGGCCTGGGTTCAGGCAATTCGTCGGCACGAACGAGCAATTCCGCGTACATGGAATCTGCTGGCCCAGCTCACAAAAAAAACGGGATCATGGGGGTGACTGTTTACCGGAGGCAATCCTGCGCAACCCGTTGGGTGGGTGTGCTCGCTGATAGCTCTTGAACGCGATCCTCGTTGAAAGGGAACGCCAGTCCGGTAGTGTTTAGTCGAAGGCAACGAACGGTAAAACGACTCTAGAACAGTTTAGACGAAAACGGTCAACAGGTGTGAGCGCGGTCACAGAAAACTTGGTTCAATTCGATGACATGTTCGTCATATCGAGGGCAGATGCAGGATGCCCCCCTTCGGGTTGCATCCTGCTTTCTTTCTCTGGCTTGGAAGTTTCCTTTTCCTTGGGGATGCTTGCTCCGTGGCAATCGGCGCAGGCAGTCGGCGTGGGCTTATAGAAGAGCACCAGGTTGCCTTCAAATTCCTTCTTGAGGGTGTGGCAAGCGCCGCAGGCCACATCCTGGTGGCCCCCTTTCAGGGAGAACTTGGTCTTCTCATGATCGAACAGGGAAGGCTTCCACTTGTTGCTGTTGTGGCAGGAGGCGCAATCTGTGCCGCGGGCGCCAAACTGGTCGGCATGGGGGTTCTCATGGCATTCGCTGCAGGCTTTGGGCGCGGCTGAGAACTGAACGTGGACCATGGTCAGTTCCATGTTCGGCGGTTTGTGGCACTCGGCGCAGGTCACGGCGCGATGAGACCCGATGAGCGGGAAGTCTGTGCGCTCGTGGTCAAACTTGGTCAGGTCCTTCCACTCCTTGGTGGAGTGGCAGGCTTCGCATCCCAGGGGCTTGCCGGAGGCGTCACGGAGGGCCATGCGTTTGGCGAACTCTCCCTTGTGAATGTCTTCATGGCAACTGGTGCAGCCGAGCGGGCTGAAGTGATAGAGGGCAAGCTTGGAGCCGATGGCCGGCTTGTGGCAGTCGATGCAGGCGATGGCGGCGTGCCCGCCGGTGAGCGGGAAGCTGGACTTCTGGTGCTTGAGCAGGGAGTAGTTGGCGGTCTTGAAGGTGGCTCCGTCATGGCACTGCTCGCAGCGGTTGAGCCACGGTGCGGCGGCAAACTGGCCCTGGTGCTCGTCCTTGTGGCAGTCCAGGCACTGGGCGAACTTGATCTTGTAGCGCGTCTCCTTGCCGGCCGGCGTGTGGCAGGACTCGCACTTGACCTTCTGGTGGGGGAAGACGAGGGGGAAGCCGCTTTTGGCGTGGTCGGCGAGGGTGTAGGTGGTTGGCTTCCAACCCTGGACCACATGGCAGCTTTCGCACTTGCCGCCGTCGGCGCGCTTCAGGAACTGGCCCTGGTGCTCGTCCTTATGGCAGTCGGCGCAGAGCTTGTGGTTGATGGGGGTCTTGAAGTCCCCGGCCTTGTGGCATGTGATGCAGCTCACTTCGCGATGCTTGCCTTCGAGGGGGAAGTGCGTCTTGGAGTGATCGAAGGTCGAAGTGAATGAGGACTTTTTCCAGGTAACCGTGGTGTGGCATTGATCGCAGCCCTGCTTGAACTCTCCCTTGTGGGGGTCGGTGTGGCAGGCCGAGCAGGCGGAGAACTGGAGTCCAGCATAGCGCGGCAGGCCATCTGGACCGGGGGTATGGCACTTCTGGCAGGGGGTGGAAAGGTGAGCGCCGGTCAGCGGGTACTGGGTTTTGGAGTGGTCAAAGTTCTTTTCGTCGATTTTGGCCTGCTTGAAGTCGACCGTGTTGTGGCACTGCAGGCAGTTGGTTCCGAAGCGGCCCTTGTGCTTGTCTTCGTGGCAGGCGGTGCATTCGGTGGTGAGCCCCATGTAGGTGTGGCTCAGGTCCTTGGTGGTGAGCACGGCCCGTGCGGCCGCGGAGATGTGCTGGGCGGTGTGGCAGGAGCGGCAGGTCGCGGTGGCATGTTTGCCGTCAAGCACATAGCCGGTCTTGGAGTGGTCAAAGCCCTTGGACGTCGGCTCCCAATGCACCATGGCGAAGTTTTCGCCGTTGTGGTCGGAGTGGCACTTGACGCAGGCCGCGCCGGGGGCTCCGCCCTGGGGGAAGGTGGCGTGCAAGCCTTTGTTGAAACGAATCTCGGCGGCGATCTCCTGGTGGCACTCAAGGCAACGGAAGTTGGCCGCGCGGGTGGAAACGGCGTGGCACTTGGTGCAGTTGGAGGGGCCGTCGAGACTCTTATGCGCTCTGGCCAGGGGGCCGGGAGAGATCTGGGCGTGGGCGGCAGGAGCGATGCAACAGACCAGAACAGCGGCAAGCGCCGTTGCGAGGAAGCGGAGGACGGTCGGGATGCTCCTGGTTCTCCCGCTTGCGGTGCGCTCACCCAGGAGATGCATTTGGTGCCAATTGCCCATCGATTCAGTCCTCATTGGGTTCCAGTACAGCATGATCGCTGACCATCGTGCGGAACAAAGACGCAGTCCCGGCCGCGAGGATCAGGGAAGGAATGTGGTTCATCTTCAGTTGGAATCAAGGCAGGAAAGCTTCCCAGGGAGTCGGGCCTTGCGATTGCGTGCTGTCCCATGCGGGAAACCATGCAGGCCAACGTTCCCTGGCTGGCGGACCAGATCCGCTCTGAATGGGAGTATTTCAGTTCAGGCTCAGATGCGCAACCCCTGGGGTGGCGCGTGGAGAGTTTGACGAAGAGGCCGGCGCGCTGGGTAGCAACCATGAAATTCTGGCGATGCAGGCAGGGGTTCGCGGTCTGGGAGGAAGCAATCGGTGGCACAATGGAGCGATTGAGGTACTCACATGAAGGCGCATTTTTCATTTGGCAAAAACGGGATCGAGGTTGCGGTTCCGGACGCGTTGGATTGCCGGGTGGTCCGCAGCAGGACGGCGGCGGCGCTCGAAGACGAAACGGCGGCGATCAACCTGGCCCTGGACCATCCCATCGGGTCCTTGCCGCTGGCCACCTTGGCGGCAGGCAAAAAGACAGCCGCCATCTCCATTTGCGACATCACCCGGCCGGCCCCCAACCGGGTTACGCTGCCCCCGCTCCTCAAGCGGTTGGAGCAGGCGGGGGTTCCCCGCGACGGAATCACGATTCTCATTGCCACGGGACTGCATCGGGGCGCAACGGAGGCGGAAGTGAACACCATCGTGGGGCCTGAGATTGCGGCGGCCTACCGCGTGGTGAGCCACGATGCCAAGGCGCTGCAGGAGCACCGCTGGCTGGGCGAGACTGGCCGCGGGACGCCCGTCTATATCGACGAGCGTTTCATTGCAGCCGAGTTGCACATCACGCTGGGCTTTATCGAGCAGCACCTGATGCTGGGCTTCTCCGGGGGCAGGAAGCTGATCGCCCCAGGGCTGGCGGCGCAGGAGACGATCAAGGTCATTCACTCGCCCAGGTTCATGCGCGAGCCCCTGGCCACCGAGGGCTCGATTGCGGAAAACCCGCTGCACGCGGAGCTGCTTGAGATTGCCAGGATGGCGCGTCATGACTTCATGATGGACGTGGCGCTCACCCAGGACCGGCGCATCTGCGGGGTGTTTGCGGGCGATGCGGTCAAAGCCCACGCGGCGGGAGTGGAGTTTGTGGAGAATACCAGCCTGGAGCGTCTGGAGGACGAGGCGGATGCGGTGATTACCAGCGCGGCCGGCTATCCGCTGGACCTGACCTTTTACCAGACGGTCAAGGGAGTCACGGCGGCGCAGCATGTGGCGAAGCGGGGAGGGCGCATCCTGATTGTTTCAGCATGTGCCGAGGGAGTGGGCTCGCCCGAGTTTGCGCGCAAACTGCGGGCGTTCTCGGGGTATGAGAGCTTTCTGGAAGAGATTCGCACCGCGGCCGTCGAGGTGGACCAGTGGCAACTGGAGCGGCTGGCGTTGACGGGTTTGAAGCACGAGCTCTTTTTCTACACACCGGGAGTGGATGCAGCCGATTGCGGGTTCCTGGGTCCGCGCGTCTTCAACAATCTGGATGCTGCGGTGGCGGCTCTGCTGGAGGGGCTGCCGTCGGCGGCGAAGGTGGTGCTGATTCCCGAGGGGCCCTACAGCTTTGTTCGCGCGGAAGCGGAGGGCGCGGCCTGCCTCGTCTAGGTGGGGGTAAGAAGCGTTTCAGAGGACGCGTAGCTTCGTCTCGTCGTGGCAGGCCCTCTCGCTCGCGATCCGGTCCCACCTGAAGGCGTTTCTGGCTGACCCCAGGCGCCGCATCGCCGCCACGAAAGGCCAGCCTGCAGAGTGGAAGCCGTGGAGCAGAAACAGGGAGCAGTTCATGGTCTTCGATGCGGACTTTGCAAAGACTGACGTTCACATCAGCAGCGCCCCTGTTTCCCTGACGCCCGAACAGCTCTACGCCGCGCAGGCAGCCCATCGCAACGAGGCTGTGCGCGAACTTGTGCAGTACTACGTCTTGTGGGCGTGGAACCTGAACCGGTATCCGAACTCGGCGGTGGGGCACTTCGATAGTTCACCGGGCCCCAACAGGCTTTTCGACCCGGCACACCCCTGACCGTTAAGGGGGACCGCAGGCTCTCAACAGGTGTTGATTCACAGCAAATCGGCCTCTTGAGTTTCCCCTTGACACGCGCTAAGCCCTTGCCGCAGAGTCAACTGCGCGACTCCTTTCCGGCCGGAAGGCGATTCCCCCGCTTCCCAGCGCTGACGGCCCACCGGGGGCGGTGTCCCATCCCTTTCAGGAGGTTCCCCAATGCATCAGCTTCATCACTTCAACCACTGGGCAATTCTGGTGTCCGGCGTATTTCTCTGGCTCCTCGGGGCGGTCTGGTACTCCCCGGCCCTCTTCGCCAAGCCCTGGATGGCCCTTCTGGGCATCAAGATGGGCGACGGCAACAAGAAGAGCATGCTCGCCGGCATGGTTTCGTCGTTCATTGGCGACCTGCTGCTGAGCTTCATCCTGGCGCATTTTGTCATCGCCTGGGATGCGGACAACTTCGGCACGGGCGCCTTCATCGGCTTTATCTCCTGGCTGGGATTCATCGTCGCGCCCAACTTCCCGCAGGGCATCTACGAGAACCGCCCCATCGGTCTCTTCTGGATCAACAGCGGCTACTGGCTGGTGGGCATCACTGTTGTTGGCGGCATCCTGGCGGCCTGGCGCTAAGCAGCGTCGCGTTGCGGGGCCTTCCGCGACCTGCGCGGCCGGCCCCGCAGTACAATCGAGCCATGAGCAAAGCTGTCATCGCCACTCCCCTGGCCCCCGCAGCCATCGGTCCCTATTCGCAAGCCGTGCGAGCGGGCAACCTTGTCTTCACCGCCGGCCAGATTGCCCTTGACCCGGTTACGGGCCACGTTGTGGCCAGCGACATTGCTGCGCAGACAACGCGGGTCATGGAAAACCTTAAGGCAATTCTTGAGGCCGCCGGCTCGAGCCTGTCGCGGACGGTCAAGGCCACGGTTTTCCTCAAGGATTTCAACGATTTCGCGGCCATGAACGCGGTCTACGGCGCCTACCTTGGCCCGGAAGGCGTCCAGCCGCCGGCGCGCAGCACGGTGGAGGTTGCGCGTCTGCCCAAGGACGTGCTGGTGGAGATTGAACTGATCGCCGAGGTCTAGTGCAAGGCAGTTTTTCATCTCACTCACCCGGCAGAACCAAGACCGCTGCCCGTCCGAAATTCCAGGAGTCCCCATGAGCGATATGCCGGAAAAAGTGGTGCGCAGCGACAGCGAGTGGCGCACGCTGCTGACCCAGGAGCAGTACCAGGTGCTGCGCCAGAAGGGCACGGAACGGCCCTTTACAGGAGCCCTGACCCAGAACCACGAGACAGGCAACTACCAGTGCGCGGGCTGCGGAGCCCTGCTGTTTGGCTCCGGGGCCAAGTTCGACTCCGGTTGCGGCTGGCCCAGCTTTACCCTGCCCGCGGACTCGAAGGCGGTGGTGGAATACGAAGACAAGAGCTTTGGAATGAGGCGGATCGAGGTGACCTGCGCGCGCTGCGGAGGCCACCTGGGGCACGTCTTCCCCGACGGGCCGCACCCCACGGGCCTGCGCTACTGCATCAACTCCGCGTCGCTCACCTTCGAGCGGGCAAAATAGGACGATTTCAGACACAACAAAACCCCGTCCGCGGGGGACGGGGTTGTTGGTCGTTCCCTTGAATCAGGACTGGAGGTCGCCCGAGGCTACGCCTTGGCGATCTTGCCGCTCTTGATGCAGCTGGTGCAGACGCGGATGCGCTTGGCGTTGCCGTTGACGAGCGCCTTGACAGCCTGCAGGTTGACGCTCCAGCGGCGGCGGGTGACGTTGTGCGCGTGAGAGATGTTATTGCCAAACTGCGGGCCCTTGCCGCAAATGTCGCATACCTGTGCCATGACTCTGCTCCAAACTTTATGTGTTTCGTGCCGCGGCGTCAGCCGCCATCAAGCGCCAGTGAGATCGCGCTCAGACCGGGCCGTTTGCCACGGCGGCCAGCGGGGCGCATGAAGACGCACGCCTCCGGCAGCTTGCCGAATCTCCAGTATACGCGGAACCTGCCTCAACCACAAGGAATCCCCCGGCTTGTCACCGCTGCAGCCCGGCGTTTTTCATCCCTGTCCCAAATCCGGCCCCACCATCGCCAGCGGCTTGGCCCTTTCAGTGCGCAGGGTCGGCACCGCCGCCAGCAGGCTGCGCGTATACGCCTCTTGCGGCGCGGTCAGCAGCTTGGCGCTTCCGCCCGTCTCCACCACCAGCCCCCCGCGCATCACGGCCACCCGGCTCGCCATCTGGCCCACCACTGCCAGGTCATGGGAGATGAAGAGCATCGCGAGACCATGCTCCCGCTGCAGGTCCCGGAGCAGTTCCAGCACCTGCGCCTGCACGGTCACGTCCAGCGCCGTCGTCGGCTCGTCGGCAATCAGCAGGCGCGGCTTGTTGATCAGCGCCATGGCAATCATGATCCGCTGACGCTGCCCGCCGGAGAACTGGTGCGGATAGTCGGCGTAGCGCCGCGCCGCGTCAGGAATGGCCACCGCTTCCAGCGCGGCAATCGCCTTGCGCTTTGACTCGCTGCCCGTCCATGAGGGGAAATGCGCCTCCGCGCTCTCCGCCACCTGGCGGCCTATCGTCATGACCGGGTTCAGCGCCGTCATCGGCTCCTGGAAGATCATGGCGATCTCCCGCCCGCGCAGCCGCCGCATGGCCTCCGCCGGTTGCGTCAGCAGGTCCACGGTCTCGCCCGTCCCGCTCCACAAAATCTGACCGCTGACGCCGGCGGAGTTGCCCAGCAGGCCCAGAATCGCCAGCGCCGTGGCGCTTTTGCCCGACCCCGACTCGCCCACGACGCCCAGGACTTCGCCCTCTTCCAGCTCCAGGCCGATGCCGCGCACCGCCTCCGCCGTCCCAAAGCGAATCCTCAGATCGCGAATCTCCAGCAGCGCCGCCATGGAGCCATCCTACCCGATCGAATTCCGGACACGCGCCGACCGACCCACCCTCAATGCCCCCGCTTTATAGTAGTCATTGGGGTTAATTGCAAAATGTCCAAGCGTGAATTCCAGACCGAAGTCAATCAACTGCTGCAACTGATCGTTCACTCCCTCTATTCGCATCCCGAGATCTTTCTTCGCGAGCTCATCTCCAACGCCTCCGACGCGCTCGACAAGCTTCGCCATCTCACCATCGCCGACGACGCCTACAAGGCGCTGCCCTTCGACCCGCGTATCGACCTGGAACTCGACGAGGAGAAGCAGACGCTCACCATCGCCGACACCGGCATTGGCATGAACGAAGAAGACCTCGTCTCTCACCTGGGCACCATCGCCCGCTCCGGAACAAAGAACTTCCTCTCCCAGCTCTCCGGCGACGCCAAAAAGGACTCCAATCTCATCGGGCAGTTCGGCGTGGGCTTCTACAGCGCCTTCATGGTGGCCGACACCATTGAGGTGGTCTCCCGCAAGGCGGGAGAAGAGCAGGCATGGCGCTGGGTCTCCGATGGCAAGTCGGGCTTTGACGTCTCCCCCGCCGAGCGCGCGGTCGCCGGCACCACCATCCTTCTGCACTTCAATGAGGAGGGCAAGCAATACGCCAATAGCTGGCGCCTGCGCGAGATCGTCAAAAAGTACTCCAACCACATCGCCTTCCCCATCTTTCTGACCTACGACAAAAGCGAGTGGAATGCCGAAGAAAAGAAGTCGGACAAGACGCGCGCCACCGAGCAGGTGAACGCCGCCAGCGCCCTCTGGCGCCGCCCCAAGAACGAGCTCACCGAGGACGACTACAAGGAACTCTACAAGTCGGTCTCCGGCGACTCGCAGGACCCGCTCTTCTGGCTGCACACCAAGGCGGAGGGGAGCCTGGAGTACACCACGCTCTTCTACGTGCCCTCCAAGGCGCCGCTCGACCTCTACCAGGCCGAGTACAAGGTGGGCGTCAAGCTCTACGTCAAGCGCGTCTTCATCATGGACGACGCCAAGGAGCTGCTGCCGCAGTACCTGCGCTTTGTCCGCGGCATCATTGACAGCGAGGACCTGCCCCTCAACGTGAGCCGCGAAATCCTGCAGCAGAATCGCGTGCTCACCAGCATCCGCACAGCCAGCGTGAAAAAGATTCTCGGCGAGTTCAAGAACATCGCGACCAACCAGCCCGAGCTCTATCTCCAGTTCATCGCCGAGTACAATCGCCCCCTGAAAGAAGGCCTCTACGGGGACTTCACCAACCGCGAAGCGCTGCTGGAGCTTATCCGCTTCAAGTCCACCGCCGTGGAAGGCGTCACCAGCCTGGCCGACGCCAAGGGGCGCATGAAAGAGGGCCAGAAGGGCATCTATTACATCACCGGCGGCTCTGAGGCCCTGCTCCGTTCCTCGCCCCTGCTTGAGATCTACAAGAAGAAGGACATTGAGGTGCTCATCCTCGATGACGACATCGACGAGATCGTCTTCTCCGGCATCGACAAGTACGGCGAGATCGAGCTCAAGGCCATCAACAAGACCTCGACCGGCGAAGACCTCAAGGACGAGACCGAACCCGACAAGGCCGAAGAGCTCAAGCCCCTCCTTGACCTGCTCAAGGCCACCCTCGGCGATCACGTCAAGGACGTGCGCGCATCCGTGCGCCTGGCCGACAGCCCCTCCTGCATCGTCTCCGACGAGGAAGAGCCCTCCATGCAGATGCAGCAGATGCTGCGCGCCATGGGCCAGAAGGACATCCCTGCCCTCAAGCCCACGCTTGAAATCAATCCCGACCACGAGATTGTGAAGAAGCTCTTGTCGCGCACCGCCGAGCCCATCGCCCAGGACGCGGCATGGCTGCTGCTCGACCAGGCGCTGCTCATGGAAGGTGTAACCCTCAAGGATCCGGCCGCTTTCGTGCAGCGCCTCAACCGGGTGATGAACCTGTCGCTGTAAGCAAGCTCAGCCCCGCGCCGGGGCGCATCGCTCTTGCCGGATGCGCCCTTAGAACGGCTTGCCGCGGAAGAGGTAAACAAGCTCCACGATGAGGATGATCACGACCGTGAGCTCGAGGAAGAACGCGCGGCTCTGGTTGAACTGGTCCACCATGAACCGGTAGAGCTCCTCGGCGGTGGTGACCTTGCGGGTGACCAGGTCCTTGTAGTCGGGGACGCCGACCTTCAGTGCGGCGAGCTTGTAGAGGCGGGCGGAAAACATGTCGCTGAGGAACTTGATGGCGTTGTCGGCGTGCTCGGTCAGCTCGGCCACGTCCAGCAGGACGGTGTGGAGCTGGGTGGCCGAGCGTGCCAGCCGCCAGCGGGCGCGGATGCCGGTGCCTCCGTCGAGCAGGGTATAGACGCGCTCGAGTTCCGCGGTGAGCAGGTCGTCGTAGTGGCGGAAGACGAGCAGTTGGGAGTTGGCGTACTCCAGCAACTGGATGGCGGTCTCCGCGCCCGAGGTGGAGTCGTAAAGGAAGGCGGCGTTCCAGCCGATGACGGCCAGATCATTGGCGTAGTAGGAGATGCGCGACTGCAGCACCTCATTGCACTCGCTTTCGGCAAGCTGGCCCATGTCGCCGCGGACCAGTTGGGCGATGCGCATGCCATGCGCCTGAATCAACTCGGAGACCGAGGGCGAGCCCGTGATTTCGCGCACGTGAAAGATGAGATAGTCTTCGCTGAGCCAGTCTTTGTAGGGCTTCACCAGGGCGGGGCCGGCGCGTTCCAGGCTGCGGCGAACCAGGTCTGTGGCCTGCGCCGTGAAGTCCACTTCCCAGACCCAGCGGCTGGCGAGGCCCACCAGTTTGCTCCAGTCGCCTGTGAAGGCAAGCTCAAACACCACACTCAGCACGCCGTAGTCGTAGTACTTGATCTCGCCCTGGAGGCGCTCGCCGGTCTCAAGCACCAGCGGTTCCAGGGGCTCGACGACGGGCGGGCGCTGGTAGCGGACATAGCCGGGGGCGGCGTGTTTGAGGCTGGGCTGGTGGACGGTGCGGGCGCGAATCAGATCCTGGAGCTTGTCAAGGCGAATGGCCTCGCAGACGTCAAACTGGAGGAGAACCAGGACAGAGCCGCTCAACTGGATTTCAGGGGATTCGAGGTCCGGCATGAGGCGATCATCTCATTGGCGGGGATGAAACCCAAATGCGCCGCATGGATTGGCAGGCAAGAGGGATGGCGCCCGCGACCCGAAAAGTTTGAGGGTGGCTGCGGCAGTTGAGCCAATGCCGCGCCCACTCCTGCCCTACGGCTGCGCCGCCTCCGGTGTTGCCGGCGTCTTCCAGTTCACCACGTGATAGATGGCTTTGTCCGTGCCCACGTTGCGCAGCCCGTGCAACTGGTTCGACGCGTTGAAGATCACGCTCCCCGGCCCCACCCGCGTCCACTCCCCGTTTGACAGCGTCTCAACAGTCCCCTGGTTGATCAGAATCAGCTCCTCATTCGGATGCCGGTGGGGCGGATGCGGCGATTTGCCGGGGTCGAGCGTCGTTACATGCACCTCCAGTTGGTCCAGCGTGGCTGTCCGCTCCGCGAAGAACTGCCGCACCGACCCGGCCTCGGTCGCCTTTGAGGGAATGCTGTTCGACTCAATCGCCCTGGAACCCATCACGGGCCCGCCTGCCGCCAGCGCAAATCCCGCCGCCGTCAACCCCGCCGCCGCCACTGCCACCAGCACATCTCTGCGCGTAATCATCCATCTCTCCTTCGCCTGGCGGCCGCCGTCCATCCCGCCGTCGTCGAGAATAGTAGCCGCTCCCCTCAATTCCCGCCAGTTTTCGCCAATCCAGGAATCCTCTTGCGCTCCCGTTCATCTGAGAGAATAGTGACAGTGAAACGAGCGCACCAACCTGCTATCCGCCGGGCCGCGGCCCCCGCCCTTCTTGCCGCCATGGTCTGCGCGGCGGTGTCGATTGGCGCCCAGGCGCCCAACCCCACTTCGGCCGCCAATCCCTTCTTTGGCAGCGTCACCGCCCGCCCGGTCACCGGCGAGCCCCTCAAGCTCTCTCTCGACGACGCAATCGGCCTCGGCCTGAAAAACAACCTCGGCCTCCGTCAGGCTGAAATCGGCGAGAGCTCCCTCCAGGGCCAGAAGAAGCAGGCGCTCCAGCACTTCCTGCCCACTCTCACCCTCACCGGCTCCAACGGCGTCTACCAGCACAACCTGGCAGCCCTCGGCTTTGGCCCCGGCACCATCGCCAAATTCGGCTCACTCTTCCCCGGCGGCATCCCATCGGGCAAGTTCTCCTTCATCACCAAGGACGACCTGACCGACGGCCAGATCCACTTCGACCAGACGCTCTTCTCCGGCCCCGTCATCGCTGGCTGGCGCGCCGTCGGCGCGGCTGAAAAGTCCGCTTACTACTCCAAAATGTCGGCCCGCGGCGAGGTCGTGCAGCAGGTGGCCACGGCCTATCTTCGCGCCATCGCCGACTCCAGCGAGGTCGACAACGCCCTCGCCCGCCAGGCTGCCGACCAGCTTTCGCTCGACCAGGTCCATCAGGCACATCTTGCCGGAGTCGCCGCCAATCTGGATGAGCTCCGCGCCCGCGTGCAGCTCCAGGCCCAGCAGCAGTCCCTCATCGCCGCCCGCAACAACCTGGAGAAGGACCTGATCCTTCTCAAGCGGGAGATCGGCATCGACCCCGGCCAGCCGATCATCCTCACCGACCCCGCTCCTTACAGCGAACTGGCCGCGCAAACTCCCGAAGAACTGCGGGCCACCGCCTACAAGAGCCGACAGGACTACCAGAACCTGCAAGCCCAGGTCGTCGAGCTCCGCGCCGTCCAGTCCGCTTACCGCAGCCAGCGCCTGCCCACCCTCAGCTTTGGCGGCTACTACGGCGTCAGCATGGTCAATGGAGCAGGCACGCACGGCAACTTTGTGGCCATGGGCACCCTCAAGCTCCCCATCTTTCGCGAAGCCCGCATCCGCGGCGATGTCGAGGCCGCCCAGGCAAACCTCGACGCCGTCAGCGCCCAGCTCGCCAACCTCCGTGTCCAGATTGACCAGCAGGTCCGCTCCGCCCTGCTCGACGCCACCGCCTCGGCCCGGCTCGTCGAGGTGGCGCGCTCCAGCGTCGAGCTTGCCTCCCGCGCCCTCGCCGACGAGACCGACCGCGTGAACGCCGGCGTCGACGACACCCTGCCCCTGGTCACCGCGCAGGCCACGCTGGCCGCCGCCCAGAGCAATCTGGTCCAGAGCCTCTACCAGTACAACCTGTCCAAACTCATGCTCGCCCGCACCTCCGGCGTCCTCGAGACCCAATACCGGGCCTTCCTCGGCCGCTAGTCTCCTCAGTCCAAAATCCCAGACAAAACAAGAGCCGTCATTCTGAGCGCGACGTCGCCTGTCATTCTGGGCGAACGGGGCCCCAAGCGTTCTTCAGCTTGGGGGTGGTGAGCGAAGAATCTGCGTTTGCACTCTCACAAACATTTGACCCTCTCCCTGGGGCGCAACTCCCCCTGTTCAGGCAGCATGATGCCTCCCACCGCTGCCCCTGATCCCGATGGCCGGCACTACGGCTGTCCCTGCCCGGAAACGCAGTCCACTGTGCCAACCTGGGCTTTTGACCGGCGCCCCTCGAGCGAAGTTCATCTCCCCCGCGCCTCGCCCTTGTACCATCAAGAGCGTAGGAACAGGAGCAGCAACACCATGAAGATGCGGCCGGGAACACAAACGGGATTTCTGCTGTGCGGCAAGGAATGGACCGAGGGAGAGGCGCTGGAGGTTCGGTCGCCCTGGGACCAGGGGCTGGTGGGACGGGTGACGATGGCCACCCGCGCCGACGCGCGCCAGGCGGTGAGCCATGCGGTGGCCAGCCTGCGCCGCACGCGTGCCCTGCCGCGCTGGAAGCGCCGCGAGATTCTGGAAGACGTGGCCGGCGCACTCATCGAGCAGAAGGAACGCTTTGCCCAGCTGATTGTGGCCGAGGCCGGAAAGCCGATTCGTTTGGCCCGTGCCGAAGTGGACCGCGCGGTGCTCACATTCAAGACAGCAGCCGAAGAGACCTCAAGGCTGGGCGGCGAGAGCCTGCCCCTGGACCTGACGGAAGGCAACGAGGGACGCTGGGGACTGGTGCAGCGGTTTCCGGTCGGCCCCGTTCTGGCGATTACGCCTTTCAACTTCCCGCTGAACCTGGTAGCCCACAAGGTGGCGCCCGCCATGGCCGCCGGCTGCCCGCTCATTCTCAAGCCAGCCCCGCAAACGCCGTTTACGGCGCTAGCCCTGGGTGAGGTGATTCTCAAGGCGGGGTGGCCGGAGGAGGCGCTCGCCGTGCTGCCCCTGAGCAACGTGGACACCGCATGGCTGGCTGAAAAAGAAGACCGGATCAAGCTGGTCAGCTTTACCGGTTCGGCCAAGGTGGGCTGGGAAC
This sequence comes from uncultured Acidobacteriaceae bacterium, assembly GCA_903849645.1. Taxonomy (GTDB): domain Bacteria; phylum Acidobacteriota; class Terriglobia; order Terriglobales; family Acidobacteriaceae; genus Telmatobacter. The sequence continues at coordinate 144,387 of CAINJJ010000034.1, read as the reverse complement.
TCAAGATTCACTCGGGCCGGAAGCGCGTCCTGCTGGAGTTGGGCGGCAACGCGGCTCTCATCATCCACGGCGACTGGCCGGACCTGGACGAAGCCGCCCTGCGCACCGCTCATGCGGCCTTCGGCTACGCCGGGCAGTCCTGCGTGAGCGTTCAACGGGTCTTTGTCGAGCGCAGGGTCTTCCAAACCTTCCTGTGGAAGCTGGTGGAAGAGACCGCCAGGCTGGTGACCGGCGATCCGGCGCAAGAGGCAACCGAGGTGGGTCCGCTTGTCCGGCAACTGGAGGCCGAGCGAGTGGAAAGCTGGATCAAGGAAGCGGTCGAGGGCGGCGCCAAGCTGGTGGCGGGCGGCGAGCGCCACGGGTCCGTCGTGACCCCGGCGATTTTGACCGCCACCCGGCCCGGCATGAAGCTTCGCGACGAGGAGGCCTTCGGTCCCGTTGTGGTCGTCGAGCCTTATGACGACTTCGAACAGGCCCTGGCCGAGACCAACCACTCCAAATACGGACTGCAGGCAGGGTTGCTCACCCGCGACGCCGGCCTCATTCTGACCGCCTACCGCGAATTGGAAGTGGGCGCCCTGGTGGTGGGCGACACGCCAAGCTGGCGGCTGGATCCCATGCCGTTCGGGGGAGTGAAGGATTCAGGCCTGGGCCGCGAGGGGATTCGCTCGGCCATTTATGAGATGACCGAGCCCAGAATGCTGGTGATGTCCGGGCTGAGCTAGCCTGCGTGAGAAGGCGCCATGAATTCTTGAGGTGGCCCCCTTCGCCGTGACAGGGCATTGTCGCGCCCGCTCTTCCCACAAGAAAAAAGCGCCCCCCCGGCTACGCTTGCCTGGATGATGTCCAGGTCTGGCAAACCGGAAGGGCGAGGAGCCGCAATCACAAGAAAATGGGCTGTCCGGCCTTGCTCTACCCGCGACTTGAGCCAACGGAAGAGGATTGCTTTAGGCGCACTTTCTGGACTGGTGATCAATGTATTTGCAAATCTGCCAAGACAACAGGTTCCATCGGGTACCAATTGGGGTATCTTGAGGCTAAGTCTTTTCAGGGGTTCAATTTAATTCATTGTGGACAATCGCGTAAAGGGGACGTATCATACGCTCTGTCAAGCGAGATTGAATGTCTGTGGCGTCCAAATCCGCGCAGGAAACCGCCCACTCAGGCTCTGGCCTGGAGACAGGTTCAATCCGTGAGCAGTTGGATCGCCTGCTTGTTCACCCTCTGTTCGCCAACAGCAAGCGCTACCCTGCCCTGCTGGCCTACACGGTCGAGCAGACCCTGCTGGGCAACGGCGCCGACCTCAAAGAGCGCAGCATCGGGATTGAGGTCTTCGGGCGGCTCCCCACCTATGACGCCAACGCCGACCCGGTGGTCCGCATCACAGCCGGCGAGGTGCGCAAGCGGCTGATGCAGTACTACTACGACTCGGCGCACAACGGAGAGCTGGTCATCGAGCTGCCCACAGGCTCCTATGTGCCGCTTTTTCGCGCGGCTGAGGCTCCGGCAGAGATTGCCCTTCCCGCCGCCCAGCCTGAGCTGCCTCCCCCCTCCGTTGCGTCACCGGCCATATTCGCCTCACCCTCCCCAACCCCGCGCCTCAACTGGACGGCAATCGCTGTCCTGCTTGCGTTGGCAGGCGTTCTGGGCCTGGCGGGCGGGTGGAAGTACCGGGAATATCGTGACTACCGGCCGCCCACCGACATTGACCGCTTCTGGGCGCCCATCACGGCGGGCGGTGGAACTGCCACCTATTGCCTCGGTGAGCCGGCCAAGAACCTCGATGTAGGCTCCATCGCCTCACTGGATACGCCGCCCGGCGAAACCAAGCCGGAACCGCTGTACTTCCGGCTGCACTACTCCGGCCATCTGGCGCTGGCAGACGTCATCACTCTCACGCGCACTGCCGCAGCGCTGGAGACCCGGCACAAGGCGTTCCGTGTAATTCCGGCATCGGAGGCCACCTTTGCTCAACTGCGCGAGGGGCCCATTGTGCTCATTGGCGCCTTTGACAACATCTGGACCCTGCGGGTGACGCAGAAGCTGCGCTTCGGCTTCGAATCAAAAGACGGAGTGGCGCTGATTGTGGACCGCAAGAGCTCGCAGGAGGCAACCTGGGCTACCGCCTGGGACCTGCCCTATGAAAAGCTCTCGCGCGATTACGCCATCGTTGCGCGCATTCATGACAACACAACCGGGCAGCCTGTCATCATTGCCGCCGGCATCTCGGAAGAAGGCACCGAGGCGGCCGGCGAGATTCTCTATAACCCCATCTATCTTAAGTCGCTTCTGGCCCGCCTCCCGGCTGACTGGGAGTCAAGGAACATGGAAGCGGTCATCGAGACACAAGTCATCCAGGGCCACTCAGGCCCACCCAGCATCCTGGCCGTGGAGACCTGGTAAGGTCCGGCTTCGCAAAGCTATCCGCCAAGACAACTCCCTGACTCGCGCCAAGGCATGACTCCGAATCGCCCTGACGCAGAATGAGACTGCGCCGGGGCGGAGAGGTTCACTTCATGATCTGGAGTGAGGAGATAGGACGGGCAGACAGAATGCAAATCTCCCGATGGATGCCGGTGCACTGGCCCAGCATCCGCAGGGTCCTGACCCTGCTCCGAGCAGACCCGCCAGAGGGCGATGCTTACTTGGCCTTCTGAGCCGCCCAGCGCTTGCGCTGCGCGTCGGCGATGCGCTTGCGCGCTTCGGGGCTCAATACACGGGTCTTCTTGACTTTGGCGGGAGCGGCCTTCGCGGCTTTGACCGCCGCAATCTTGGTGGCAACCTTGCCAGTCTTGGCAAGCAGGGCGCGTACCTGGGTGAGTCGTGCGATTTCAGCGTCGATCAGCGAGAGAATGGTGTCATTAGCCATAAGTTGAAGCATAACTTACTCGGCGCGCTATTGGAAAGCTGGCGCCTCACTCTGGCGTAGTTACTTTGGTTTGAACTCAGGCCACCTATTGAGTCTTTCCCACGGAGTGTTCCTGGTAAGCCTTCTGGAGCACAATGAATGCCTGTTTCTTTTGTCCTTGATCAGAGATAAGTCCCTTGCGGTTGAACTCGTCCTGAATGCCCGCCAATGGCCTGTTTGGAGAACGAAAGTCCATCAATATCCATGGACTGATGCCTCTAAGTTGCGGAATCCTGTTGAACATGCCGAATTGGTGGCGGTAGATATTGGCCTGATACTCCTCGGTCCATCGGTCATTGTCGCCTCCGTGCAGGCCGGCCCTGGCTTCTCCGCCAAACTCGCTGATGATGAGCGGCTTCTGATAGTCGATGCGCCATTCAGTGACGTCGGCCGTTTCAGGATGCTGCTCATACCAGCCGATGTACTCATTCACACCGATAACATCCAGGGATTTACCCAGCGCATCATCCACGATCTTGGTGTGCCCCTCGGCGCGCACCAAGAGTGCGGCGGTAATCAGGCGCGATGGGTCGAGCGCGCGGGCGCGGCCGGCGAGGGTCTCAATGAAGCGCGTCCGCGCCTCTGTGCTGGGCGTTTCATTGGCCATGGACCAAAGGATGATGGCCGCATGATTGCGGGAGGTTCCAATCTCCTCGTCCAGTTGCTGCTCGGCCTTCGCGAGGACCTTTGGATTGTCGAACTGCACGGCCCAATAGACGGGATTCTCTGACCAGACCAGGAACCCCATGCGGTCGGCGGCGCGCAGCATGGTTTCGTCGTGGGGATAGTGGGCCAGGCGCACAAAATTTGCGCCCAGCTCTTTGGCCCAGCCCAGCAGGGTTTCCGCGTCCTTGCCGGTGTTGGCGCGCCCAGTGCGGTAGGGCGCCTCCGCATGGATGCAGACGCCGCTCAGGAAGATGGGCTTGCCGTTCAGCAGGATCTGGGTGCCGCGGGTCTCGATGGTGCGAAAGCCCATAAGTTCCGTGATCGCATCGGCGCCCGCGCTGATCTTCACCTCATAGAGCTTGGGCGTCTCCGGGGACCAGCGCTTCAGGCCGGAAGCCGCGAGAAGAAACACTGCCCGGCCCTCCGCGTCCACCACTCCGGAACCGGTGGCATGGAGTTCTGGAATCTCGACCCGCACCGTGTCACCCGGTTTTGCCCCGACCAGATGCGCCCAGCCCTCGATATGATCGAGATGAATCGAGCCAATGATGCCGGAGTCGTTGCCGTGAGGCGCGAGCGTTGTCTCCGCCGGCTTCGCAAGATGCAGGTCGTATTGGTCAATGAAAGCCTCTGGCACCTCAATCAGCGAGACCGAGCGCGTCAGCCCGCCATAGTTCCACCAATCGGTCTGGAGGGTGGGTACGCCGTCTTCGTGCCGGGTGTTATCGACGGCAGCCACAATGAAGTTGGCGCCGGCGTGGACGGCCGCTGTTACATCGCAGTTGAAACTGGTAAATCCGCCCTCGTGCTCGCAGACCTTTTGGCCGTTGACCCAGAACCACGAGTGATAGTTGGCCGCGCCCACGTGGAGGAAGATGCGCGTGTGCTCCTTCGGCTGGTAGTCAAAGTCGCGCTCGTACCAGATGGGTCCCTCATAAAAAAGGAGCGACTCGCGCTGCGTATTCCAGTCAGCCGGTACCTTGAGGCGTGGAGCCTTGGCGAAGTCATACTCGACAGGCCGGGTGTCGCCCGGTTTGGCCTGCTCGTTGCGAAACCAGCCGTTGGGCTTCTCCTCGTGATGAAAGCTGAAGAGACCTGAGAAGTACGGGTCGAGGATCGAGGCCCATTCGCCGTCAAGCGAGGTGGCGGGGCGGCGGTCCGCGCCGGTGAGCACGATGGGCGCTGGGGCAGCCCACACGACAGGAAGAGCGAGGAGCGCCGCAAAGCAGGCTATCGCCAGCTTGCCGAGGAAACGGTAACGGAAGGCGGAAGCGAACGGAAAGGTACGGCGGATCATGGGGGCCTCGCGGATTCTAATGGCCGGCCGGAGGCAGGGCGCACTACGGGATGCGGTTGAGTCTGCTCCGTTGGGACCCATCATCGTATCGCTTCCAGTTGAGGACTGTACAACCGGTGGAGCCAATGAGACGACCTATGCGGGAATGAGAAAAGGGAACAGGCGCCTGGCCTGTCCCCTGGTGTGCAATCCGGTCGGAAGATAGGCCCTAGCCGGCCACCGCCACGGGTGTGCGCCGCCACGCATAGAGCGGGAAGCGGTTGGCCATCTCGGCCACTTCGCCGCGAATGCGCTCGAGGGCCGCGTCATCGTTGCGCAGGTCGAGCGCCTTGGCGATCCATGCGGCGATCTGGCGCATCTCCGGCTCGGCCATGCCGCGGGTAGTGAGGGCGGGTGTGCCGATGCGAATGCCCGAAGGCTTGAGCGGCGGGTTGGTGTCGTAGGGAATGGAGTTCTTGTTGACCGTGATGCCGGCCTTGCCCAGCGCCAGTTCGGCCTCGGAGCCGAGAATGCCCTTCTGGAAGACATCCACCAACATGAGGTGGTTGTCGGTTCCGCCGGAGATGATGCGGAAGCCCGCCTCCTGAAGTCCGGCGGCGAGAACCTGGGCGTTGGCCACAATCTGCGCGGCGTAGGTCTTGAATTCGGGGCGCAGCGCCTCGGCAAAGGCTACGGCCTTGGCGGCTACGATATGCACCAGCGGGCCGCCCTGCTGGCCGGGGAAGACCGCCTTGTCGACGGCAGCCGCAAGCTCCTGCCCGCAGAGGATGAGCCCGGAACGGGGTCCGCGCAAGGTCTTGTGGGTGGTGGTGGTGGTGATGTGCGCGTGGGGCACGGGCGAGGGATGCGCGCCGCCTGCCACCAGGCCGGCGATATGGGCCATGTCGAAGATGTACACCGCGCCGACCTTGTCGGCAATCTGGCGCATGCGGGCAAAGTCCCACAGGCGGGGATAGGCGCTGCCGCCGCCAATGATGACTCTGGGCTTTTCGCGCTCGGCGATAGTTTCGAGCTCGTCGTAGTCGATGAGCTCGGTGTCGCGGCGCACCGAGTAGAAGGTGGGCCGGTAGAGCTTGCCGGAGAAGCTGAGCTTGTGGCCGTGGGTGAGGTGGCCGCCGTGGGCCAGATCAAGGCCCAGGATGGTGTCGCCGGCCTGAAGGACAGCCGCGTAGGCCGCCGCATTGGCCTGAGAGCCGGAGTGAGGCTGCACGTTGGCGTGCTGGGCGCCGAAGATCTCCTTGGCGCGGTCGCGGGCCAGGTTCTCCACCACATCGGTAAATTCGCAGCCGCCATAGTAGCGGCGGCCGGGGTAGCCCTCGGCGTACTTGTTGGTGAAGATGGAGCCGGCAGCCTCAAGCACCGCCTCGGAGACGAAGTTCTCGCTGGCGATCATCTCCAGCCCTTCGTGCTGGCGGAAGGTTTCGTGGTCAAGGGCAGCGGCTACTTCGGGGTCAGCCTGGGCGAGGGAGAGAGACATGCGGTCCGTCATGGGACAATTTTATCGTCTTTTGCGGCTGCTTCCCAACAGGATTGAGATGCGAGTTGGCGCGCCGCCCGCCGGATGCTGTTCTGCTATCGTTTTCGATAACTGCACGAGGTTGCGATGAAAGTGGCTTGGACGCTGATTCTGCTGGCGGGAATGGCCGCCGTCTTGCCCGCCTGGACGATGGCGCAGGGGACGGGACCGGACGCTGATCTGCTGGCGAAGGCGAACAGCGGCAACGCGGCGGCCCAGGTGCTGGTGGGCGAGAGCTACGCCGGGGGTACGGGGGTGGCGAAGGACCTGAAGCTCGCTGCCGAGTGGTACCGCAAAGCCGCGGACAAGGGCGACATCGCCGGCGAGCTGCACCTGGCGGGCCTCTATCGCGACGGGGGCAAGGGCTTTGCGCGCGACATGGCGCAGGCCGCTGCCTGGTATCGCAAGGCGGCCGAGCAGGGGGATGCGGGCGCACAGGGGACCCTGGGGCTGCTCTACTCCTTTGGGCAGGGCGTGGCGCAGAACTATGTGGAGGCTTACTACTGGCTCGACCTCGCCGCCCATGCCAAGGGACCGCGCCAGGAGCAGTATGCCGCGAGCCGGCAACTGATGGGCGCGCACATCACGGCGGAAGAACTGGAAGACGTGCAGGAGCGCGTGGCCAGGTGGCTGGCGGCGCATCCGCGCTGAGGGTGCGCGGTTCCCTTCGACCGCGCCTGCTCCGATATTCTTGGGGCCATGCGAATCTCCAGAGCGGCAGCGCTCTCCCTCATTGCTTCGGTCCTGGCTCTGGTTGGGGCAAGGGCCGGTTGGGGCTTATCCCCTGAGCAACCGGCGGTTACGCTCACGCCGCAGGTTGTGGAGGCCGGCTCGCCGGTTCTCATCCGGGTGGATCGGCCGGACGCGCAGAGCGTGGAGGGCGAGTGGCTGGGCCGAAAGATCCTCTTCTTCCGCTCGGTCGACAAGCTGGACTGGCTTGCGCTGGCGGGCGTTGATGTGGAGGCCGCTGCCGGTCCTTCGGCGCTGCGGATTACCGCGCATACGACGGGCGGGCCCGTCGACCTGAGCCAGACGGTGGAGATTCATGCCGCGCATTACCGGACCGGGTCACTGACCGTGGCGCCCAGGTTCGTGGAGCCAAGCCCAGAGGACCTGAAGCGCATCGAGGCCGAAAAGGCCCTCAAAGACAAGGTGTTCGGCGCAAGCGCCGGAGAGCCGCTGTGGGCGGGGAGCTTTCACGCGCCGGTGACGGCCAGGGCGACGGACAGCTTTGGCACGCGGCGCATGTTCAATGGCAAGCTGGCCAGCATCCACAAGGGGATGGATTTTCGGGCCGCCTCCGGAACACCTGTCAGGGCCGGCAACGGCGGAGTTGTGGTGCTGGCGCGGCCGCTCTACTACGAGGGGAACTGCGTGGTCATCGATCATGGGCTGGGGCTGTTCACGCTTTCGATGCACCTGAGCCGGATGGATGTGAAAGAAGGGCAGCAGGTAGCCGGGGGCGCCCGGCTGGGGTTGAGCGGAGCGACTGGTCGCGTGACCGGGCCGCACCTGCACTGGGCGGTTCGCTGGGAGGGCGCGTATCTTGACCCGGCCAAGCTGCTCCGGCTGGAACTGGGGACGACAAGGGACCAGGTGCGACGTCGAATCCATCGTCCAGGTCGCTGAGAAATTTAAGGAAGTGAGCGTCCCGCTGGAGCCGGCGACCGTGTTTGAGAAGGGAATTCATGCGGCGTGCGAAATCCAGCATGGACTCAAGGTCAGGTGTCTGCGCTGCTGAAAGCCAGCCAAGCCTGCTTCGATCGCAGGAAATCAGGCATCTGAGCAGAGGCTGCTTGGCGAAATCTCAGCCAAAAGGCACGTGAGGCTCGCCGCCCCTTCCCGGCAGGAGCACAAGCTTCCGGGCCTGGCTGCCTCTACTCAGGCTTGTAACTCCTACTTCCGATGCGCCGCCAGCCACTTGGCGGCCCGTGCCTGGGCCTCGGCCAGATCGCCTGGGGTCAACTGCAAGGCCACCAGGTCCCGGGCTTTCACCGCTTCCTGCTGATGCGCTCCATTCCAGGTGCTGGCGGCCAGGTCCAGCCAGATATATGCCTCCACAAAGTTCAGTGGAACCCCCTGGCCCCCGGCATACATCGACCCCAGGTTGAATTGCGCCCTCGGCACTCCCTGGTCGGCCGCCCTGGCGTACCAGCCTGCGGCCTGCGCCAGATCCTGTGCCACGCCCTGCCCGTTGTCATAGAGCAGGCCCAGGTTGAACTGCGCGGCCGCATTGCCCTTCTCGGCAGCCCGGCGGTAGAGGTCCGCCGCCTGCCCATAGTCCCGAGGCACCCCGGCGCCCCGCTCGAAGAGCAAGGCCAGGTCATACTGCGCCTCGACCACGCCCTGGAGCGCCGCCTTCCGGTACCATCCCGCCGCCTTGGCCTCGTCCTGCGCCACCCCCTGGCCGTGATCGTAAAGCGCGCCCAGGCTCAGTTGGGCGTCGGCAAACCCCTGCTCGGCCGCCTTGCGAAACCAGGCGGCGGCCTGTGCGTCACTCTGCCCCACTCCTTGTCCGGCATGGAAGAGCAGGCCGAACTCATATTGCGCTTGCGGCAGGCCCTGTTCGGCGGCCTTTGAGAGCCAGGCGGCCGCCTGCTCGTAGTCCTGCGCCACCCCGTCGCCTCGGCGGTAGGCCAGCCCCACCTGCAGTTCCGATTGGGCGTCTCCGGCGGTGGCCTTGCCCAGCAGGTTGGGGTCCAGGGCCTTTGATTGCGCCAAACCCTGCGTTAAAGCGCCGGCCAGTGCCATTAATGCCAGAAAATGCAGCAAGTGCTTTTTCATTGTGCCCCCGGAAACGACTCCCACCTTACCAAATCAAGCCTTGAAGCGATGTGACCGCGCTCTCGCCCTGTCCTTTCCGGAATCCTTGCTTCCGCGCTCCGTCTGGATCCTTTGGTATTTCAGGTCGCTGACGGCTTGGGTATATTTGTGCCATGAGAACACGTCTCTTCGCGGTTGTTCTGTGCCTCGCTTCCCCGGTTCTGCTTGCTGCGCAGGCCCCTGATTCCCAGTCCAACGCCGCTGGCGTGCGAAGCCCCCAGCCTGCCCAGGACGGGGTCCTTTATGCCGACAAGGTCCAGGCCCTGCCTGGCAATGAGAACCGTGGAATCGCCAAATCCATTGAACAGTGCGCGTCGCAGACCCACGCCTGCATGATTCAGGCTCCGGCCCTCTATTCGCTGGCAGAAGAGCAGCCCTTTGGCGGAGCCCCCAACAACTTTGCCCCGCCCATTGTTCGCGGGCCGAAGGCCTCTCAACCTACGGCTGCCTTTATGGACATGCGCTATGGCGTGCCCCAGTGGATCTTCAATCAGTCGCGGCCCTTGAGCAACAGGTTCCTCTCTTCGCCCGCCTTTACCATGACCAACATCACCGGCCCAGGGCCAGGCTTGTATGCGCACTACGCGGACGCGCTCAAGCTGCAAAGCTTCGCCTTTGCCGGCGGGCGCAACTCCAATGAAAGCCTAGGCGACAAGACCAACTTCGCCACCTTTGAAACGACATCCTACCGGTACACCCAGGCACAGGGCGGGGGTGACCTGGCCCAGGTCATTTACTGCATCGGCAACGGCGACTGCGTGGGCCACGCCATCGACACCTTCGGCTATGGCAACCAGAACGCACAGGGGGACGAGGGCAACGAGTCCATGCGCTATGAGGCCACCGAGGGCGGACAGGTCTTCAAGGCCGTCCTGGGCTCAGTGACCACTGGCCCAGATGGCTCCGCCACCATTACAACGACGTCCCAGTCAGGCAATGGCTTTCAGGGCGAGGGGCGTCTGCTCGTGGATCTGAGCAAGAAATACAGCGAAGGGTACATCAGCGCGTTCTCCAACGCTGGGAATAACGAGATCGTAACCTGTTCCGACCGCGGAACCGGTTGCGATTGGGATCGAGCCTTTGGAACGTCCGTCCAAACCCGCCTGACCGCCGCGGTGAGCAATGCGGCAGGTGCAAGCGGAGCCTCCGCAACCACTTTCCCCCAGTCCAATGTCAGTCTTGCCGTTACCTCTTCCAATGGATTCAGAGCGGGCCAACTGGCCTGCATCTTCGACATCGACTATGAATGTGAAAAGGTTGCGAGCGTCCCCGACGGAGCGCACATCACTCTTGCCACCGCGCGGGTACCTCATCCGGTCAACTCCCTCGTCACTGCGGGCGGGTTGGCGGGCTATGGAATCGAGTTCGAAGCCGACAGGGCAGGGCCGGGCGCGATGAACGGTCTGGCAGCCAATCCAGACAGTGCCCCCACCTCTCTCATTCGCAATGTCATCCCCATCATGTTCAACTCGACCGGAAGCCAGGCAGCTCTCTTTCAGGGAGGCGGAGTCATGCCGGGCCAGGGAGGCGGCTACAGCGGGCGCGCTTATGCGGTCATGGGAAGTTGCTCCAGCGGGGCGCGCTGCACGGCCAGCGCAACCGTTAGCGGCGGCCAGGTTACATCCTGCAATGTTTCCGGCGGAACCGGCTTTGCCAATGCCAACATGCCGCCGCAGTTGCTCCTCTCCGGAATCACCGCCACGACTCCTCCTGTGATCTATGTTAGCGGTGTGTCAAGCGGCGCTCTCACCGCCTGCTCGGTGGCAAATCCGGGGGCTGGCGTGTCGGGAAACCCGACCGTCACTGTTGTCCCTGCCAATCCTTACGACATCTATCCTGCGGCCAAGGTCATGGGTGTCTACAACGCAGCCGTCGGTCAAGTGGACGGGACTTTGCAGGCCGAGCCACTGCCGGAAGCCTTCAGCTCTGGCGATTCACTCGAGCAACCCCATTACTTTGTCCAACACTATCGCGGCGCAAACAACGTGATCGGCAGCTATATTCCTTCCCTCGTGAATGTCGCCAACGGCGGGCAGGGCGTGACCTTGACGGGGCTCTGGCAGGGCAACGATCAGGCCGTTACTTTCACTAATTCCGCCGATCCAACTATCTACAAGGGATACCCGGCAGCAACACCCTACATGTTCGGAAGGGGTCAGGTGACGGCACCGTACGGGTTGCTGCTTTCGGGTGTCTTCGGTGCGGGAATTGCTCTCACTACTCCGCCCTTGCCTCTCATCAACGGGCTCTCCGGCGCGGTGGTTGTCCGCTGCGGAAAGCTTGGCTGCCCCAATTGGACGAGCGCCTACAACCTCATTGACGTGCAGGGCAATGGCGCCAACGATGCCTGGTCGTATACGCCGGCGACCCGCAGCTTCAACCTTTCGATGGGACTGGTAGCCCTCGTTTCGGCCGGCAAGAGCTACACCATCAACGCCGGCGGAACAAGCTTCAACTTCGGCCCCTCGGGCAACGTTCCCGTTGTGTCCGGCCAGGTGGCCGCCGGACACATCGCCGTCTGGAGCAACGCCACGCCCCCTACTCTTGTCGACGGCGGACCGCTGCCGGGCGGCGGCTCCTCAGCCTACAGACCCCCCAGCCCACCCCCGGCCCCCGCACCAGCAACAGGAGGCTCCAGGGCCATCTGTCACTTCTACTCCCCGGCCCACGGGGCAGGCGGGCTCACGCTGCTTTACTCCTGCCCGGTCCCCCCCGGCTCTCTCGGAACCTCCGGCGCGCTCGACGCCAGCTTCTACGGCGGCAGTTCCGCCACTGGCCAGGGCGCCTGCAGCTATGCGGTGGAGTTGTCCTCGTCCATGACCCCCGGCGCGGGCGCACCCATGGTGGAGGCGGGCGTCACCGGTCCCAATCGCGGCGTTCATCTGCACGGCGTGGCGCAGGCGGCCAACTCCGCCACTTCGGTGCAACTTGCAGGCGACTATACCGCCGGCGGCAACCAGGCGGGAGCGGGCTCGGGCGGCAGCGCGCCCTTCGGCATCGACACCCGTGGACAGCTCTACGTCAACTTCTACGTAACCAACACCAGTACCGGCGGCGTGTGCAATGGGCAGCAGGGACTGGTGACACTCTGGCCCTGATTCCGGCCCAAATCCCAACCCAGGCAGGGGCCACCGCCCTGGCGCCGCCTGCCGGCCGGTGCCGCGCTTTGGTACTGTTGACCCATGGTGGAAACTGCTTCTCAACCCGACTCCGCGGGTCTTGATCTTGAACTCCTCGCAGCCGACGTGGTGGCTCTTGCGGTAAAGGCCGGCGCCAGCGACGCCGAGGCGGTGGCCCGCGAGGGCGACGAGTTCTCCGTCAATGTGCGTATGGGCGAGGTCGAGACGCTCAAGGAATCCGGCTCCCGCGGCCTCGGGTTGCGCGTCTTTCTGGGCCACCGCTCCGCCTCAGCCTCCACCAGCGACCTGACCGCCGAGGGCATCCGCCTGCTGGTCGAGGGCGCTCTCGCGCTGGCCAAAGTCACGGAGGAGGATCCCTTCTCCGGCCTGCCTGACGCCGCCGAATTCGGCTCCTTGCCAGGCGACCAGCGCCTCTATGACAGCGACGTCTACTCCCTGCCCGGAGCCGAGCGCATCGAGTGGGCCCGCCGCGCCGAGGCTGCCGCCCTCGCCGCCGACCCACGTATCACCAACTCTGACGGCGGCAGCTTTGACGCCGCCAGCGGGCGCAAGGTGCTGGCCAACTCCCGCGGTTTCCTCGGCGGCTACCGCACCAGCTACGCCGGGGTCTCGGCCGCTCCCCTGGCCATGGACGCCAATGGGACCATGCAGCGCGACGGCTGGTGGTCCAGCGCCCGCCGCCTCGCTGACCTCGACTCCCCTGAGTCTGTGGGCCAGGAGGCGGCCCGCCGCACCCTCCGCCGCCTCGGCGCACGCCGCGTCCCCACCCAGAGCGTGCCCATCGTCTTCGCGCCTGAGGTAGCCCGCTCCCTCATCGGCTCGGTCTTTGAGGCTGCCTCCGGCGACTCCATCTGGCGCGGCGCTTCCTTCCTGGCCGGCAAGCTCGGCCAGCCCATCGCCGCCCCAAGCCTCACCATCCTCGACGACAACACCATGATGCTGCCCTCCGGCATGGGCGGCTACGGCACCTCGCCCTTCGACGGCGAAGGGCTGCCCTCCCTTCGAACTGTCATCGTCGAGTCGGGCGTGCTCCAGAACTACCTGCTCAACACCTACTCCGCGCGCAAGCTGGGCATGAAGTCCACCCACAACGCCTCCCGCGGACTTGCCGGCGCGCCGGGCATCGGCTGCGGCAACCTCTATCTCCAGCCCGGCGCGCTCACCCCCCAGGAGATCCTCGCCGGCGTACCTGCCGGACTCTACGTCACCAGCCTCATGGGCTTTGGCGTCAACACGGTCACCGGCGACTACTCGCGCGGCGCAACCGGCCTCTGGATTGAGAACGGCCTGCTCACGCACGCAGTGGAGGAGGTCACCATCGCCGGCAACCTGGCCCAGATGCTCATGAACGTCACCGCAATCGGCAACGACCTCGAATTCCGCGGCGCGGTGGCCTCGCCAACCCTCCGCATCGACGGCATGACCATCGCAGGCGCATGAACGGAGGCGGGGTGACTGTGGCACTTGATCTCGATTCGCTTCCATTTGATCCCGCCGACCCCAAAGCGGCGCTGAGCCAGTTGCCCGCGACCGCTGCCGTCTTCGCCCTTCACGCAGCCGAAGCCCACGCCGAGCCCTATATCGGGCGCACCCCCAACCTCCGCGCCCGTCTCGAGCGCCTTCTCCTCCCCTCGGAAAAACACCCTCGCCGCCTCCAGCTTGCGGGCCGCGTCCGCACTATCCGCTGGCGGGCTACTGGCTCCGAGTTCGAATCCCTCCTCGTCCAGTTCTCCCTGCTCGAGGCCATCTACGGTCCCAAAGCCCTGGAGCGCATGCACCTTCGCGCCCCGGCGTTCGTCCGTTTTCTGGGCGGCAACCCCTATCCCCGCATCACCATCACCCACCGCCCCAGCCAGCGCGAGGCCTCCTGGTCCTACGGACCCTTTCCCTCCCGCGCCGCCGCCGAGCGCTACGTGGACGAAGCTCTCAAGCTCTTTCTGCTCCGCCGCTGCACCGACGACCTCGACCCCCATCCCACCCATCCCGGCTGCGTCTACTCCGAGATGAAGATGTGCCTGGCGCCCTGCTATCAGGGCTGCAGCGACGAGCGCTACGAGCAGGAGTCGGTCGCCGTCGAACAGTTTCTGGCCAGCCGCGGTGACAGCCGCCTCACCGTTCTGCGAAGCCAGCGCGACGAAGCCTCCGCCGCCCTCGAATTCGAGTCCGCCGCCCAGATGCACGCCCAGGTGCAGCGCGTCGAAGCCGTGCGCGCCCTTGCTCCGGAACTGGTGCGGCCCATGAGCCGCCTCCGCGCCGTGATCCTTCAGGCCTCCGCCCAGCCGGACGAGGTGGCCGTCTTTCTCTATGAGAACGGCCGTCTCAGGGGTCCCGCCCCGTTCTCCACCCTTGGCATGAGAATCCAGAACGAGCAATCCGGCTCCAGTTCGCTCTTCGCCCACCCGCACGCCATCGAGCCGCTGCCCGAACCGCCCGCGGCGCCCGGCTCGGAGCCCGTGGCCCCATCTTCAGAGCCTGACCAACCAGCGCCGGCCAAGATGCCCCGCGGCCTGCTTGAAGCGCGCATGGAAGCCGCACTAGCCGCACTCTCCCAGCCAGAGCAGTCCCTGACGCCTACGCTCCGTCAGGGGCACCTTGCCCTCCTCAAGCGCTGGTACTATCGCGCTGAGGTGCGCCGCGCCGGCGAAGTCTTCTTCCCGGACGAGGCCGGCCATTGGCCCGTCAAGGCCATGCTGCGTGGGGTGGGACGGGTGTTTGTGGCGAAGACACAGCCGCCTGTTGCTCTGTCCTGACTCTGCGTGCGCAGCGGCTTCCCCATGCGCCCGCCTTAAGCTCCAGTGATTGATTCATCGGCCCGGAACTATACTGGGGAGAAGTTGAACCGCAAAAGGATGACCGTGATGCTGAAGACCCGCCTCGCCGGATTGAAGGCCATTCTCCATTTTGATAACTGGCCCATGCTTTTCTGGGGCGGCTTTTCGACCGCAAGACCGGGTTCGTTGTCTATCGCAAGGGCGGGGTCGAGTTGCTTGTCGACCACCACGGCGGCGACGAGAACGGTACCCGCCACTGCATCGTGGGAGACATGTATCGCAAATACCTGCCTCTGTTCAAACTGGCTGGTCCGGTCTCCGTTCTCGACCTGGGCGCCAACGGCGGCGGGTTTCCGATGATGCTCAAGCTCGAAGGCATCGACGTGGCCAGACTCGTCTCCGTCGAGATGAACCCGCTCACCGCGCTCAGGCTGCGCGTCAATCTCAACACCAATCTCGGCTTCTCCGCCGTCGCCATCAATGCTGCTGTCTGCAACTTGCCCGAAGGCTCCGAAATCCCCCTCAAGCCGAGCCGCGGCAGCACCGGGGAGAGCATGTTCCAAAATCAGGCCTCCACCGCGGCGGCATCCGTCGTGGTCCCCACCACCACCATCCAATCCCTCATTGATCGCTTCTTCCAGACCGGATTGGTCGACCTCTGCAAGATCGACATTGAAGGGGCGGAATACGAGGTTTTCGATTCGATTACCGAAGATGTTCTCAGCCGTATTCGCTTCCTGATCATCGAGTTTCATGATCCCTCCAGGACTCCCGTTGTACTTGAGAAGCTCTCGGACAATGGCTTCGCCGAGATCACCTTCGAAAAGGACCGCAAAACGGGAGAGAAGACCGAAGTTCGGGTGTTTCGCGGCCCCGCAGCCTGACGCGGCCCCCTTCCTCACGCGCGTCTTGGTACACTGATGCAGCGCGAGTTACCCCCAAATCTTCACGATGCGCCTGCGGTCTGCCATACGATGATTGAGCTTCTGCCCTCCATACTTTCGGCGGATTTCGCCCACCTGGCCGACCAGGTGGCGGCGGCCGAGCGCGGCGGCGGCACCGTCATTCATGTGGATGTCATGGACGGCCACTTTGTGCCCAACATCACCATCGGTCCGCCCGTCGTCAAATCCCTGCGCAAGGCCACTCGCCTGCCCCTCGACTGTCATCTCATGGTCGAGAATCCAGACGAATTCATCCCCGCCTTCGCCGACGCCGGGGCAGACTGGGTCAGCGTTCACTACGAGGCCTGCCGCCATCTCCATCGCTCGCTTGAGCTGATCGCTCACCACGGCATGAAGCCCGGCGTGGTCGTCAATCCCGCAACGCCTGTTCACCTGCTCCGCGAAATTCTCCCCATGGTCCACCATGTGCTCGTGATGAGCGTCAATCCCGGCTTTGGCGGGCAACAATTTATCGAGTTTTCTCTCCGCAAGATCAGGGAACTCGCCGCATTGCGCCGTGACCTGGGCCTGGCATTTAGAATCGAAGTGGACGGGGGCGTGGCTCACGACACGGTGGCCCGCATCGTCCAAGCGGGAGCGGAACTGCTCGTCGCGGGAAATGCCGTTTTTGGCGCCGGAGAACCGGAACGGGATGCGCGCGCCCTGCTGGCGGCGGCCCGTCAGGCGGAGGGTGCTTAGCATCCACTCCCGGCAGGAATTCTTAAAGGATTGGGAAGAGGCGCGTGGCCTGTCCGGAACACGCAGCCGCAATGAGGGGATATGAACAGGTTGCCGTTGAAGACTGCCGCGCTGGTTCTGGCGGTCCTGGCTTTGGGCTCGGTCTCGGCCCAGGCCCGGGAAAAGAAGCCCAAGCACAAGAAGAATCAGGACTTGAGCGCCAACCCGCTCGCCAATGTGGCCTCCAAGCAGCCCGACAAGGAGCTCTTTGACAAGGCCATGATCGCCCTCAAGAAGGGCCGCTTTGACGTGGCCCGGCTCACCCTCCAGACCATGCTCAATACCTATCCCGACTCCGAATACCGCATGCGCGCCAAGCTCGCGGTGGGCGACAGTTGGTTCAAGGAGGGCGGCACCGCCGCCCTGGCACAGGCCGAGGCCGAGTACAAGGACTTCATCACCTTCTTCCCCCAGGCCCCTGAAGCCGCCGAGGCGCAGATGAAGGTGGCCGACATCTACTACGAGCAGATGGAGAAGCCAGACCGCGACTACACCAACGCACAGCGCGCCGAGCAGGAGTACCGGAACATGATCAACCAGTTCCCTGACTCCTCCCTCGTGCCCCGCGCCAAGCAGAAGCTGCGCGACGTGCAGGAGGTTCTGGCCGAGCGCGAGACCGAAATCGGCCTCTTCTACTCCACCCACGAGAACTTCTCCGCCTCCATCGCCCGCCTTGAGACGGTGGTCGACACCTACCCCCTTTACTCCAAGAGCGACCAGGCCCTGCTTGGCATCGGCGACGCCTTTGCCGGTGAAGCCCGCGCGGTGGCGGTCGCCCCCGGGGTCCCCGGAGCGGTGCGCGAACGCCTGCGCGCCAGCTATCTTGACCGCGCCGCCGCCTCTTACGCCAAGGTCATTACCCGCTACCCCATGGCGCCGCGCGTTGAAGACGCCCGCGACCGCCTGGTGGCCATGAACCGCCCCGTCCCCGAGCCCACGCCTGAAGCCATTGCCGAGAGCGATGCCGAGGAGCGCAGCCGCCAGGCCCTCCACTTCACCGACCGCACCCTCGGGCTCATCAAGCACGGGCCCACCGTCGTTGAAGCCGTCCACGTGGGTGAGCCCAGCCTCGACGACCCCAAGCGGGTTCTCGCTCCAGAGATCACCAAGCAGAACATCGCCGCCTTCAATGCCGCGCTCAATCCGGGCGGCACGGCCGCTCCCGCCGGAGCAGCCACGCCAACCGGCGTCAATGAGCCGCCCCGCAGCGACAAGCCTTCTGACGCCCCATTGCAGCTTGAAAAGCCCGAGGGAGGCAGCGGCGTAGGCGTGCAGATCGTCGCCGCGCCCGCCGCCGACCCCAACGCCGTCATCAAGGCCGTCGGTCCCGCGAACACCGCCCTTCCCGCTGCTGAAAAGCCGGCCGACGCGCCCGAACAGGTCAACGACGTCAAGCCCGGCGCAACCCCCGCTGCCTCCACTGACAAGAAAAAGAAGCCCAAGGCAGACCTCAGCGACGAGTCCTCCAGCAAGAAGAAAAAGAAGAAGGGCCTCAACAAGCTGAACCCGTTCTAGAGCGCTTTCGGATGTCCTGTAGACTCGTGTGCCCCACCCATTGCGCGTTTTTTGAGCGCAATGGGTGGGATGCCGGGAAAGCTCGAGCCTTAGCAATTTTGAAAAGTGTTCCAGGCCCTCAACAGACTTCAACGCAAAGGCCGCGCCCCTCCCCGGACGCGGCCTTTGCTTCCTGAACTCCTCCGTTTCACGCCTTGGCAACCCCTGAGATATGAGCCCGAGTTTGAGCAGGTTGGCACAGAAACCGCCAGCCGCCTGGTTCAGGCTATTAACAGGCCCCTGCCTGCACGCTGACAGGGCCAGGAGGTTCCAGAATGTTCAATTCAGGCTTTTTGACTCGTACCGGCCGTCTGCCGGCATTCGCTCTGCTGCTGGCCGCGGCCATGCTCTCCGGCTGCCAGTCCAAACAGGACCAGGCTCTCGATCAGGCAAAAAAACAGGCGGCGGCATCCGGGCAGGCTCAGCAGGTGGTCTCCGTGGACAAGAACGGCGCCACCACTACCACCATCGTGCAGCCGCCGCCGGCCGGGCAGGCCAGCGGCGCCATCGCCACCACCACCACCCCCGCGGTTCCCGGTGCGCCCGTCGCGCCCGCTTCGGCGCCCAAGGTCTCCCCGGTCCCGGTGCCAGTCAGCGTCAGCATCCCCGGCGGAACCGTTCTCACCATCCGCATCGATCAGCGCATCAGCGTCAAGGGGAGCCGCGCCGGAGAGACCTTCACCGGCGAAATCGTCGATCCCGTGCTGGCTGCCGACAACTCCGTTCTGGTTCCCAAGGGCTCGCCCGTGGGCGGCGTGGTGGACGTCTCGCACCGCCGCGGGCACTTCAAGGGCAGCTCTCTGCTTGAACTGCGCCTCACCTCGCTTACACTCAACGGCACCCAATACCCGCTCGAAACCCGCGATCTGGCGCGCGCCAAAAAGGGCAAGGGCAGGCGCTCCGCGGCCCTCATCGGCGGAGGCTCGGGCCTCGGCATGTTGATCGGCGGCCTGGCCAGCGGCGGCACCGGGCTGGTCATCGGCGGCCTTGCCGGCGGCGGCGCGGGCACAGCCGTTGCCGGCCTCACCGGAAACAGCGACCTCGACATTCCGGCCGAGTCCATCATCCACTTCAAGCTCGCCCAGGACCTGGTCGTCGAGCCCGGTCAGTAGGCCCTCGCGGAGAGCCAGCTTTACCGGGTTTTGCGGCCGACGAAGGATATTCGAGCCGTTACACCGTTCAGGTGGAGACGGCTGCAGGGCTTTCCAGCCACCAACTGGTGGGCCCCGCGCCGCCGCGGTTCGCGGTCCATGCACGGAAGGTGGAGGGTCAGGCGCGGAGCGTGTCTGACGACCCGGCCATGGCCCATTGATTCAAAGGGAGACTGCAAGGACGCCTCCGACCCTCCGCTCCTCTTCCACCCTCAGAACCAGCGGCCAATGGTCACAAAGACCTTGCGGTGTCCCGCGTCGCCCACGGAGACGCCAAAGGTGATGAGCCCCAGCGGCGTATTGGCCACCAGTCCGGTCACGCCGTCCTGGCGCAGCGTCGCCCGAGCCTCCGGCGACCAGACCTCGCCTGCCTCATAGGCCACCACGCCATACAGTCCGTGGCCCAGACCGGTGGGCAGCCCCGCGATGCGATGCAGCAAGCCGGCGCGCGCCAGCCATGTGTCCGTGCCGCGGAACTCGTCAAAGGACGAAGCGGAGAGATGCAGCGGCCCGCCCAGGGTGAAGCGGTAGGGTTCGGCGACGCGGGCGCGCAGGTAAGAGTTGATCTCGGTCCCCATGCCCAGGATGTTGATCTCCTTCCAGGAGCGGGTGGCGCCGAACGACAGATGCACCACCGGGGCGTTGTCGCTGCCCACGGCATGGTAGAGCGCGCCGGCCGAGGCCATCAGGCGATACCCGCTGGGCGAAACCACGCTGGCCGCGGTCCTGTCGATATTCAATTGCAGCAATCCGGTTTGCGCGGCGCCATGCAGGTCGGGTCCGCCGCCCGAGCCTGTTTGGAGACTCCAGCGGGTGTCCTCTGCCCGCCACACCACCGATGCCTGCACCTGGTTGGAGAAGGTGCGGCCTGCTTCAAGCCCGGCGGCCAGGCTCTCTTCAAAGCGCTCGGCAATGCGCTTCTGGTTGGCCCAGAGATACACCGGCTGGCGCACGATGCCTGCGTGCGGCTCAACGAAGTAGCCTTGCGGCGTAAGCAGGCGATAGTACTCGGCTCCAAGTTCGGTCATGTAACCGATGCGGGCCGTCGCGCGGAACTCCGACCCGAAGCCGCCCAGGTTCTGGTCGACCAGCCGCAGGGTCAACTCGCCGCGGGTGATGTTGGATGTGGAGGCGGACACCTCCGGGCCGACCAGCAGATAAGGGGGGCCGATGCGGTCAGGAGTGAGGTGAATGAGCAGGCCGGTGTCCGCCGCGGCCGGCTGCGCGCTGAAGGTCTCCCACGTTGCGGCGATGCCTCCTCCCGACTGCACTCCCTTGAGAGCGTCGAGAACGGCCGCGGCTGCGATGGGACGGCCCTCAAGCGGCTTCAGGTCAAGTCTGGCCCTGCGCATCGCGCCGGCTGAAGCACCCTCGACGCGAACCTCGCGCAGGGTGCCGGGGGCCGGGCGGCGGCGACTCTCGCGGTCGGCCAGATAGGCCCGCCAACCAACATCGTCCAGAGCGTAGCGCAGCAGGGCGGCGCGGGTAGCTTCGGCCGCCTTGTAGCCGGCATCCACCAGTTCATTGGCCCGGCCATAGTCGGTACCGGCAAAGCTGCCCACCGGGACGCGGACCACCACATCGGCCAGCAACTCCGACCGCGCCGCATTCTGCACAATGCCGGCGGAAAAGGCGCGGTTGAGCACCCCAACGATGGAACCAGTGTCGGCGTCCGCCAGCAGCGCGTCCTCAATGCGCACTGCAATGATGACCCCGGCGTGCAGGTCGCGCTTCAGCACATCCGTGGGTAGATTGTCCAGAATTCCCCCATCGACCAGGAAGTGGCCGTTGAGCGCCTTCACCGGCGGGAAGACGCCGGGCAGGGAGATGGAGGCGCGCACCGCCGCGGGCAGGGGACCGGAGGCAAAGCTGACCGGCTCCAGGGTGTTGAGGTCGGTGGCCATGCAGCGAAAGGGAATCATCAGCCCGTCAAAGTCCAGCTCTTGCCGGTTAGCATCGAGCAGGTTGGTGGCCAGGAACTCGTTGACCCCTTGGTCGGCCAGCAGGGCATTGCGGAGGGCCACGTGATGGCGCAGCCCCACAGAGAGAGCCTGCGGTATCTCGCGGCGGTCCTGCCGGCGGCGGAAACTCACATCCGCGTAAGGAGCCTGCAGGGCAAAGACACGCGTGAAAGCGTCGCTGCCGGCCAGCGCCCGCATCTCCGCAGGGGTGTGGCCCGTGGCGTAGAGCGCGCCCACCAGCGATCCCATGCTGGTGCCCGCGAGACGGTCGATGGGGACGTGATTCTCCTCAAGCCACTGAAGGATGCCGATGTGGGCCAGTCCCAGGGCGCTGCCGCCCTCGAGGGCAATGCCCACCGCGGGCCGTCCGGCTGGCTGCACGGCCGGAAGCGCGGAGGCCGGCGCGGAAGATGCAGAATCCTGCGCGCCCGCGGAGGCTGCGAACAGAAGAATGGCCAATCCAGTGACCAGAGATTTCAGGCGCATGGGCTAACCCCCTGGTGAGGCACTCGTTTTCAGGCTATCGCCTTGTGCGGAGGCATGACGTGACGGGCGAAGCCGCTGTAGGGCCGCGGGCTGCCCAGGCCAGTGTCCGCCGAAGCAATGCATGGCCATGCAAAAAGGCCCTCTCAAGGCAGAGAGGGCCTTTCCGCGTCTGATGCGCGGCGCGCCGGAGAGGCGAACGGCTGGGGGACTACTTGGCCGGGGCGGGGGTGAAAACTTCGCGCTTGCGGCCCGCTTCCGGCTTGGGCTTGGGTTTGGGTGCCTTCTTGACTTCTTTTTTGCCTTTGTCTTTGCTTCCCATGCGTCCAAGTGTGCCACAAGAGGGCTTGGTGAGGAAAGCCCGCAGCCTGCAAAACAGGATGCGCTCGGAGGAGTCCGCACCGCCCCGGCGATGCTATATTGCTGCTACCGCGCAGCCCGACCGCCGGGGCAGGAGGATGCGCCATGGCCGGACCTTCCACTCAAGATGCGCCACGCACCAGCTTCCGGCTGCTCCTGGCCATGCTGGGGATGATAGCCGCCCCGGCGGCGCTCACGCTGCGCACGGTGCGCGGCCCGGCCAGCAGGGCGGCGGAGGTTTCGCCCCACGGCTACACCGTCAGCCTGCTCCTGTTCATCGTCCCCATTCTGGTGATCGGCGTCTGGCTGGTCCCGCTGGAAGGCGTGCGCATCTCCAAGCGGGCTTTCGTCCGCACCATCGGCATCCTCTTCCCGCTGGGCGCGGCGCTGGACTTCTTCTTCGCGCACCGCTTCTTCACCTTCCCCAATCCGGGAGCCACGCTGCGCATTCCGGCGCCGGCGTTGGGCGGCGGCGTGCCGGCCGAGGAGTACGTCTTTTACTTCACTGGCTTCGTCGCCATTCTGCTCCTTTATATATGGCTCGATGAGTACTGGCTGGCGGCCTACAGCGTTCCCGTCAACAGCCGCGAGCGAGCGGAGTTTGACCGCCTGCTGCGCTTCCACCCGCAGTCCGTGGTGTGGGCAGCCCTGCTGATTGCGGCGGCCATCGCCTACCGGCGGGTGTTTGTCGCCGAGCCGGGCTTTCCGGGGTATTTCACCTTTCTGGTGGCCGGTGCGCTGGCGCCCTCGGCGGCGCTCCTGCCCGCGGCCATGCCGGTCATCAACTGGCGCGCCCTCAGCCTCACGGTCTTCATCATCCTGCTCACCAGCCTGCTGTGGGAGGTCACGCTGGCCGTGCCCTATGGCTGGTGGGACTTTCAGGACAGCGCCATGATCGGCCTGCGCATCACCGCCTGGAGCCGCCTGCCCATTGAAGAGGTCCTGCTGTGGATCGCGGTCAGTTACGCGACGGTGATCGTCTACGAGGTCGTCCGCCGCTGGCAGGCCTCCGGCAAGCGAATCCGCCGGGCGCTCATGGGATGAAGCCTTTGGCCCTGAAAAGCGCAGGGCAGCTGGGCTCGGAAGAGTCCTTCATTTCCAGTCGCGCTTGCATTCCGGGGGCCGTTTGGTTATGATCCAGAGATGTGTCCGGGGGAAATCCCTGGACCGTCACAAGTACCACGGTTTCTGGACCCGTTCGAACCTGCGGCTGCGGTTTTCAAAGCTGGGCAGGGGTTCCGGGCTCTCCGCAAAGCGGAGCTGGCAGATTCGGTGGGAGACGAGGGAAGAATGGCAAAAAAAGACAGCAAAAACATTGTGAAGGCGCGCGCGGCTGTAATCAAGCCGTCGTATGCACTGCCCGAGGCCGTTGACCTGCTCAAGCAGGTCAAGTATGCCAAGTTCGACGAGACCGTCGATCTGACCATGCGCCTGGGCGTGGACACCCGCCATGCTGACCAGATGGTGCGCGGGACCGTTGTTCTGCCGCACGGGTTGGGCAAGACCAAGACGGTGGCCGTCATCGCCACCGGCGACCGCCAGAAGGAAGCCCTCGAAGCCGGCGCTGATTTTGTGGGCGGCGAAGAGATGGTGGAAAGGATTCAAAAGGAAGGCTGGACCGCCTTCGACGCCCTGATTGCCACGCCCGACATGATGAAGGTTGTGGGCCGCCTGGGCAAGGTGCTGGGACCCAAGGGCCTTATGCCGAATCCCAAGACCGGAACCGTGACCCTGGATGTGGCCGCGGCGGTCAAGGAGATCAAAGCCGGCAAGGTGGAGTTCCGCGCCGACAAGACGAGCCTGGTGCACGTGCCCGTGGGCAAGCTGAGCTTTGATCCGCAGAAGCTGATCGAGAATGCGACCACCGTGATTGGCGCCATCGTGCGTCACAAGCCTTCGGCTGCCAAGGGCAAGTACATCAAGAGCGTCACCCTGAGCTCGACCATGGGCCCCGGCGTGCCGCTGGATTCGGCAGTCGCGGACGCGGCCGGCAAGCACTAATAAGCAGGGGTCAGAGATCAGGGATCAGTTGATTCCGACCTCCGGCGGGCGATTGTGCCGGACCCAAGTGGATTTGAACAGAACGCCCGTATGGGGCTTGAGAAGGGGAGCGGGGAGCGGAGCCAGAGGGTCAAGAGTTTCTTACTGATCCCTGATCACTGATCCCTGATCCCTGTCGTAGCGGAGCGAAGACAATGGCGATTTCAAAGGCGAAAAAGATACAGAAGGTCCAGTTGCTGGCGACGGAACTGGAAGGCTCGACCACGGCAATCATCGGCACCTTTGCCAAGCTGACCGTGGCCAAGGACTTTGCCCTGCGCAAGGTGATTCGCGAAGCGGGCGGCAAGTATCGCGTGGTGAAGAACAAGCTCGCGGCGGTCTCCGGCGAGGGCACCCAGGTGGCTGCCGCGCTCAAGGGCCTGAAGGGCGTCAACTCCGTGGCCTTCACCTCCGGCGACCCGGTGGCTCTGGCCAAGGTGTTCGCCAAGTGGGCCGGCGACAACGCCGAGTTTCAGTTCAAGCTGGGCATCGTTGACGGCAAGCTGCTGAATGTGGACGAAGTCAAGGCGCTGGCCACCATGCCGGGCAAGGAAGAGCTCTTCTCGAAGCTGCTGTTCCTCATCAATGCCCCGGCGCAGCGTCTGGCGACCGTGATCAATGCGACGGGCCGCGACCTGGCGGTGGTTCTGGGCCAGGGCGTCGAGAAGGAAAAGTTTGCCGCAGGCGGAGAAACAGCCGCGGCCTAGCCCCCGGTTCGGGGCTGTGTGTTCAACAGTTTTGGCCGGGAAACAGGCAGAAAGTGCGCGGGTCTGGCGCATCGGAAACTTTCCGCTTGCGTTTGCGGTCAGCAATATCAATTTCTAACGATTCTGATTGGAGAAGAAAATGGCGGATCTGTTGCAGTTGGAAGAGCAAATCGTAAGCCTGAGCCTGCTGGAAGCAGCGGCTCTGGTCAAGAAGCTGGAAGAGCGGCTTGGCGTTTCGGCAGCGGCGGCGGCCCCGGTAGCGGTGGCGGCGGCTGGTGCGGCGGCCCCGGTGGTCGAAGAGAAGACCGAGTTCCAGGTCATCCTCAAGGACTTCGGCGCGAACAAGATCAACACCATCAAGGCTGTTCGCGAAGTCACTTCGCTCGGTCTGAAGGAAGCCAAGGACCTGGTCGATGGCGCCCCCAAGGCGATCAAGGAAAGCGCGACCAAGGACGAGGCTGAGGCCATCCGCAAGAAGTTCGAAGGCATCGCGACCATCGAAATCAAGTAGTTTCGTTCAAGAGCCGTGGGCCGCAAGGCCCACGGGCCCTTGCAAGGAACGCCGGGACGCGCTACGATAGTCGTTGCGCGTCTTTTTGGCTCATTTCTGTTTTTCTGGGGATTGAGTCGGTTTTGGTCGGCGCGCCTTGAGAGATGCGAATAGGCACGCAGGGATTCGCTAGCCGGGGCAGAGCCAAGCCCTCTGGCGGCGGATTTTGCGCGATGGATAAGTGCCTTTGGGTCAATGGCTTACTCGGAAAGCGGGCCGGGTGTCCATTGATGATGGCGATTGGCTGGCGAGCGAGCGGCAGAAGCGAGCTTTGGGATCGGCGAGAGCGGGGCAAAAGAATTCGGATGGGAGCACAGGCATCGGGCCGCGCTCGTGAGGCATTGCGTCCTTGCGGGCTATTCGTGTCTCCCGGTCGTGGCAGATGGCATCTTCTGAGCTGATTCTGCCGGATACGCACACAAATCCTTGACGGATTTTGACCGTTGCGTTTCCTTCCTCGATTGTGCGCAGTCTAGCGCACTGGCCGGATATATCGCAATGGCCGCAATGTGTTTTTGTTGTGACTCTCACGGGGGCTGTTTCGCCTTGGGAGTTTCCCGGTGTGACGGCAGCCTGAACCAATGGCCCGCCGGTCATGCAGGGGTGGGGACTGGAAATCGTTGTGAACCAGTCCGGTTTTCTTGATTTTCTTACCGTAAACAGCCGGTGCCCCAGAGACTCGGGCGCTGGCCCGGCCCAGGCCCCATCGGGTGGCGCCGGACTGACGAGCCTTTAGGAGTGATGCATGCCCAACGAGAAGCGCGCGATTCGCAGCCGGCTCGATTTTTCCAAGATTCCCACCGCCACCCAGATTCCCAACCTGATTGAAGTGCAGAGGCGCTCCTACGAGCGTTTCCTGCAGATGGACAAGCTGCCCAACGAGCGCGACGACAACGGCCTCCAGTCCGTGTTTGTCTCCGTGTTTCCCATTACGGACTTCCGCGGCATCTCACAGCTTGACTTTGTCGACTTCTCGATCGGCAACTGGGAGTGCAAGTGCGGCCACTTGAAGGGACTGCATCACCTCCGCACCGCCTGCGTGCATTGCGGCGCCATGGTGATCACTGACCCCTTCCATCCCGGCGATGTGCTCTGCCAGAAGTGCGGCACCTATAACAAGAACACGCCCGACTTCTGCAACAAGTGCGGCGATCCGGTGAGCCTGCAGTTGAAGTATGACCAGCAGGAGTGCGAAGAGCGGGGCATGACCTTCTCCGCGCCCCTCAAGGTGACGGTGCGCCTCACCATCTATGACAAGGACCCGGAGACGGGCACCAAGTCCATTCGCGACATTAAAGAACAGGAAGTGTTCTTCGGCGACATCCCCTTGATGACGCCCAACGGCACCTTTATCGTGAACGGCACAGAGCGCGTCATCGTTTCGCAGTTGCACCGCTCGCCGGGCGTCTTCTTTGAGACCGCGAACAACCGCACCTACTTCCTGGGCAAGATCATTCCCTA
Organism: uncultured Acidobacteriaceae bacterium; assembly: GCA_903849645.1. Classification (GTDB taxonomy): domain Bacteria; phylum Acidobacteriota; class Terriglobia; order Terriglobales; family Acidobacteriaceae; genus Telmatobacter. Next base: position 117,317 of record CAINJJ010000034.1, on the reverse strand, counting down.
TCGCGGCTCGTGGGTCGAGTTCGAGTACGACCAGAAGAACACGCTCTATGTGCGCATCGACCGCAAGCGCAAGTTCCTCGGCACCATCTTCCTGCGCGCTCTCGGCCTGCGTTCCGACGAGGAGATTCTCAAGACCTTCTACACCGTTGACCGCCTGCACGTGGCCGATGGCAAGCTGCAGTGGGCCGTGCAGCCTGACGCGCACAAGGGCACGCATCTGCTGGGCGCCAAGCCCGCTCATGCCGTGCTGCACAACGGCGACGAGATCGCCCACTCCGGCCGCAAGATCACGGCGCACACGCTCAAGGCCATCCGCGCCGCGGGCATTGATCGCGTCGACGTGGAGTCGGCCGAACTGGATGGCGCCATTACCGCCGCCGACGTGGTCGATCTGAACACCGGCGAAGTGGTGGTCGAGGCCAACGTGGAGTTGACCGCAGACCGCCTGCACAAGGTGCTGTCAAGCGGCGCCGCCAGCTTCGAGGTCTTCTTCCCCGAGCGCGACGAAGTGGGCAACATCATCACCAACACCCTCAAGCGCGACGCCGTGCGCAAGCCGGAAGAGGCGCTGATCGAGATCTACCGCAAGCTGCGGCCGGGCGACCCGCCGACCCTGGACACGGCCACCGCTCTCTTCGAAGGCATGTTCTTCGACGCGCGCAAGTATGACTTCTCGCGCGTGGGCCGGCTCAAGTTCAACATCAAGCTCTACGAGAACCAGGACGCTACCGGCCTCGATCACCGCACCCTCACGCCGGAAGACTTCTACGCCACCATCCGCTACCTGCTCAAGCTGCGCAGGAACATCGGCATTGTGGACGACATCGATCACCTGGGCAACCGCCGCGTCAGAGCGGTCGGCGAGCTGATGGAAAATCAGTTCCGCATCGGCCTGGTGCGCATGGAACGCGCCATCAAGGAAAAGATGAGCGTCTATCAGGAGCTCTCGACGGCCATGCCGCACGACCTGATCAACGCCAAGCCGGTGATGGCGGCCATCCGCGAGTTCTTCGGTTCCTCGCAGTTGTCGCAGTTCATGGATCAGACCAATCCGCTCTCCGAGATTACGCACAAGCGGCGTCTCTCGGCCCTTGGACCGGGCGGCCTGTCGCGTGAGCGCGCCGGCTTTGAGGTGCGCGACGTGCACCCGACGCACTACGGCCGCATCTGCCCCATTGAGACGCCGGAAGGCCCGAACATCGGCCTCATCAGCTCGCTCAGCTGCTTTGCGCGCATCAACGAGTACGGCTTCATCGAGTCGCCGTACCGCAAGGTCAAGGACGCGCGCATCCTGGACTACGTGGAGATCACCAACGCGGGCGAGAGCGGTATGCGCGTAGGCGACCACATTGAAAAGGAAGAAGCGGGCCGCCTCAACGCCAGCCTGAAGGCCGCGGGCAAGCGCCCCATCGACCACATGCCGTTCAGCTTCTATCTGTCGGCGTGGGAAGAGGACAAGCACACCATCGCGCAGGCCAACATCGAGTTCAACGCCGAGGGCGTGATCACAGAAGATCTGGTGAACGCGCGCCGTCAGGGGAACTTTGTTCTGGTCAATCGCGCCGAGGTGGACTACATCGACGTCTCGCCCAAGCAGCTTGTCTCTGTGGCCGCGTCGCTGGTGCCCTTCCTCGAGCACGATGACGCCAACCGCGCGCTGATGGGCGCCAACATGCAGCGCCAGTCGGTGCCGCTGCTGGTGGCCGAGGCGCCGCTGGTGGGCACGGGCATGGAAGGCGTTACCGCCCGCGACTCGGGCGCCGTCATCCTCGCCAAGCGCAACGGCATCGTGGACTCGGTCGACTCGCAGCGCATCATCGTGCGCGTCGAGGGCGAGCATCATCCTACGCAGCTTTCGCGCGAGGTGGGCTCGGACATCTACACGCTCATCAAGTTCAAGCGCTCCAACCAGAACACCTGCATCAACCAGAAGCCCGTCGTCCGCGAGGGCGACCGAGTGATCAAGGGTCAGGTCATCGCCGACGGACCCTGCACCGAGCAGGGCGAGCTGGCTCTCGGACGCAACGTGCTGGTGGCCTTCATGCCCTGGCGCGGCTACAACTTCGAGGACGCCATCCTCATCAGCGAAAAGCTGGTGCGCGAGGACTACTACACCTCGGTGCACATCGAGGAGTTTGAAATCGAAGCCCGCGACACCAAGCTCGGGCCGGAAGAAATCACGCGCGACATTCCCAACGTCAGCGAGCATGCGCTGCGCGATCTGGACGAGAGCGGCGTCATCCGCATCGGCGCCCAGATCAAGCACGGCGACATTCTTGTAGGCAAGGTGACGCCCAAGGGCGAAACGCAACTGACGCCGGAAGAGAAGCTGCTCCGCGCCATCTTCGGCGAAAAGGCCGGCGATGTCCGCGACGCCTCGCTCACCTGCCCTCCGGGCATCGAGGGCACCGTGGTCGATGTGCGCATCTTCAGCCGCAAGGGCCAGGAGAAGGACGAGCGCGCCAAGGTCATCGAGGGCGAGTATGTGGCCAAGCTCGAGAAGAACCTGCGCGACGAGATCCGGATTCTGACCGACGAGCGCCTCAAGCGCCTCGACGGCATCCTGGGCGGCAAGGAAGTGCTGGCTGACCTGCATGACGAGCGCACCAACAAGCGCCTGCTCACCAAGGGCACCATCATTGACCGCGACGCAATCGAGCGCATCGCCACCAGGAACCTGAAGCGCATCCGCTACACCGACAAGGATCCGCGCGTCAACGAGCAGATCGACGAGATCGAAGAGATGACTTCGCGGCAGATTGAAGTGCTGCGCAAGATCAACAACGAGAAGATCTCCAAGCTGCAAAAGGGCGACGAACTGCCTCCGGGCGTCATCAAGCTGGTCAAGGTCTACGTCGCCATGAAGCGCAAGCTCTCGGTGGGCGACAAGATGGCCGGCCGCCACGGCAACAAGGGCGTGATCGCGCGCATTCTTCCCGAGGAAGACATGCCGTACCTGCCCGATGGAACCCCGGTGGAGATCGTGCTCAATCCGCTCGGCGTGCCTTCCCGTATGAACGTGGGTCAGATCCTGGAGACACATCTGGGCTGGGCCGCGCATGCGCTGGGCAAAAAGATCGCCGACCTCATCGCAGCCAACACGGATGCGGCCTACACCCGCGAACTCATGAAGAAGGAGTTCGAGGGAACCGCCACTCTGCGCCAGTTGCTTGAACTGGACGACGAGATGCTGTTGCGCGTGGGCGCGGGCATGCGGCGTGGCATCTGGTTCGGCACCGCGGTCTTCGACGGCGCGCAGGAGTCTGAAATCAAGGCTCTGCTGGCCTCCGCCGGCCTGCCCTCTTCGGGCAAGACGGCGCTGTTCGACGGAATGACCGGCGAACAGTTCGAGCAGCCGGTCACGGTGGGCTACATCTACATGCTCAAGCTCTCGCACCTGGTCGACGACAAGATCCACGCCCGTTCGATCGGACCGTACTCGCTGATTACGCAGCAGCCCCTGGGCGGCAAGGCGCAGTTCGGCGGGCAGCGTTTCGGCGAGATGGAAGTGTGGGCGCTTGAAGCTTATGGAGCGGCCTACATCCTGCAGGAGCTGCTCACGGCCAAGTCCGACGACGTCTACGGTCGGACAAAGATCTACGAGGCCATCGTCAAGGGCGAAGCTGCCATCGAGCCGGGCGTGCCCGAGTCGTTCAACGTGCTGATCCGCGAACTCCAGTCCCTGTGCCTGGACGTTGAGCTGATCAAGCGCGCCGACCTGATCAAGAAGCTGCCCGCGCCGGAAGTGGCCGCGGTCGCCGACTAGTCGAGGCGGTCACAAGCTGGACCGGCCCGAAGCATCGAACCAGGTGCTGCGGGCCGGATGCAAAGAGTGTTCAGGGTCCTTCTTGAGAGCGGCAAACACCGCTTCCCGGGAAGGAAGGATCCTTCAGCAATCCCGGGAAAAGCCGCGGCAGGCGCCTAAAAGGCCCGCCAAGGAGGGTCGCCATGTTTCGTTCGAACCCGTTTGAACTCACCAGCCCGATTACCGACTTCGACGCAATTCGCATCATGCTGGCATCGCCGGAGAAGATCCGCAGCTGGTCGCATGGCGAGGTCACCAAGCCGGAGACCATCAACTACCGCACCTTCAAGCCGGAGCGCGACGGCCTCTTCTGCGCGCGCATCTTTGGACCCGTCACGGACTGGGAGTGCCTCTGCGGCAAGTACAAGCGCATGAAGCACCGCGGCGTGATCTGCGACAAGTGCGGCGTTGAAGTGACGGTCAGCAAGGTGCGCCGCGAGCGCATGGGCCACATTGAGCTGGCTTCGCCCTGCTCGCACGTCTGGTTCTTCAAGGGCCTGCCCTCGCGCATCGGGCACCTGCTCGACATCTCGCTCCGCGACCTGGAAGGCATTCTCTACTTCGAGTCCTATGTCGTGGTCGATCCCGGCGACGCGCCGGTGAAGGAACGCGAGATCATCAAGGACGAAGGCAAGTTCCGCGAGCTCGACTCGCAGTTCCGCCCCTCCGGCTTCAAGGCCATGATGGGCGCGGAAGCCATCAAGGAACTGCTCAAGCGCGTGCAGATTGACGAGCTGGGCATCGAGCTGCGCGAGCGCATGAAGACCGAGACCTCGGCGCAGAAGAAGATCAAGTACGCCAAGCGCCTCAAGGTCGTCGAGGCCTTCCGCAAGAGCTCCAACAAGCCGCAGTGGATGATCCTCGACGTGCTGCCCGTGATTCCTCCCGAGCTGCGCCCCCTGGTGCCGCTGGATGGCGGCCGCTTTGCCACCTCCGATCTCAACGACCTCTATCGCCGCGTCATCAACCGCAACAACCGGTTGAAGAAGCTGATGGACCTGCACGCGCCTGAAGTCATTGTGCGCAACGAAAAGCGCATGCTCCAGGAAGCGGTGGACGCCCTGTTTGACAACGGCCGCCGCGGCCGCGTGCTGCGTGGCGCCAACAACCGCCCGCTCAAGTCCCTCTCTGACACCCTCAAGGGCAAGCAGGGCCGCTTCCGCCAGAACCTGCTCGGCAAGCGCGTCGACTACTCGGGCCGTTCGGTCATCGTCGTGGGTCCGGAGCTCAAGCTGCACCAGTGCGGCCTGCCCAAGAAGATGGCCCTCGAGCTCTTCAAGCCCTTCATCTATCACCGTCTCGAGCAGACGGGCCACTGCACCACCATCAAGCAGGCCAAGGAAATGGTGGAGATGCAGGAGCCGGTGGTGTGGGACATCCTGGAAGAGGTCATCAAGGATCATCCCGTGCTGCTCAACCGCGCCCCTACCCTCCATCGCCTGGGCATTCAGGCCTTTGAGCCGGTGCTGGTGGAGGGCAAGGCCATCAAGATTCACCCCCTGGTCTGCACCGCCTTCAACGCCGACTTTGACGGCGACCAGATGGCCGTCCACATTCCGCTCTCGCCCGAGGCGCAGATTGAAGCCAGCGTGCTGATGCTGGCCTCGCACAATATTCTCTCGCCCGCGTCGGGCCAGCCCATCACCGTGCCCACCCAGGACATGGTGCTCGGCCTCTACTACCTCACCAAGGCCAAGAAGGGCGGCAAGGGCGAAGGCCGCGTCTTCGCCAACACCGAAGAGATCCTCATGGCCCTCGAAGCCAAGGAGGTCGAGACCCTCTCGCCCATCCGCCTGCGCTACACCGGCCAGGTGCTCGACATGACCACGGCCTATGACGATCAGGACCTGACGCATACCGAGCCGGTCGAGTTCAACAAGCAGTACATCTCCACCACCGTGGGCCGCGTCATCCTCAACGACGCCCTGCCGCCGGGCATGCCGTTCGTCAACGGCCTGCTCAAGAAGAAGGGCATCGGCCAGCTGGTCAACTATTGCAACCAGAACCTCGGCCTCGAGGTCACGGTGCGCATGCTCGACCGCATCAAGGAGCTGGGCTTCCAGTACGCCACGCGTTCCGGCCTCTCCGTGGGCCTCGACGACATGGTCATCCCGGCCAGCAAGTACACCACCGTGGACGACGCCGACAAGAAGGTGATCGAGGTCCAGAAGCAGTACATGGACGGCGCCATCACCAACGGCGAGCGCTCCAACAAGGTCATCCAGATGTGGTCCGCGGTTACCGACAAGGTGGCCGACGAGATGTTCGGCAACATGAAGCGCGCGGACGACGAAGGCGCCTTCAACCCGATCTACATCATGGCCGACTCCGGCGCTCGCGGTTCCAAGCAGCAGATTCGCCAGCTCTCCGGCATGCGCGGCCTGATGGCCAAGCCCTCGGGCGAAGTCATCGAGACGCCCATCACCGCGAACTTCCGCGAAGGCCTTACCGTGCTCGAGTACTTCATCTCGACCCACGGCGCACGCAAGGGCCTGGCCGACACGGCGCTCAAGACCGCCGACTCCGGCTACCTGACCCGCCGCCTGGTGGACGTGGCGCAGGACGTCATCGTCACCGAGTTCGATTGCGGCACCGTCGAAGGCATCTACGTGGGCGCCATCGTCGAATCCGGCGAGATCATCGAGCCTCTGCGCGACCGCATCATTGGCCGCGTCACCCTCGAGCGCATCAAGGACTATGACGGCCAGGTGGTTGTTGACGTCAATCAACAGATCGACGAAGACATCGCCTCGGCCATTCAGGGTGCGGGCGTGGAGAAGGTGAAGATCCGCTCCGTGCTCACCTGCGAATCGCGCCGCGGCGTCTGCGCGCTCTGCTATGGCCGCAACCTTGGCTCGGGCCGCATGGTCGAGCTGGGCGAAACCTGCGGCGTCATCGCGGCGCAGTCCATCGGCGAGCCGGGCACGCAGTTGACCATGCGTACCTTCCACGTCGGCGGCACCGCCAGCCGCGTGCAGGACAAGTCGCGCCTCGACGCCAAGAACAACGGCTTTGTGCGCTTCATCAACCTCAGCTACGTCGAGAGCAAGGACGGCACGCTGGTGGCCATGAACCGCTCCGGCTCCATCGCCATCCAGGACGAGCGCGGCCGTGAAAAGGAGCGCTACCAGGTGGTCTATGGCGCGCGCCTCCGCGTCAAGGACGGCGACCACGTCAAGCTCGGCCAGCTTCTCGCCGAGTGGGATCCGTACACCTACGCCATTCTCACGGAAATCGGCGGCACGGTGCAGTTCAAGGATCTGCAGGAAGGCATTACCCTTAACGAGGAAGTCGATGAAGTCACCGGCCTCTCCCGTTGGGTGGTTGCCGACTCGCCCGATGAAAAGCGCCAGCCCCTGTTCCTCATCAAGAACGCCAAGGCCAGCAAGCGTTACCTGCTGCCCCGCGGCGCTCACCTCATGATTCAGGACGGCGACGAAGTGGGTCCCGGCGACGTGCTGGCCAAGATTCCCAAGGAGAGCACCCGCACCAAGGACATCACCGGCGGTCTGCCGCGCGTCGTGGAACTGTTCGAAGCGCGCAAACCGCGTGAGACGGCCATCATCAGCGAGATCGACGGCGTGGTCCGCTTTGGCGAAGTGGCCAAGGGACAGCGCAAGATCTACGTGACCGCGGACAACGGCGACGAGAAGGAATACTCCGTGCAGCGCGGCATCCACGTCAACGTGCAGGAAGGCGAGCGGCTCAGCGCCGGCGACCCCCTCATGGACGGGCCTCTCAACCCGCACGACATTCTTGCCGTGCTCGGTGAAAAGGCGCTTCAGGGCTACCTGGTCAATGAAATCCAGGAAGTCTACCGTCTGCAGGGCGTGGCCATCTCGGACAAGCACATCGAAGTGATCGTGCGCCAGATGCTGCGCTGGGTGCGCATTGACGAAGTGGGCGACACCAACTTCCTGCTCGAGCAGCAGGTTGACCGCTTCCGCTTCCGCGAAGAGAACGAGCGCGTGCTGGCCACCGGTGGCCGCCAGGCGCTTGGCCGTCCGCTGCTGCTGGGCATCACCAAGGCGTCGCTGTCCACTGACAGCTTCATCTCGGCGGCCAGCTTCCAGGAGACGACCCGCGTGCTTACTGAAGCCAGCATCAACGGCGCAATCGACAGCCTGCGCGGCCTCAAGGAGAACGTCATCGTCGGCCGGCTCATCCCTGCCGGCACGGGCCTCGAGTACTACCGCAACGTCCAGCTCTCACCGGAACTGGAAGAAGCAGCAGCCCGCGTACAGCAGGAAGTCACTGCCGAGATCGAAGCGGCCGAGCGCGAACTGGAGCTCATGCGCCAGGAAGGCGAAGCCGAGGAGATGGCGGCCGAGTAGGCAGTTTCACTCCTCCAAACCCCAAGCGGCCCGGCATCACGCCGGGCCGCTTTTTCTATTGGAGCGCCCGGCCAATCCTTGCTGCTCAGGCTGGACTCTGAGCGCGCCTGTGCTTCATCACGTACATTGCGGCGTCGGCGTGCCGCAGCAGATCGTCCCCGGTCGCGGCATCCTCGGGATAGACGGCCAGGCCCACGCTGGCCGAACCGCGCAGCAGTTCGCCATCGAGCGCAATCGGCTCGTCAAAGCACCGTTCTATCCGCTGCGCAATCTCCTCCGCCTCGGCGCGGCTGCGGATATTCGGGACCAGAACCGCAAACTCATCGCCCCCCAGCCGCGCGAGAATGTCTCCTCCGCGCAACTGCTTCTTCATTCGCTGGGAGATCTGGTACAGGTAGCTGTCCCCCGCCGAGTGGCCATAGATGTCGTTGACCTGCTTGAAATCATCAAGGTCAAGGTAGATGAGCCCAAAGATCGAAGCATCCTCGCGAGCCCGCTCAATCAGCTTCTCCAACTGCCCCTCAAGCGAAAAGCGGTTGAAGAGATCGGTCAGCTGATCGAACTCCGAGCGGTGCAGCAGGTCGCTGTAGAGCCTCCGCGTCTCGATCGCCAGCGTGGCCAGTTCCGTGCCCATGAGCAGCGCCTCTGTCTCGCGCTCGCCGCCCTGGCTGCCGGCTTCCATGGCCACAGAGAGCGTGCCCAGCGGCGAACCGGACCGGCCGGGGATCGGCGCCTCCATGGGGCGTCTGGCGCCCAGAGTCGCCGGCTTGTCCCCAACCTGCGCTCCGTCGATGATCTGGCACCAGCAAGGCGCACCCTCCAGCCTGGCTGAAACCAGTTCGGTAATCTCCCGCACAATCTCCACCAGCGGCCGGGTGCCATTGATGTCTTCCAGGATCCGGCTGCGCTGCAGCTCGATGCGCGCCCCCGCTGCGGTCTGGCGTCGCACACGCCGCTCGATCAGCCAGCTTCGGGTCAGCACCAGAATCACCAGCACAACCAGTGTGCTCACGGCCGCCAGGAGATTGCGCACATTGAGCGGCGAGGGAGGCTCGATCAGGGCGATATCGTCTGTGGAGCGCATCAGGATCTTGAATGGCTCGGCCACATCGGCGGGATCTGAACCGGCCAGAACGCAGATGCCCGTGACGCGCACTCTCGACCCGGCGGCGATGGCCTTCATCGGCTGCGCCCCAATCCCCTCTTTCATCTCCGGATGCTGAAACACAGCGGAAAACAGATTGCCGTCGGAGACCAGCACAAACTCGTCATGCATCGATTGTCGAATCGACGTCACCACACGGCCCTCAACGGATACGAGGTCAAGGACGTGCGCTCCCGAGTCCAGGTTTTCCCATGTGGCCGGCACGGGATTGGCTGGCGCCCCTCCCTCAGCCTCGGTGACCTTCCCGTAACTCAGGCTTAGAAAGCCGTCATTCAGATTCGGCAGCCCGGTCGCGTCGGCCAGGTGGCCGAGGTGCAGGGGCACTTCGCTCTCCGTGGCAACCCAGATGCTTTGTGGGCCGCTCTGGAGGACCACCGCAGACCCAGGCATGGAGTAGGTGATGACCCCTCGAACATGGATGCGTTGCCTTTCATCTTCGAGCCGGTAGACCCCCAGGATGTCAGACATCGGCGTCACCGGCAGGGATTCCGGGGATTGGCCGGCCGGCTTCAGAACCCGCACGTCCGCCATGCTCGATGTCGCGATCTCGATGCCGGTCACGTCCATCTTGCCGTCAAATGTCCCGGCTGCCACGCCGGTCACTTCCACCGCGGCGTCCACCATCCCGCGGGTTTTTTCTATCTCCATGCTCTCGATGACGGCCTTCACATAGCCGCCATCCATGCTCAGTTCCAGGATCACCTTCTGGGTGTCTCCCCAATGCACCAGGTCCGCGCCGCGCACCACGCCCCGCACACTCACCCGCATCGCGTCCCGCTGGAAGCGGATCAGTTGCTCGTAACTTGCGGCCGCCGCTCTGGGAAGCTCCCCGTGATGCAGCAGCGTTACCTTGGCATTCTCGACGATGGGACGAAAGCTGGGCCGCATCAGCCCGCGGATCCGGATTCTGTCTCCAATGGCCAGAGGCTTTCCCGCCTCATAGACGACGTAAATGGCGCTGCCGCCGTCCTGCACAAACAGGTTGCCGTACTCCGGACGGTAGTAGGTGACCGTTGCCTCAAAGTCCACCAGTGGGTGGCGGCTGGCGTCTGCATTGCTGAGGGCATGGATCGCCTGAAGCGTTCGCAGCGGCGCCGGCTGCGCCGCAATCGGATGCCAGGCGCAGCAGCAGAGGGCCGCTGCCGCGAAAACGCGGAACATGCTGCTCCACTTCAATCGCTGCGAAGACCTGGCGCCTAAAGTGTGAACTCGATCGTCTATCTCTCCACCCCAAGGCGGCCGCGCATGGATTCTTGATGAACTTAAAAGTTAACACTTCACGGAGATGGGCGTCTCTTCCCTACATTGCGCCGGATCCAGCCCAGGCCCGGAATGGCCCTTCGGCACGCAATCAGACCGGGTCGGATGCCTTCTGCGCTTCGGAATGCAACCCGGTCATCCCGCCGTGTGCCTTGGTGTACTTGGCCATATACATGGCGGAGTCGGCCGCGTGCAGCAGGCTCTCCCCAGTGCTTCCGTCGTCCGGGTAAAGTGCAATCCCGAAACTCGCCGCGCCCTGGAGGGTATAGCCCTCCAGCAGCAAGGGCTCGTTAAAGCAGCGCTCCATGCGCAGGGCAATCTCCTCCACACCGGCGCGGCTGCGCACCACGGGAACCAGGGCGGCAAACTCGTCGCCGCCCAGGCGCGCCAGCAGGTCGCCCGTGCGCAACTGCCGCTTCATCCGGGAAGCAACTTCCTGCAGATACAAATCCCCGATGCGATGCCCATAGAGGTCGTTGACCTGCTTGAATCCATCGAGGTCCACATAGATAAGACCGAAGATCAATCCCTTGCCGCGCGCCTCCGCTACCAGCGCCTGAAGGTGCTGTTCGAGAGAGAAACGGTTGTGAATGTCAGTGAGCAGGTCGAACTGGGAGCGATGCAACAGGTCGGAGTAAAGCCGACGCGTCTCAATGGCCACGGAGGCAAGCCGCGCTCCCAGGAAAAGTGCTTCGGAGTCGGATGCGGTGGGCAAAATCCCCTCGCCGAAAGCAGCAAACAGCCTGCCCAGCGGGCCGCCCGACCGGCCTGGAATCTCCTCTTGCAGGACGTGGAAACGGCCCTGCTCCGGCGAAGAAGCCCCCAGGCGGGTGCCATCGGCCAACTCGCACCAGCACGCGGCGCCTCCCAGCCGGAAGGAGCATAGGCCAGCAATCTGCTCAAGAATGTCAGGAAGCTGTGCCGTCCCATTGATGTCTTCCAGGATGCGGCTGCGGCGTTGTTCAATCTGGCTGAGCCGGCGCTCCAAGGCGGCCTCAGCTCCCATGCCGGCTGCCAGCAGGGCGGTCTGCAGCCTCACTCTTCGCCTCAGCGTCCACCCCCCGGCGGCCACCGCGACAATCCCCAGCAAGAGCGCCCCCACGATGCGCGTCAAATTAGGGATGTTGAACCAGGAAGGCCGCGCCAGAACCGCCAGATCATCGGAACTGCGTAGCAGAAGGTTGAACGGCACGTTGCGGTCAAAGGGATTCGCGCTATCGAGTACACATATTCCGGTGACCCGCACTCTCGAGCCGACGGCAATCTGCTTCATCGGCGAAAGGGGCACCACTCCTGCAACCTCCGGGTGCCGGTAGATGGCGGAGAACGCATAGCCGCCGGCGTCCAGGGCATACTCGTCCTGCGAGGATCCACGGACGGCGGTCACCACGGTCCCCTCGGTCGAGACCAGGTCGAAGATGTGCTTGCTCGTTGCGAGCTGCTGCCATTGCAGGGGTTCGGCCATGACCGGTGCACTTCGGTGCGTGTCTGCAATCTCCCCCGCCGTCACCGTGAGGAAGCCGTCCTGCGCGCTTGGAAAACCAGTGGCGTCTGCCTCGTCGCCCACCACCAATGGAGCAATCGTTCGGGTGTTGATCCACAGGCTCTTGTGTCCGTCCTGCAGCACAACCGCCGACCCCGGCTGATAGTACGTAATGGTGCCCCGTACATGAACTCGCTTCGAGAAGTCCATGGAGTGGTAGGCCGTGAGCACCTCGTCCATTGGCAGCACCGGCAAAGCCCACGGACTTGTCGCAGCCTGATGGAGAACCAGGATGTCGGCCATCGAACTGACGTGCAGCACTACCCCGGTCTGCTGCATCTTGCCGTCGAACCTGCCGGAAGCCACGGCCGTCACTTCAACTTCCGCGTCCAGCAGGCTCCTCAGTGCGCCCGCATCGTCGTTGTCCACCACAGCTTCAATGCTTCCTCCCTCCATCTGCATCTGCAGCTTGGAGGAGTGAATCATGGAACTGAGCACCACGTCGGCGGCGCGGACCACGCCCCGCGCCTTCACCAGCATGCAATCGCGCTCGGCGCCGATCAATTGGTCAAACGTGGCCGGCACCGCGGGCGGAACGGCTCCGTGACGAAGCAGCGTCACGCTTTGCGCGGCGATGAACGGCCGAAAGCTGGGCTGGGAGATTCCCCGCACCAGAATCCGGTCTCCGGGAAGCAGCTTGGCATCCGGGGGCGCCTCGGCATAGATGGAAAACCCCTCGTCCTCGATGAACAGGGTTCTCTCATAGCCGCGATAGTAAAGGACAGTCGCCTCAATGGCTACCGGCGCATGGCTGGCTGCCTGTGCGTTGCTGAGAGAGTGGACGGCGCGGAGAGAGGTCAAAACGTCGGGAGGAGCGGCGGATGCGGTCTGCAAGCATCCTATGAAGATCGCAACGAGTAGGCCCAACTTCTTCATCGTGCCACACCAAACAATCAGGTACAGTTTATCCGCCGGCAGTTTCCTGCTCGCGAGCACTAAAGAAAGTACAATACCTTATGCCGCCAGGGCTGCTCTCCCTAATTCGTAACCAATGAGCCTTTGAATCCGGGCCTGTATGCATTGGTTGGATGCGGAGCTGCGGAGTTCGGATGGATCAACGGAAGATGAGCAGGCTCACCGGGGCCCCGCCGTCCTAATGTTTGGCATACTTGGCAATGTACATCGCGGCGTCTGAGACGCTGAGCAGCGCCTCCCGGCTTTCGCCATCCTCCGGGTAAAGCGCGATGCCGAAGCTGGCCGAGGCTTGCAGGCGATAGCCTTCAATCTCCAGTGGTTCGACGAAGCACTGGCTGAGGCGCTGGGCCACTTCTTCCACATCGGCCCGCCTCTTCACCACCGGAACCAGCACGGCAAACTCGTCGCCGCCCAGCCGGGCCAGCATGTCGTGCGAACGCAGTTGCCGCTTCATGCGCAGCGCCAGTTCCTGCAGGTAGAGGTCTCCGACCTGGTGGCCGTAGAGGTCGTTCACCTGCTTGAAGTCATCCAGATCCATATAGATCAGCCCGAATATCCCAGCCGTGCGGCGCGCCTCTTCAATCCGCAGATCCAGGTACTTTTCCAGCGAGAATCGGTTGTGAATGTCGGTGAGCTGGTCAAACTCCGAGCGATGCAGCAGGTCGGAGTAGAGGTCGCGCGTCTCAATCGCCAGGGCCGCCAGCCGGGCGCCAATGGCCAGGGCCTCGGTGTGCAGCGCATTGGGTTGCAACCCCGCGGCCAGGGCGCCATGGATCACCCCCAGCGGCGGGCCTGTCCGCGATGGAATGGGCAGCTCGAGCAGGTTCGATCCCGGGTCCGCCACGGGCTGTATCCCCAGATTCGCACCGCCCTCGATCTCAAACCAGCACGGCGCACCCTGCAAGCCGAAGGAGACCAGCTCCGTAATCCTCTCCAGAATTCCAGCCAGCGGCTTGGTTCCGCTGATCTCTTCCAGAATCTGGCTGCGCCGCCGTTCCAGCTCGGCCTCTGCCTCAGTGCGCCTGGCCATCGCGACCGTCTGCCGGCGCACCTTGCTGGCCAGCGTCCAACCCCTGGCGGCCACCAGCAGCACCACCACCAGCAACGCCACCACCATCCGCACCAGGTTCCCGATGCTCAACCACGGGGGGCCGGCAACCACCGCAATATCGTCAAAGGAGCGCAGCAGCAGGTCCGATGCCACTGGCCCGTTGAACGGGTCGGAGCTATAGAACGTGCTGATGCCCGTCACCCGAACCCTCGACCCGATCGGAATCTGCCTCATCGGCGGAAGCTTCACCCCGGTTGCCCCGCTCGGATGGCGATAGATCGCAGAGAACAGATGGCCGCCGGACATGAGCACATATTCGTCCTTGGACGACTCACGGGCCTCCATCAGCACCTGCCCCTCGGTCGAAACCAGGTTGAATGCATTGGCGCCTGAGTCCATGCCCTCCCACGTCACCGGGAGCGGGGTGATCGGCGCCCACGCCTGGGAATCCCGGATCTCGCTGTGGTCCAGGGCCAGATACCCGTTGCGCACGTCAGGAAAACCGGAGGCTTCCGCAAGATCTCCCACCCGCAGCGGCACATCCGTCATCGTGATCAGCCAGAGGCTCTTGGTTCCGTTCTGCAGCACCACCGCGGAGCCCGGATCGTAGTAGGTGATGGTCCCTTTCACATGCACCCGCTGCGTTTGATCCTGCACATGATATCCGCCCAGAACATCGTCCATCGAAGTCTCTGGCAGCGACGAGGGAGCCGCCGAGGCTCGCTTGAGAGTCCTTATGTCCGCCAGGCTTTGCACATCCAGCGTTGCGCCGGTCTGCTGCATCTTCTGGTCAAATTTTGAGGTCACCACCCCAGTCACTTCCACCTCGGCGTCCAGCAGGTTCTTCAGCGCTCCCTCATCTTCGCTGTTGACCGCCGCATCCACTTCCCCGCCGTCCATTTGCACCTGCAGGTAGATATTCCGCTTGCCGGCGCTCCACAGCATGACCGCGCTGCGCGCCACCCCGTGCGCCGTGACCCTCATGCAGTCGAGCTGGGCGCGAAACAGTTGCGCAACGTTGGCCGTAACCGGCCTCGGAGCCGTCCCATGGCTCAGCACCGTCACCGACTCGCCCACCACGATGGGCCGGAAACTCCCCTGCGTCTTGCCCCGCACCAGCACACGGTCCCCAGGCAGCAGCCCGGCCCCGGCGCGGAACAGCACATACACCGCCGCATCGCCGTCTTGAACAAATAAATCGATATCGTAGTCGCGGTAGTAGGTAACCGTAGCTTCAAGCGCCACAGGCAGACCCCGGCTTGCCTCTGCGTTGGTGAGCGAGCGCACTGCGCGCACTGACCCCATAGGCGCGGGCGCGGACGCCCAAGCGCCAGAAACGCCCCCGAGCAGGAGGGCGATTACGGGAATCAGTCGCTTCATCATCAGGGTCAAAAAAACCGCCCGTGCTTCAAGCCGGCGGCTCCATGAAATCAATATCGGCAAAGCCGCGAGAGAGTATAACCGGGCTGCCCCATCACAGCGGCAGCAATCGATTGGCTTCAGGCTTGATGTTCCCATCCTACTCTCGGAGCTTTCTTGTTAAATGGCTATTTTGGGTCATGGAAGTCCAAAATGGCTCCGCTTGTTCCCATCGGTGGCAACCAGGCCTGTTTTACAACTCCACCCCGCAGGCTGCTTTAATAGGGAGCGCCCGCTATCGGGCCGCAAGGAGCCTGTTTCATGCCCGGTCCCAACGACCCATCCGCCACCCCGGCATCTCCTCCCCATAGCGGCACTCAATCCCTGCCCACCCGCAATATCCGGGTCATCGGCGTCCCCCTCGACATGGGCGCCAGCCGCCGCGGAGTCGACATGGGACCCTCCGCCATGCGCGTGGCCGGCCTCGAGGCCCGGCTTGAGGCCCTCGGCCATCATGTCGTCGACGGCGGCAACATCCGGGTCGAGATTGCGGAAACCCAGCCCTCCGGCAGTGAAAACGCCCACTACCTCAAGCAGATCGCGGAAACCTGCACCCGCACCGCCGAATTCGTGGTCAAGACCCTCGAAGAAGGCATGACCCCCCTTGTGCTGGGCGGCGACCACTCGCTGGCCGCCGGGTCCGTCTCCGGCGTGGCCGAGTTCTATCGCCGCCAGGGGCAGAAGATCGGCGTGCTCTGGATCGACGCCCACTCTGACATCAATACCCCTGACACCTCGCCCTCCGGCAACGTCCACGGCATGCCCCTGGCCGCCCTGCTCGGCCTCGGTCCCGACGCCCTGGGCAACATCTTCGGCTACGCTCCCAAGATCGCCCCTGAAAACACCGTGCTCATCGGCGTCCGCGACATCGACGCCGCCGAGCGCGAAAACATCCGCCGCGCCGGAGTGGCCGAGGTCTACACCATGCGCGACATCGACGAGCGGGGCATGAGAACCGTGATGGAAGAGGCCCTCCGCGCCGCCGGACGCGGCACCGCCGGCTACCACGTCTCGCTCGACATGGACTGGATCGACCCCGAAGACGCCCCCGGCGTGGGAACCCCCGTCCGCGGCGGCGCCACCTACCGCGAGGCCCACCTCGCCATGGAGATCATCGCCGACCACGGCCGCCTCCTCAGCTTCGAGATCGTCGAGGTCAACCCCGTCATCGACGAGCACAACCGCACAGCCGACCTGGCCGTCGAACTGGCATGCTCGGCTTTTGGGAAGAAGATCCTGTGACGGGTTCAGGCCTCCGTCGTCTGTACCAGGAGCACTGGAATCCTCAATCGGGTTACAATTGAACGATACGATGTGGAGGCTGGACTTATGGCGAAGAGTGTCGTGGCGTCCGTCAAGAGAAAAACGGTTGCCAGACTTGATCCTCGTAGCGACAGCTTCACGCGCGAATTCAAGCGCGCAGCCAAGGCCTTTACCAAAAAGGCAACCCAGTCTCCTGAGCACGCTCTGGCAGTTCTCGTCGAAGCTGGTATCTATACACCCACGGGCAAGCTGACGAAGAACTACCGATAAACCGTGCACCGCCTATCCACCAGTTTCGTCCTCGCCTATCATGGCTGTGACCGTGAATTCGGGGAGCGCCTGCTATCGGGAACCAGGTCGCTGAAACCGAGCAACAATGACTATGACTGGCTTGGCCCAGGGGTATATTTCTGGGAGTCCAATCCGCATCGCGCCATGGAGTTTGCTCAGGAAAAGCTCAAGCGTCACGATGGGATCTCCGATCCATTTGTCGTAGGCGCTGTTATTGACTTGGGACTATGCTTGGACCTGACGACCAAAGACTCCATCGAGAATTTGAGGGATGCGCACCGAAGCTTGCAAGCTACTGTTGGTCCTACAGGAAACTTGCTTCCCCTGAATGGGCCGGAGGACTGGAGGCGACGTTTGGATTGCGCGGTCATCAAGTTCCTTCATCTGATTCGTGCCGGTTCCCAAGCGGAGACAATTGATACAGTTCGTGGCATCTTCACGGAAGGGAAAGCCATCTACACCGGTTCCAAATTCCTTGAAAAGACCCACATTCAAATTGCAGTCGTCAATCTCGACTGCATCAAAGCCGTATTTCGCGTGCCAAGATCGGTGATCAAACAATAAATGGCAAAAAAACTCAGGGTTGGCATAGTCTTTGGCGGGCGCAGCGGGGAGCATGAAGTCTCTCTCCTCTCGGCCGCCTCCATTTTGAAGGCAATTGACCGGCGCAAGTTTGACGTGGTGCCCATCGGCATCAACAAGGCAGGGCATTGGCTCACCGCCGGCGCGGCCGTGGGCCTGCTCGAGGGTTCCGTCGCCGCAAAGCCCGCCGTCGGCAAGGCCTCTCTCGCCGTCGGCGGCAAGGGAGCTCTCGACAGCCAGGCGGCCCTCGGCGGCCAGTCGCTCGACGTCATCTTTCCCGTGCTCCACGGCACCTTTGGCGAGGACGGCACCATCCAGGGGCTCTTTGAACTGGCCGGCATCGCCTATGTCGGCTCGGGCGTCCTCGGCTCCTCCGCCGGCATGGACAAGGACGTGATGAAGCGCCTCTTCGCCCAGGCCAAACTCCCCATCGTCAAGCACGTCACGCTCCTCCGCGCCCAATGGGAACGGCTGCCGCGCATGGCCATCTCCCAGGTCGAGTTCGCGCTCAAGTACCCCGTATTCGTGAAGCCCGCCAACCTCGGCTCCTCGGTCGGCATCTCCAAGGCCCATGACCGCGCCGAGCTTGGCCCCGCAATCACCCTTGCCGCCAAATACGACCGCAAGATCATCGTCGAGCAGGGCGTGGGCGGCAAAAAGACCAGGGCCCGGGAGCTTGAAGTCGGTGTCCTCGGCAACGACATTCCGCAGGCCAGCGTTGTCGGCGAGATCATCCCCGGCAAGGAGTTCTACGACTACGAGGCCAAGTACCTCGCCGAAGGCTCCGTCCCGGTCATCCCCGCCAAACTCACCCGCGCCCAGACCAAAGAGATCCAGCAGATGGCCGTGCTGGCCTTCCAGGCCTGCGACCTCTCGGGACTGGCCCGCGTCGACTTCCTCATGGAGCCCGAGGGCCACCGCCGCATCTACCTCAATGAAGTCAACACCCTGCCCGGTTTCACCAGCATCAGCATGTACCCCAAGCTCTGGCAGGCCTCCGGCATCGGCTACCGCGAACTCATCACCCGGCTCATCGAACTCGCCATGGAGCGCCACGCGGAGAAGAGCCGCACAACCTACACCCGCGAAGAGTAGGAAGGCCAGGGATCAGGGGTCAGGGATAAGTGGTCAGTCTTCTGCCGCTCCCTTGGAGACTGGAATCCTGCCTGGGAACTCTTCCCCATCCCGCGGTGTCTAAACAGGGCAGGGATCCGGTTTATTCTGGCAGAGTGAGGGCGCTGATCCCTGGCCCCGGATCTCTGACCCCTGCCTTTCGAGGAACCCGCACCATGACCCTGCTCGATGCTCCAGTCTTTGACGAAGTCCGCGACCGGCGCCGGCGCGTGATCACCTACAGCGCCGCCGGGCTGATATTCCTTCTGTTTGTGGGCTGGTGGCTCGTTGCCGGGCGGCCCGTGGACTGGCCCTGGTTCTGGAACGACCACATGCGCGGCAGAATGGCCATGAACAGCTTCCTGGATGCCGTGGAGAAGAACGACCTGCCCGCGGCCTATGGCATCTGGCACCGCGACCCGGAGTGGCAGAAGCATCCACCCCAAAGCGGCGGCGATACCTTCGCCCGCTTCCAGGACAACTGGAGCGCCCAAAGTCCCGACAACGAGTACGGCGCCATCCAGAGCCACCAGGTGGTGGCCGAGCGCCGCTATGGCAACGGCCTGTTGATCGCCGCCCTTATCAACGGGCGCAAGAGCAAGGCGCTCAACCTTTTCTACTTCCCCAAGACCGGCACGCTCGACTTTCCCCCGCCGGACGTGGAACTCTACCTCGGACCTTAGCGCCTTTACGGCAGTCCCGGCCGCAGCTCAGGCCCCACTCTTTTCGCGCCATGCGCCAGGAGAGTTGGGCCTTTTCCTTTGCTCCAGGCAGCGGAAAATCACAAACAGTACCCTTGTCCCCAGCTCCGGCATCCAACAGGGAAGGGGTACATCATGACTCAAAGCACGCACAACCGGGCTGCGGAACTCCACAACCTGGCCTCCCACGCGCACGCCACCGCCGCGGAGGCCCATGGCAAAGGCGACCATCGTACCGCCCACGAGCTAAGCCGCCAGGCGATGGAGCACTCGCAGAACGCCCACCAATACTCGTATCAGCTTGCAGTGGAATCGGAAGAGCACGCCACCAAATAGGATGCGGCATCCCGGAGGAACCTCCGCATAAGTCGATGACTTGAGAAGGGCACGACTTGAGTCGCGCCGAGGCACTTCGTACCTTGCCCATCGAGTTCTTTCGCAGCCTGTTTAGCTCCTGAGGGAGTGTCCGACTGCGGCGAAGAGTTGCGCAGGGATTCGCTAAGCTACGGCTTCGCTGCCCGCCAGCTCCGCCAGCGTCTTCTCCAGGCTGGCCGAGTCTTCCACATTCATCGTCTTCAGGGCAGGGTTGATCTGTTTCAGCAGCCCGCACAGCACCTTGCCCGGTCCCACTTCAATGAACACCTCAGCGCCCGCGCCGGCAAGCGATTGCACGCAATCCACCCAGCGCACCGCGCCCGTCACCTGCCGGATGAGGGCATCGCGCGCGGCGTCGGCCGTTGTCACCAGCCCGCCGGTCACGTTCGCCGCCACCGCAATACGTGGATCGCTCAGCGTCAGCGTCCCCAGCACCCGCGCCACCTCTTCCTGCGCCGGCTGCATCAGGGCGCAATGGAAGGGCGCGCTCACGGGAAGCATCACCGCCCGCCGCGCTCCCTTCGCCTTGGCCAGGGCGGAGGCCGCCTCCACCGCCGCCAGCGCACCGGAGATCACCGTCTGCCCCGGCGAGTTCAGGTTGGCCGCCTGCACCACCAGCCCGGTCTCCCGCGCTGCCTCCGCGCACGCCTCGGCCACCAGCGCCGGGTCCAGCGAAAGCACCGCGGCCATCGCCCCCTGACCCGCCGGAACCGCCTGCTGCATGGCGTGTCCGCGCGCCTTCACGGAGCGAACCGCGTCAGCAAAGCTCAACGTCCCGGCCGCCACGTGCGCCGACCACTCGCCCAGGGAGTGCCCGCCGGCCAGTGCCGGCTCCACCCCAGCCGAGGCCAGCACGCGCCACGCCGCCACGCTCACCGTCAAAATGGCCGGCTGCGTGTTTTCAGTGAGCTTGAGGTCTTCCTCCGGCCCGTTGAAGATCAGGTTCGACAGGGAAAAGCCCAGCGCCTCATCGGCCTCGGCAAAGGTCTGGGCAGCAACAGGAAAACTCTCGGCAAGCGCACGGCCCATGCCAACAGCCTGCGATCCCTGCCCCGGAAAGAGAAAGGCAATCTTGTTAGACATTTCAGCAAGGATTGTAAATTGCCGCCCCTCGGGGCACGACCAGATTGCGGTCTGAACGGAAAAACCAGCTTGTTCGCTCAGTTCCACCGCTTCTTGTCGTCGTGGTCCTCGTCCAGCTTCTTGCCCTGCCCGTCAAAGCGCACCGTGCGCCCCTGCGAGCGCATATACACCTCGAACTTGCGCGCGGCGCGGCGGCGCTTCCAGCGGTAGTAGCGGTTGCGCAGCCCATACCACTGCTCGCTGAAGGCAAACGTGACGCCCCGCCGTGGAGCCAGCCGGATAAACGCCCACCCCGCCAGCGCCCCGCCCAACTGTGCAAAGGCGTACATCTTCTGCTGGCCAAACAGCATGGCAATCGAGATCAGCGCATAAATCGCCACCATGTACCGCGCCTTGATCCCGATCACAAAGAAAAGCTGGAACTGCTGGTCGCCATAGAGCAGCCCAATGGCCGCCAGCAGACCAAAGATGCCGCCAAAGCACCCAAACAGCGGAAACTGCTCAATCGGATGGCCCAGCCCCGCGCTGCCCACATACAGCGTCGTGGCCGCCAGCGCCGTGCCCAGCACCGACGCCGCATACAGCCCCATCACCCAGTCCGGGCTGTGGAAGTTCTCCAGAAACCCGGCCAGAAACCACAGCGAAAGCAGTTCGAACGCCGTCCCCATGATTCCCAGGTGCACAAAGCTGTAAGTCAGCGGCTGCCAAAGCCCCCCCCCCAGAAACACCTTCGGCAGAAACACGAACCGGGCAAACAGCCACCCGAAGACGTCGTTGCTGGCCAGCCCCGCCACCGCCAGCACAAAATACGCGATCAGGTTCCAAAGAACCAGCCGCCGGGTTGCGCCGTGGAAGTCGGGGAAGGCAAGCGAAGCAGATCCGAATCTGGCCATCGTGAGTCTCAGGTTAAATCGTTCGGGAGCCGGTGTCATTGTGTTGGACGGCCTGCCCCGCCCGCCGTTTCCTGCCCAATTCCGTTATGGAACCACCACCAGGCTGCGGTGCCCCCCGGCGTCCACGGCCCGCACGCCAAAGATCACGTTGTCTTTTGACACCGGAATGTTGACAGTCACGGCCGCCGCCGCATCGCCCGCCGGTTCCACACGCTGCATGAACTGCCACTCCGGCGCCGTCGTTTCCCGCCACACCACCTCGTAGCCCGCCGCTCCGCCCGCGGGCGGCTCCCAGCGCAGGGTGGTGCCGTTCTCCAGCTTCTCCGTCAAAATGGCCACCTTGCCCGGCTCTCCCGGCGCGGAAGCCAGCGTCGCCAGGGTCGCGGCGTTGACTCTTGCCACGTTGGCCACATACTTCGGGTCCACAAACTCCGGCAGGTCGCCCAGCACCGGATCCGCGCTGCCCGCCGCCGGCCGCACCACGTTCTGGTGCTGATGGTTATAGTCCTCCCGCCACTCCGTCAGCCGGACCGCCGCAAACCCCTCCCGGTTAAACGACGAGTGGTCGCCCCCGCGCAGGTAGCGGTCGGGCCGCCCCACCAGAAACGCCGCAAACGCCTCCTGACCGCCGGCAGGGAAGTAGCCCCGCGCCGTGTCCGCCACCGCCCGCGCCAGCTCCCGGCTCGGCGAGTCGTTTTCGGCGCCCAACGCCCGCAGGCGCCGCGCCTCTTCCGGCGTCGCGGCCGCCGGAATCCCCTCGGAAAACACCCGCACCCGGTCCTTCAACTGCAGGCTGTCGCCGGACGTCGTATTCCCGCCCACAATGTCGTTGTTCAGCACCGCCGCCAGTTGCCAGCCCTCGGTACGGGCCAGTTTGGCCAGGTGCCGGGAGCCGTTCAGTCCCTGCTCCTCCCCGGCCACGGCCACGAACACGATCGTCCCTGGGAACCGCAGCCTGGTCAGCGCGCGGGCGCACTCCAGTGACACCGCCACGCCCGAGGCATCGTCGTTGGCCCCCGGCGCAGCCCCCCGCGCGTCCAGCACATCGCTGTTGCGCGAGTCGTAGTGCCCCGTCACCAGCACCATGCGCTTGGCCCGCGCCGGGTCAGTCCCCCGCAAAACCGCATACACATTGGTCAGCGTCGTGGGCCGGGGAATCCGCTCCGCGGCCGGCTCCGTAAACGTGTCGCGATGGACCTCGAGGCAGCCGCCGCAGTCCCTGGAGATCTGCTCGAACTGCGCCGCCACCCAGTCGGCCGCGGCGTTGATGCCTTGCCCCGGCCCCAGCCCCGTCTCCATGCTTGAGAGTGTGCTCCGGGTGCCAAACCCAACCAGGCTCCGGATCGTCTCTTCTATGTGCGCGGGCTCAATGGCGCCCAGGGCGCGGACAATCGCCGGGTCCGCCTTGGCTGCTGAAGCCGGCGCACCGTGTTGCCGATAATCCGGCTGCGCCAGCAAGGGCGCGGCCCATGCAAGACCATACAACAGGAGCGCTCGAGGCAGTCTCATCCGGTATTCTCCCTCTTGGGTGTTCCCCAAACAGCTGTGACCTGCGCCTCTTGACCTGAGGCCGGGTTGCAACCAAGAATAGCGGAGTTGCATCGCAAAATACCGTCATCCTGCAAATCGAAATTCATTGGAAAGAGAGGAGGCTGCCATGCCCAGCTGCCCTGAATGCGAAAATGATCTTGACTTCGAATTGGACGAAGTCGAAGAAGGCGACATGGTCGTCTGTGACGAATGTGGAACCGAATATGAAATTGTTGGGGTCGAGCCGCTGGAGTTGTCCCGTGCCGATGGAGACTTCGACGACGACGATGACGACCTGGTGGAAGAGGAAGAGGAGGACGAGTGAGGGTTAGCCGTACGATCTTGGTGGCCGGCGCGGTATTTGCCGTGCTGGTTTCCGGTGATGTGCTCAGAGGCCGGCAGGGTGTGCCGGCCAGTCCGTTTGTGGCCGCAGCCCAGAACCTGGGCCAGCGTGTGGTCGGGGGCAGCGTCGTTGACGCAAACTCCACTCCCGTCCTCGGCGCCACCGTCTTCCTCAAGGACCTGAAAACAAAGTCCATCCGCAGCTACACCACGGTGGAAAAGGGCAGATACCGCTTCGGCCAGGTCAACATGGCCGAGGATCAGGAGCTCTGGGCAGAAAAGGACGGCAAGAAAACCGCCGTCAAGACCGTCACATCCTGGGACACCCGCAAGGAGTTCGAAATCGAGCTCAAGCTGAAGTAGGGGATGACACGGCATTCCTTTGAATGCCGTTGCTCTTCTCACCCCTCCAGCTTCTTCGTCACCAAGTCGTTCAGCAGCGCCGGGTTGGCCTGCCCCTTCGTCGCCTTCATCACCTGGCCCACGAAGAACCCGGCCACCGTCTTCTTGCCCGCCCGGTACTGTTCCACCTGCTTGGGATTGGCCGCGATCAACGTGTCGATCAGCGGCTCAATCGTCGAGGCGTCGCTGATCTGCTCCGGCTTCTCCCGCTCATACACTGCGGCAAAGTCCTCGCCCTTCTCAAAGCACACGTCGAAGAGCTGCTTCATCTGCCTGGAGCTGATCTTGCCTTCGTCCAGCAGGTCCGCGGCCAGCACAATCCCCGCCATCGACACCGGCGACTGCTCCTGCTCCAGCCCCAGCGCCTTCAGCCGTCCCCCCACCTCGCTCAGCAGCACATTGGCCACCCGGCGCGGGTTGCGCGCCGTCCTGGCTGCCTCTTCAAACCGGTCGGCAAACGCCCGCTCCGCCGTCAGCGTAAAGGCGTCCTGCCGGCTCAGTTCATACTCGGCGATCATCCGTGCCCGCCGCGCCTCCGGCAGCTCGGGCAACTTCTTCAGCGCCTCCGCCCGGAACGCCTCAGACACAATCAGCGGCGGCAGGTCCGGCTCCGGAAAGTAGCGGTAGTCGTGCGCCTGCTCCTTCGAACGCATCGAATACGTCCGTCCCTCATTGGCGTTCCACAGCCGGCTTTCCTGCATCACCCGCCCGCCCGCCTCGATCACCTCGATCTGCCGCTCAATCTCGTACTCCAGCGCCGCCCGCACAAAGCGGAAGCTGTTCACGTTCTTCACTTCAGCCTTGGTGCCAAACCTTGGCGCGCCCTTCAGGCGCACGCTCACGTTGGCGTCGCAGCGCAGCGAACCCTCCTCCATGTTGCAGTCGGAGACCTCTGTATACAGCAGGATCTCCTTCATCCGCGTCAGATACTCGTACGCCTCGTCCGGCGTGCGGATGTCGGGCTCGGAAACAATCTCCGCCAGCGGCGTGCCGCACCGGTTCAGGTCCAGGTAGGTGCGCGTCGCGGAGTCCCGGAAGCCGTCGTGCAAACTCTTGCCCGCGTCCTCTTCCATGTGCAGCCGCGTAATGCCGATGCGTTTCATGCTGCCGTCCGCCGTGGGCACGTCAATATACCCGTGCTCGGCCAGCGGCTTGTCAAACTGCGAGATCTGGTATCCCTTGGGCAGGTCGGGATAGAAGTAGTTCTTGCGCGCAAAGATGGAGCGCTCGTTCACCCGGCAGTTCAGCGCCAGCGAGGCCAGCGTGGCAAACTCCACCGCCTTGGCGTTCAGCACCGGCAGCGCCCCCGGCAGCCCCAGACACACCGGGCACACGTTGGTATTGGGCTCCGACCCAAAGTGATTGGCGCAGCCGCAAAAAGCCTTGCTGGCGGTCAACAGTTGCACATGAACTTCGAGTCCGATCACGGGCTCGTACTTGGCCAGAACTTCGGGCGAAAGCGCGGCGGCGGGCATATTCAAATTCTAGCGTGAACGGGACAGCCAGCCGCGGCGAAGTCATGCCACTCTAAGCAGTGCCGATTGGCTCGACTTCCTCATGGGAGAAGTCCGTTGCGGGGTCGAGAAGACTCACGCTTCGGATTCCGCTATTCTTTGTCAGCAAAATCCCAGGACCCGGAATGGCAGTCGTCCTGCCCTCCTTGTCCACCCAGGAAGCTTGAGTCAAATAAAGGGAAGCATCTTCTGCTGCATCTGAGTAGTAGAGCAATACACCCAGCACTTCCCTCCCGTCGGATAATTCCACCTGAACAGGTTGGATTTCGGCTGCTTCTGTCTCGAAAATGTCGTTCCAAACAGAGTTTCGGGTGGTCCGCTCTGTCAAACCGATCGCCTGAAGAACCCGGTTTCCATCGAATCGAATATAAGCAATGGCGACAACAGCGAAAGCCACTGTGAGAATCCCCAGCCAGCCTAGCTGAGCCGGCTCCCAAAGGACAGTGTCAGCTCCTTTGCCGGAAGGATCACCTGCGATATGGAAAGGAAGACGGCCGCGATTGATCGGAGCATCGCAGAGGTAGATGAGAAAACTGAATACAAGCGCCTCAATCACCCGCTCAAAATCCGACTGGGATCGGCGCACACTCAATGCCTGAACAAAATACGCCGCCGAAAAGCCCGGAAGCAGAATAAGCAGCAACTGCAAGGCGAGGAGTGTTACCGGCATTTAGACCGGGTCCTTTCGCTCTACGGTTTAGGCGAACTGGATTGCGTTGGAGGAAGCGGAACCCTCACCGGAGGGGGCATCTTGACCAGGGGGCGCCGAACCACCTTCTTGCCCTCCGTCAGAGCCTTGCTCGCATCCGTTGTTCTCGAACTTCCTCGCGGCAGCACATAGCCCATAGCTTTCTCCCACCAGTATTGTCCCGCACTTTCAGAGTGTTGTCCAGAATCCGCACCTCCCCGCTCCCCCTACTGCAGCGCCTGCAGCAGCGAGGTATACGCCGGCTTCTTCCCATAGATCAAGTCAAACGGCAGCGCCCATCCCTTGCCCGGGAAGAACGACGGAATCCACGAATACTTGTCCGTGAATCCCCACGTCTGGAAGGCCGTGCACGCCGTCTGCGCCCGGCACACGGTCATCAGGTCCTGGTAGGTTTTGGCCTGCGCGGCCAGGCTGGCGGCGCTGTTGTCGCTCAGTTGCACATCCAGTTCCGTGATGTGCACCTCCAGCCCCAGCGCCCCAAACCGCTGGATATTCTGCCCCAGCGACGTCAGGTTCCCCGGCGTATCAAAGCTCGGGTCAATATGGAACTCCAGCCCCACCCCGGCCAGCGGCACCTTGCGCGTGACAAAGTCCTGCGCCATGGCATACATCGCGTCCGACTTCGCGTTCAGCGTCTCCGCGCCATAGTCGTTCACAAACAGCTTGGCCGCCGGGTCGGCGGCATGGGCCCAGGTCAGCGCCTGCTCAATCGTCTTTGTCCCCTGCCCGGCAAATCCAATCCCCGGCGTGTCCTGCCAGATCATGCTGCGGATGCTGCCGTCCCCGTTGAAGGGCTCGTTCACCACGTCCCACGCGTAGACCTGCCCCTTGTAGTGGCCCACAACGCTGGCGATGTGATCGCTCAGCGCCTGGCTCAGGGTCGCGGGCGTCCAGGGCGCGGCCGGCGCGGTCACCCAGGCGGGCAACTGGCTGTCCCACACCAGGTTATGTCCCCGCACCTTCATCGTGTGCGCCTGCGCAAAGGCCACCAGCGCGTTCGGACCCGCATAGTCGTACGTCGCCGCCCCCGGATGGATGAGCCCGAACTTCATCTCGTTTTCCGGCTCCAGTAGCGAGTACTCCGCCGCCAGCGTCGAGGCATAGAGCGCCTCCCCCAGGGTGCCGGAGTTGGCCGCCGCTCCCATCAGCAGGTTGTGCTGCTGCGCGGCTCCCCGCAGAGTTTGCGACACCGGAATCGGCGTCGGCGTAATGGTTGTCCCGCCGCCTCCGCAGCCGCCCAGGCACACAATCGCCACGAAGGCGCCCGCGGCCAGCGCCTGCGCTCCCCGCACTGACAGGTGGTTCGTCCCAGCTCTCCGCATTTGTTGCCCCTGCTCTCTCTGCCTGTTACTCCGCCGGATCATCCGCCGTGAACGCCGAGCAGCACGGCTTCTCCGTCGCGTGGAAGTTCATCAGCTCCAGGCGGATGCCGTCCGGATCGTACAGATTGAACTGCCCTTTGCCGTCCCGGCCAATCTGCGTGTGCTTGTCGTGCACCCCGCCCAGCCGGTTCCCCGCTTCCAGTCCCTTGTAGGCCGCCTCGACGGAATTTACGCCGATCGACAGGTGGTCCAGCACTCCCAGGTCATGCAGGCTCATCGTCTTTGGAATCCCCGACTCCGACGGGCTCCCTGCAATCATGTATTCCAGCCAGTCGTGGCTGTCCGGCATCTGCTGGCTCACCCAGTCAATCCTGTCTTCTTTCATGCCGCCGTACCAGTACGGCCGAAACCCCAGCAGGTCGCGGTAAAACGTGTCTTCCAGCGCCCGGCTGTGCACCAGGATGCCCAGGTGAATCATGTGATGCCCCACCAGGTTCGGCGCATCCACGACATTGGGCAGCCGCGCCGGCTCCACAAACTCCACCTTGTTGCCCTCCGGGTCCAGCACCGCAAACCAGCGGCTCCCGTCCTTGCCCTTGCTCACCGCCGCCGGCGTCTTCCAGCTCTTCGCGGCCAGGTACTTGCGCAGCCCCTCCGCGTTGTCGGTGTTATAGGCGGTGTGGTCCAGCCGGTTGATGCCCTCCCCCGCGGGCAGCGGCAGCACGTCCACAAACTGCGTCGCGTTGAAGGCGTACCGCACCCCCGCCGGGTTCTCCGGGTCCGGCAACCTGGCCGCCCCAATAATCTCGCGATAGTAGTGGTCGGTGGCCGCGGCGTCGCTGGTGTAAACGGCCAGGTGCGAAATGCCCGTAATCTTTGGCCGGGCGGGCGCGGTCTGGGCGGCGGCAGCGGCGGTGGAGGCAAGGACGACAGCGGCGACAAGAACCCTCAAATGCATGAAACACCTCGTGAGTTGTGGCCGCACCACGATAAATCGATTTTGCGGCCCGCGCAAGCTCCGAATACGCTCCCCCGTCCCGGCCCCGCCGTACAATGCCTCCATGCGCCGATTCGCCCTTCCCGCTTCCCTTGCCGCCCTGGCACTCTGCCTTGCTGCCGCCGCCTTCGCCCAAAGCCCTCTGCCCACCGCCTCGGCAGAAGACCGCGCCCTGGCCCGCGACATCTTCAAGCAACTCATCGAGATCAACACCACCGACACCGCGCTCGGCAACGTCACCACCGGCTGCGCCGCCATGCAGAAGCGCTTCCTCGATGCCGGCCTTGCCGCTGAGGACGTCCGCCTGCTCGGCCCCGACGCCCGCAAGCAGAACCTCGTCGTCCGCATCCGCGCCGCCGCGCCCACCACCCAGAAGCCCGTCCTCTTCCTGGGACACATGGACGTGGTGGAGGCCCTCCGCTCCGACTGGTCCACCGACCCCTTCCAATTCGTCGAGAAGGACGGCTACTACTACGGCCGCGGCACCCAGGACATGAAGGACTCCGACGCCGCCCTCGTCGCCACCTTCCTCCGCCTCCACAAGGAGGGCTACAAGCCCAAACGCGACCTGATTCTGGCCCTCACCGCCGACGAAGAGGGCGGCAAATTCAACGGCGCTGACTGGCTGGTGCGCAATCATCGCGAACTCGTCGATGCCGCATGGGTCCTCAATCCCGACTCCGGCGGCGTCGAACTCGACCACGGGCGCACTGTAGTGGCCGATGTCGAGGCCACGGAAAAGGTCTACTCCGACTATCAGGTCACCGCCGTCAACCCCGGCGGCCACAGCTCCCGCCCCCGGCCAGACAACGCCATCTATGAGCTAACCGCCGCCCTCAACAAGCTGGCCGCCTACACCTTCCCCTTCGAGCTCAACGAGGTCACCCGCACCTACTTCACCAACCTCGCCGCCCAGGAGACGGGCCAGACAGCGGCCGACATGCGCGCCATTCTCGCCACCTCGCCCGACCTTGCCGCCGCCGCCCGCCTCAGCGCCGAGCCCAGCTTCAACTCCAACTTCCGCACCACCTGCGTGGCCACCCGCCTCGCCGCCGGCCACGCCAACAACGCCCTCGCCCAGACCGCCCAGGCCAACGTCAACTGCCGCATCTTCCCCGGCCACTCGCCCGAGGAGATTCGCCTCCAGTTGGCCGAAATCTTCGCCGACCCCAAGCTGGTCGTCAAATACGTCTCTGACGCCGGCGTCGTGACCCACTCCGCCCCCGACCGCAAGGCCATGATCCCCCCCGCCCCCATCCAGGAAGTCTTCGAGCCGCTCACCCGTATCACCCAGGCCATCTGGCCGGGCGTCAAAGTCACTCCGGTCATGGAAAACGGCGCCAGCGACTCCATCTTCTTCGCCCTCGCCGGCATCCCCTGCTACGGCTACTCCGCCATCGCCCTGGAACGCGACGACGACCGCGCCCACGGCCAGGACGAGCGCCTCCCCGTCGACTCCTACTGGAAATCCATCGACTTCTTCTACGCCTTCTCCAAAGCCGTGGGGGGAGACTGAACTGGTGTTCCTTGGTGTGGTAAAGTGGCTAAAGGTAACACCTTGGAGCACCATCCATGCCCACACCCTCCACCACCAGCCTCAAGCTCGACGCCGAACTGAAAGATCGCGTCCAGCGGCTCGCGTCCTCCCTCCGTCGCTCCCCTCACTGGGTCATGCGCGAGGCCGTCGAGCAGTATGTGGGCCGCGAGGAGAAGCGCGAACAGCTCCGCCAGGATGCCCTCGCCGCCTGGAATCACTATCAGACCACCGGTTTGCACGCCACGGCCGACGAAGCCGATGCCTGGCTGGCCAAACTCGAAGCGGGTGAGGATGCCGAGGCGCCGGAATGCCACGGATGAAGTGGTCCCAACCGGCTCTCGGAGATGTTGCTCGCCTGCACGCCTTTCTCGCACCCAAAAGCCGGGACGCGTCGCAGCGCGCGGTCAAAGCCATCCGTCAGGGCGTCAAGCTCCTTGGCAGGCATCCGGAGACCGGCCGTCCGGTCGATGAGCTGCCGGCCGAGTTTCGCGAGTGGGTCATTGATTTCGGAAGCGGGGCCTATGTGGCGCTCTATCACTTCGATGGAAAAGAAGTAGTCAACCTTGCTGTTCGCCACGGCCGTGAGGCCGGTTACTGAGCCCAACCTGCCAGTCCCAGCGATCAACCACCGCCACTGCCCTCCTTCACTCCCGCGCCGACGCAGCAACGGCATACTCCCGCGCAAACCCTCCAGGCTCCGCCGAGATCCGCACCCGCACCGTGCCGCTTGCGTCGCACGTATAACCCTCCCGGACTCGCAGCCCCTCCGGATGCTCCAGCAGCCTCACCGGCACAAGGCTCACGTCCGGGTGCTGCCGCAAGCTGGGGTCAAACGGGAAATGGATCTGCTCCCAATTGGCAATCTCTCCCGTTGGTTGCCCCTTTTCGTCGAGCTGCGAACACTCCAGATACCGCATCCGCCCGATGTTGTGCGCCGGCTGATAGACCCGCTCTCTTTGCAACGGCGGCTCGCCCGCCGCCGGCAGCGTCAGACCCCGCTCAAAGATCAGGTCGAACTCAACAGACCCGCGGTGATCGGCTTCCCGCCAGATGCCAAAGTTGCGATTGAGCTGGCCGCTCAGCCTGTCAGGATCAACTTCCAAAGCCGCCACCGCCCCCGTCGTCTCCAAATCCGCTCCAAGTCTCATGGCCTCACAGTCTACAGCCGTTTCGCGCAGTTCGCCGCCCTTCACACGACAGGCTGGTAAACTGGCTCTACATGATCCTCCCGTTTGTCCGCGAAATCTTCGCGGAACTGGAGCACTCTTCCGGCTTTGATCGCGTTCGCAGGCACCTCAGCCTTGCCACGGGCCGTCGGCGTGTGTCCGGACTCACCGCAACCGCGCGTGCGCTCTACCTGCCCCTCATGGCGCGCGCCGCCTGCCAGCCGGTCATCGTCGTGGTAGCCGACAACAAGGCCGCGGAAGCTATCGAGCCCCTGCTCCGCGCCGGCTGCGAACTCACGGGCGCCATCGACCCCGCCCAGGTCGTCCGCCTCCCCGCCCATGACGTGCTCCCCTTTGAAAATCTCTCCCCCCACCCCGACGTGCAGGAGCAGCGCGCCGAGGCCCTCTGGAAGCTTGCCACCAGCGCCGTCTCCATCCTCATCGCGCCTGTCGAGGCCGCCGCGCTCCGCCTCTTTGACCGCGACTACTACGCCGGTCTCGCCGTCACCCTCAAGCGCGGCGAAGAGGTGGATCTCGAAATCCTCACCGGCCACCTCGCCAGCGTGGGCTACACCCACACCGATCTGGTTGAAATGCCCGGCCAGTTCACCCGCCGCGGCGGCATCCTCGACGTCTACTCGCCCGAGGCCGACCGCCCCGTGCGCATCGAGTTTTTCGGCGACGAGATTGAGACCATCCGCAAGTTCGACCCCGAAACCCAGCGCTCCCAGAGCGGTCTTGACGAAGCCCAGTTGCTGCCCCTCACGGAGACGCCCGTTACCGAGCGCCTGCTCGCCGCCGTCCACGGCCGCCTCAACCGCGCGCGCATCGAGGGTGAAGACGAGCAGATGGCCGCTGAAGCCGCGGCTGCCGGCGGCGTCAGCGTCTTTCCCGGCTGGGAGTTTTTCTCCGCCGTCGCCGGCGCCAACAGCCACCTCCTCAAGCTCGTCCCCAAGTGCATGCTCTTTGTGGATGAGCCGGCCATGGTACGCAACCAGATTGACCGCTGGTGGAACAAGGTCGAGCAGCGCCACGAGCGCTCCGCAATGGGCTCGCTCATCGTGCCGGAAGACATCTACCTCCGCCCTGAAGTCCTCCAGGGGCTCCTCGAAACCCACGTTGGCCTCGACATCGATCAGCTCGGCGCCATCGACGTGCTCGACGAGGACTCCACCCTCGGCGAAATCGAGCTGCACACCCGCCCCACCCTGCGCTTTCACGGCTCCATCCCCGCCCTCACCGAGCAGTTGCGCACCCTCATGGCTTCTGAGACGCGCATCGTGCTCGCCGCTCCTCATCAGGGCGACATGGAGCGCCTCGCCACCCTGCTCCGCGAGTATCAGATCCCTTACCGGCTCGGCAGCCGTATTGCCCACCCCGGCGAAACCGTCCTCGATGAAGGCAGCTATCTCGCCGGCGACATGCGCGTGCCCCTCATCGTGCGCACCCCGCTGGCCAACGGCGTCAGCTTCGTCGACTCCAACCTCGTCCTCTTCGGCGCCAACGACCTCTCCGACGACGCCGATGTCGCCGCTCGCCCCGAGCCCAAGCGCTCCAAGACCGCGGCCTTCGTCTCTGATTTTCGGGACCTCACCGTAGGCGACTACGTCGTCCACGTCGAGCACGGCATCGCCCAGTACCAGGGCCTCAAGGAGATCGTCCAGGACGGCCTCTCCGTCGAGTTCATGATTCTGGAGTTTGCCGAGCAGGCCCGCCTCTACGTTCCGCTCACCCGCCTCGACCTCATCCAGAAGTACCGCTCCACCGATGCCGGGCCTGCGCCCATCCTCAACAAGCTCGGCTCCCAGGGTTGGACCAAGACCAAGGCCCGCGTGCGCAAGGCCATGGAAGACATGGCCGGCGAACTGCTCAAGCTCTACGCGCAGCGCACCACCGCGCAGGGTACCGCGTTCTCCAAGGACAACGAGTTCCAGCGCGAGTTTGAAGACTCCTTCGACTACCGCGAAACCGACGACCAGCTCTCCGCCATCCGCGCCATCAAGTACGACATGGAGTCCACCACGCCGATGGACCGGCTGCTCTGCGGCGATGTCGGCTATGGCAAGACGGAAGTGGCCATGCGCGCCGCCTTCAAGGCCGTACAGGACGGCAAGCAGGTGGCCGTCCTCACACCCACCACCATCCTCAGCTTCCAGCACTTCGAGACCTTCAAAAAGCGATTCGCGCAGTTCCCCATCAACATCGAGATGATCTCCCGCTTCCGCTCCCCCAAGGAGCAGAAGATCATCGTTGAACGCGTCGAAGCCGGCAAGATCGACATCCTCATCGGCACCCATCGCCTGCTCTCCAAAGACATCAAGTTCCAGGATCTCGGCCTGCTCG
Source organism: uncultured Acidobacteriaceae bacterium (assembly GCA_903849645.1). Classification (GTDB taxonomy): domain Bacteria; phylum Acidobacteriota; class Terriglobia; order Terriglobales; family Acidobacteriaceae; genus Telmatobacter. The sequence goes on along the minus strand of CAINJJ010000034.1, from coordinate 83,662 downwards.
TCGTCGATGAGGAGCAGCGCTTCGGGGTCAAGCACAAGGAGCGCCTCAAGCAGATGCGCAAGGAGATTGACGTGCTCGCCATGAGCGCCACGCCCATCCCCCGCACGCTTCACATGTCCCTCGTCGGCCTGCGCGACATGAGCGTCATTGAGACCCCGCCCAAGGACCGCATGGCCATTCAAACCGTCGTCGCCAAGTTTGACGAGAAGATCGTGCGCTCGGCGGTCGAGGTCGAGTTGGAGCGCGGCGGCCAGGTCTACTTCGTGCACAACCGCGTCGAATCCATCTATGAGATCGCCGCCCGCATCCAGGAGCTTGTCCCCGGCGCGCGCGTCGTGGTGGGCCACGGCCAGATGGGCGAAACCGAACTCGAGCGCGTCATGCTGGCCTTCATGCGCCATGAGTACGACGTGCTGGTGGCCACCACCATCATCGAAAACGGCCTCGACATTCCCCTCGCCAACACCATCCTCATCAATCGCGCCGACCGTCATGGGCTCAGCGAGCTCTACCAGTTGCGCGGCCGCGTGGGACGCTCCAACCGCCGCGCCTACGCCTACCTGCTCATCCCTCCCGAGCAGGAACTCTCCGAGATTGCCCGCCGCCGCCTCGCCGCTCTCAAGGAGTTCAGCGACCTCGGCGCGGGCTTCAAGATCGCCGCTCTCGACCTCGAACTACGCGGCGCCGGCAATATGCTCGGCGGCGAGCAGAGCGGCCACATCGAGGCCGTCGGCTTCGAACTCTACACCTCCATGCTCGAGGCCGCGGTCAAGGAACTCAAGGGCGAAAGCAGTGAAGACCGTCCCGCAACGCAGCTCAGCCTCGGCATCGCCCTGCGCATCGATGAGAGCTACGTGCCGGAAGAAAACCAGCGCCTGCGCCTCTACAAGAAGATCGCCGGAGCCACCAGCGAAGCCGCCGTGGCCGAGGTCCGCGCCGAGATGGAAGACCGCTACGGCGCGCCGCCCGACGCCACCGTCTACCTTCTCGAAGCCTCCCTTATCCGCCTCGAATGCGAGCGCATCGGCATCGCCCAGGTCGATCGCAAGCGTACCGAGCTTCACATTCGCTTCACTGAGAAAGCCGCCATCGATCCTCAGCGACTCATGCGCCTTGTGGCCCGCAACGCCAAGCGCGGAGCCCAGTTCACGCCGCAGGGCCTGTTGAAGTATCCTTTGGCTGCCGCGCGGCCCGATGAAATTCTCCTCGAAATCCGCGAACTCATCTCCGACCTCGCCCCCGTCCCCGTAACCGCCTAGAGCTGTCACCGGGCAACTTTGTCATCGTGCCGACCAAATCGGGCGCCCCAGGTCCCGCTTCTTGGACCTGGGAAACCTCAAATCCACGCACTCGGGGAACGGAACCTCAACCTCGAACAAGAGAGGCGTCATGAAAAAACTGCTTGCACTGCTCGTATTGGGAGCCGCCATGTCCAATGGAACTGCCGCACACGCCACCAAGGAAACGTGGAAAGAAGTCTTTCAAGCCGCCTCTGACGAGTACCTCGACCAGGTCTTCTTCCACTACGGCCCCACCAACGGCACCCTCGCCGGCTATCACCAGTACGACGGCCAGTTGGAAGACCTCTCGCGCAAGAGCATCGACGCCGAAATCGCCGCCCTCAAGGTCTTCGAGAAGCGCATCGAGGCCATCCACGGGGACCCCGCCGCCCTCGACCTCACCACCCGCGGCGACCGCGACATCGTCCTCTCCAGCATCCGCTCCAACCTGCTGACCCTTGAAACCATCCGTCCCTGGGAAAAGAACGCCGACAACTACTCCGGCACCTGCGCCAATGGAGCCTTCACGCTCATGGAGCGCAAGTTCGCCTTGCCCGACGACCGCCTCCGCTCCCTCATCTCCCGCGAAAAGCAGATGCCCGCCCTCCTCGGCAACGCGCGCATCAACCTCAAGAACCCACCGCGCATCTACACCGAGATCGCCATCGAGCAGTTGCCCGGCATCGTCAGCTTCTTTGAGCACGATGTCCCCCTCGCCTTTGCCGACGCCCAGGACCCCGCCCTCAAGGCCGAGTTTGCCCAGTCCAACGCCGCAGTCATTGCCGCGCTCAACAGCTACCTCGGCTGGCTCAAGGCCGACCTGCTCCCCCGCTCCACCGGCGACTTCCGCATCGGCGCGGATACGTTCTCAAAGAAGCTGCTCTACGACGAGATGGTCGACCTGCCCCTCGACAAGCTCCTCGAAATCGGCTGGGCGGACATGCGCAAAAATCAGGAGCATTTCAACCAGGTAGCCAAGGAACTCGAGCCGGCCAAGGAACCCCGCGCGGTTGTCGAGCAACTCGGCTCCTATCATCCCGCGCCCGACCATCTCCTCGACGCCTTCCGCGCCACATTTGACGGCCTCATTGGCTTCATCCGCGCCCACCACATCGTCACCATCCCCTCTGAAGTCAAGCCCATCGTGGAAGAGACGCCGGCCTTCATGCGCGCCACCACCTTCGCCTCAATGGATACCCCCGGTCCCTTCGAATTCCACGCCACCGAGGCCTACTTCAACGTCACCTTGCCCGACCCCTCCATGAAGCCCGAAGAGGTCGAGGGCTTCATGCACTCCTTCAACATCGGCACCGTCATCTCCACCGCCATCCACGAGGCCTACCCCGGCCACTACATTCAGTTCCTCTGGGTGCCCCAGGCTCCCAGCCGCGTGCGCAAGCTGCTCGGCGCGGCCACCAACGTTGAAGGCTGGGCCCACTACACCGAGCAGATGATGCTCGACGAGGGCTACGGCCAGCCCGGCGCAGGCGCAAAGGACGAGCGCGAGTCCAAAATCCTCCGCCTAGGCCAGTTGCAGGATGCCCTCCTGCGCAACGCCCGCTTCATCGTCGGCATCCGCATGCACACCGGCAAAATGACCTTCGACGAGGCCGTGGCTTTCTTTCAGAAAGAGGGCTACCAATCCAAAGAGACAGCCATGGTCGAGACCAAGCGCGGAACCAGCGACCCCACCTATCTCTACTACACCCTCGGCAAGCTGGAGATACTCAAGCTCCGCGAAGACCTGAAAAAGAAGCAGGGCGCGGCCTTCTCGCTGGAGGAGTTCCACAACAAGTTCCTCGGCCAGGGCTTCCCCCCGGTTAGAATCGTGCGCGAGGCGATGCTCGGCGACGGGTCGCCGGCCCTCTAGCCCTTCCACTCATGTGCCCGCCGCATCCCACGCAAGGGTTAGTGCGAAAGCGGCGGCGCCCTAGTATGCTGAGAGCGAAAATCAGGCCGCCATTGCGCGGCGCTGCGGAAATGAGGACGATTCGATGAGCAACCGAGTGCGCACGGCAGTCTTTCCCGCGGGTGGGCAGGGAACCCGCTTTTTGCCCGCAACCAAGGTCATTCCCAAGGAGATGCTGGCGCTGGTCGACAAGCCCATCATCCAGTACGGTGTGGAAGAAGCCATCGCCTCCGGCATCGAACACATCATCTTTGTCACCGGCCGCGGCAAGGGCGCGATGGAAGACCACTTCGACATCAGCTATGAGCTCGACGCCACGCTGGAGAAAAAAGGCAAGCACGAGCTGCTCGCCCTCTCGCGCAGCGTGTCGTCCCTGGCCCGCATCAGCTACGTCCGCCAGAAGGAGCCGCTCGGCCTGGGCCACGCCGTGCTCTGCGCCAAGGAACTGGTCGGCAATGAGCCCTTTGCCGTCATCCTGCCCGACGACGTTATCGACGCCGAAGTGCCCTGCCTCAAGCAGATGATCGGCGTCTTCAACGAGCGCGGCGGCTCGGTGCTCGCCACGCAGACCGTCGAGGGACCGGGCATCAGCGCCTATGGCGTGCTCGCCGGCGCGCAGGACGCTGTAAACCCCCGCATCTACAACTGCACCGGCATGGTCGAGAAGCCGAAGTTTGAAGCGGCGCCTTCCAAACAGGCAATCATCGGCCGCTACGTCCTCACCCCGCGCGTCTTTGAACTGCTCGAGCAGACCACGCCCGGCGCAGGCGGTGAAATCCAACTGACCGACGGAATCCTCGCCCTGCTCCGCGAAGAGAAGGTCTTCGGCTACACCTTTGAAGGCCGCCGCTTCGACGCCGGCGACAAGTTCGGCATGTTGCAGGCCACCGTCGAGTTCGCCCTCAAGCGCCCCGAGTTCGCCGATAAATTCCGCGCCTTCCTCAAAGGGCTGGAGCTATAAAGCTGAGTTAGCCGGCGCTTCGCACCGGGTTAGCGAAGTTTGCGGAGTTGGCACGGAATAAAAGCTAACTCCGCCGCCTTACCCCTTCCACTTGATGTTGCACCCGATCGACGGCCGCTGATCCTCCAGCGGCGGCTTGCCTTCCAGCGCCGCATCAATCGCCGCGCGCAGGTCCTCGCCGGTAATCGCCACCCCATTCCCCGGACGGCTGCGGTCAAACTCCCCGCGATACACCAGCTTGAACTCTGCATCGAACAGAAAGAAGTCCGGCGTGCACGCGGCCTTGTACGCGCGCGCCACCTCCTGCGTCTCGTCATATAAGTAGGGAAATAGAAAACGGTAGGTCTCCGCCTGCTGCCTCATCCCATCGGGCCCGTCGGCCGGATGCGTCGCCACATCGTTGCTGCTGATGGCCACAATACTCAACGGCTCGCCGTTGTAGTCCATGCCCAGCACCGCCAGGCTCTTCTCAATATGCTTCACATACGGGCAGTGCGCGCAGATGAACATGACCAGCAGCGCCTTCTGGCCCTTCAAGTCGTCGCGCCGCACCGTCTTGCCGCTCAGCACGTCCACCAGCGCAAAATCCGGCGCGGTCGTCCCCAACTCCAGCATCGTCGATTCCGTCAGTGCCATCCTCGTCCTCCGCGTAGTTTCCCTTCATTCACTTCTTCACTAACTCACTTCTTCACTAATTCACTTTTTCACTTATTCACTAACTCACCGCGCCAACTCGCCCCTCCCAAACCCCGCATCGCCCTCAAAACAGCGGCGTCTGCCGTCCCGGCATCGTCAGCCCAAAGTGCTCATACGCCAGCCGTGTCGCCACCCGCCCCCGCGGCGTCCGGTCCAGAAATCCAATCTGGATCAGGAACGGCTCATACACCTCTTCCAGCGCGTCCTGTTCCTCGGCCAGCGTCGCCGCCAGTGTGCTCAGCCCCACCGGCCCACCGTCATACTTCTGAATGATCGCCAGCAGCAGCTTCCTGTCAATCTCGTCAAACCCGTGCGCGTCCACTTCCAGCATCGTCAGCGCCGCGTTGGCCGTCGGCCTGTCGATTACCCCCGACGCGCGCACCTGTGCGTAGTCCCGCACCCGCCTGAGCAGGCGGTTGGCAATGCGCGGCGTCCCCCGCGACCGCAGCGCAATCTCCGCCGCCCCGTCCTCGTCGATGGGGATCTGCATCACCTCCGCCGACCGCGTCACAATGAACCGCAGGTCCTCTTCGGTATAGAACTCCAGCCGCAGCAGGATGCCAAACCGCGACCGCAGCGGCGATGACAGCAGCCCCGGCCTCGTCGTCGCCCCAATAAAGGTGAACGGCCTGATCTCCATCACGTGCGTCCGCGCCGCCGGACCCTGGCCGATGATGATGTCCAGCTTGTAGTCCTCCAGCGCCGTGTAGAGCTTCTCTTCCAGCACCGGCTGCATCCTGTGGATCTCGTCCAGAAACAGCACCTGCCGCTCCCGCAGGTTGGTCAAAATTGCCGTCAGGTCGCCCTGAATCTGCAGCGCCGGCCCCGAGGTCTGTTGAAAACCTACATCCAGCTCGTTGGCAATGATGGTCGCCAGCGTCGTCTTGCCCAGTCCCGGCGGCCCAAACAGCAGCACATGGTCCAGAGCCTCGCCCCGCGACTTCGCCGCCTCCAGCGCAATCGCCAGTTGCTCCTTGGCCTTCGCCTGCCCAATGAACTCGCCCAGCCACCGCGGCCGCAGTTTCAGCTCAAAACCCTGCTCTTCGTCGGCGCGCGAGGCGCTGACCAGTCGTTCCGGAGAGTTGTCCCGCGCAATCGCCATGCTGAGGAGAAGTGTAGCGGCTTGCGGCGATGAGAGCAAAGCCGCTTGTCCCAGATGACCCTGGATCTCGCGTGTCCTCATGCCCCGTGCACGGAGAGATAGAGCCCTGTCGTCGAGCCCATGCCAGCGCGTCTGCTCCCTGGACACTAGAAGCGGCTCGAAGCCGCGCTCGCGGTCACCAGCAGCCTCGATCTCGACCGCGCCATTTCCCCCGAGACGAATTTCAGAGGATTGTCGATCTGAAATCCATTTATGGGGATCCATGGGGCGGCATCATCGACATCCAGCCCATCCTGAGCCGGCTCGACACTCACCCCCCGTTGAAGTGCCGGAGCGGGCTCTGTGTTCACGACAGCCGGATTCAATGCTGACTAGATTCGTCCGATTGCAGAAATGGCCGGCCTTGGAGGGATTGGTTGGCGCACTTTCCGGCACATCCTCACTTCGTGGGGCAAGCACGTTCTTACTCTTGAGGAGACCGAGGAACTGGCCCGTCATGCGAACATTCAACCCACTTGGAGAATGGTGATGAGCGGCGCAGGATCGTAGAAGCGGGGCGTGGTCAGAGCGACGTTATCATCCTGACCACGCCAACGGAATGCCCGTCTAGTTCTTGCACTTGCCGAAGTTGCCAGCGCCATAGATGAGTTGAATCTCACCGGGAGAGAGGCTGCGGTTGTAGATGGTGAGTTCATCCAAGCGTCCCTGCATATAGCCCAGACCCTCTGCCTGGCCGATGGTCAATGGCGCCGTTGCGGCTCCGATTGGCGCCGTCGAAACCTCGCTTCCAACCGCATTTCCGTTTACGTAGATTGTGTACAGGGTTCCGGTCTTGGTTACGGCAAGGTGATACCACTGGCCCACAACGGGCGCAAACGGTGCCTGGACCAGGAAGTAGTTTGGCGGAGGCTGGGCCGTGTTGTACACGATGAGTTCCAGGACTCCTCCGCCCAGTGCGAAGATCCACTTGTTCTGGCCACCGCCACCATCATCATCTGCAACGAACACAGAAGCGGGGTTGCCAATGGATCCGCCGGGCTGGGTGTCCCAGTTAGCCCAAAGCTCGGCGGTGAAATCATTGGCGCCAAAATTCCACAAGGGGCTGTTCGGAACCGTCAGGTAATTCGACCCATTCAAGCGCAGGGATTCGAGCACCTCGCCTGGAGCGGGCACGGGTGAATTGACCCATGTTCCAGGGTCGAGCCCAAACCAGTCCGCGGATGTGCCCCCCCCGGTCTCATCGAACGTCCACCAGGCAATGCCATCGGCAGGAACCGGCGCGCAGGCCAGACCGCTGATGCCTATCACCTGGACGAACGGGGCTGAACTGCTGCCACTGTAACTGGTGTCCCCGCTGTAGACGGCTGTGATGGAGTGCGAACCGAAGGCGAGCGTTGAGGTGGACAGAGTTGCCTGGCCGCTGCTGACGGGCGATGTGCCCACTGTGGTTGCGCCATCCATAAAGGTCATGGTGCCGGTGGCAGTGCTCGGCGTGACCGTAGCCGTGAGGGACAGGGATGCACCCACGTCAATGGGGTTCGATGAGGAAGAGACGGTCGTTGTGGTTGGCGTCTCCACGGTGCAGACTCCGGCTGCGCCCGCCTGGTAGATCGACTGGACCTGCGCAGCCGAGAGAGCCCCGTTGAAGATCTGCACCTCGTCGATCAGGCCGTTGAAGAGGTAACCTCCGTTGTTCCAGCTCCCGATCTTGGCCTGCGTGACCACCTGCGCCGCGTAACCGGTCGAGGACAGCTGCTGGGAGAGGGTCTGCGGGACGCCATTAAGAAAGAGTTGATTCGCGTGCGGGTCGCCGTTGTTGAAGACGGCGGTGACAAAGGTCCATGTGTTGGCAAGGCCGCTGCTTCTGATGCCCCAAATGTCGCCGTTTCCTGTATTGAAGCCGAAGTGCCCGGCCTGGAAGTAAAGCCAAACGGCATCTCGTTGTCGTTGCCGCTCCAGTTCATCCAGAAGGCCACGGTGACCTGCGTGCCGGGTGCGGTATTGATGGACGGCAGAGTGAGAGCAACATCGCCGGAGCCGGCGAATCTGAACGCCTGACCCACAACGCCTGGGGCATAGGACACACCGCCCTCGACGATGCCGTTGTTCCCGCCGAGAAGGTCAACGGCATTGCCTTCCGCCGGATACCAATTGAGCAAACCGGCAGGCTGCGGCGCGCACCTGGCGCCGTCGAGATTCTCGAGCTGGTTGATGGCGGTCGAGAGGCTCCCGGAGTACGTGGAGTCGCCGTTGTAGAGTGCGTTAATCGGATGAACACCGAGCGTGAGCGCGGAAGTAGTGAGGGTTGCCATGCCGCCGCTCAGAGTCGCCGTGCCAAGCGAGATGCCGCCATCCATGAAGACAATCGTGCCGGTGGCGGAGCTGGGCGATACGCTGGCGGTGAAGGTGACCGGCGCGCCCAACTGTGCAGGGCTCGCTGACGAGCTTACCGTAGTGGTCGAGGCGGTCTGAACGGCGACCATCCCGGCGCTGCCCGCGTTGTAGATGGACTGGATTTGCGCGGGACTGAGGGCGACGTTATAGACCTGAACCTGGTTGATCAGGCCGGTGAAAGGGCGGTTCTCATTGACTTCCTGCCCGATGGAGAACCAATCGCCACTGGGGTATGCGATCGCGCCGTTCCATGGCGTATCCGGGCTGGCAACTGGCTGGGACACGCCATTGAAATAGATATTAGCGCTAGCGGTGTTGGCAGTTCTGGTGGCCGTTACGAGCGTCCACTGGTTAAGAGGCAGCTGGCTTTCGGTATAAGTGTCATGCCAGTTGGATCCATCTCCGATCTGGAAGTCGACATGACCCGGAGGCGCATTCGTTCTTCCATCGTTCGAAAAGAAGAGGGTTGCACCGCCCGAAGGGCTGCCATCCTGCTGGCTTCCGACGATAAACCCGAATGCGCCGCTACCATAGTTGGTTGGGTACGCCGTGGGATAAATCCAGGCCGACAGCGTAATCGCATTCTGGATTTGGAGGTTGGCCGGCACGGGCTGGCCAATCAGCACGAACTGATTGTTTCCGTTGAGGCTGAATGCGTCGCCGACCTCGCCCAGAGCATAGCCGGCGCCGTTCTCCAGTGTTCCATTGTTGCCGCCAACAATGTCGTTGGGGTTATCGTTGCCCGGCCACCACGAAACCAGGCCGGCGGGTTGCGCAACGGGAGTATCGAGCAGGGTTACGCCCGCCGAGCAGGAGGCGGTTGCGCCGCCATACTGCCCGTTGCAACTCCATGTCCAGGAGCCGGGATTGGTGATGGCGGAGGGTGATCCCGCTGAACAAAGATTGGCGGTGGGAGCGGAGGAGAACGACTGCCCGTTGGCCGTGCCGCAGACTCCGTCGACCGGGGTGGCCGCACCAGTAGTGAAGGTGGAGAAGATATAGCCGTTGTTCCACCCGATATAGCCGCTGGCGCTCATGCCGTTTCCGGCAATGTCGGTCGGCCACCAGCCGCTGTATGGGTAAATGACGAGATCGTAAATCGTCGACTCGGCCAGCGGCGTCGTAGGGGCGAGAATCACCGTGGTGTAATCCGGCGAAACGGTGACTGTGGCCGGTACTGAAGCTCCAGTATTGTGGAGGCGCAGGTAGAACTGACCGGCATTGATAAGTACCGGATCCATAGGCTCACTGAAAGTGAACGATACGGACGTCGTGCTCGGGGCCACATCGCCCGCGCCGTTCGCGGGGATGGTCGATGTGACGACCGGGCTTGTCCAATCGAAGCTGGCCCCGGTGGTGAAGGTGCTGGTTGTGGGCGTCATCATGTTGCCGCTCATGTCGGTGACGCCGTTGACGTTGTAGGTGTATGTGGTATTCGGCTGCAAGGCCCAGGGCAGTTGCACCCAGACAATGGTGTTTCCATACTCTGGATAGGCGCTGATCGGGATGGGGCTGCCGCCTGCCGGTGTCAGAGTGATCTGACCCAGCGAGTCTCCGGCGACCGGCTCATTGAAGAGCAGGCCGAGGCTCGATCCGTACCACGGGCCATTGTTGGTATTCACCGCAACATTCGTCATCCCATTGGGTGGGTTGGAGTAAAGCAGCACAGGCCCTGCCGTCAACGGACCGGCGCCGGTGACAAAGCCTGCGCTGTTGTTGTTCTGCCCGTTGCCGGTGAGGTCAATGGCTCCCTGGCATGCGTAATAGTACTGTGAGTTCGCAAACAGGGGCGAGGTCGGCGTCATGGTGACCGTCATCAGGTCTGAGGACCACGTGTAGGTCACCGGGATGGTTGTGCCGTTCACATAGCTGTAGACGTAGGTATTGCCCGCGTTCACACTGCTTGGGTCGATCGGCTCCGAGTAACGGCAATTGAACGAAGCGTTGGTGGCAATCCCACCCTGCCAGTAGCCAAAGTCGAGTGAGACCGATGGCGTGGTGTAGTCGGGCAGGGGGGCGGTGGTAAATGTCGAATTCGCCGCCGTGAAGGTGTTGCCAGCGTAATCCAGCAAGCCGGTGACGCTCACCGAGATCACGGTCGACGGCGGCAACGGATTTACGGGGTAGAAATTGGCGCCGACGACATTGCCACCGCTGGAGTTCCACGACCAGGCGCCGGGAATGGGAACCCCGCTCGTTGAGATCTGCACACTGCTCGAGTTGATCGTCGTCACATCTACCGGCTTGGAGAACTGCAGGCGGATGTAAGCATTGGTGCCGACGTTGACCACGCCGTTGGGCGGCCCGATGGTGACATTGCCGGGCGTCGTGTCGGCGGTTGTTCCGGCTGTGAAGTAATCAGCCCAGTAGCAATAGGTTTGAACAGCCACTCCGTTGGTGCCCTTGAGGTTACCGTTGCTGGCGCAGACATAATACGGGGTGGCCGGGGCGAGCCCGCCGGGGAGCGTCATACGGATGATGTTGGGCGAGGTCAGGGTGATGGATGGCGTAACCCAGCCTGTGTTTCCGTTGTAGAACCCGACACCGCTACTGACAGTTGCGGGATCAATGGGCAGGCTGTACTGAATGTCGATTTCTGCGTTGGTGGGCACATTGGTTGAGCCACAGCAGGCGGGACTGATCGCGACGATCTGCGGTTGAGCAGTCGCGGGATCCGGTGGCGCAGGCGCGGTATAGAAGGTGCCGCTGTTGCCGTTGACGTTGTTCCCGTAAACATCCATGACGCCGCCGGAGAGGAACCACTGAACCGTAGCGCCATTCGGGAAGGGCGTGGAGGGCGTGAACTGCAATTCGTAGTTGCTGGCAACTGCCTGCACGGTCCCGGCATAGACCTGTCCGTTTATCGTGACAGTGAGACTGCCCGCGATGGTCGAAGGATCGACCTGGCGATTCATGTAAAGGGTCAGCAGCGTATTGGCTGGGATGCCGGATGCATTCCACGAAGGGGTCACACCCTGCACGCCGCCGTTTCCAGCAGCGGGATCGGCGACCGTGGTGAAGGTGCTGGTGAAGGGTTGCGTCAGGGTATTGCCCCATTCGTCGGTGATCCCACCAGCGGGTATTGCAACCGTGTACTTGGCTCCGTTACTCAGCGCGCCGACATTGAACGTCATGGTGCGTCCGTCCGCCGACCATGTCTGGCTGCCGTTTTGCTGCAGATCCTGACCGGCATAGAGCTGCGTATTGTAGCCGCCTCCCGTTCCTGAATTCATCGGATTGCTGAAGGTGATGGAGACGGCATGTTCGCGTCCCACATTGGTCGCCCCGTCCGCCGGACTGACGGAAAGGACAGTCAACGAAGTGGGAACCCCTGTTGGAGGCTGGGTAGAATAGGCGGGCACGACGAAGTAAACCAACTGCTGCTGCCAGCAGTTGCCGCTGAAGAAGACATCGCCCAGCACATCGGTCGGGCCGCCGCATTCGCCGACGAAGATACTCGCTCCGCTCGGATACGGACTTGCCGGAGTAAAGGTCACCTGGTTGCCGCTCACAACATAGGTTCCGGGCAGGGGGTTGCTCGGATTCCAGCCGTTCATCACTTCCAGCGTGCTGCTGTTTACGGTCGCCGGGTCGAGGTTCTGGCTGAAGGTCATGACGATGGGCTGCGTGTAGCTGGTAACCGTTGCGCCCCAGCCGATGTTTGAGCCGGTAAAGGTGAGGCCGCCAGCGGACGTGAGGGCGCCGGTGGTGAAGGTGCTGCTGGAGGGCACGACCGTGTTGCTGTTGGCGTCGGCGAATCCGCCCAAGTTGACGGTGTAGGTCGTGTTCGCGGCAAAGAGGCCGGCCACGCCGCCCGAGTTTGCCGTGTACACACTGTTCGCCCAACTGCCGCCGCAGGTCTCTCCCGCGTTGCCGCTGCAGGTGTAGTTGCAGGCGTTGCCCTGGCCGGCGCTGTTATATCTGCCATTGCCGCAGAAGCAAGAGGAACCGGCCTGCAAACCTGCGTAGGTAAAGCCCTGCGCGCCGCATGTAGAGACACAAGACTCCACAGTCATGTTGCCGCTGCTGGTGGAGTAGCCATTCAGCACCCGGTTGCCGGTGTCGTTGTAGCAGCCAACGTAGGTTCCGGCCGGTTCCGTGGTGGTGGGTGCAAAGGTGAGCGACTGGCTATTGGTCTGGCTCACCACTCCATTGACCGGAGTGCTTCCGTTGAGAACCTGGATCGAACTTTGGCTCCAACTCGTCGGGTCAATCGTGGCGCTGGACAAGACAACAATCTCGGCATTGAGCGGGACTCCGGTAGCTCCGTTCGCTGGGCTGACCGTGACTGTCGGACTTGCCGTCACCGGGCCGCTGCTGGTGGTGAAGTAATACCACCCTCCATAGACGCTGTTGCCGTTCTCGTCCTGCAGGTTGTTGTAGCCCACATAGAAGCGGTACTGGGTGTTGGGCAGCAACGGAGTCTTCGGCTGGAGCGTTACCACCTTTCCGTCAGGCGAGAGCGTGACGGTCAGCGGAATGAATTGTCCCGAATCGTTCAGAACCAACTCAAACGTCCCGTTGGAGACCATGATTGGGTTCAGCGGCTTGGAGAAGACCAGCTTTGGAGTCACATTCGTCCCTGCCGTTGAGTTGGAGGGAGGATTGTAAGAGACGAGCGATGCGCTCACGATGTCGTAGCTGGCGCCGGTCGTAAAGCTGTTCGTCGTGGTCGCCACCACGTTGCCGGCCGGGTCTTTCACCCCGGAGATGGTCATCGTGTAGGTTGTGTTCGGCGCAAGCGGCGTTTGCGGCGTTAGCTGAAGCACCGTATTGCCCGCGCTCATGGCCGGCGTAGCCATCACAGTCGAACCGCTTCCTGAAAGCGTAACGCCGCCCAGGGTATTGGGATCGATAGAGTCGCTGAACTGGGCTTCGATGATCGCGTTGATGCCCACGTTGGCCGCACCGTTGATAGGATTGAATTTGATCATCGTGGGCGCTGTGGAGCTTGCGGTCAACTCGGCGTAGAAAGAGACCTGGTTATACTGAAGACCGTTGCCCGCCAGGTCTGTTCCGCCATAGATGTAGAGGTAGTATGCGCGTCCTGCGGACAGCGAAGCCGATGGCACCAGATAGGCCACCGACTGATCCGCGCTCCAGGAGAGCGTTGCCGGCACTACCGTGGCACGCAACGCATCCACGATGTAGAAATTACCGGAACTGAACGTGGTCACATCCATCGATTCGCTGAACTGAACCGTAATCGACGAGTTGATGGGGAGGCTCTCGCCGCTGGCGACGCTGCTGTAAACGATGAATGGCGCGGTGAAGTCAGGTCCCGCCGCTGTCTGGAAGGTTGCGGAGTAGTTGACGGGGTTGCCCACCCGGTCGATGACGCCGTTCAGGCTCATGGTCAAGCTTGCATTGGCCGGCAGCGGAGCATTTGGCACGAATTCCACCCTGGTGTCGTCGCTGCTAAACCAGTAATTGCCCACCAGAGGAGTGCCCGCATTGGTCACCTGGAAGGTGCTGCTGTTGACGCTGATCGGATCGATGGGCTTGTTGAAAATCACTCCCGGCTGCACGTTAACGCCCACTCCGCTCGCGCCGTTGAAGGGCACCGCGCTGGTGACGAGAGGGAGTGTATTGTCGATTGGGGCGCCGGTGTATACGTAGACGTTAAACCCGCCGACAGAGTTTGCGGGAACGCTGGTCGAACTGTGCAGCCCGGTGGTTACGTAGAGCAGGTAATAGTCATTCGAGTTGAGGAGGCCCGAAGGCACGATGCGCACCACGTTTGGCTGCGGCATCGAGTACGTACCTGCAACATATGTGCCGGAGTAGTAGCCGCGGATGTAGATGTTGTCGCTGGTGACCGTCGCCGGATCCAGAGGCGTGTTGAGCTGGATGTCGAAGATGGAGTTTGGAGGCGCACTATAGTTTCCGTTCGTCGGTGAGATCGCCTGCACAGTAGGCGCAGCGGTGCTTGTGTCGGCGACAACATAGAAGTAACCGGACGCGCCATTGATCGGCGTGTTGTACGTTGTATCGAGCAGGCTTCCGGTGGTCCACCATTGAACGAATGCGCCTGGCGCCCATGGAATACTGGGCGTGAACTCCAGTGCGTAGCCGTTATCCAGCACCTGCACCGTGCCGGGAACTGCCGCGTTGTTCTGTGCAACCTCTATGCCGCCGGTTGCGGTCGATGGATTAATCGGCAAATTGGTGTAGAGAACGATGGGCTGGTTGGCGCTGATGCTGCTCGCGCCGTTGCCCGGCCTCGTTGAAATTACCGAGCCATCGGTATTTGAGTCGTACTGTGCAGTGGTGAACTGACTCGTGAAACTGGTCAGCGCATTGCCCTGCCAATCCTGAAGGCCGCTGTTCAGGATTGCGGTCATCGGGTCGCTGCTCGGCAGGGGATAGCAAGTGAACTGCAGGGTCGTGTTGTCCTGCGAACGGCTGTAGCTGGCGCACCATGGGCTCTGCGAGTCGCCGCTGAAGAGTGCGGCGTTATTGGCATTGATTGTGCTTGGGTTGATGGAGCGGTTGAATGTGGCCACAACCGGCGCGCGCAGGCCGACATTGGTCGCATTGGCGCCCGGAGCAAACGCGATCACCTGGAAGGGGGTTGCCACGGGAGTCGCCGTGCTGCTGGTGGTGAAGTAGTCAAGCTGGTACGAATAGCAGCCGGGGATTGCATCGCCGGCCGTGTCGAATGGCCCGTTGCAGTTGCCCACATAGATGATCGTGTTCACCGGGAACGGGCTCTGAGGAGTGAAGACCACCTGGCTGCCGTTCACCTGGTAGGTGCCTGCCAGGCCCTGGCCGCCGTTCCACCCGACCATGATCGGCAGGGTGTTCACGTTCACGGTTGCCGGATCGATCGGATTGTTGAAGTTGAGCGTGACGGCAGTGTTGGTGGCGACGTTTGTGGAACCGGTGCTGGGCGTGGCGCTCACCAGAGACAAGCCGCTAGCCAGTTTTGCACCGCAGGTCTGAAGGGTGGCCTGCAGGCGGAAGACCCCCCAGGAGTTGGAAGTCGTATCCCATTGCAGCGACAGAGTATTCGTGCCTGCATTCAATGCCGACTGGGGAAGAGAGACACTCAAGGTACTGAGCGGGTTGTATTGGGCGAAATCGGCGGTGATGGGGATGCCGTTCAGCAGCAGCGTTCCATTTGGATACTGTCCCATCTGCCCGACCAGGCAGAGGTTATTGAGGTTGTAGCCGCTCAGGTTAAAGGTGGTCGAGAATGGACCCAGGTTGGTAGCGTAGTTGGTATCTGGATTGATGGCAATCCATGATGAGCTAGGCCCGTTTGCCTGCCAGCAGCACCAATCCGCATTCCCTTGCGCCACGACCAGAAGCGGCTGCGGCGTGCTCGCGCCCGCCGGGGTCACCGTCCAGTGCGCGTCGGGTGTGTCGCCGGTGGTAATCAGGTTACCGGAAGCATCGAGACCGGTCGAGAGATTGAGCGGCGCTACGGAATTCATCGTGCTAAAAGTGCTGGAGAAGGCTGCGCCCGCGTTGCCTGCCATGTCCTGATACCCGCTGATCTGAACCGCAAACGATGTGCCAGGCTGGAGCAGCGCGGCGGGCACGAAGGTCAAGGTCAACTGATCGCTGGAGAGCGTCGCAGTCCCCGCAATCGGCGAGCCGCCCGAAGGCGCAACGCTAATCGAGTGCGGGGAAGACGGGTCGATGGCCTCGCTGAAGTGGGCCACGATTTGAGAGTTCAGAGGCACGGAGATACTGCTGTCGGCAGGGTAGACCGAGGTGACCGTGGGCGGAGCAAGATCCTGGCCAGCGCCGGTGGTGAAGTAACCATTGTTGCCGGAGAGGTAGTTGCCGTCCATGTCGTAGTAGCCCCACGCCATGTGGATGTAGTAGTAGGTGTCAGGCAGAAGCGGATTAGCAGGAGTGAAGGTTGCGCTCTGGCCGTCCGGTGCAAGGGCGACCGTACCCTGAATGTACTTGCCGCTGTCGGCGTTGTAGAGCAGCAGGGTGCCGCTGTTGATGTCAAGCGGGTTGACCGGCTTGGTAAAGGTAACCTTGGGCACAAAGTTGGTGCCGACGTTGGTAACGCCATTCACGAAATCCAGGCCGGTGTAGTTGTACGAGGTGTCCGCGCCTGCGCCGGTGGTAAAGGTGAACGATCCAGGAGTCAAGGCATTGCCCGCCGTGTCTGCCAGCGGGGCGCCATAGCTCACCGTGTATGTTGTGCCCGGCAACAAGGGCGTTGTGGGCGTGAATGTAAGAAGAGAACCCTGTCCCCAGTACCAGCAGCACAAGGGGGAATAGGGATTGCTGTCCCAACTGAGAGTTCCAGCAATGGGAGTTCCGCCGGAGCTGACGATCAGGCCCGATTGAGTCGACTGATTCATTGGCGCGCTGAATTCAATCTGGATGGGGACATTAGTACCTGCGACAGTCGTGTTGGCAGGCGGATTGGCCGCGGTAACCACGGGCGCGGTTGTGCTGGCAGTGAAGACCGTGGAGAAACCCACATAGCCGTACTGGCTGAATGGATTTCCAGACGCGTCCTGGATGCCCCCCGTCAGCAACATATAGTACTCGGCATTTACGGCCAGCAAGGCATTCGGTGTAAAGGTCATCAACCTGCCCGTGGCGTCGACATTGACCGTGCCCGGAACGGACACCCATCCGCCTGGATTGCTGACCAGCCACATCAATACCGTGCTGGTATTGAGCGTGGTCCGGTTCATCGGCTGACTGAAGACCGCCGTGAAGTTGCTGTTGATCGGCACGCCGCCGGCATTCGGTCCGGGGCTCAGCGAGATCAACGAGGGCGGTGTGATGGCGGCCGCTTGCACGGTGAAGCCGCCGGGGACGTTCTCCACCTCGCCGCCGGTCGCCACGACCACGTCGTACGGCCCTAGAGCGGCCGAGGCCGGGATACTGAGCGTAGCGGTGAGGCTGGTAGCGCTTGCCTGCACGTTGCTGACCGAGATGACCGCGCCATCGCCAATCGTGAGCGTGCTCGTACCGCCCCAGTTGGTGTATTGGCCGGTGATTGTGATGGGAACGGTTGAGTTCGGGGCGCCAATATTCGGACTGATCTGGGTAATGACCGGCGTGCCCGCCAACACGCTGAAAGCGCTGGCGAGCGTGTACGTCTGGCCGTTGGTTGTGACCTGCACATCGCGGCTGCCTACCGTGGCATTCGATGCGATGGTGATGCTGGCCGTCAACTGCGTCGTGCTGCTCACAGTCACGAAGTTCACCGAAACGCCCGAGCCAAAACTCACGCTCGTGAAGCCTTGCTGGAAGGTGGTAAATGCGCCTGTAATGACGATGTTGGCACTGGCGCCCGCCTGGGCTGAGCCGGGGGTGGAAGAGACCAGCGCGGGAATGCCGGCAAGCACGGTGAAGCCGCCCGTCATGGAGGCCGTCTCCGCTCCAGTTGTTAGTGTGACGGTCCGCGACCCGGTCGCCGCCGTGGAATTGATCGTGAGGTTTGAAACAGCGTCAGTGGCATCTATCACGATCAAGGAATTGACCGTGATGCCGGCGCCGAAGCTGACCGAGCTGGTTCCGCTCACAAAATGAGTAAACAGGCCAGTGAGGCTGATGCTGATGTTCTTGTCGCCTTGATGGCCCGTCGCCGGACTGACGGCGGAGAGTCGCGGCGTACCGGTCGTTACGGTGAAGCCGCCCAGCATCGTGGCTACCTCGCCACCCGTGGTGAGATTGACGTCGTACTGACCCAGCCCTGTGCCGTTCGGAATCGCGATGCTGACCGTGGAATGGAGTTGGTCTGTGACGGATACCGCAGTAACCTGGATGCCGCCGCCGAAGGACGCCGTGGTGACGCCCTGGGCAAAGTGGCTCTGGCTCCCAGTGACAACCACGCTGTATGTGTTGCCTTGCGCGCCGCGCGGGGGAGCCAGACTATAGATGGCCGCGGGACCAACCGTGATGTTGAAGGCATTTTGCAGAGACACAACTTCGCTCCCCGTCGTGACCGAGACATTGCGATATCCGAGTGTCGCCGTTGCCTGCACTGTGATGTTGACCGTAAGGGAGTTTGCGCTGTTCGCGGTCACCGAGTTGACGGTGACCCCCGCGCCGAAGCTTGCGGTGGTGTTTCCAGAGGACTGGCCGGAGACGAAGTGTGTAAACGCCCCGGTCAGATTGACGTTTTCGGTCACGCCCTGGGCTCCGCTGCCCACAACAACTGCGAGCAATTCAGGCTGAGTCTGGGAGATGGTAAAGACATTGGCGCCAGTGGCAACCTCGCCAAGGGTGGTAGCTGTCACAGAAACCTGGCCTGCTGGCGCATAGGTGGAGACCGTGATGTTGGCCGTGATCGAGTTGGCGGAGTTGACCGTGAGGCTGTTGATCAAAACTCCTGGGAAGCTGAGTTGCGTAACCCCCTGCTGCCAGTTGGTGTTGGTGCCGTCGATGGTCACGGTGAGGGTGTCGCCCTGACCGGCGGTCGAAGCGGTCACGCTATTGATCACCGCCGGACCTGGGTTGATGTAGAAGGCATTCTGTAGACCGAGCACCTGCGTGCCGCTGACCACTGTAAGGTTGCGCCACCCCACGTACGTAGTGGGCTGCACGTAACCATCCACTGTCAGCGATGTATCGCTTGTCACATTGATATTGGTCAGGACAACCCCCGCGCCGTAGGAAACGGTGGGCGCGCTAGAAAGCCAATGTGTGGCCTGACTGAGAATGGTGAATATGGCGCTGCTCTGCTGCGGCAGAGAACCAGGACCAGACGAGAGCAACAGGGGAGTGCCGGCCTGCACTACAAAGCCCCTGCCCAGAGTGGCCACTTCGCCAAGGGTGGTTGCGGTGACGTAAGTTGCGCCAAGAGGAGCCAGAGCCGGTATGGTCAGTGTGATGGAGGCGTCCGTCGCACTGTTCACAATTACGTTGCTTACCGCGATGCCCGCACCAACCTGGAAAGTCGTTGAGCCATCCCAATGGGTGTTCTGGCCAGTGACATCGACCCTAATCGTATTGCCCTGCAGTGCCGTATTTGGAGTGACTGCAAGAATCAATGCGAGGCTGGGGGTCACCGTGAACGAGGCGCCGCCCACAACCTGTTCATTGCTTGTGGGCGCATCGGGCGTGTAAGCCGTTACAGCAAAGCTGCCTGTCGGTGCTTCCGCGCTGATGCTGATGCTCTGCGTGGCAACATTCGATCCGAGAATCGCAGGAGGACCATTGACAGTGATTCCGGGGCCAAATGTGAAGGTAGTGGTGTTATCGAAGCTGGTGTACTGACCCAAAATGGTTGCGGTCAGATTCTGCGACCCCTGCATCCCCGATCCTGGATCAACAATGCTCAAGGTGGGCTGTACGGCGTTGGTCGCGCCCGGCTGACTGGAGACGACGTTGAACGAAACAGCCTCGTTCTCTGAGCCAGTTGAAAACACGAACTCACGGGGTCCAGGGACGGCATCGGCGGCGATTGTGATGTTGGCGACGTATTGTGTTGGACTCAGGACTTGCTCCCAATTCATCGCAATTCCATCACCGTAGGTCACCGTAGTTGGGGAATTGATCGGGCCTGGATCCCAATGTGTGTAGAGACCGGAGAAGTGAACCGTCAGCGTCTGCCCTGTAAGGCCCGAGGTCGGCCAGTAGTACGAGATGTACGGAGTCGGTGGCGGCGCCGGCGCGGTAACCTGGAAGTTCCCGGCCAGAACCTGCGCCCCTGTTTGCACGGTCACGGTGCGGTATCCAACCTGGGCTGCAGGGTCGATGTTGATGACGGCTGAAATGTGGGAGGCGTCGTCGACCTGCAGAGAAGCAATCGTGACGCCAGGGCCAAAGTTCACCGTGCTCGTCGAATCCCACTGCGTATAGGCGTTGCCGTTGACGACGACCTGCAGCTGATTTGTTCCCTGAACCGCGTTGTTCGGGGTCAAATAGGTGATCACGGGGATGCCGCCTGTCACCACGAATGCCCCGCTATCGGTCAGCGATTCCCCGTCAGTGACCATAAAGATGGAACGAGCGCCGGCATTGGCCGTCGGCGAGATGCTGATATCTACAGTCGCGCTCGTTGCGCTGTTGATCAGCACAGAGTTCACCGTAATATCGGACCCGGCGCCTGACATATAGAACTGTGTGAAGTTCTGCTGCCAATGCGTAGCCGAACCAGTAAGGTTGAAGACCACCTCCTGGCCTTCATTGCCCGTATTCGGGGAAACGTTGCTGATGATTGCCGGTCCCGGAATGATCGTGAATGCACTGGCCGTGACGATCTCGCTGCCCGTGCCGGTCGTTGCGCCCGGCGCGCAGCCGTTGTATGTGACGTTGACCGGCTGATCGGCGCAAGAAACGCCCGGCGTGGTCACAGTGACAGCGCGCCCGCCTGCATAGGAGAGCGGATCGATGCTGATGTTCGCCGTGATCTGCGTAGGACTGTTATATGTCACCGAGTTGACGACGACACCCGAACCGAAGGTCGCTGTGCTCAGAGGACTGAAGTGTGAGTACTGACCGCTCAGAATGACGTCGAGGGCTTGGATGCCCTGCTCCGCATGGTTTGGATTGGCTTCGGTGAGAATGGCTATGCCGGGTGTGACGGTAAACGAATATTGCTGTGTTGCGGTCTGGCCGTAGGTAGAAACGGTGACCTGCTTCAGACCCGTGCTTGCCGCTGTCGAGATCCCGACCGGGACTGAAAGACTGGTGGGGCTGTTGACCGTGATTTGTCCGACCTGGAAGTTCGGATCACCGAAACTCACCGTCGTGACGCCCGCCAGGAAGTTGGTCGCTGAGCCGGAAATTGTTACTGTCTCGGTCGATCCCTGAACGCCGGTAAGCGGTGACACGCTGTTGATCTGCTCTGCTCCCTGCGCAACACAGAAGTTCCCAGTCGCATTGGGATCGGTCGATACCTGCTCCACGCTGCCGCTCGAGTCCGTTACATCGGTAGTCGTGATGGTGAGCGTGTGGCCGCAAGGGTACCAATAGTCAACATAGGCCCACGGGCTCACTGTGACATTCAATGTCATGATCTCGGAGTCGATCACATGGACAGAGTTGACCGTGAGATCCCCAGCAGGAGCGAAAGCAGCGGTGGTGGTGCTGTCCCAGTGGGTAAAGCGGCCCAGGATCTGCATCGTCATCGTGTTGCCCTGTTGCCCGCCGCCCGGCGAAAACGCCAGCAGTTTCGCAAAGCCCTCTTCAACATCAATGGCCTTGTCCAGCGTAATCACTTCGCCATCGGTAATCATGGTGAGCGAAGTGAAGCCTACTGGAGCGGTCGAGAGCACCGTAAATTGGATATCGGCACTGGTCGGACTGTTGACTGTCAGGCTATCCAAGTGGATTCCGGCATCGGGATTTCCGTTCTGATCCTCCCAATTGACGGTTGTCTCCCCCTGGAGCCAGTGTGTGCCGGTTGCTGATATATGCAGAGTCACGGTCTGCAACTGCGAAACTACTGGAATGCCGTAGGATTGGTCGCAGTTTGCAGGACCGCCAGTAACGCCGTTGAGCGTACTGCAGGTGAAACCGGGTTGGATTGTCGAAATGGAAGCCGCACTCGGCGTCACGCTGAAGCCGGTCCCGGTATCGATCTCCGTGCCAGTGATCATAATGACGCTGTTGGCGCCCACCGGCGCTGTCGGCGAGACAGCGATTGTCGCCGTCGCAGTGGTAGGACTCGTGATCGTCAGGTTTGCGACTGTCACGCCCGCGCCGAGAATAGCCTCGGTGCTGCCCTGCAGCCAGTTGGTCAAATTGCCGGTGATGACAACCTGATACGTCGATCCCTGCTGCGCGCTCGAAGGGATTACGCTCACTATGGTTGGCGTGGCCGGAGGATCAACCAGGAAGCCGCCGATCACCTGTTCGGAGCCTGTGTTTACATAAACCGTTTCCCAGCCCGGAGGTGTCGCCGTGAGGGTGCTCGAGACTGTATCGATATAGCTGGTCGAAATGCTGGCTGTCAGATGCGTTGCGTCGGTGACCGTGATGCTGTTCACGGTAATCTGCGGCCCGAAGAGAACTTGTGTTGTGCCTGATGCAAAATGAGTGTATTGGCCGACGATGGCAACGTCTAAAGTGAGGTTCTGTCCCGCATTCCATGGATCAACACTCACCAGGGAGGCCGGTGTGCCGGCAACATTGAAATTGGTTTTGACGATCTCGGTGCCGGTGGTAAATGTAACGAGCCGCGGCCCGGTGGCAGCCCCCGCGGAGATCGTCAGTGTTGCGGTCGCGCTTCCCTGGCTGGTGACGGTGAAGTTGCTCAGCGTCACGCCCTGACCGGCTATCACTGGCAGTGTATCGGTGGCCAACGGCGGAGTCGACTGCTGAAAGTGCGTGAACTGGCCTGTGAAGTTCACTGTGAAACTGTTCGTCCCAGAGGAAGGAACCAATCCGTTGGCTGGGCTCATCGTCAGCGTCGGCGTGTGGGCATAGACATGAATCGAGGCGCTCACAACCTCTCCGCCAGTGGCCATCCAGAAAGCGTAATCGCCAACAGGCTCGTCGACGGGCACGGCGATATTGAGTTGCGCATCCGTCGCGTTGTTGACGGTCACCTGATCGACTGCGGGAACCGGGATAAATGGAATCGGATAGAAAGCTGAGTTGGTGGTTCCCTGCACCCAGTGTGTGTTCGAGCCCACAATGGTGAGCGTGACCTGAGCGCCTTGTGGCACGTTGATCGGTGCTACGCTCGAGATTCTGGCGCTTGACGGCGTCACAGAGAATCCAAACGGGAAGATTGTGGATCCGCTGATCAGATTGGCGGTGATTCCTCCAGCATTCGCGATCTGGCTGATCGTGATGTTGATTTTTACCTGGCTGGTGGACAGGACAGTGACGCTGTTCACCCGAATCTCACCGGTGAAGTCGGCGGAGATGGCGCTCTGGTTGAAACTGGTAAAAGCATTTCCAGAGATCAAAACATCCAGAGTCTGGCCCTGGGCGCCGGAGTCCGGGGCTATGACTGTCAGCGCGGGTGTGGTATTGATCACCGTGAATGCCCCCGCCAGACTTTCGATCTCCCCGCCGGTCGAGACGGTTACATCCCAGGCGCCGGGTGTGGCGTTGGCAGGAATCGCTACCTGCGCTGTCGCCGTCGTCGGATTAAGCACATTGAGATCGCCTACGATCACCCCGCCGCCGATTGAAACCTGCGTCGCGTTCGGCACAAAGTGAGAACCGGAGGCAGTGATCAAGACCGGACCCGCCCAACCCTGCCCACCGGAATTTGGACTGACGCTCAACAGGGTCGCGTTGTTGGATAGGATCTGGAAGGTTGGAATGCCAGAGGGAGCGCTCACTGCGTCGTATCCCGTGACGGCAAACTCTCCGCCTGTCGCCAGTGTCACAGTGCGATAGCCGACCAGCGTCCAGTTGCTAATGGTGACATTCGCCACTGCATGGGTCGCATCGAGAACTGTCAGCCAGTTCACGTTGACGCCGTCGCCAAAGTTGGCAATCGTCGTGCCTTGCACAAAGTGCGTGCCGGTGGCGGTCACGGTCACATCGTATGTCTGGCCTTGCGTTCCGGCAGGCGGCAACAGTCCTGTAATCACGTGGGCGTTGGTGGGATCGGCGATGATAAACGCCTGGAACAAGTAAGCCGTCTCTGTCCCGCCGCTACTCAGCGGGGTATTGACGTAGATGTCGCGCGCCCCGTAAATCGTGCCCGCGCCCCCGGCGACGAGCAGAGTGGCGTTGATGTGATTCGGGTCTGGGGCGGTAAAGCTCTGAACCGTGATGTCGGAGGCGGAGCTGCTGCTGTCTGTGTCGACAAAGGAGATCACTGAAGACGGACTGAAATGCGTCCAGTTGTTGCCGGTGATGATGACATTCACCGTGGTGCCCGCGGCGCCCGCGCCTGGAGAAACCCACTGCACCGCGGCGGGAGGATTCTGGCTTGTCGCCGACCCGGTAAGCGAAATAGGGCACAGCCCGCCCACCACCGGAGTCACCGGGCACGAAATGCTGCCTGGGGCCGAATCGGTAATTGTCATGGTGCCAAGCACCGGCCCAGGAGTCTCCGTAAGCGGAGGCGCAAAGACGACGGCGATCGTGCAGGTGGAGTTGGCGGCGATCACGCCGTTGAGGCAATTGCTCGTAGTGGTATAGTCGCTGGTCCCGGCGACAGAGATTGCGAAAGTCTCTCTCTGGCTTTCATGATTGGTCAGGGTCAGACTTTGCGACGGACTGACAGTCCCCAGTTTCTCCGCGCTGAAGATCAGCGATGAGGGCGTGACAGTCAAGGGCGCTGTGCCGTAGCCAGAGAGATTGACCACCTGCGGGCTGGTTCCTGCGTTGTCGTTTACCAGCAGTTGGCCAGTGCGCGTGCCGCCGACCGTCGGTGCAAAGCTCACCGTCACATTGCAGGCGGCGCCGGGCGCTAAAGTATACGGCGCCGCACTGCCGCAACTTGTGGAGGTCTTCTGGAAGTCTCCACTGAACTGGAGATTGTAGATCTGCAGGGCCGCTGCACTGTTGTTGTTGGTGATGGTGACCGTCTGATAAGTACTGAGACTGCCTACCGGCGCAGTGAAATTGCTGATCAAATCCGTAGAAAGGGTGACCGGCGCATTCGCGGATCCAGAGAGTGCCAGCGTCTGCCCTCCGCCGGGTGCGTCATCGTTCAGATTCAGCGTGGCTGTTGTGGTTCCCGATACGGTTGGCTTGAAGGCGACTGATATCGTGCAGGACTGGCCCGGCAGAAGTGCCGTCGGGCAAGGATTCGAAACCTGGAAGTCGCCGCCATTGGCGCCAGTGACCGTGACCGACGAAATATTCAGTGGGAACAACTGCTCATTGGTTATCTGGATCGGAGTGGCGCTGCTGGCCGTGCCCACGAATTGGGCAGGGAAGGTCACAGAAGACAGCGAAAGCAGCACCTGCGGCACCCCGGTTCCTGTAAGGCTCACCGCAGGAGTTGTCGCGTTCGCGTTCACCGCCAGCGAGCCTGCCGGCCGCACTCCGAGCGCGCTCGGTGTAAAAGTGAGGCCGATTGTGCAACTTGCTGCTGTGGCCACCGTGCCGGGGTGAGGGCATGTCGTCGTCATCGCGTCCAGCGCAAATTCGCTGCCCGCGTTTGGCCCGATTGATGTGATGCTGAGAGCAACCGCCTGATTGTTGGTAAGAGTCACCGTATGCACTGCGCTCTTCTCATTGAGCGCCACACTGCTGAAGTTCACCACGTTCGTTGACAGCGTGACCTGAGCGACGGCTGTTCCAGACAGCGCAACTTTCTGCGCAACTTTCCCCGTCGTATTCACCGTCAGCGAGCTGCTTGTCGGGATGCTGCCTGACTTGGGCTTGAAGGTGAGGGTGATCGTGCAGCTGGCGCCTGGGTTCACTGTTCCGCCACTCAAGCAGGTCGTCGCTGGCGCGGGAGAAATGGCATAGAGGGTCAGAGCCGGGAGCGTAAACGAGAGGCCAGGCAGGGCTGTCGCCTGGTTGTTCGTTACCGTCAAACCAACGGGCGCGCTCGTCGAGTTGAGCACTACGCTGCCAAAGTTCAGCGACGCGGCCGAAAGTGTAACCTGCCCCGCGGCGGCGGATGGCAATAGTGCGCAAAGCATCGACATCATGAACAACGCGAGGGCATGATGAAATCTTTGGGCAGGATTCACTTTACGATCAGACATGATGCAGCCTCCAGGCTTCTCTATCGCTTCGACCCATAAATGGATAGCCGCGCCAACCTACGTAGGCGACTTCCGCTGTTCACAGCTGAGAGAACGTTCGGGCGCACTAACTCGAATTGCTCCAGGCTCAAGCGGGGCCGGAGCAACGAAACCTTTCGAGCTTCCCATAACATTCGCTCTTGGCGATGCCAAGCGCATCGCGAATGACAAGGAGCACGAACAATTCGAGGCAGTTATGAAAGCCAAGTGATTCTACGCACATAGTTCAGAAAACTGCAAGTGAAAATCATTCGCATGACTGGAAATATTTTTGCTATGTCTTTGCATTCGAAGATATCTAGCTTCGACCTCTCGCATCCCTGCACAGCAAACCCGAAGTTTTCGATGAGCAGGGCTAACGGTTTTCCCTTTTCAAGTGCAACATCTTGCATACTGGTCCGAGCACACTGCTCCCATATATATGATTTGATGAAGCATACGAGTGGAATAGTGATTGCAGTAAAAGTCCTCAGGTCTTCGGTTCATCAATTTGTCGGATACATCGCGGCTCTAACTAGTGAGCTTGGCGAGCGGAGTATCTATGTCCTGATCCGACTATTTGAACGAGAAAGCGATTGATCATTTCGCAGGAAAGGCAGAGGTTTACATGAAAGTCCTGAAGCTAGCTGTACCCCTTCTCTCGCTGCTGGCCGCTTTGCCCGCATTCGCGGATACGGTCTATAACAACACGGTAAATAATGGCGCCTCAAATATTGACGCGAGCGCACAAACATTCTATTTAGGCGGCGGCATCACGACCGCCATGGGGCTGAACTTCTACGCGCCCACCGACGGGAATACCGCCCTGTCCAGTTTCACGCTCTATCTCAACGGCGACGGCAATCCAAATGAATTGGTGGATGGGGTGATTGCGACCTGGAATGGCTCGTCCGCGCCCACGACTCTATACACCAGCAGCATCCCGTTCAGGGTTCAACTCGGCTCCAACGCGATCACGTTCTCCCCGACGGGCCTGAATCTGGATTCTGGCGGCTCTTATATTGCTTATCTGGTGGTTGACCAGTCGAGCTACAGTGACTTTTCGCAGGCTGTGGTTTGGATGCCCGTCGTTGACCAGAGCAATGACAATCTCCCCGGTGGCGTCAACGGCAACCCCCAAATACAGTTTCTTTTGGACACCAACAATTATCCCTCGACGTATCCGACATGGGACTCGGTTGGCCTCAGCACTGCGAGCGGCTTCGATGCGGCATTCCAGGCCGACTTCACTTCGCCTTCGTCCCAACCGGTGATTCCCGAGCCCGGCACATTCCTTCTTCTCGGCACTGGATTAACGGCATTTGCCGGCGCACTTCGCAGCAGACTTGTCTCATAGGTTAGGGCCGCACCGCGGGAGAGGATGTCGAAGCGCTCAAGCGGCGGATGCTGCCGATTGAGTATCTGCTCCAGCACAACTGCACTGGTCCTCCTGCGGACCGGTCCGAAAAGGGTGGCCCCGGTAGTTCGGGCAGTTTGTTGCTTTTCCTTGAGCGGGAGTTCTTGTCTTTGCTCTGGAAGTATTTGCGCCGGATCAGTGGAAGGAACTCGCAACGCCCACACCGTGCGCTGCAGCGCCTACGGTTGGGGAAAGCCACCAAAGCCTGTTGCCGCGCTTCTTCAACCGATAGCTCACGAAAGAGCCATATCCGACGAGTGCAAAGTCCACGCCGAGTTGCCCTCCCAGGGAGGAGGGCATGAGAGGGTTCCCTTCGCGGCAGCGGTTCATCGCAATGCAATGCTGGGTCATTCCCACATCAAAGAGGGCCATCGCGAGGTGAGACCCGTTGAGCAGCAGGTATTTCGAGCTCAGGGTTCGGGAATTAGCCGCAGGGGAGGGGCGAAGGTGGGCCACTTCCGTCGGCTCTGCTGTTGACTCCCGCAGGGAGGGGATCTCTGCATCGAATCTTGCCGACGCAATCTGTCTCGCATCAAGTTGTGCGTCCCTTTCGATCTGTCCGAATGGAACTTCTGACCTCTGCGCGGAGCATGTGCAACTTCCCAGGACTACCGACAGACCAAGCATCGCCATTTTGACCGCGTCCATGCTGCACTCCAGTGGACTTGCGTTGCCAACTGCTGGAGTTATCGACTGGACGCAGCACAGATTTAGCGGGTATTGCAGGACATAGCATTAGAAGCTACACATAAATCTGCCGCTTCCCGGCAAGAGTCCTGGTTACAGCGGCGGAGGAGGCACGCGATCCATGGCCCATTGCTTTCGTCATGACGGTTGTCCGATGTCGGGAAAAGATAATCTCGGAATCCTGCTTCGGCTCCAAGGTGTTCCAGACAGCACCCGTTGAGGCCGAAGACCTGGCATACAATGGTCGCGATGCCAGTCATTTCGATTCGCGCGCGCGGCGGGTTCGACAGCGCAACTCTTCGAGACAGTAGAGGTGCGCCGACAATCGTGTGCGCCTGTTTGCTTCTATTGCTGGTCTGGTCCACCTCAACGGTCTTCGTGCGCGGCGCGTGGGCAGCTCAATCCTTTCAGATAGGCATCTTTGCTCTTGTTGCGGTGTACCTTTTGGGCAGGCTCGGTCGTGGCGGGGAAAAGGTCGCAGCAGGGACGGCGCCTTGGTTGGTTTATCTGATCCCGATCTGGGGTCTGGTTCAGATTGTCACGCATACCACAGCTTCCAGCTTTGAGACCCGCGAGGCGGTGTTGCGGTGGGGGGCTCTCGCCGGGGTATTCTTCCTGACCCAGGCTGTCACCCAGAATCGAACAGCCGCACGCAATTTCCTGAGCGCTTTTCTGATCTTCGCAACCTGCATGGCGGTGCTCTGTCTCAGTCAGATCTTTACGTCGGAGGGGCGCGTGCTCTGGATATTCCCAACCGGATACCCCGATGTCTATGCAACGTTCCCTTCCTACAACAACTACGCGCAATTCGTAGAGATAGCTCTGCCGATAGCCCTCTGGCGAGCGCTGCGCGAGGGCTGGCGATCCTGGTGGTATGCTCTTGCGGGCGGCATTCTCTTCGGTTCAGTGATTGGCTCGGCCTCGCGCGCCGGGGCGGTACTCTGTACCGCGGAGCTTCTCACCATGCTGGCGATTGGGCTGGTGAGCTTTCGTAAGCCAGAGACCAGACTGCCGGCAAGGTCTACAACCGCCATTCTGGTAATCGTTCCTCTTCTGGCGGCGGTCTTCACGTTCGCTGTGGGATGGGAACGTGTGTGGCTGCGCTTCCAGCAGAACGACCCCTATATGGTGCGGCGGGAGTTCATTCTGGCTACTGTAGACATGGCGAAGCAGCGACCACTGATCGGCTATGGCTTAGGGACTTTCCCGGAAGTCTACCAGCGCTATGCGATCAAGGATTTTCCGTTTTATGCCAATCACGCCCACAACGACTGGGCGGAGTTTGCTGCCGATGGCGGCATTCCATTCTTGCTGCTGGTCTCCATTCCCTTTGCCGCGGCCGTTCCCCTGGGGTTTCGGAATCCCTGGGGGCTCGGATTGATCGCAGTGATGCTGCACGCATGCGTTGACTTTCCCTTTCCACGACCCTCGGTATCGGGCTGGATGTTTGCCATGCTCGGCGTTCTATATATGACGCGCAGGTGGGAAGGGAACAGTTTGCAGACCGCCAAACCGTCCGTCCCAAAGATCGATGCGTTGCGAGGCTCTCTTTAAACCTGGAAGAAGGCTCCCTGTTGAAAAAGCACTGACGCATATCCTGCGGGAATCAATCCGGATTCCCAACTGAACCGCTGAGCGGCGAACTCAATGATCCGGAATCCGACGAGGACATATGCTCAGTGGTGAGATAACCGAGGAAGAGCAAGAACAAGACGAATGCCAATGAGAAGATCGAAATCACAATCAACCTTCTGACCAGGCGCTTCTTGGTTCGAGTCGTCATGAGCCGCGCGGGTCGGCGCGTATCTTTTGAATTGGCCGCACGCTCCGGGGCCGATGCTGTTGAATCAGAAGCGAAAAAGCGCCGGCGGCATTTCCGACATCGAAACGGCTGCCGCCCGAAAATCTGCTGGAACAGCTTGCTCCAGTGAGCGCTTCTTGATTCACGAATGTCGGAACTGCCGCACTCTGGACAAGTCATAACCGTGTGTGAGCCTCGATCTGAGTTGATATGGCAAAAAGCATTCCCGTAATCCGGGTCGTCCCTAGAGAACGATGATAGCTCAGTACAAGACGCAAGACCGACGCCTCCGCTGGTACTCGGAACTCCATAGCCGCGCGCTTCACTCCGTCGCTGGAAAGGTCGCCGGAGTCCGCGAGAACAGTACCGGTCTTCGAATCAAGAACCGTCCAGTGAATTCCTGTGCCTGCGGAGATGTCTGTAGTTCGGTAAGAATACCTGAATGTATAGGTTCCCGGCGCCAGGACAAGAGCCTGTTCTGCAACTTTGCAGTCCTCCGGCTGGCTGCCGGTGAACTCCACTTGCAAACCGGAAGACCCAGGCCAGGAGTGCATGCCGGGATACTCGGGAAGCGACCAGTCGAATGGCACAGGGAGCGGCTCACGCATAAAGTTGGCGTTGTTGGGCAGGAAGTCGTCGGCAACCACCCAGTGCCGATTGATGAGCAGACGCCACAAGGCAGCAGCAGCGGCGCCATCGTTAGCGCCAACGAGCCTGTTGACAAAGGAGAACAGCAATGGACGATCCAGATCCTGTGTACCGACAGTGACCAGGCGTGAAGCATAATCAGAGGCTGCGCTCATCTGATCCTTCGTGAGCAAGAAGCCAAGATATTGGCGGACCGTCTCGGGATTATCGTTAAGGACAGCCTTCGAGATGATCTGATTGTCCGGCGACACCCGCCAGCACAACTCAAACAGTGGCCCAATGTCGTCCGCAGGCATCTCTGCGGAGCTGCGGGCCCACGTCCAGAATGCAGGCATGTTCGCGCGACGATAATAGTAGTTGGCGAGGCTCCAGCGGGGAAGGTAAGTGTGGTCTACCGCAAATGCGGCCAGCAGCGCCTGTTCCGCTCTTGCATAATCCCCGTCAGCCTCATATTGCAATCCCAATTCAATATTCGCTTGCGCGTCGAAAGGGTTCAAGCGCAGTGATGTGGCCAACAGGCTTCCGGCGTCCTTGCGGTCGAGTTGCGCAAGGCGCATGTAGTAGCTCCAATTGTCGGGCACCAGATGAATCGCCCCTCGTACAGACCCCTCTGTGTCCTTCTGGAAAAGATAGTCCGCATCTGCCAGATTCCAGGAATACCAGATTCCAAGGCAGCACACCCCCGCGAATGCGATGCGCAAGGCAGCCGCAGCCGACCGATTCATCATAGGCACCATCGTAAATCGAAGAGAATAGCATTTGAATGAAGCCTATCCAATAGGAGCCTGGTTCGTGGCCGCGCACAACCGCGGCGACAGTTTCCTTGAAGATCTCGAGAATTCACCCGGCTCTCCCCATCGCCTTCTGGTTGCACATTGCGCGGCTCACTGCAATGGCTGGTGCTCCTATCCATTGAAATTGCACTCGCTTCCTGATGCTGCGTGATGTATGACAAATGTCTTACATGCCATGCAGAACATCCAACTGTATCAGCGCTTTGCGATCTCATTGGGAGCTTACGGTGCAGCCATCGTGAGCGTAACAGCCCTTCCACTCCGAGTAACGGTGCTGCAGCAGCGGAGCGAGCGGGCTACAAGCTCCAACTCGTATGCTGGACGCTTCCGCCGGATAGCGGTGAGCAATTGTGAACAGACCCATCTGGGACTTCCATGTTGTTATAAGCGAGTAGGCTTCCAAGCAAAGACTCAGATCAGTCTGGGCCAATGCGACTTGCACTGAATCCTCGGTTGACTGGATTTGGAGAGTGCATATCACAATGCAGGTCAATTGTTCACCATGGCTTGATGGCTGGGAGATCGGCCTTTCGAGAGTCGGTTAACACAACCTGGTTCTGTTTGTGTCGGCAGTCCGAAGGCACAATACGCATTGGGCCACGAGTCACACACTGCACGATGGGGAGAGAGCTATGTTGAAGAAACTACAAGTTGTGGCAGTCCTGGTTTCCATGCTGTCCTATGCTGCTGCAACGACAGTTTCGATTGGCAGTGTCAGCGCGCGTGGAGACATGCGGGTTGACAGCCATATGGTCAAAGGCACTGCCACCCTCTTCGATGGCTCCGTGGTCGAGACGAAGGAAGCAACAGCCGATCTGAGGCTGGCAAAGGGCGCAGAGATCAGGATGTCCGCAGGTTCGCGGGGAACTCTCCATAGTGACGGACTTGAGTTGCAGCAAGGAGAGAGCGAGTTGAAGGCCTCCAGTTCCTTCATCCTTGAAGCCAATGGCTTGCAAGTGACTCCCAATGAGCAAAACTCACGTGGCGTGGTTTCAATGAGGGCGGGAAACACGGTTGAAGTGTCAGCACTCAATGGGAGCTTCGGCGTGGCGCGGAATGGAATTCTCCTGGCAAGCGTGCGCCCTGGCCGGACGGTCTCTTTTGCGATGCAGGCAGGGGGAAGTCCCACTTCCTTCTCCGGTTCCGGGATCATCACATCCGAGAACGGGCACTACTACATTACCAGTGAAGTTGGCGTGAAATATGAAGTTACCTGCAAAAATTTGAGCAAGTTTGTCGGCACGAGGGCAGACATTTCTGGCACCGTGCAGGCTCCCTCCGGTCAAGGGGGCAGCGGTGTCCCTGTGGTATGTGCGAGTTCGGCAGGGATCCATGGCCTCAGCGGAATTGGGCTCGGCAAGGCCTTGCTCATCAGCGGGGTACTCGTCGGCGCCGGTGTCGGTGTCGGAGTGAGCGTCTACGAATCCAATAAATCGTCTTCTCCCGCGAGTCGCTGATCCTGCGCTCGCAGCAGAGTGTTTGCGCGATCTCGGATATGCCTGGTTGTTTCAGCCCCGGAAAGTCCGACTGAAACAGTCGTTGCAGGAACTTGCTGCCGACAGGAATGGCATGTGCAGCCTCTTCTCTTGGCTGGAGCGCTGTCTTCTGGTCAGCAACTTACCTGCGCATCCGCCGGCACAATTACAGTTCACCTAACCAGTTTGTTGTCATTGTAGCTGTATTCGAAGCCCCTCAGGCATCGCGTGTCATACATCGGGCTTGCCTAACCGAATGACTCATATCGAGGCCCCATCCGCATCCGTGTTCAATTGCTGGACGGAATGGGCAATTGCGAGGGCGACTCATTAATTCTCGGTCCTTGTCACACAATTGTATTGCATCCAGAAGGTAACCATGATAAGTTACACAAGTCACAAGTTGTGAGACATGCATTGCAGTCCAGTAGCTTGAGTGTGCGCATGTGTAACTAGCTTCGCGGCATCCCTTGTGAGCAAACGGTTCGCCAAACCGGTAACCTGGAGACATGGGACCGAGGGGGGCGAAGCCCGTCTAAAACTCACCTTCTCCGTCTAATGCACTACTGGCTGAGTCAAGGGGCTTCGAATTGCCCAGTTGCCCGGTTCGGTGTGCAAGTTTCAAGAAGATACTGCCACCTTCCACTTCTCAAATTAAGCATGACAGTCCTGAAGCCCCGCTCACGCATGATCAGTGTCCGCCTCTCCGAAGAGGAGCACCTGGCTTTGAGACGACTCTGCGCGGTGACCGGCGCCCGAAGCGTTTCAGAGTTTACCCGGGACTCAATTCGCGTCATGCTCAATGGCGCGAATCGGGACCAGGTGCTTGGCATCAACATCGATGAGTTTCGCGCCCAGATGAAGAACATGAACAAGAAGATCGAATCCCTTACAGCGGAAATTGCAACATTCAAACCTGGCCGCGGCGTATGAATGTGATCACTGTGATTTGGCCAGGATCGAACAATTCCGGTCGTTGCGATGTGAAGAACAGCAAGGCGGTATCGGGGAGCAGCTTATGAAGCCTTTGACCATTCCATTGCTTATGATTGCATTGGCGAGCCCAATGTCAGCACAGCAGCTTGCGGCCTCTACCCACGCAGACGCTGGCGCAGCCCCCTCGGGAGAAGGGTCAAACCTCCCGGTCGAAAGAATTGGGCCGGACGACCTGCTTGGCATAACTGTTTATGATTCGCCCGAACTTACACGCACTTTCAGGGTGGATTCAGGGGGCGACATTCGATTGCCCATGGTAAAGCGGCGCATCCAATCCACCGGCCTCTATCCCGCTGAGCTCGAAGCCGCAATTGCATCGGTTCTCATTGAAGAAAATGTGCTGGTAGATCCCGTTGTGACAGTTTCGGTTGTCGAGTATCGTAGTCGGCCCATCACTGTGTCAGGGGCAGTAAGGACCCCAATGACGTTTCAGGCGACAGGCACTGTGACCCTGCTCGATGCCATCGCACGGGCTGGTGGAATTACGGAGACTGCAGGTCCAGAGATTCTGGTGAGCCATCAGCCGTCGAGCGCCAGCGATCACTCCACTGTCCTTACCGAGCGCATAATGGTGCGCTCACTTCTGGGCGTGGAAGACCCTACTTTCAATCTGATGCTGCAGGGCGGAGAAAATATCCGGGTTCCTGAAGCTGGTCGATTCTTCGTTGCCGGCAATGTAAAGAAGCCCGGCATCTACCCAATTGCTGACGGTTTGGAGAGCAGCATCATCAGAGCCCTTGCTCTATCAGAGGGGCTGGACAGTTTCTCGGGACGGATCGCCTACATCTACCGCATAGACGGAGGCAGCGGACGCAGAATCGAGATACCTGTTGAAGTGAAGAAGATATTGGCGCGCAAGTCCCCGGACGTGCCGCTCTATGCCAATGATATGCTCTACGTTCCCAATTCGTCCGGACTGCGCGCGAGCGCCAAAGTTATAGAAGTAGCTTTGGGCGCGGGCCTGGGCCTTGCCGGAATACTGGTCCTTGCCACCAGGTAAGTTGCTTCAAGAGGGTCTATGTCTGAACAAGCAAGACTGCCTGAGATTATCTCCTCCGGCCCATCCAGAAATCTGCCTGCGGTTGGCGTCTATCCGCCGGGGCCTGCGCAGCAAGAATTTGAGTCGGAACAGCAGTCGCCTCCCCTGTCGCACTATCTGTGGATCCTGCGCCGGCACCGCTGGAGGATGGTTGCGTTTGTCGCAACCTGCATCCTCATAACCGCGGTTATCTCAGCGCGCGTGAGGCCGGTCTATGAGTCGACCGCAACGGTAGACATTGACCGCCGGGCTCCGTCCGAAGTTGTGGGCCAGGACTCCGCACGCTCAGGGGCAGATGACACAGAAGCATTCCTTGCTACGCAGATCAAGCTCATTCAGTCGGACTCGGTGCTTCGTCCTGTTGCGGAACAGTACCATCTTCTCGATCTAGAAGGGCAATCGAGCCATCTAAGTCCGCAGAGAGTGCAGGACATGGCGGCAGCGCCTGTTTCGCTGAGTCATCTCAAGGTCACGCGACCAACTGGAACCAACCTTCTGCTTGTCAGTTATCGGTCGACCGACCCGCACCTGGCCGCGGACGTGTCGAATGCCATCACCAACTCGTATCTGGCTCACACCTACAACATTCGAATACGATCATCAGCGAGCCTGTCCTCCTTCATGGAGAAGCAGTTGGATGAGTTGAAGGCGAAGATGGAGCAGTCGAGTCGAGCCCTTGCTCAATTTGAGAAGGATCTGGATGTCATCAATCCAGAGGAGAAGACAAATATCCTGTCAGCGCGCCTACAGCAATTGAACACGGAGTATACGAGCGCGCAGACTCAGAGAGTGGGCAAGGAAGCAGCCTGGAACGCCATTAAGGCCGGCTCCGTTGAAGCCGCCCAGGTCTCTTCACAGAGCGAGTCTCTGGCAAAGATCGGCGATGCGCTCAACCAGGCGCAACAACGCTTCGCGCTTGTCAAGTCTACCTATGGCTCCACTCATCCGGAATATCGAAAGGCCGCTTCAGAACTGGCAGAAACGGAAAGGCAGTTCGAAGAGACCCGGACCAGCATCACTGAGCGAGTTGCCGTTGAGTACCGCCAGGCTCTCAATCGCGAGCAGATGCTTCAAAAGACCGTTGCGGACGCAAAGGCGGAATGGGATCGACTGAACTCCCGGTCGTTTGAGTACCAGCAACTGAAGCGAGAGGCAGATGCAGACAAGACGCTATACGACGAGTTGATTCGCAAGATTCGGGAGTCGGACATCAACGCAGGATTCCAGAATAACAACATCAGCATTGCCGATGCGGCCAGGCCGCCTCTGCTCCCGGTGTTTCCGAACATCAAAGTGAATCTTCTGATGGCGCTCCTTGTCTCGACCATCCTGGCCATTGGCGCGGCGATCTTGCTGGACTCGATGGACACCACTCTCCGGGACCCTCAGGAAGCCAGCCGGTTTCTGGGTGTGGATGTCATCGGAACCATGCCCATTGATCGTGTGGCCGCACAGCTTCCCAAGCCCAAGGGCCCAGCGCCGACCGATGGACTCGCAGTGAAGGCAGTGCCGGGGCGCAGCCGCAAGGGATATTACAAAATGACCTCTGACTTTGAAGAGTCAGTTCGAACCATTCGCAACACCATCTTCCTGTCAGACTTTGAGGGGCGCCTGCGCTCGATTGTCCTCACAAGCGCCACCCCTTCGGAGGGCAAGACAACCATGGCAGCCCACCTTGCGATCGCCAATGCCGACAGGGGCAAGAGAACCCTGCTGGTGGACGGCGACCTGCGGCGTCCCAGCCTTCACACCAAATTCGGCTTCTCTCCGCGCGAGGGCCTCTCGAATGTTTTGACCGGCGAACTCCCCTGGCAGAGTGTAGTCCTGGCCGTCGAGGGCAAGCCGAATCTGAGCCTGCTTCCCTCGGGGCCCAGCTCTCACCGCGCAGCCGATCTGATTGGTCCCAGGCTCTCCTCCCTGCTGGATGAGTTCGCCAAGGAATACGACATGGTGATTCTGGATGCGCCACCTTTGCTCGGC
The DNA here is from genome assembly GCA_903849645.1 of uncultured Acidobacteriaceae bacterium. Lineage (GTDB taxonomy): Bacteria > Acidobacteriota > Terriglobia > Terriglobales > Acidobacteriaceae > Telmatobacter. The sequence continues at coordinate 46,901 of CAINJJ010000034.1, read as the reverse complement.
TTTGCTGAATGCCTGCAAATGGCAACCGCTGCGGATGGAGTTCTCATCGTCAGCCGAGCCGGAGAGACCAGGCGCAAGGCTGTCGCCGCCGTGCTCTCAATCCTGCATCGGCTGCGCGCCAATGTCATTGGGGTGGTCCTGAATCAGGTCAACCACAACACATCTTCAGATGGCTACTCCAACTATGGCTATTCCCACTACGGCAGGTATGGCCACTATGGTCAACCGGACACCGAGAGACCGGAAGGATGAAACGCGCGGTGGCTGCTTCTTTAGAGGTAACAAGCCCAGGCATGGAAGGCCGCTCCGTGGGCGAAGAGCTCAACGATCCCTCATTGGCTCCTGAGATGCCCATTGACGGCAATCGCGACCTGACGAACCTTGACTTTCTGCGTACCGTTGCGGTGTTGCTCGTTTTTACGGGTCACTTGTCTGGCGGGATGAGAATTCGTGGCCTAGGCGATCTCGGACACTTCGGGGTTCTCCTGTTCTTTGTTCACACATCGCTGGTTCTCATGTTGTCGATGGGGCGGCTGGGTTTGCAAGGCGGAGCACTCTACACCTCCTTCATGGTGCGAAGGATATTCCGAATCTACCCCTTGAGTATTCTTACCGTCCTGCTGGTCGTCTCTTTCCAAGTTCCCTCGACTCCATGGTTACCTGGTCAAGCTGCGGCGTATTCATGGCACGGCTGGCCGGGGCTGTTTTCAAATATCCTGCTGATTCAAAATGCCACTCGTAGCGGGTCAGTCCTCTGCGTCCTCTGGTCATTGCCCTATGAAGTGCAGATGTATGCTGCCCTGCCCCTCCTCTACTTCTTGATGCGTCGCTTTCCGTCGCCTCGGGCTGCGGTGTTCGCCTGGATATCTGGAGTCGCCATGGCAGGAGTGGAGTATTTTTCCAGGAGCGCTAACTTCGACTCTGATTTCCTGCTCTTGCGCTATTTCCCTTGCTTTCTGGCCGGTGTACTTGCATGGCGGTTGATGGAGACCCGGAGGCGCTTGCTTCCGGCTTAAATCTGGATAGCAGTTGTGATGGCTCTCGTCGTGCTCTACAGACTCGAAGATGCATTGAGAGTCTACGGCCCAAATTGGCAGGGTGCTTTTCATGGTGGGCTTCGAAGCGATCATGGCACCTGGTTGGCTCCCTCCTTTGATCTGGTGCGGGATTGGGCTTTCTGTGCCATAACCGGGCTTGCTGTGCCATTGTTTGCGCAGATCAAGAGTCGCTGGATAAATCCAATCACCAAGCGGGTCGCCCAATATTCCTATGGAATCTACTTGAGCCATGTCCCGATCTTGTGGATATGTTTCACAAAATTGCATTTGGGCAATGTGGCTGTCGCCGCTGGCGCCTGCACACTTCTTACGGCGCTCGCTTCTTTCACTCTCTATCACTGTGTAGAGAAGCCTGGAATAGGAGTTGGGAAGCATCTCAGTACGCGTCTAGTCAACCGCAAAGCACGCACGAGAGGACTCCGTTATGAACGCCCAGGAGGTTCAACCGTCCCCGAGCTCTGAACCGAGTGTATGTATCCTCGGTTCGCGCGTTCACCTGGTATCGGTGACGCGGACAGTGGACCACATCGAGCACTGGATACGGATCCGCGATGGCGGTTGCCGCCAGGTGATTGTGACCGGCTTTCACGGCCTCATGGAAGCGCACAAGAGCCCTCGCATCTGGTCGATTCTGAACGCGGCGGATCTTTGGGTCCCTGACGGCATAGCGCCCGTCTGGATTGCGCGGTTGCGTGGCCACCGCAAGGTGGTGCGCGCACCGGGTGCCGAGATCATGCTGGAGTTCCTGAAGCGAGCTGATGAGCATGGCTACAGGAGCTACTTCTACGGGGATACCGAGGAAACCCTCGCAGCGCTCTGCGCAACGGTCGCGCGCAATTACCCTGGCCACAAAGTTGCGGGAGCTTATTCGCCACCATTTCATGCCGTCTCGGCATCCGAGCAAGCCGCCATCGTTGAGCGGATCAACGTGGCCCGGCCGGACATTCTCTGGGTGGCGCTAGGACTCCCGAAACAGGACATCTGGATACATGACAGGCTCAAGACTCTAAACGTGCCGGCGGCCATCGGCGTCGGCGCCGCATTCGCCTTTGTCGCCGGGACCGTTCCCCGGTGTCCACAATGGATGGGCAACGCAGGCTTCGAATGGGTATATCGATTTCTGAGGGAACCCCGGAAGCTGTGGCGTCGGGACGTGATGGATGGGCCTCGCTTCCTCTTTTATGCAGGATTGGAAATTCTCCGAAATGGGACCTCGTCTGCCAAAATATCAAGCAATCCAGAGTGAACCTGACGGCGGCACTTTGCCCGCTCCAGACATTCGGCCAGGAAAGGCAAAGCGAACCGGGGTCATCGCGCGCTTGCTCCACGGAACAGGAGCTGGAGCCGTTGCGTACGGCCTGGGAATTGTCAGCAACCTGCTGCTATTGCCGCTCTATCTGCGCTTCTGGTCTGTCGCGGTTTACGGCGAGTGGATGGCTCTATACTCCGTGGTCATGTATCTAGCCAATCTCGACCTGGGAGTTACATCAGCAGCAATCAACGCGGCGACGATGGCATACGCAGGCGGCGACTGGGACACGTTCAAGCGAGTGCAGGGCACCGCCTGGGCCACCTGCCTTCTAATTGCGGGAATTGGGAGTGTGCTGGTTATCGCCCTATCCCTGTTCTATTTTCAGGTAAACCGATGGCTTGGCCTAAAGGTCATCAGTCAGCACGACGCGCGGTTCGTGTTCTGCGGCCTGGCCATCTCCCTCCTCGCCAATATTCCAGGACGGCAGTTGATTGCCGTCTACACCGCAATTGGAAAGTTCGCCACCTACCAGTGGTTGTACAACGGCTTTGCTGTGCTCTCCGTTGTCGTGACCGCGGTCGCATTGAGCGTGGGCGCCGGCCCTGTGGCGCTGGCTGCGGTGATTGCCTGCACTACTCTGGTGGTGATCGCCATTGCCGCATGGTTCCTCGTCAGACAGGGACCGGGCATGCTGCCCCGGATTAAGGATGCGGACTGGCGCACCGCAAGGATGCTGGCGGCGCCGACCGGACAGTTTGCCATTTCGATGATCGCGACAGCTCTCACCTTGCAGGGTCCGATCGTCATCCTGAGCCGTTCGCTCGGCGGGCCGGCGGTGGCACTTTTTACTACCACACGCACTGTCGCCAACGTCGTTCGCGGCACATTGACATTACTGCGGGCGCCATTGCGCCCCGAGTTTGGCGCTGCTTCTGCACAGGCTGACAAAGATGCGCTCCGCAGGCTCTTTCGCATCGCGGTCGGCATCGACGCAACCATTGCTATCTGCCTGACGGCGGTGCTCTGGTCGGGAGGGGTCTGGCTCATCCAGTTCTGGTCGCGAGGCCGCATCGAATCCGACCCGATGTTGCTTCGCCTTCTTCTCATTGCCTTCTTGCTGGAGGGCTTTCTGCAGATACTGGCCATTGCAGGCTGGTCAACCAACCGCTTCCATGCGTGGTCGATCGGCCAACTGGTCACAGCCATTGCCTCACTCCTCCTTGCTATAGCTCTGCTGAGACACTTTGGCCCCTCGGCAATCCCAATTGCAACCATCGTTCCGTTGATTGCAATCATGACGCCGTTGTCCGTGCGCAATGCGTGCAGCGAGGCGCATCTGACGCTTCGGTCCGTGTCGCTGCGCATCCTCATCCCCTTTGCGCTGCTTGTGGCGCTCTCCGCGGCATTGCCTGCATGGCTCGCGAGCCTGAGGATTGCGCCAACATGGGTCGGCCCGTTCATTTCCTCTGTCACGATCTGCGCATGCGCCCTATTCACAGGCGCGGCAGTGTTTCTTACCCGTGAAGATCGCGTGGCGCTGCGCGCTCGCATCTGCTATTAGGATCTTCCCATCCCATAGGGCAAAAAGAAGGCGGTGGTCTTTATGTTTATTCAAGAAGTCGCGCGGGGAGCGCATGCGTCTGTGGTTCATCGGTTGAACACAGTGAAGGTAGGCCATCGGATCGCCGATTCGCGGTTTGCCGCGTGGATTTGTGGAGAGGGTCCAGTAATTGCAAAGCTTCGCTTTGGAGCGAAAGCGATTGTGTTCGCCAACGAGTACAACGGCCGGTCCATGTATCTATGGGGCGAACATGACCCGCGAATTACCGCAGTGATCAAGGCAGTTCTGCGGAAGGGGGACACGGCCTTCGATATCGGCGCGAACTTTGGTGTGACCGGTCTGTTGATTGCCAAGTGCGTTGGACCCACGGGTACCGTGCATCTATTTGAACCGCAACCCCTCGTCGCGTCCTGCCTCCGCGCCTCACTGTTGATCAATGGGCATTCCAATGCGATTGTCCATGAGTGTGCGCTTTCTGACCACGATGGTTTGGCAAACATGACGGTACTGGATCCGTCCAATTGGGGTATGACAACATTGTCGCCGCCTGTGGTGGATTCCATGAATGCAGCAAGCGCTATCTGCGTTAAGACAGTGAATGCAGGGGAATACGCAGCCTCGCTCGGATCTGCCAAGGTGGCACTCATCAAGATCGATGTGGAAGGCCATGAAGCTGTGGTACTTGAGGCCATGCGGGAGTGGCTCGCAGAGGCACGACCGCCGGTCATTCTGTTCGAGTGCCATCTTCAAGGGCGTGATTTCGAGGAACAGAAGTCTGTCAAGATATTGTCCGGGCTAGGTTACGAGTTCTTCGCCATTGATACGAAGCCGCTCTGGCATACACGATTGTATGCCGTGAGCGCCAATCAACATCCTGCCGGCTATGACTTTGTGGCCGTACTCCAGCATGAACTGGACGATGACCGCCGTAACGCACTTGAAGCGATGATGGTTTGACATGATCAACAACAGCACTGAATGGGTAGACCTCGCACAGGGCGCCTCGCCTTCTTCGGATAATGCTTCCCTCAACTATCCAGAGTCCCTGCCCTCCAGAGTTGCATTTTCCTCGTCAGTCAAGGGCTCAGGCGGCGCTGCATTGCGCCTCAAGGTCATCATCGGCCACCCGCGCATGGGGCGCGGAGGGTCGGAGGCGCGTGTGATGTGGCTGATCGAGGCGTTGAAGCTGGATTGCGATGTAACCGTGGTGACGACTGGCGGATGGGATCGGTTGGCGCTGAACGCCTACTACGGAACTCAGGTCCAGGACCACGAGGTCAAGGTTCGAATCGCCCCGGTCCCATGGTTGTTGCGTGGCCTGAGCGCCGCAGCCCTGCGGGGCGCCTGCTTTCAGCGCTTTGCGCGCCAGATCGCGGGGGAATACGATATTAGGATCAGCGCGTACAATCCAACCGACTGGGGCTTGCCGGCGATTCACTTCATCGCAGATTTCAGCTGGCATAAGGAACTTCGCAACCGGCTCCATCCCCCATCACCGGGATACATCTACAGGGACACTGTCCTGCGTAGAACCTATTTGCGAGCCGCTGCAATTTATAGCAGGCCTTCCGGGAGGGAAGTGCTCCGAGACGATCGGGTGATTGCCAATTCCCAGTGGAGCGCAGCTCTCCTGAAGCAGTCCTTCGGCGTGGAGTGCGCGGCAGTCGTGTATCCGTCTGTCTGGACTGAGTTCCCGCAGGTTCCCTGGGAGGAGAAGGAACAGGCGTTTGCGATGATTGGCAGGATCGCACCGGAGAAACAGGTCGAGCGAGCGATTGGAATCCTGGAAGCTGTGCGGCAGCGCGGTCCTGCAATTCGGCTCCACCTGTGTGGGCATGTTGGCGACGATCTCTATGGGCGGCGCATAGCGCGACTCTGCCGGGAACGCACGGACTGGATCGTTCCGGAGGGGCGAGTGAGCGGTGCAGAGAAAGCTCAGATTCTTTCCCGTTGCCGGTTTGGAATCCAGTCTTGCGCCGCGGAATCCTTTGGTATTTCGACAGCTGAAATGGTGAAAGCAGGCGCAATTGTTTTTGCTCCCAATGACGGTGGACAAACAGAAGTTCTGGACCATCCCGACCTCCTGTTCGCGGACACAGACGACGCCGTCGGCAAGATCTGTGCCGTGCTGTCCAGCCCTCAGGAGGAAAGCGCATTGCGAGTTCACCTGGCCCGGCGCTCCGAAATGTTCAGCGCTGAAAAGTTCATGGAGGAGGCACGCGCGCAGGTAGTGGAAAGACCTCACAACGCCCGACGCGGTGAAAGCCCCCGCCATCGTCCAAAGGTCGTCATCGGCCATCCCAAACTCGGATATGGCGGATCGGAATCCACGGTAATGTGGCTGATTGAGGCGCTGAAGCAACAGTATGAAGTGACCGTGGTGACTACAGGAGGCTGGGATCTGCCAACGCTGAACGGCTACTACGGGACCCAGGTCAGCGAAGGCGAGGTCAAGGTTCGCATTGCGCCCATTCCATTCCTAGCGCATGGCATGAGCGCCGCGGCCCTGCGCGGCTCCTGCTTTCAGCGATTCGCGCGAGAGATCGCGGGGGAGTACGATGTGCGGATCAGTGCGTACAATCCAACGGACTGGGGCATGCCCGCGGTTCACTTCATAGCCGACTTCAGTTGGCATCCGGAGATTCGCGAGCGGCTCCATCCGCCAACACCAGGCCTTCTCTACCGGGATTCGATTCTGCGTCGCGCCTACCTCGGAATTGCCGCCGGATATGGGAGACCTTCCGGGAGGAATGTGCTTCGGGACGACTTGATTATTGCAAACTCCCAGTGGAGCGCCGCTCTCGTGGAGCGGTCTTGCGGCGTGGCGTGCCCGCCTGTTGTATACCCGCCTGTATGGACGGAATTTCCCAAAGTCCCTTGGGAGGAGAAGGAACAGGCGTTTGTGATGATCGGCCGCATCGCCCCGGAAAAGCAGATCAAGCGCGCGATCGAAATTCTGGAGGCCTTGCGGCGGCGTGGACATGCCATTCGTCTGCACCTGTGCGGCCAGATTGAAGACGATCTCTACGGGCAGCGCATCACACAGCTCTGCCGTTCCCGCGCAGACTGGGTCGTCCCGGAGGGGAGGGTGAGCGGTGCAAGGAAGGCTCAAATCCTCTCCCATTGCCGGTTTGGAATCCAGTCGTGTGCCGCGGAAGCCTTCGGCATCTCGGTTGCGGAAATGGTGAAGGCGGGTGCAATTGTCTTTGCTCCCAATGACGGTGGACAGGAGGAGATCCTCCAGCACCCCGATCTTGTGTTTTCGAATGATGATGAAGCTGTCGACAAGATACTGGCTGTATTGGAAGGGCCGTCACTCCAATCGGCCATGCGGGCGCACCTGAAGGGGCAGGCACAACGATTCAGTGCAGAGAGCTTCATGCGGGATGCGCAGGCATGCGTTGCTGAAGTACTGAGCTCAGAACAAGCAAACAGTTTTGTCGTTGCGAGTTGAAGATCATGATGCACCGAATCGCACTCATTGTCGCAACCAAGGACCGGCCTGATGACCTGCGAAAGCTGCTGGACAGCCTGCGCCGTCAAACGGTTGGGCCTGCCGAGATTGTCATTGTCGACGCTAGCAGCGAGCCTGTCGAGCCGGTTCTGGCTGAGTTTCCAGAGCTGAACACTCGCTACCTGCGGCACTGGCCGCCGTCGGCCGCGGCGCAGCGAAATGCGGGGATACGGGCCTGCGCGCCGGAGGCGACACACATCGGCTTTGCGGATGACGACACCACGTTTGAACCCCAGGCGTTCGCGAACATGCTCACCTTCTGGAAGGATGCCGCGCCGGATGTCCTGGGCGCGGCCTTCAACATTCGCAATTACCCAGACCGCGGCAATGCCATCCTGAAGCATAGTGTCCTGGCCGAGCGCCTTGGCCTCTATTCTGCCAAGCCTGGCAGCGTGTCCCGCAGCGGCTGGCAAACGGTCATAGGGCAGATTTCCGAGAACCATTTCGTCGATTGGCTTCCATCGGGAGCCGCGATCTTTCGCCGCGAAGTGTTTGTCCGGAATGTCTTCGACGAGGTGTTCGAGAGTTACAGCTATCTTGAGGATCTCGATTTCGGGTACACAATCAGTCGAAGGGGACGATTGGCGGTCGTCGCAGATGCCGGCTTCTCTCACTTTCCATCGCCGGGGGGGCGGGTATCGGCACGGCAGTTTGGGCAATATGAAGTTCGCAACCGCCTGCATTTCGTCCGAAAACAGGGCCTCTCGCTCTCTCGCTGCTACCTGGGTCTCGCCATACGCTTGACGATGTCTGCTTGCAGCGGACTGGTACACCGTGACACAAGCCTGCTCAGTCGCGCACTAGGCAATGTTCAAGAATTGATGAGACCGAGCGCGGCGCCGTCCAGGAAAGTCGCGTCAGGAGTGCAACAATGATGAAAGCGCGCATAGCACTCATCATTCCATATTTTGGCGATCTGCCGCACTGGTTTCCCTATTTTGTCAGGTCCGTCGCTCATTCACCAATCCTGGATGTGTTGCTCTTTACTGATGCGCAGGCTGGTCCGGAACTCCCTGACAATATCAAGGTGCATTATTGTTCTCTAGCACGATTCAGCGAACTGGCGTCTCGCATACTATCCCTTCCGATCTCGCTATCGCATCCATTCAAGATCTGTGATTTCAGACCAGCATTCGGACAAATATTCCAAGAGTGCATCCGTCACTATGAGTTTTGGGCCTTTGGAGATATTGACCTGGTCTATGGCGACGTAGCAGCCTTTCTCGAACCGCTTATGGAGCACCATGATGTCATTAGTTGCCGGAAAGAGTGGGTCAGCGGATCCTTGTGCGTGTTGAGGAACTCCAAGGAGATCAATTCCCTGTTTGCACTCAGCGCAGACTGGAAACGGGCGTTCTTGTCTCCCGATTCCCAGCTATTTGATGAGATGGGAGGGTTCTTCTATTCGGATGTCCTCAAGGGCGCTGATGTGCTGTCGCTTAAAGGCAAAGTTGAGAGCTTTACCCACGTATTGAAGAGGTTGGTTAGATCTGGAGACCTCCGGTGTGCTTTCGAAGACTTGGCATGTGAACAACTCGATTGGGGCGAGACTATTGTCCATGACTCGGGCCACTTGACAAGATTCAGCGATGGGATCGAGGTTATGTATGTTCACTATGTCTGCATGAAGCGGCGCTTCTTTGAGGTGCCCGTCGTCGCCGCGGCTCCAGAACGTTTCCTTATCCGGAAAACTGGAATTTATCTCGAGCGCCCTGGGACCCGGATCCTTCTTTCGCAGGAGGCGGGCCGGGTAATTCGCGGGGGCATGCATGGAGCCACCCGCCTGCTGAGTCGCTGGATAGGTTAACCAGATGAGATGCTTGTGCTTTGGAAAGGAACTGTAATTGTTGGGACAACACATTCGCGTTACAGGCTCTAAGCGCGTCAAGTGGCAAAGGCATGCACCTGTCTCTGCCCTGATTCTGTGGCTGTGCCTGTGGCTGAATCTAAACTCAGGATTCTGGAATATTCAGCCGCCGAATGACGCTGGAGAGTGGCAGCTCCTGGTTCGTTCGGTACTTCCCTTTGCGGTACTTCCAGCAGCTTTCTTTCTTGTCCTTCGCCGGAGGAAGGCACATATTCAGGGCAGCTCTCCGTCGCAACTTCTTATTGCGTATGGATGCCTTGCAACTTTGGCAGCAGTTTTCTCCCCTGAGCCGCTCTGGGCGCTGTATTGGTCAATCGCATTTCTTGCGACGATACTCGCGGCTTGGACTTTCGTCGATCAAGGTGACCCGGTAGCATCTGCCAGGCAGTTAATGCAAGTGACCTGGGTGGCCACTTTTATAGTCGCCGCAATCCTCGCGTATCAAGCCCGGAACGCGGTCTTCGGAGCTGCCACCACAGGCTATAGCGCCGTTGAGGGCGACCTGGCAGGCCTCGCACGATCCTCAGGAGTTGCCCGATGGGCGGCGGTTCCAGGGTTGGTGTGTCTGGTGAGGGCATATCACACCCGCCGGCCCGTCCTTATTGTTCTCTTCCTTGCGTTCAGCGGGATATCATTCTTCATGGTGTACCGCATGCAATCGCGCGGAGCGGTCTTTGGCTCAGTGGCGGCCCTGCTGTTTGCACTGCTTGTCTCGTCCCGAATGCGCCGCTATGCGCTTCCATTCGCCGCCATCGCCCTTGTCGGGATTGCCCTACTTGAAACCCCTGCTATCTTATCGGACCAGGTCTCCACATACCTGGCCCGCGGGCAAAGCAGAGAGGAATTCATCAGCATGACCGGGCGGACGCGCGCGTATCAAGAGAGCCTAGAAGCGTTTTGGGATGCGCCTTTCCTTGGGCGTGGCCAGTGGGCGGATCGGTTGGTCATCCATGAGCACTCCCACAATTCATATCTGCAAGCCCTGCTGAATGCCGGCGCCTTTGGCGCTATCCCATACTTCGCTTCCTGGATCGCAGGTTGGATATTGTTCTTCAGAATCCAGAAGAAGAGAGCTCGGTTAAGTATGGAGGATCGCGTGAGTGTGTTGGAGGCCGGAACCGTGATGATGTTTTTCACCGTCCGTTCCATTCCAGAGACGACCACGGCTAGTTTCGCCGTCGATTTGCTTGTTATGGTTGCGGTGTATGTCTACCTGGAAACTCTTTCCTCCAAGATCAGGACCCAACGACAATGGCAGCAGGTTCTCTCATCTCAAGAAGCATCACAATGGCGGAGAGAGCCGAGAACTCGTTTAGCCGTCGCGTCAGAGCGCCAAACATGAGCAGGTTGAGAGTACTCGCCGTTGCTTATGCCTGCAATCCAATCAAAGGGTCTGAGTCTGGGGTCGGATGGGGATGGGTGAAGGCCATCTCAGTGGATCACCAAGTCACAGTCATCACAGCAGACTTCAATTCTGGCGATATCAACCGCTATCTCAGTCAATATGAAGGGTCCCAAGAGAACCTTCGCTTCGTTTACGTTAGGAATCGCCCTTGGCACTACCGCCCACGCGGACTTTGGCTCAGAATCGAGGAATCGCCTGCAAAACCGATTATGAATCTGGCCTATCAGGATTGGCTCCGCTGTGCTTTTGAGGATGCTGAGCAAGAGATGACGGCAAGCCAATATGATCTTGTCCATTTGATCACCTATGTTGGCTGGCGCTTTCCTGGAAGCTTCTATCGCCTTGGCATCCCCTTCGTGTGGGGTCCGATCGGTGGGCTCACAAATACCCCTTGGCGACTGCTCTCCATTCTAGGACTGAAAGGTGCGCTCTACTATGGAGCCCGCAATATCATCAACTCGCTGCAAATCAGCTTGCTGCGAGGACCCAGGCGTGCTTTGCGAAGTGCCGGCCATGGGGTCATAGCGGCAACATCTGAGATCCAGAGAGAACTGTGGGAACGGTTTGGAACGCAAAGCCACGTGATTTGCGAGGTGGGCCAGCCAGAGCAAGGGATCGTGGAACCAAGTAAGAGAAATCCGGAGGAGGCTCTCAGAATCAGCTGGAGCGGCATGCACCTCCCAGGAAAGGCACTTCACCTTCTGCTTCACGCAGCAGCCCGTCTGCCCAAGGACGTCAACTACAGGATCGACATTCTTGGTGACGGTCCCTGCAATCGTCGCTGGCGCTCGCTGGCGTCTCGACTCGGCATTGCGGACCGCTGTATCTGGCATGGATGGCTTCCACGCGACGAATCCTTGAACGTGATGAAGGACTCGCACGTTTTTGCGATCACCAGTCTAAAGGACCTGACCTCTACTGTCGCTGTCGAGGCGATTTCATTTGGGCTTCCTGTAGTCTGCCTCGATCACTGTGGGTTTGCGGATCTAGTCAATGATGCTTGCGGTATCAAGGTTAACCCAGGATCCTTATCCCAGATAGTCTTGGATCTGTGCGGCGCTCTGTATGCGCTCTATCATGATGAATCAATGCGCCAGAGACTTGCACAGGGTTGCATTCGGCGAAGTCGAGACTACTCTTGGTCAAGCAAAAGTACCAATCTAGAACATGTCTATCATTGCGTTGTTAAGGGTGATGTCCAAGGCGGTGGGAAGTGTCAGGAGACCCTATTGTGAGTAGCTCATCTATGACGACATCTTCAGTCTTGCTGGGCGCACCATCTACAAGGCAACGAATTATCAGCATTCAGGCGTGCCGCGGAATCGCTGCCATGCTTGTTGTCTTTGTCCACCTTTCGAATGTGGAGCGAAAGAACTTCCCGACGCATCTGACAGGGCTGTTCCAGTTTGGCAACCTCGGTGTGGATCTGTTCTTCGTGATTAGTGGTGTCGTCATCTCCACAGTCACTGCAGGCAAGTTCGCCAATCCACGCGGTGCAGCCACATTCATAAAGCACCGACTCTCCCGCATCTTTCCAATCTATTGGTTCTACTGCTTCATCTTCTTGGTCGGCTATTTAGTTAACCCGCTCTGGTTTAACAACAGCACAGGGCATCGTGTCAACATTGTGGATTCGTTTCTCCTCATACCAACTCATGGGGTACTGCTCATAATGCAGGGATGGACGCTCAGCTATGAATTGTACTTCTATCTGATGTTCTCCTTGATGTTATGTATTGTGTCTGAGCGCCTCGCCCCCGTATTTCTCTCATTATGGGGAGCAAGCATCGTAGCTGGTGCGCTGTTGTTCTCAAGTTCGAACTGGCCGGTACTCGACCTTGCTGCAAGCCCCTTGATCCTTGAGTTTCTCGCGGGCTGCCTCGTTTATCATATCTATCATAAAGCATCGCTTCATCCTCATGCCGGGACTATGTTGGTCGCGATTTCCTTTTTATGGCTTAGCTCGACTATTGTGTGGACTTTTTATGCCCATCGCGGAAGCCAGCTGTGGATACAGGATTCCCGCTGGGCACGCCCCTTTACCTATGGCGTTTTCGCCGCCATCTTTCTGCTAGGCCTGATGGAGTTGGAACGGTCGAATATCATTCGCTTTGCCCGTCCATTCGAAGCGATCGGCAACTGGTCATACTCCATCTACCTTTCGCACCTCGCCATTGTTGAGGTGGTGGGTCGGGTGATTGCCCACTTTGCTGTGAGGCTTCCATTTGCGATTCTCCTCGTCTACGTAGTGTCAATTCCCCTCGTTCTTCTTGTTGGCTACCTCAGCTATAACTGGATAGAGGTGCCTCTGATGAACCTCCTATACAAGGGGCCCGTTAAGTCTGAATTCACCGCGCGCTCCCTTGCGCCAGTTGGGCACCATCCGCAACTGTGAAGTTCAGTGTTTCCCGCCCTCGGACTCATCATGTTCGGTTTGACACGAGAGGCCGAAGGCAATTCCTCATCCTCCTCTTTCTGCAATGCAAAAGTGCAGATGACGGCTTCCTCCGTGCCGCCATGATTGACAGTCCGCCATATTCTACCGACGCATACATGTATTCCCTCCTATTCCTCGGCTTCGTTTCGTTCGTATCGGCGCTGCTACTGACGCCGGTGGTGCGGAATCTTGCGTGGCGATTCAGGCTCGTTGACAAACCGGATCTGCTGCGAAAGACGCACAGTACTCCCACACCGCGGCTTGGTGGTGTGGCTATCCTCCTCTCAGCCATCTGCTCGTACGCACTGCTTCTCCTGGCCAGATTGAGCTCTGGAGCGATCGTATGGGAAGGCATGCCGCTCGTCATCCGACTTCTTCCCGGAGTTGCAGTCGTTTTTGGTATCGGCCTCTTCGATGACATCAAGGGCCTGCGACCCGGGAAGAAGCTTGCCGGCGAAGTGCTAGCAGCCATACTGGCGTGGTTGGGTGGCATCCATGTGAGTACGCTTGGCGGATACTCGTTCACCAGCACGGCCGTGGGCTTTGTTTTGACGATCCTGTGGATCGTCATCTGCACAAATGCCATCAACCTTATTGATGGTGTTGATGGCCTTGCGGCCGGTGTCAGTCTCTTTGCCGCGTTCACCATGATCATTGCCGCGATCCTCGGGCACAACTTTGCCATGGCGCTCGCTATCGTGCCACTGGCCGGTGCTCTTCTAGGCTTTCTACGTTATAACTTCAATCCGGCGAGCATCTTTCTCGGTGACTGTGGAAGCCTTACCCTTGGATTCCTTCTGGCTTGTTACGGCGCGATATGGAGCGAGAAGTCCACTACTCTGATAGGAATGACGGCGCCGCTGATGATTCTCGCGGTTCCGCTCCTGGATGTTGGTCTTGCGGTTGTTCGCCGCTTCGTGAGTGGCAAACCGATCTTTACCGGAGACCGCGGACATATTCATCACAGACTGCTCTCGAAGGGCTTGACGCCGCGACGGCTTGTTTTGGTCATCTATGGCATTTGCGGAGTGTGCGCTCTTGCATCTCTGCTGATGACGGTCAACAGCAATCGCAACCGCGGCTTCGTGATCGTGCTCGTCTGCCTCGCCGCCTGGTTGGGATTGCAGCACCTTGGGTATAGCGAATTTGGCGCAGCCGGAAGAGTGGTCTTGGCCGGGGGGCTCCAGAGCGTGTTGAGTGCGCAAATCGCCCTTGAGCGCTTCGAGCACGAGATTCATGCCGAGATATCACTCCAGCAGACTTGGGACGTGCTCTGCCTGACTTGCCCTCAGTTCGGATTCTCAGGGATTATTTTCCACATTGATGAAGTGGATTGCCAGTGGGGAAGCAATTCAGGATGGCAGGCCCGGATGGACTTTCCGGGGCATGGGTACATCAGTCTCTGGCGCTCGCCTGGGGCAAAAAGCAGAGGGGCGGCAGCGGTCCTCTTCATTGATTCGGTCTCACGTGCCTTTCACCAGAAGCTGAGCCGGTTGGAATCGGTCCAGCAGGAATGGACGGGGGTTCATGCAGATTAATTCGCTATTGAGGTATCTCTGGTTTGCACTGATGGTTGGAATCCTGTGCATGTTGATTCTGCGCGGCAGCAGCCACGCTAGCCAGGTGGTGGTTGCCTATGACTCAAGCCGCTGGGGTCATTTTCTTCTTTACGGAATGGTTGTTGCCATCCCTTTTGCAGTCATTAGGAAAAGAACCGGCCTTTGGCTGCCGCTTTCCATTGTGTTAGCAACCATTGTGGCCGAGTTTGCGCAGACTTTAGTACAGACTTCAAGTGCCCGAGCCGCCACTGTTCTCCCCGAGATGTTTGGACTAGGTGCCGGCATCTTGCTTGGGCTTAACCTGCGGAAGATCCGCACCCCAGCGAGGTCAGAAGCGGAACTAATTCGAGAAGATTCCAGGTCTGCCTAGCTCTCTGGCGCCGCAGCAGTATCTGGTTCTTGAGGTTGGCCACCGGATCTACTTGGACCCTGCTGAGGATTGCCGAAGTGTCTAACGGAAGTACATGTTTGGACGGCGCGTCAATGTGATGGCGGAGGGCCTGTTGCTAGCCATGTGGAACGCTGTCGAAGGTAGGCAGTGAATTCGCCTTGCTGACCTGCAAATGCCCCGCAAGGGTGGGTGCGGGGCAATCACCTTCAATGAACATTAGTAGTCAATTGCTGTGCGCAAGGGCGGTGAATGCTCTGCCTGCGGGAGTTGGCATCGTCAATAGATCGAGGTCATCAAGGTCAACCTCGAGCGAGAAGGATTGCGGAACCGAAGAAAGTGCAATGACAACCTTGCATTGATGACGAAGTTCGACAACTGCGCCTTCTGTTCCGGAGAAGATTCCGTGACGTACGCGCACTCGAGTTCCCAGCACAACCGAGGAGGCGGGCCTTAGTAATAGTCCGCTCGCCAATCCGGCACGAATCTTCTCCAGTTCTGTGCAAGTGACAGTGTCTTCTTGTTTGTCGCCGAGAACGCGAAGCACTCCGGGCGTGGAAACCACGGGGAGTCTCGCCTGTGTTGAGAAGCGGACAAACACATATCCTGAGAAGAGTGGACGCTCTGTGACAACTGTCCGGTCCGACCACTTGACACGCTCCGTATAGAGCGGAAGGTAATGTTCCACTGACCGCACGATCAGGTGCTGCGCCACCTTCTTCTCGTGGTTAGAGATAACATGTAAGACGCTCCAGGGGCTTTCATTCATCAAGGTCTCCAGAGGTGAGATACACGGCCCAGCAAGTGTTTCAATTGAGGTTGAAGGGACCATTGGGATTGCAATGTCGTCTGTCTGGGGGTCTGGATTAACCCACCGTCGACATGACGCTGGATCAAGAGTTGGAGATCAAGCCTCACAGCATCGAGACTAGCGTGCGGTTGGCGCAATCGACAGGTCAATTGTGCTCAACTTCCACAAACAGGTTTCACATTGTGCAGCATTGGTGCTACCAGGCTGGCGGGGTAACTGAGCAGGCCTGGGCCAGGCAGCCGTCAAGGGCGGCGTAACAATGGTTCTTCCCCACATTTGATGAAGCTATGGCGGGGATATTGCATCATCGCGGATGTTTGGATTTCATGCAGCATTGGCGACGTGGAGGCGGAGGAGACAAAAGTTTGCCCGGCCGCACATGGAGCGTTCAATCAGCTTCAGTCGGTGAACGTGCCCCTTGACTGGTCCGTTGTTCCAGGGCTGATGAAGTGCGGCTAGAATCGCTGCTTGGTCGCGGCGGTGCTTGGCGAAGTTCACTAGCCCGCATTATTCACGAAAGCCGGCTGGAAGGTGTTCTGGCGGTATGAGATGGCCAAAGCCGATGCTTGCGGCCTGATGTTTCTGCACAAGGCTTTCCCGCGTCGTCGTTTGTCTCAGGCAAAGTGGATGTTCGTGTGCAGGTAATTTGGGTCTTGGCCCGGCGAGGCTCCCAGCCCCATGGCGATTGTCCGGAAGACTGCCATGAACGGGAACGATTGCGGCAGGTGAACGACCACGCGGCGCACCGAAAGCACCACGCGCGCACCCAGTTTCAGAAGGCGTCCCCGCAGCGTCCATACCTGCGCGCGGGCGCAATCGGTCAACGCGGCCTGCAGGCGCAGCTCCTGCATCAGCACATAGGCCGCCGCGGTCAGCAGCACCCCGAACTGGTTGGCCCAGAAGCGACTGCAACTGGTGCGGTCTATTTCAAGAGCGTGCAACTCCTTGATGCGATTGTCGATTTCGCCGCGCTGGCAGTAGATATTTTCGTAGAGCCATTGCGGCGTTTGCTTCATGTTGGTCACCATGAAGCGCGGATTGTCCTTGGGCTCTTTGCCTTCCCCACACACCACTTCCGCCTTGATGATCACGCGGCGTTGCTGCTTCCATGTTCCGGCCGCGTAAGTGGCTTCTCCGTAGACGTGTTCCGTGTGGTCGGTCACTCCGGCTAGAACGCGGGCATACTGCATTGCTTCTTCCGCCTTGCGTTCCAACACCGCATTGCTGGCTATCGCCACCACATATTCGACGCCGGGCTCGTCATCCAGGAACTTCAGCAGTTCTGGATTCGAAAAGCCTCCGTCGAGACGAACGCGGATGCGCGCTTTGGGAAACGAGTTACGAATCAAAGCCATCAGCCGACGCAGAATCCCCACCGCTCCGGACGCCGCCGTAACATTGCCGGGACGCAACACCTCCGCGCACAGATACTGATCGGCCTCGTCGTCGAAAGTAACAAAGCCCATCATGGGCAGATATGCGACGGGCTAAATCAAGCTGCGTGCATCTTTGGCCAGCGCCTCAAAGCTCCTTCCCCTACTCAGGGCATCATCGCGGTATGACAGGAGGACGTACATAAGCCGCTGATGTACCCGACGGTTGGTTTCATCCTTCCGGAACCGTTTGACGCCTGTGCTATAGCTGTAGAACCCATTCATGCTGTCTGGATGAAGTAGCCTGAAGGCAGCATCACTGAAACCCATGGAACGCAGCTTTTCAATCGTCTTGCGGCACTCGTCAGAGTCCCGGCTGGCCTTCCTTGCTTCTGCAATCAAACTGCCCATAATGCCAGTCAGTTTACAGCGTTGTGGCGGGGATGGACAGGGCAGCGTAGGTGGCACACCTCAGGCGTCTGAAGGAGCGTACTGGCATCCTCCTCAGCCCCATCCTCCTGCATGTCATAGATGGCGGGTACCACAACTGTCCGGGGTTCGTCTTCACCTCCAATTGGCCGGATGCTGAGCAACGCCCCATCTGCCGCTGCAACCATATCCACTTCCATCAGAGTTCGAATGCGTTCAAACGCCACGGCGACTCCGCCAGCAGACCCATACCGGGAAAACGCCCGTAACCCGTAACCCGTGGCGGAGGGTGGGCGACCATGGGATACACGCATCTGGTGACAGTTATGAGTAGCCGGGAACTCACACAGTTTACTGACTTTACAGCACTTATGGCGACCCGGAAGTACGGAAAAGTACCCTCTGGACACCCTATTGGGAGTCTGTTTAGGAGTCTGAACCCAACAGCTCCTCAGTTCTCGACTCCGCGAAGCGCAAAATTGACTTAAAACAGACTCCCGTAAACCCCAAACAGACTCCCAACTGACTCCCATTGTCGAATAACCATTATAACTATCAAGTGCTTGCAGACACTCGTCTTGATTTGAAAATGAAAAACTGTCTCCCTAAATGTCCCCCAACGGTCGTTGGATTGGCGGCCTGTACACCATGATTCCCGGTTTCCAAACTGGAAACCACTCCATACGAATTGAATACCGGAGGTCAACGCGCTTGGACCGGCGAATCGAGGATTTCTATTGCATTTCACGCTGTGAAATGATTTATTACACTATATGGACAAAATTAAGCCACGCTGGTTTAGCAGCAATCTCCAGTCCGCCCTACGAGTCCTGCCCGTTACCGTCTTGACGGGCGCACGGCAGACCGGAAAAACCACCCTGACCCAGGCGCTTGAGCCTGCGCGGACCTACTTCACTCTCGACGATGTCGGAATTCTCGATCAGGCCGAGCGCAATCCCGATTCGCTCCTTTCGACCCGTCCAGTCATTCTCGATGAAGTCCAGCGCGCGCCGCAGATCCTGCTTGCTGTCAAGCGTGCTGTTGACACCAGCCGGAGGGCTGGAGATTTCATCCTGACCGGCTCGGCAAATCTCTTGTTGATGAAGCAGGTGGCAGAGACTCTGGCCGGCCGCGCCATCTACCTCGATCTGCCGCCGTTTTGCCCAACGGAGTGGCAGGAGCGCAAGGGTGCGCTGTCGCCGCTGGATCGTCTCTTCGACGAGGATTTCGATTGGCGTGAATGGCCGGATGAACCGGGCGACTGGACAACATGGCTCGTGCGGGGAGGCTTTCCGCCTGCGCTCGAAATCAACTCGGAGGCAGACCGCGGCCTGTGGTTCGCCGCCTATGTGCAGACGTATCTGGAGCGGGATTTGCGCCAGTTGAGCGCCATATCCAGCCTGCCCGATTTTCAGCGCCTGATGATGCTGGCCGCGCAACGGACCGGCAAACTGCTCAACCAGGCTGACCTTGCACGTGACGCCGCGCTCAGCCACCCGACGGCGCACCGGCATTTGAATCTGCTGGAGACCGGATGCATGATCACGCGCCTCCGTCCACTGGCGACCAATCCCACAGCGGCGCTGGTCAAAGCGCCGAAGTTGCTTTGGACCGATTGCGGGCTGGCGTCCTGGCTTGCCGGAATCAGGTCGTCCGCCGACGTGACAGCAAGAATGGACAGCGGATTCTGGTTGGAGCAGACCCTGTTTCAGACACTGGAGACCTGGCGATCCCTCGATCCCCGACAGCGCAAACTGCATTTTTGGCGCAACCGTTCGGGGCACGAAGTGGATTTCATCCTGGAAGAGGCTGGCAAGTTCGTGGCTCTCGAAATCAAGGCAAGCAGCCAGGTGACGGCCAACGACGCGACCGGTATTCGCGCCTTCCGTGAAGATTTGAAACGCAAATCTTCTTTTGTCAGGGGGGTGGTACTTCACAGCGGCAAAGCGCGCCCGCTGGAAGATGGCATTCTCACACTACCTTGGGGATGGATGGTCCCGGCTGAATAAAGGAAGATAGATTTCTTCAGGCGGGCTATGATTCGCCGCCCGCATCAACGGGTATTGGAATTGGTATGCCTGGAACCGGCAGCTCGCCCGCGTCCTTAACGTGGACGCGCCTGTCTGCGGCAATGGAATCTCAGACACCCTATGCCGCAGGGGAGGTGCTCGTGACATGCTCGGAGGCATCGACCCGGCCAAGCGCGTCCCCCGACACCTTGTGCGAATCAGTGCAATTTCGTGCGATAGAAAAGGCCCTGTCTTTGGAAAATGCGTTGAATAATTACTTGGTAGGTCTACACTTATTTAAAATCCTAACCGTCAGAAAGGTTTAAACACCTTGCCTGTTGGCCTTCTCAGGAATTTACCTACTGAGAAGGCGGCATGGCGCGAGGTGGACAGGCTTGGGCTGCTCGTTCGTATCAACAGTGAAGAATCTGGTACTCGCATCCGCTTCGAAGCCCTCGCGGAATTCTATTTGAAGGCTGATTTTGGCGACGATGCAGTGCGCCAAAAGTCGGTCAATACTATCCCGATCGTCGAGCATTACGTTCGGGACTACCTCATTGCCCGCTGGGGCAATGAGCTCGCTGGCGATATCCGACCGCTGGAAATTCAGCGTTGGATGAAGTCGCTTCATACTGTCAATGGACTGGCCTGGACGACGGTCTCCAAGATCCGCGGCATCATGCTCCGGGTCTATAAGGTCGGCATCCTGCATGAGCGCGTCGATAAGAATCCGGTGGAGCATGTCGAGACGCGTTCTCAATCCCTTTACAAGGCAGTCGTTATCACGCCGCAGCAAACCCTAGCCATTCTCAATAAGCTGACAACCCCGCTGCATTACACGCTGGTCCTGACTTGCGCCGCCACGGCGCTTCGCGCATCCGAGATCATCTCGCTGCGCTGGTCGGACATCCTGTGGAGCGACGGGCAAATCCGCATATCGAAGCGATGGGCGAAGGGGGAGGACGGCGAGACCAAGACGGCGGCCTCGAACGGCTATGTGCCGATGCATCCGGTACTGGCGCAGTATCTGAAGGAATGGCGTGCGCAGAGTCCACATTCGAAGGTCGATGATTTCGTCTTTCCGTCGCTGCTCAAGGACGGCAAAGTACCTATCTGGGCGTCGACGTTCGTGCAGGATCATCTGCGGCCGGCGGCAGTGGGCGCTGGCGTCGTACTCGCGAAGGGGCAGCGCTTCGGTCTTCACAACCTGCGGCACAGCTTAAGCACCTGGCTCGTGAACAAGGGGAAGGTCGATCCGAAGACGGTGCAAGGTATGTTGCGGCATAGCGATATCCGCACGACCATGAACCTCTACACGCAGGATGATCGCGACGAAAAACAGGCAGCGCAAGGCGCATTCCTGAGTGCAGTGGGACTCGGAAGCCACCTGGTGCAGTGAATTGTGGATCGGATTGTGGATTGTCACTGTGGGTGCCATACAAGCTTAAGTCCTTTGCTTTGTATGGCGGGGACGACGGGGCTCGAACCCGCGACCTCTGCCGTGACAGAGTCTATTTGCTATTAGAATCATAGAGTTATGGTAGAATTTACAGCACTCGAAGAAGCCGTAAGTCCTTTAGAGAGCATAGGGGCTTGGAAATTGTACCTTCGTTTGTACCTTTATCTTGGTTTCTCACTTCGCCCAACACTCAGTGGAAACTTGCAGGATTGAGCGCCGGGGACCAGCGCCCCGCGACTGCGATGGTGAAGCCTAGGCGAACTGGCACCCTTGGTCCACCAGAGGGAGAATCCCTTGCCGGTTTATGTACTGGCCTCAAGTACATCGAAATAAACATCTTGAGCGAGAACGAATGTATACAGAATGCCGGATAGATTGCCGGTTCAGGTTCCATGAACCGGACAGGAAGAACGACTGGTCCAACAAACTACTCCTTGCAAATCATGCATGATGTGCTTAATATACAAGGATGATACCTCGATCTGTCGCAAATTCAATCGAGCAGGCCCTCAAAAGACAAGCGGCTGTGGCAATCATCGGGCCGCGACAGGTTGGGAAAACCACCCTGGCGCGAGAGATTGCCGACTCACACCCCGGAGCGCTTTATCTTGATCTGGAAGCACGAGAGGACCGGGAGAAGCTGGTCGAGCCTGTTCTCTTCCTCCGCCAATATGAGAACAGCCTGGTCGTGCTGGACGAAATTCATCGCGTTCCGGAGTTGTTCAGCTCGCTTCGCGGCATCATTGATCAAGGCCGGCGCACGGGTTATGCGACAGGCCGCTTTCTCATCCTCGGTTCCGCCTCCATTGATCTGCTCCGGCAGTCTGGAGAAAGTCTGGCTGGACGCATTACCTACATCGACATGGGGCCGTTTTATACTCTGGAACTGCCGGCAGGCGAGCCTACGTTGCTCCAGCTCTGGCTGCGAGGCGGTTTTCCCGGCAGCTATTTGGCCGAGGACGACAGCACAAGCCTACGTTGGCGCACGGATTTTATCCGTACATATCTGGAGCGGGATGTGCCTCAGTTTGGACCCCGCATTCCTGCCGGTGTGCTGGAGCGGCTTTGGACGATGCTGGCGCATGGCCAAGGCACTCTGCTGAATGCCTCACGGTTAGCAGCAGCGCTCCAAATCTCCGCCTCCACGGCTCAGCGCTACATCGACCTGCTGGCAGATCTGCTGCTAGTTCGCAGGCTGCCGCCCTTTCATCGAAATGTAGGCAAGCGCCTGGTGAAGTCACCCAAAGTGTATGTGCGAGATAGTGGCCTTGTTCACGCATTGCTGGGAATCAAGACGTACAACGACCTTGCAGGCCATCCAGTAGCAGGCGCCTCGTGGGAGGGATTTGTCATCGAAAACCTGATTCAGGCAGCGCATGAGCGTACTGTGGCCAGCTTCTATCGCACTGCGGCCGGCGCGGAGATCGACTTGCTGCTGGAGATTCCCGGTCAAGGTCTGTGGGCCATCGAGATCAAGCGCAGCCTCGCCGGACGGCCAGAGAAGGGGTTTTACATAGCCTGTCAGGATTTGAAGCCGGCCCGCCGCTTCGTGGTGAATGCAGGCAGCGGGCACTATCCAATCGACGCGGAGATCACGGCGATCGGACTCCATGAGCTAGCAGCCATGTTGGTCGCACTCGCCGTCTGACAGCCCGCGTCGTGTCATTGCCATCGTAGAAGGGGTGAATCCACACAACGCGAAGATGGCGGCGGCCACGGCAATCACCTGGCGCATCTTAGACAGACAAATCTTGTCCAGACCGCGAATAATCGGAGGTGTACAGCAAAGAATGTCGCTCCAACTTGAAATTCGTCTTTTGTTCGCCTTATAATAACCCTCGCATCTATGGGAATGGCGGTAGGGCAGTTACCACGTAGACACAGCGCTTGGATCTCTCATTGACTCGGCGATCTGGTTCAAACATAGTTGAAGTGGGTATGTCCTGACGGCTTGCGAAGTGCATTGTTTTCAGTGTTTTTGAGAAGGGTAGTCAAAGAATGGCAACAACAGGCTGTCGGAAACCAGACTGGGGCGCGATCTATAGCATATTGGCAGCGGCCGCCAGAGATACATCACCGGTTTCCGGATTCACCCACAATTTCGGTATCCTGCTCGATTCGCGCCAGGCTTCGCTTCAGCGGCTATCCAGTGCCTTTCACAACCTTCAGACCTCGTGCTCGATCCCTACATGGGGGGGGCACGACGGTGGTCGAGTCAATGGCGGCCGGTCGATCGGTTGTTGGAAACGATCTCAACTCATTGGCCGCCTTCATCGCGGGAGTCAAGATTACTCCTCTTTCGGAAACCGAGATCAAGTCCCTTCGTTTGATCGATCCTGGTAAGGAGTGAAGTTCATTCGTAAGACGATTTGTCCCAAAGCTTACTCGATGGCCAGGAACCCAAACAGTGCTGGCAAAGGATTGCAGTTCCCGTTTATCGCCCAAGCGACCTTCTCGCAGTTGAACAAAGCACTCGATCACGCTCAGGTGAGGCCTCAACCGTACCGGACTCCTGCGCATGAATCCTCAACGCATGTTGAGGCAAGGACGCCAAAGCGATAGCACTTCCCAACCCTGCGAGAACTTTGCGCCTCTGCGGGTTTGCCATGATTGAAGTATGTCTCACATCTGCCCTTTCGATTGATTTCTGACTATTCAGGCTTGAGCATGAAATGGTGTGGCTTGGGCTGCGCGGCTTTGCGCTGCTCATCGGCCAGAGCGTCGTCCTTTAACTGAATCGCATGCGTCACATCTTGCGTCCCTGTCACACCAGGCTGTTCAATGGCGAGGATGAAGCGGGCTTCATCCAACTCCGCGCGCTTGCGTTCAATGCCATCCACACCCTTGGCCTGGTCTTCCATCGGTGTGGAGTAGAGCGCCAAATTTACACCAGAGCCAAGTTCTTCTTGGGTGAAGGAAGCAACCTCGCGATCATCGATACTCAGGCTGTATCGCCTTGCGGTCAACCCTTTGACCTTGAGCATCTGCCGGTCCATGGCTGCAAGGTCTGAAATGCCGAGCGCAAACTTGATCATGCCGTCATCGAGTGGCAAGGGAAGAGGCAGGGCCTGGTCTGTCTGAGTCCACTGCAGGGCATCGGCTTGCATCTTGAGGTCGGCAATTTGCGTGTGTTCACTTGCTATGGGTTCTGCCCCGGTTGCATCGATTTCGAGGCTGCTCACCACCGGAGATATACCCCACGACCGCGCAAGGGTCGCTGCCATCACCCAATGAGATGCTTCTCCAGGGTGGATGCGGTCGGGCACCAGCAAGGATGCCAAAGACTTGTCCTTCCGAAGTCCGGCATCCAGCAGGCTGGTCTCAGCCAGATTGAAGTCGCTGAATGCGTAATGCGATGATGCGGCCAATTCCTTCACGAATGCTGCGTGGCGCCCCACCACATCGTTGTATCTGTAGAACTCCGTGCCGTGCGTGACTTCGTCGTACGGAGTCGGAGAGATGAGCGTGACCCTCGGAGCGGCCGTTCCTGTTCGGAGCGCGTCCAGTAGCTTGCGGTAGCCTTGCTCGTAGACTTCAAGATACTTCTGGTCAAATGCCATGTAATAGCCATCATTCATCCCCAGCATGATGGTGATCACTGTCGGCTGATGGGGCGAAACGTCCCGCTTCAAGCGCACTGGCATATCGCCGGTATAGCCGCCGTAGACCGTGTCCCCCGGCACGCCTGCGTTCCAGAAGGTCACATGGATTTGAGGAAGCCGGGTGAGAACGAAGTCCTCCACAAAGCGCGTGTACAGCCGCTGGGCTGTGATGCTGTCTCCATAAAAGACGATGCGATCCCCGTCATGGAGGGCAGGCTCCTGTCCATGCGTGCGCAATGCACTGATCACCAGAAGCACCGTTGCCGCTGCCCAAAACCTTTTCCTGGTCACATATCCTCCGCAATGTACAGGCGCATCAACTTCATGCTTTTCCCTTAGGCCTAAGCCATCCGTCGTCGGGCACGGATCTCAATGCGGAACCTGAGCGCGGCAACCAGGCATGGACTGAGCCCCCGCCGGGGTTCCAAGATGGCCTTGAATCTGTAGCCATACATCGCCCGGCGGAATAGGGCTTTGCCAGCTTGCGGCAATCTGACCAGAAGGGGAAAGCAACAGAAGCGTTCCAGGCGCAGTGACCTCGGTCTTACGCATCCGCGATGCGAGATCCTGGTCGATCTTCACTGCCGTGCTGATGTTCCAATTCGCACGCCACTCAACGAGACTGGCCTGGCTGACGGACCGCGTCGGCAGGACGGCACTTTGCAGGCCGAGGCTGCCAAACTGATTCACCATGCTCTCGACCACAACGATCAGGCTTCGAGAAGCGCTGGCACCCGGATCTCCCGGTGGTGCAAGGACCGCGACCAACTCCCAGTGTCCGGGCGGCAGCAGCGCCGGTCTTGTGGCCGACAGCGCAGGTGTCGTCCCGGCAGTGCTTCGCTGCAACTCCTCCAGGCAGTTGCACAGCGGACGAGGTGTGCCTGCGGCCGGATCCGATTCCGCTTGAGCAACGGGAAACTTCACGGCAGCCGCGGTGCCTGGCTCATCCTGAGTTAGCAAGTCAGAAGCGGTGGGCACGGGCGAACAGTAGCGATTTCCGGAGAACTCGATGCTTGACTTTGAAGACACGAAAGCGCGCGGAACTGCAATGATCGTATTTCCTGTGAAGCGATTGGGAAGCTTCCCGACGAAATCCGCTGTGGATTGAAATGCTGGAACAGGGATCGCAGGATCCCAGACTACGATGTTGTCAGCTATCTCCACACCGTCGAGCATTCCGCCATTCCACGTATAGAGAAAGATAGCGCCCTGCCTTTTCGACAGGCGCGGACTGCGCCCATTGTGGATGCAGGTGTTGTGCCTGATCTCGCTGTGAGTCGAATTTCCGCTCGCTCCTTCTGCACCGAACACTGAAATGCAATAGCCCTGGGAGTCGTGTCCAAAGTTGTTACGCAGCAGGTTGTCCTCATCCCCATAGTCAATGTCAAACACACCGCCATCGACTCCGGGAGAATCGGTAAAATAGCCCTCGTTGAATTCCACCCGGCAGCCGCGGCACATCCACTCCCAGATTGCGTTTGGAGTGCCAATGGACTCTGTCTCCTGCATGCCGGTGTACCATGCGACGTTGTGTTCGATCACGCCATGGGAGACACGAGCCAGCAGGATGCCATCGCCGGCAACATCGTGAACGATCGAATTCCGAACTTCCACGTGCTCGCCGCGGCCTTTGCCATCGGGCGTGTCAAAGCCAGCACCGTTCACGATGATGCCCGCCCACTCTGATGTTTCATAGGCCGTTACGCCATCGATGATGACATCGTCAATCCGTGTTCTCGCCTTGTCGTCGGGTGCGACAACCACAAGCCCAGAGTCTTTGGTGCGCGGGGTGCCTGGCACATCATGCACAACCACGTTTGTCATTTTGAAATGCCGCATCACTGGGACTGAGCCACCAATGTGGATGCCATAGGGTGAGCCGCCGACGACCTCAAGGTTCTCGATCTCCCAGTACTGTTGGTCGCTGAGCCTCAACCCCGCGGACTCCGATCCTCCCGAGATCACGGGCAGCGCGCCTTCACCGTATGCGCCAAGATGGATGGGAGCTTGTTCGTTGCCGGATCCCTTGGGCCACAACATGCCGTCGCACCGCGTACCGCGCAGAAGCAGGAGGCTGTCCCCGGGCTGGTAGGTATAGGAGTTTGCTTTCGCCACCGTGCGCCACGCACTCTTTGGAGTCAGAGAGTCGTCGGCGTCATTGCCGCCGTTGCAGTCAAGAAAATGGGTGGACTGACCAAGAGCGCAGGTCCCCGCGGCAAGCGCAAGGCATAGTAGTCCCGTCAACCGTGCGTTCATTCGGGCTTCTCCTTCGTTGGGGGGCAGCGCAGTCCTCTGGTTCCAGCGGGGCAGAGAAGAATCCCTGCATGGCTATGGTCTCCACCACTTGCGAGACGAATGCCATCCCTGGTCCGAGGCCTGGCCGGTCCATCAAAGACCGGCCATGGCCACAAAGATACTCTCTAGAATGTAAAGCGCCCGGCGAACTGCATTACGCGGGGCGAATACCCGCCTGTTATCTGCCCAAACCGCTTGCCAGCTGCCATATCGCTGATCGGGTTGTCATAGTGAGCGGTATTGAGAAGATTGAACGCTTCCACGCGCAGTTGGAGCTTCATCTCCCTCGGCAGGCTCACCACCTTGAAGAGCGACAGGTCCTCATTCGAATAGCCGGGACCAAAGACCAGGTTACGGCCGGCATTGCCTACGATGAGCGTCTTGCCAGCGCCGGTTGATCCTGCTTGTCCCGCAGGAATTGTGAATGCCTTGGTGTTGAACCATGCAGAGATGGAAGGGTGCGACACAGAGGGGTTTCCCGTGAGATTCGGCCTCAGTCCGGGATAGTTCGGATTGTTGCCGCTGCTCACGACATTGAACGGTTTGCCGGTCTGCAGTGTGGTGATGCTGTTCAACTGCCAGCCGCCGATGATCGAATTCGCCAGACCATTTGCATGGGAGAGGAATCGCTTTCCATGCCCAAAAGGCAGTTCGATGATCTGGCTCACCACAAAGTGATGCCGGAGGTCCGTATCGGAGCTCGCATACTCCGCTCCAAGATTGAAGGGATTCTGCGGATAGTTTCCACCCTTGCCCAAGTCAAAAGGAGCCGGTCCGTTATCCCGCCCGTGGGCATAGGTATAGGAGGCCAGCAGGCTATACCCATTGCTGAAGTTCCGGTTCAACTTGGCCTGGAGCGAATCGTAGTTGCTCAGCCCGGCAGGAAGCAGCGTTTGCACCTTCCCAATCTGCGAAGAGAGATGATTGTTCACGTTGTAGTTGCCCACCGAGTCAGACAGATTGCGCGTGCTCGCGCCAACGTAGCCCATCTCTACGGAAGTTGAACTGCCCAATTGCTTCTCCAGCGTGAAGTTGTAATTCCTTGAGTATGCGGTCGGGAAGTTCTTGGGCTCGGAAAACACAGTCTGTGTGCTGCCGCCCGCAACCTTGGTCATGTCGATCGTTGAAGCTCCGCTTGGAATGGAGATCTTGGTGGAGCGTGCGACACCCGCATCAAGGCTGTACGGTTGGACGAAGCAATAGCAGCCAGAATCAAAGTAGTTGACGAATTGCTGCTGGGTAAAGAACGGGTAGTTCTTGGTCAGAATGTCCTCGCGGGCGTCATTCTCAGGGGAGTAGAAGATTCCAAAGCCGCCGCGAATGACCCACGTGGGCAAGATCTGATAGCTGATTCCAACCCGAGGCATCAAGTCCGCCGTATTCGAATTCACCAGGGATTTTGAGTTGGGTCCTCGACCCGCCAGATTGATCAACAAGGTATTGATGTCGAAGTTCGCCTCGTTGTTGCCGGATTCCACATAGGGCTGCTGGTATTCGTAGCGGACTCCGTAAGTCAGGTTGAGCTTTGGAGTAATCTGCCAGTAATCCTGCACGTAGAACGAGTGCTCGTTGGCCGCGGTGCTTGCCTTGGTCAGTTGCAGGCCCTGATCGGTCACATAGGGCAAGCCGAGCAACAAATCCGCGATCTCGCTTCCACCGTTGTAGTAGTACGATCCGCCATCGTAGAACGAGTAGGTTGGGTCGCTTGTCAGTGCATCCCCGGCGCCTCCGTAGTACTGGTAAGGCACGGGGAAGAGCGAGAAGTTCGGGTGCGAGTTCAATTTGCGGTATTCATAGCCAAACTTGGCGTCATGGCGCCCGTGCGTCCAGCTCAGTGCCTCCACAAAGCTGATGTTCTTGTCGCGGAAGGTAAGCGGCTTGTACGTGGAACCTCCGACAGTCGGGCCGCTTTGAAATTGAATTTGAGGCAGGTTGTTGGTGGACGGGAAGCCTGGTATGACAACGTTCTGAATCCCCCACTTCGTCGCAAGATCGGTGCCTGCGAGAGGGCTGTTCTGCGAGACGGTGGAGAGGAAGAAACTCGCTCCTGCCTGATTGAGCAACGCTGGAGAGAAGACGTGGTCGTACTTGAGTGAGACGACGTTGTTCTCAAAGCCGGTCAGATCGCCGTTGTCGGCGCTGCCGCCGCCTGCAACTTTGATGTGCCCGGCATACGGGTCGCCCGTGACAGAGTCGCCCTGCTCGGCGTCGTAGGTGAGGTAGACGCGATTCTTCTGCGAGAACGTATAGTCCGCGCGCAGATTCGCCACATTGTTGTTGAGCGAGTAGGACTGCTGAACCGGAAAGTTCGTAAAGAAGCTGTTGTTCGCGGGAGTGGGGAAGAGATTCAGCAGAATCTGCTTGCCCGCGGGACTCACCCTCGCCGCCGGAATGACGTTGCCCGGAAACTGCGATGAGTAGTAGTTGTCGTTAAAGAAACCAGGGTCGAAGATCGGAATCTGGTTGCCGGAATAGGGGTCGATCAAACCCGACAAGTCAGCATCGCCGGCGGCGTTGAAGCTCACCTGGTTCACCGGAGGCGTGTTGCCCAGGTAAGAGAATGAATTCTGCAGCCGGCTTCCCTCGTAGGCGAGAAAGAGAAAGGCCTTGTCCTTCTTGATAGGCCCGCCGATCGTTCCGCCATAGAGCTTCTGCTGCAGCGTGGGTGAAGT
Source organism: uncultured Acidobacteriaceae bacterium (assembly GCA_903849645.1). Lineage (GTDB taxonomy): Bacteria > Acidobacteriota > Terriglobia > Terriglobales > Acidobacteriaceae > Telmatobacter. Next base: position 17,210 of record CAINJJ010000034.1, on the reverse strand, counting down.
CCCCGCAGCGGAAAACGGGTTATTCGCCGCCGTCGCCGTGGGGCGGTAAAAGAAGTAGCCGCTGCCGTGAAATTCGTTGGTGCCGGACTTTGTCTGGATCATGACCGAGCCGCCTGAGGCTCTGCCGAACTCCGGCGCGTAGGTCGAGGTAACCATCTTGAATTCCTGGAGCGCGTCCGGGCTGGGCACGACGTTGGTATCGTTATTGCGATTGCCCGTGACCTCAACGCCGTTTACCTCAACCGAGTTTGAGAATTCGCGCTGCCCATTGACAGAGAGGTTCAGGTTATTGCCTCCGCCGCCATCCCCAACGCCTGGAATCAGCTTCATCAGCCCGGTAAAACTCCGGCCCTCCAATGGAAGATCTTCAATCTCGCGCGTGCTGATTACCTGGCCGGTTTCAGCTCCCTGAAGTTGCAGGACCGGCGCGGAGCCGGTCACCACAACATCCGAGGTGACCGCGCCCACTTTCATCGGGATGTTGAAGCGCGCTCTCTGATCGATGTTCAATTCGAAGGCCGGAATCGTCGCTTTGGAAAAGCCGGGCGCCTCCACCGTGATGGTGTAGCGATGCGGTGGCAGTGCCGATTGGGTGAACTCCCCCGCCTCATTGGTTGTAGCAGTCGTGACGATTCCGGTATTCAGATCCCGGATTACGACTTGCACTCCCTGAACTACATTGCCGGCGGGGTCGGCTACTCGGCCCGAGATGGAACCCGTTGTTGCCTGCGCCCAGGCATGCAAGCCTCCGGAAATCAGCATCAGTGGGAGCAATATTGCGCTCAATTTTCTCATCGTCATCGTTCACTCCATTCTGGATCCATCTCGGGCGTCAGAACTCACCAGACAAGAGCCGCAGCGCACTGTGTGACCCTGAGACTTTGGTCGGAAGCCTTGCCAGGAAAGTTGACTTAGAAGGCAGGCAAGAAGCCTGAAACCAAATCGACCGCGCAGGGTAATCGTTTACCCAGGTAGCCGTTTGATTCCACAGGCAAACTTCTTTGGCGCCTTCAGTCCACTTTCCCTTCGCTTGCTTATAGAACGATTCACGGCAGAGGAATATTTACAACCAGGCCAAATTAAATGGATCTCGACCTTTCGATTTGGTCTTCTCTTCTATTCAGCTGGGTTCAATGAACGGGTTGCAGAGCGGAAACCCAGTGTCACGAACCCTCTAGCGCCTCGCCCCAACGGGGCTTAAGTCTCGCCTTGCCAGTGAGATGGCCGCGAACTGGTACGCAGGCGCACTGGCAAATGCCGCCGCGGCCACAAACCAGATGTACCAGCTCAGGGCCGTCATGGACTCCGACAGCAGGCCGTGGCTGCTGGCCCAGATCGCTGCGTCTCCCGCCGACGTGACCACAATCCCGAGAACGAACATGCCCCAGCACTTTGCCACCAAACCCTGGCCCATCCGGATCACAGAGCGGCGCACCAGAATCCCCTCGACAAGGAGCAGGGATAAAAGCGGATCGCTAAGCCACAAGAGCATGGTTCCAAGCGAAGGGTGTTTCCAAAGAAGAGGGACATTGATATAGAGCTGGCTTACGGAAAATGCCACGACAAGGAAGAGAAGGGCCTTGTCTCCAGGCGTGAGCGCGCCAACCAAACGAAACTTGCGTTGAATCCCCAGCACACGTCCAAGGCCAACCGCCAGAAATGCCATCGACAGCGGACCACCCACAACCATGGCCAGCTGGCTTAGACTCGCGAAGAGCCCACCGAAGGGTCGGCTGAGCAGATGCCAGTTTCCCCACGGCAAATGGCCATCAGAAGCAGCGCGCAGCAGTACACCTGCAAGCCGGGCAAGCGCAGCGCCGGCAATCATTCCCCATGCCAGCCGCATCGGTTCGTCGGAATCGAACCAAGAGCGGCAGACAATCGCCAGCCAGAACTCCATCAAGGTCATGACCAGGAAGAACAATGGCCCCAGTGCCCAGAAATACAAGTCCAGCGCCACATACTGCCCTGTCACGAGAAAGTGCCCATAGGCGATCATGCCCAAAGCGAGGTGCAATGCGAGCAAAATCCAGATTAAACGCACCAGTCGAGGCATGATTTCTCTTCAAATATCCTGCAAGATTCTTCGGGATAGCTCCCGTGTAGCCCGCCTGCCGAGAAATGCCGTGAGAATGGGTGTGGTAGAAGCCATGGAGATCTGGCTGGCGGCCCCAGGCAGCGAACTCCGCACATGCTGGCCAAAGCAGCGCTCCATCCAACGGCCGAGCCGCTCCGCTACCAATTGCTGGGCCTCGCTGTGAGTTGATGACTCTTTCTCAGAACTCCAAAACTGGCTCCAATGATTCAGCCTCGTCTTCAAGTCATCGAGCCCGGAGTCTGGCGCGGCCTCAAGAGGACTATTGCTGAGGGGCGCAGGCGCAAGATTTGATCTCCGGAACCTTGCGAGCCATATGCCGAGCATGTTCATGCCGGCCTCTCTTTCTTCTGTAGCCGAATGCGCAGCTTCTCTGCAGCCCGGTGCAAAAGGCTTCCTACAGTGCCCGGACGAATCTCCAACTCCGTTGCGATCTCCGAATAGTCAAAGCCTTCAGCGCGCAATTGCACGCACTGCCACTCGCGCGGCGCCAGTGCAAGTTTCGCAGCTTCAATCCAATCCGTCGCCCTGTTCATTCCCGGCATGTCCCGCTCGTCGCGAAGCGTGTCTTCTGCAGCATCCTCCAGTGGGACAGCAGTTCGAACCGTCGCCGAGCGGAGCGCATCACAGACGTAATTATGGGCCACTCGGTGAAGCCAGGCTCTGGCGTGTTGGATTTCCTCACCCTGCATTAAGGCCAGGAACAGCCTCAAATAGGTCTCTTGAACTGCATCCTGGGCCAGAGCATCGTCCCGGGTGAGCCGATGCGCATAGGCCAGAAGCACTCCAGCATGCGACTGGTAAGCCCGAATCGTCTCTTCACGCGCGCTCTGCGTATCCACGGATGCATCTCTCTTGTGATGCCACTTCTGGATAGCAATACTAGCCCATCACATCTGAGCCGGTCCAAAATGCAGGAACAAAGCATTCCTCGAAGGCTGGGAAGCGCCGATTGGGAACTGACTCCGAAGCGAAAAAACTCGCCGCCCTTAACACCACCCAACGGAAGGCCAGATCTTGTTGTTGTACCTTTATGTACCTTGATGCCACATGCCAGATCGGACCTAAGTCCTTTGGAATCTGGCGGGGACGACGGGGCTCGAACCCGCGACCTCTGCCGTGACAGCGCTCCGCTTTGAGGTTTTTCAACGACTTACAAACCCGTGGGGAACGCCTAAAACCACCGAAGTCGTATAAGACCGAGCTTTTTGTGGATCGGATTGTGGATCGGAATTGAGGATCTGGCAAGACCCTATAATCGCGGCCTCAGACCACGGATGAATGCGAACCCGCATTGCCGGCCAGATGGCGAGATGCGAGCATCTAAGGGGAGGAGATGCGAGGAATTCCCAAGATTACCCCTGCTCAAGCCGCGGCCGCAATGGCTCGATTAGAGCACCTCCATACCATGATCACCGTGGATGAGGCGGCTGAGATCCTGACCGGAAAAAGGCCTTCGCTCTCAAGCCGCCTACGCAAACGAGCCGTGAGCCTTTGGCGCGATATAAGTCTGGCCTTCAGCGCTCCCTTTCGCAAGACCATCGAAGCGATCGACGGTCGGATCATGTACCCCGTGGATGAACTTGAGCTTTACCTTCGGCGCTCAAGAAAGTTTGGTTTCATCGAGCAACTCGGCGTGGAAGTTCCCTACTACGACTTCGAAGACGGTGAAGTTCGCCTGATTTCCGCCGATCTGCTCGCTACGCTGAGAGGCGATCCTCCCCTCGATTTCCCGCGCTGCATTGAGGAACTGCGTAGTGGCCTTCAGCAGTCCAAACGGGATCGGAGCACGGGTAAGTCCTGACCACGAACTTTTACCCTGCTTCGCATCTCCATTCCATGGCGACCTTGCCGCATACGCAGTCCGTCGGTGTCGCAGTTCACTATCGTCTCAGCATTGCCGCCCGTTCGGAATCAGTGCGGCGATCACTTCGAGCACTCCACACAGTACCCGGTAGCGCACCTCATGCATCTGGGCCAAACTAGCCCTGAGCTTCGCAACTCCGACGACTGGTGTGAACCCCTCGGTTGAGACAATCTACAATTGGCACGCGCGCTGCCCCGTTTCCGAAGGAAGTGGCAGTCTATTAGGTCGCTTCGAAACGGAGGGTCATCTGTCGTCGGCGAGGTATAGCGCTCAGCAGTTCTGGGCGCGGCTAATTCTAATTCTAAAATTCCCTCGCTAAAGAGTCGCATCTGCGGACGCCCACCGATGCCATGTTCCGCCAAGCCGCTCAATTGTTCGAAGTAGGATTTCCGAGGAGTCGGAACGTGCAGCCTCATCGTTATACTGGGCAACATGAAGTAAACCCGCATCCGATCGGATGACCATGATTATGGCTTTTGGCCACCACTCGTGAACAAACCATCTCCCGTCCTCAACTTCAAAGGAAGAGAGCGTGTGATGCAGGATCACCAAATGAACGGATTCTTGCTTCGGAATCATCCATAACGCACCAATATCCGTCGCTATGCTGAGACGAAAGTGAGGCCCGCCGAGGAGCGCATCATGCACTGCGCTCCCGCAATCCACTGGACCAACTGAGAGCACGTGGACCGGGTTTGCAGCGCGGGAAGAGTTCCGGTCCGGATCTTCGATCACGTTTGCGGATAGATGATCGGGAACAACGCAAAGCCTGTTCATAAAACCTCCGCGAGTTCTACATCGTCTTCCAGAACATAAAGAGGCGCTGACCCTTCCATGCAGGGGCTTGTCGCGATCAAGAAGATGGAGATATTGGAAGTGCCACAGAATGCCACGCCCTTGTTCGCGGGAATACTCTCCAAGGCCCTGACCAACTCGTCTCGAGTGACGGGAAGTATGGTTGCGTTAGAAACCGGAAATGGAACCTCCAGGGCGTTCGGCCTGAGATCAATCAAGAGCATATCTCTGTCGTTTGCAAGAGCGGTCATGAATTCGCCGAGTGAGATCCATCTCATCACCCGGCTTTGTACGCCAGCAGGTTCGGTTTCGACTCCACGGAGAGTTGGCCGATGTGGAAGCGAAGGCATGATGTCGCTGAGGTCGCGCCCGACTGGACGTCTGATTCGCCATATCGAATACATTGGAGCTGCTAGAAGCATTCCAAGCAGAATCAATATAGAGTGCATTTTGTGCTCCTCCCCAGAGAAAGACTCTTTGGCCTACAGTGAATCCGGCGGGTGCTACACCCGATTTAGCTACAACGCTGCACTGGATCGTTATCCGTCGCATGGCTAGCAATATCGACGTCGCAGTTGAAGGAAACGCCGGTCTCTCGTTCCTCTCGCACAGTGAACCAAATAGCGGTATCACGCCTGGAATGCAAATGCTATGGCTCAGTATCTCCAGTGCTCCAGTCATGCCACTCTCGCGTAAGCCGCTCGAATTTCTGGAGTAGAATTTCGGAGGTTACCGTGGGCGCCACGCGATCATCGTACAAGGCATCATCAAGCGAGCCTTCGTTCGCACGGATCAAAAGAATTCTGGAATGAGGCCACTGCTTGCGAACGAGCCGTGTGGCATCCTCAAGTTCGGACGAGGAAAGTGAGTTGTGTAGGATTACCAAATGAATGGGTTCCCCCTTCGGGGTCACCCATAATGCCCGGTAATCCGGTGCAATCGAAAGCCGGTACTTCGGTCCGTCGAGTAGTGCATCGTGGACCAGGCTGCCGAAATCCACTGAGCCCACGAAAAGCACATGGATCGCCTTTGCCTTCTTAGCATCCCGCTGGTCCAGAATCTCGTCTCCGCTTTCGATTGTCCTTGAAGCGACATTGCAGAGCCTGTTCATGCAACCTCCTCGAAGCGAAGATCGCTTTCCAGGAGGTAGAGAGGCGCCAAGCCCTCCATGCAAGGACTCGTCACGATCGTGATGATACTGAGTTTGGAAGCACCGCAAAACGCGACGCTTCTGTCAGCCGGTAGCCACCCTAATACGCTATCCAACTCATCCGACATAACGGGAAGCACGAACGCGGCAGGAATTGGAGATACCATCCTTTGCTCATCCACTCTGAGATCGACCACGATGATATCTTTGCACTCTTTGACGACCGTCATAAACTGGCTGATCGATATCCATTGCACCTCCCGAGCTTGATTCACTTGCATCCTCGGGACTGGATGTGACTTGGTCTCAGGGACTATTTCAAGGGGGGCGGGAGGTTGGGGAACAATCAGTGTGCGGTCACGGAGTTCATGCTTTCCAAATCGTTGAATTAGCCAAACGGCGTACGCCGGAGCTGCTAGAACCAATGCAAATAGAAACCAGATGAAGGTCATGGGATGTTTCTCCACATAGAAAAGGTTTTGGATGCGAGTCGTTTGAACACGCGGCAAACGCGCCAAATCCGACATAAAGCCGCTGTGTCAACTATCCAAACAAGAGGCGAAGTGGAGGAGGGGAGCGGAATGGGATCGGACAATTGAAATATGGAGGGCGGCACCAACGGACTAGGGGAACCACGCCAACTGCAAAGTTGAGGCTGGGATGCCGCTGAATCGTCGAGGAGGGGGCGACTTGTGAATCGAAAACAAGGTGCGGTTTCGTCTTGAGTCTTGAAACCATCAATACTGAGGAGTTGCGCGACTCAATCCATAGTCTCGCCACCGGTATCCGCACGTGTGGAAATGCATTGCGGTAATAAAGGGATAGCTTGTAGCCAAGCCCCCACAGCACGACCGCAAACGAAAGGCCGATGAATCCGATGGCATAGGGCCTAAGTATCTGTCTCCACGATGGATATTGCGTCTTCGCTCCGGTTCTGATTTTGAGGGTGGTCCCCGGCAATATTCTGGAAACATTCGTAATTGAGTTCCAAGCTGACACTTTATGGAAATGTCCCTTCAAACTGTGCGGAAAGAGGCTAACACACTATAGACTCCGGTTCGGGCGCGATGTTGTGTGCCGTGCAATCACTTGTTATGTTGCACGATAACTTTTTTTATTCTTGGAGATACGACCAATCCTCGCCAGATGCATCAATAGAAAGCGGAGATGCACACTCCTTCGCAACCCTGAAACCGACCGGAGCTCGAAATGAAGCCAGGCTTTTCCCCCGACAACTCCGTGATGAGTACTTTAACGGAGATTGCGCTCAACATGAGATGGTCATGGAATCATGCTGCGGACGAATTGTGGAGCCAGCTTGACCCGGAATTATGGGACCAGACTCGAAATCCGTGGGCCATGCTCAAGACCGTGTCCCAGGATAAGCTTAAAGCCTTGGCATCGGACGCACAGTTTCAGAAAGCGTTGGACGAAATTGCTCAGAGGCGGAAGCGCCGCGAACAGGCTTCCAGTTGGTTCCAGCGAACATATAGCAATCCTCCATTCACTCAGGTCGCCTACTTCAGCATGGAATTCATGCTGAGCGACGCACTCCCGATCTACTCCGGCGGTCTCGGGAACGTCGCTGGCGATCAACTCAAGGCTGCCAGCGACTTGGGCGTGCCGGTCATTGGTGTTGGCCTCCTGTACCAGGTTGGCTACTTTCGGCAGCGCCTCGATGCAGAAGGCCGGCAGCAGGCTTTGTATCCATTTAACGATCCGGGGCAACTGCCCATCCGGCCCGTACGCCAGGCCAACGGAGAATGGCTGCGTATCGCACTCCAACTGCCAGGGTTTCGGGTTTGGGTCCGCGCCTGGGAGGTAGAAGCCGGCCGGGCAAAACTCTATTTGCTGGACACGAACGATCCGGCAAACTTGCCGGAGTACCGGGGCATCACGAGTGAGCTTTATGGAGGCGGAGCCGAACTTCGCATCAGTCAGGAACAAGTTTTGGGAATCGGTGGATGGCGCTTGCTCCGTGAGTTGGGAATCCGACCCGAGGTCTGCCATCTCAATGAAGGCCACGCGGCTTTTGCAGTCCTGGAGCGAGCGCGGGACTATATGGAGGAGGCGCAGGTGTCCTTCGATGCTGCTCTCACTGTAACTCGGGCCGGCAATCTCTTCACAACACACACTCCGGTAGAGGCAGGCTTTGACCGGTTTTCTCCCGAACTGGTTGAGCAGCACTTCAGGTACTATGCGCAAGATGCGTTGCATATTCCGATGTCGGATTTTTTGGCGCTGGGCCAGCAGAATCCGGAAGAAGCGTCCGAGCCATTCAGCATGGCGCTCCTGGCAATGCGTGGCAGCGGCTCTGTGAATGGGGTGAGCCGTCTGCATGGCAGCGTGAGCCGGCGCATCTTCCAGAACATTTTCCCGCGTTGGCCTGAGGCGGAGGTGCCAATAACCCACATCACAAATGGCGTTCACGTTCCCATCTGGGACTCGACCGAGGCCGACAATCTGTGGACTGAAGCATGTGGCCAACAGCGATGGGACAGCGATCTGAAGAAACTCGAAGAGGACATCCGGCGCGTACCTGATGCGCACCTGTGGCAGATGCGCGCGGCGTCCCGCAAATCATTAGTCGAATTCATACGCAAACGGTTGTCCCGCCAGGTTGCCGGACACGGTGCAACCGCTGAGGAGATTGAAGAGATCGAGCGGATCTTTGAGCCGGATACGCTGACCCTCGGATTTGCGCGGCGTTTCGCAACGTACAAAAGACCGAACTTGCTGCTGCACAATCCCGATCGCTTGCTGGCGATTCTTACCAATCGGACACGACCTGTACAGCTTGTGATTGCAGGCAAGGCGCATCCACAGGACGCCCAAGGGCAAGAGATGATCCGGCAATGGATCGAGTTCATTCGCCACACACCGGCACGATCGCAGGTAGTCTTCTTAAGTGACTACGACATGCGCCTGTCGGAGCACCTGGTGCAGGGCGTCGACGTTTGGCTCAACACGCCGCGGCGTCCCTGGGAGGCGTGCGGAACGAGCGGAATGAAGGTTCTGGTGAATGGCGGCCTGAACCTTTCCGAATTGGATGGCTGGTGGGCAGAAGCGTACACACCAGACGTGGGATGGGCGCTGGGCGACGGACGGGAGCACGGCGACGATCCCGCCTGGGACGCCGCAGAAGCAGAACAGCTCTATACATCGTTGGAACAGCAGGTGATCCCGGAATTCTACAACCGCGACGATGCCGGTGTACCCCTGGCGTGGATCAATCGCATGCGCGAAAGCATGGCTCGCCTGACCCCTGCATTCTCCGCGACACGATGTGTGCGGGAGTACACCGAGAAACACTATGTTCCACTGGCAGCGGCGTTTCTTCGGCGCAGCTTGAATGGACACAAGATAGCCGACAGTCTCCTGAACTGGCGCCGCCATGTCGCCGATCATTGGCCCAAGTTGCGTTTCGGCACAGTGCAGGTGATCACCAAGGGCGAAGAGCATCGTTTTCAAGTGCAAGTCTACCTGGACGAACTGAATCCCGATGCTGTCGAGGTAGAACTGTTCGCCGATGGTCTGAACGGCTGCGAGCCGACTCGCCATGTCATGGTTCGTGGAGAACCGCTTGTTGGTGAAAGCGCCTGGCATTACTCGGCGGCGGTTAGCGCTGACAGGCCGGCTGCCAACTTCACACCCAGAGTCATCCCATTTCATCCCGATGCGTTCGTTCCCCTGGAGTCGGCGCAAATCCTGTGGTACTCATGAAGAACGATGTATGGGGGCGCCTCTATGAGATGCGAAGACGAGCGAAGACAGGAATTTTTGCCACGTCCAGGACTAATCCAAATGCAAGAGCGGCGAAGAATTCGTAAACTATGATCGTGATGGGCAGTGGCGCCATGGCGATTCCGTAGACCGCAAGCATCGGGATGATCAGTATGTCGGCCACTGAAGAGAGTACGAGCATCAAGCTTGGGCGCAAGCCCCAAAGATGCTGACGCCCTCGAATTACATACGTTGCGGCCTGGCCGCCGAACACAATTCCGACCACGGTAACCGTTCTGAGTGCCTCTATTCCCATATGTAGTTCAAATTTTCCGACCGCAAGGATTGCTGTAGAAAACGCTAGAAAACAGATTCCCAACATTCCTCCTGCGATCGTAATTCTGCCGATTTGCCATGAATTGGGCATCTGCGATGGCCGCACTCTGTCTGTGGTCAGCGACATAGCCAGGAAGTCGCCAGTGATCATTACGATGACCATCAGCATGGGAGTAAGGACCGCATGTCCGGTCATGATCAGGCCCACCGCGAGCAGCATCACCTGCATAATCTTCTTCAACACCGAATTCAGCGTGTAGGTGAGAATGCGCTGAAACGTAATTCTGCCCTCTTTTACCGCCGCAACGATGCCTCCCAGCCCAGGTTCGGTGAGCACCACACCTGCTGCCGATTTGGCCACGTCGGTAGCAGTGGAAACGGCAATGCCAATCTGTGCCTGGCGCAGCGCAGGTGCGTCATTAGCTCCATCGCCACACATTCCAACCGTATGGCCGCTCTTCTGGAATGCCTTGACAAGATCATACTTGCCTTCAGGTAGAATCCCAGCAAAGACAGCGAAGTCTTCCGGTTTGACACCTTCGGGAAGCTTTCCGGGCTGGCAAACTGGCCCGGTCAATCCAACCGCATGGGCAACAATTGCCGCTGTCGCCGGAGCGTCCCCCGTCACCATGTCCGTGCGCACGCCGAGGGCGCTCAATTCAGAGATGAGAGAGATTGAATCCGACCGCGGCGGATCACTGAGTGCAATCACGCCGATAACCTGCATCGAGGCCTGGGGGCCAACCGCCACTGCCAAGACCCTGAAGCCTTGTTTTTCAAACCCCTCCGCAATCGCTGTCGTGGCGGGCGAGGGGCCTGTAAGGGCTAACACGGCAGAATAGGCTCCTTTGACGATGCGCACAGCGCCGACCTTTGCATCGGTCGCGGTTGCTTCCGATATCTTCTTGCTTGGATCGAAGGGCACAAACGCCGCCAACTTCGGCAAGTTCGATGCAGGCTTGCGAGCGGCCGCAGCACGAATCGCCTGGTCGACAGAGTCCTGGCCGCCTTCAGAACTGGCCAGCGCCGCCATTCCGAGCACGCCGGCTTCATCAAACCCGGGCAAAGGTTGAACACTTTGAACTGAAAGCTCATTGCGGGTGAGGGTTCCGGTCTTGTCAGAACACAGAACATCGATCGACGCAGCTTCGTCCACCGCAGTGAGTCGCGTCGGCAGCACGCCCACCCTTGCCAAGGCGCGTGCTCCGACTGCTGCGGCAAGGGTAAAGGTTGCCGGCAATGCAACCGGAATGGCCGCAAGGATCGACGTAAGCAACAAGGGAACGATCTCACTCCACGGCATTGCATGGATATAGGCAAAAGTCCCCATCGCCAGAATCACAATACTATTGAAGAGAGCCAAGTTGCGCACGATCTTGAGCACAGCCTTCTGCTGTGTGCTCACAACGTGTGCGGTGCGAACCAGCTCCGCCGTGCGGCCGAATTTGGTACGGGCGCCAGTGGCGGTTACAACAGCCGTTGCCTCGCCGCGCCGCACGAGAGCACCTGCAAACGTGTTCATGCCAGGACCGGCTTCAATCGGCAGGGATTCGCCTGTGAGCATCGACTGATCTAATTGCACAGACCCGCCCGTCAGATGCACATCGGCGGCGACCACGCCGCCAAGCGACAACTTTACCAGGTCGCCAGTTACCAATTCGGCAGCCGGCACAGTTTTCCATGCGCTATCGCGGTTGACCGAAGCGTTGAGAGCAAGACGCGACTTCAGAGCGGCCAAGGTAGCTTGGGCGCGCCCTTCCTGGAAGTAGGCAAGCGCCGCATTGAAGACCAGCAAGGCTGCGATGACCGCAGCTTCGTAATACTTGTGCAGCACAAGTTCAAGCGCAATGGATGCTTCGAGCAGCCATGGCACAGGCGCCCAGAACTTGCCCAATGCATTGCGAAACGGATGAGCGGAAGTATCCGGCATTGCATTGGGGCCGTCCCTCTCAAAACGGACGCACGCCTCCTTGCTCGTAAGTCCGACTTGGGCGATATCCTGCGCCGGTTCTCCCGGCTTGTTCGGCGATGCCAGGTTGGCGACGCTATCTGCACTCATATTTGACGACCTACTCCGCTACATCTACCAACGCTATTCCGAAGCGCACCCGGGGGAATTCTCACGCCAGGGCCTCTGGGTTTCCTGAGCAACGAGACAGGAGGGAACATCGCACCAGCTTGACGACCAATCAGCGGCCGAGCCGAACAGCGACCGATGCCGGTTGGAGACACCGTGAGTGGAAATCGTGATCGTGTCAATCTGTTAAAGCTTCATCACTTCAATGATGTACCCAGCGATATCGCTTTCACATTCTTCACCAATCCGTGGAAGAATGACTGTGCTCTTAGAAACATCTTGCAAGTGTTCAGATCGCCCCGCCTTCTGTCCGTCATCAAGCAGCGGATGAAGTCCGACTAGATTCAGTTGAATTTGGTTGTGGCCCCGATATTGTCTTTCGGGGCTCAACGCCACCTCCCAACTCGGAACGCACTCTTGATACAGCCCGCCGAAGGTGTACCTTGACGGAGGACCCACGTAGGCCGGTTGTACGGGCGATTTCGCTAATTTCCAGATCTTCCGCATACCTAAGCAGGAATACCGTTCGCTGCCGCTCACTTAAGCCCTCGACGACCTTCCACACTTTCCTAATCCGCTCACGTGCCATCAACCGCTCTTCAGGTGAAGTCTCGCCGCCGGGTAGCCAATCGCTGGCCTCGCAGAGGTCAATTGGATTCGTGTAAATCTGTCGCCAAAACTGCATCCGCCGGTTGCGCCAATAGTCTCTTTGCAGGTTGACAGCGATGCGCATAAGCCAGGTCATCACGCTGGAGTCGCCGCGGAAACGAAGCCAGTTGCGGTGAGCCCTCAGAAAACATTCCTGCGTCAACGTCTCTGCTAGATCCGCGTCGCGCAGCGATGCCAGCAGGTACCTGAAGATCCGTTTGCGATGAGTCACCGCAACAACCGCAAAAGCCTCTATGGCAACCCCATCGCCGGCTTGTGAGTCATTTCTGCGTGATCGAGCAGCTATTTGTTCCATGGCCAATCGTCTCCGGTACAGGCCTCTTTCCGTGTCAACGACGCGTCAGGCTAGCGGTGTCCACCCCCGCCATGAGAACCGCCGCCAAATCCACCTCCGCCATGAGAACCGCCGCCAAATCCGCCCCCTCCACGGCCCCCGCCGCCGTACCCATGGCCGCTGTATCCACGACCGCCGTATCCGCGGCTTACCAATCCGCGCCCATATCGCCCTCGACCGTAGAACCCGCCGCCGTAGTAGCCGCCCCACCAAGGTGGGTAGAATCCAAATCCAAACGGGCTCCAGAGAGGCCCCATGCCAACAAACGTGTAGTCCCACATATAGGGATCCCAATACCATCCCGGATTAAATCCCGTGGCGCCGACATAGTCTCCGGCAATCTGATTGTTGGCTTCTGACAGATATTCAGAACGCAGGCTGCTCCAGTTGTAGAGTTCGTCTTCGGTCCCCTGAGCATCAAAGTTGACTGACTTTTCCCTCGCTCCTTCTGCAAGTGCGATTTCGTGGTGGCCCTTCACTACTTTGTACTTTCCGTCGCTCACCTCTACGGCAGCCTTCCCCTTAAACACCATCGCGGTGGCAGGCTGTGCTTCGAATTCGTAATAGCCTGTCTTCACCAATTGCGTTGTTACACCGCCATCGATGACTTGGAGATCATTTTGCGGATAGACCTCATCCACTTCCACTCCTGCCCGGCCCTGCACAAGCTCCACCCGCGTTAGAGTAATGTCGGGCGAAATCATCTTCACTGAACTATGGTCACCGACTCGCAGGAAGACTCCCGGTATCAACAGGATCTCTGCTTTACCTTCTTGCGTGGTAAGGGTCTCGCCAGCGTTGAGCTCAATACTTCCTACATCTTTTTCGGTCAATTGCATCCCTCCCAGATAAGCCACGCCTTCGATATAGTTCAGCGTGCCTGGACGGGCTGAGTTGGCGCCAAATGCTGGCGTGCATAGAACTCCTATGCCGAGTAGAGCGATCATCGTTAACCTGGACATCATCGCCATGTACCTCTGTTCTGCTAGACAGACAAAGCAAGAAAAAGTTCTGCATGGGGCTAACTTTGCTCCAACCTCTGTTGCATGGCACGAAAGTAATAAAAATCAATGGCTCATCAGCGTTTCTGCAGGTTTGTCGATGCAACCCTGACAAAGAACTTGGAGGCCGAATCCGCTGTCCATTCGCCTGTCCCCGCTGCCTTTGGCCCACGATAGTTCCATGTCATCAGGGTGAGGCCAGATGGATTGTTACTCTGCTTAAGTACTGGCCGGATGCGAAGGATCCAAGAAGAATTGAGGAGCGACCTGTCCCATGTCGTGCTTGAGCCTTTACTCCGCAAGAATGGACAGCGTTCGATCCGGACTAAAGAGATGCTCCTGCTTCTGCCTTCCACCAGGTTTTGTCCCGAGTAACTTGCGTGACTGCTTTTAATATCTCAGCGGTCATCGGGCCAAGGTCCTTTTCATAGACGAAACCGTCCCAACCCACAAGGAATGTCATGACTCCAGAAGATCCATACGCAGCAGGGTATGCCAGAAACCCAACGCAGCGTCTCACATTCCTATCCACCGGCTCGCCCCGGGAAGCAGCGTGTATCGTCGATCCCAGACCCTGGAGTGCACGAAAACAGTAACCATGGAATGGCTGCAGATTTCGACTAGCGTCCTCGATATTGCCCTCACTGCTAGCCAAAGCTAAAGACAGGCCAAGCAGACTCTTGTCTTCAACTGACTCTGCTTTCCAATAGCCGCCTTTGTACTTGGTCCGATCGGAAAGTAGCTTCTCTAAATACTCGGTTCCGTCTTTGCAGTCGAGCCCCCGAAAGTAGCACACCTTCTGCGCATTCACGAGTTCGTGACACACTTCGATCGCAGTCAACTCGTTTTCCCCAATTCTCCTATGGACGAACTCCTGCTTGCCTGCGTCGGTATCGAAATACCATACTGGGCCTCGACGAACAAGCGGGATGGGAATTGGCCAGATTCCCGTCCCTAGATAGAACATCGTGCTTCCATTCGAATCGTTGGCTAAGTGAAACATTCTTCCCCATTTCGGAACGATCTGCTCTCTGCTTCCACGTCGGCCGGCACCGCTTTCCGATGAGAGCATCTCGTCGGCATCAGGTCCCAATATCCGCAACAGCGACGCGTGGTCCTCATTTGCGAGCGTATGAAGCATTGTCTGGATCGCATCGTCTGCGGAGGAGAAGGTCAGCTGCTCCGTCGATCCAGAAGACAAACGTCGGGCAGCTACCGACTGGCCTGAAGGCGCGAATGGTCTTGTCCCAGATTGGTCTGGGTTCGGATAATTGGAAGAGCCAAAAGAAGATACACGAGTGGCGAATGTCATCCCGTTACCTACTTCGACGCGGCGGCTTCTCTGACGTTGTCTCTCGAAATGCATTGTGCTCGACTCCCGTCCGGCACGTTTATTCCGACTCCAGCACTCATGTTCAACACGCCTACAAAGAGAAGTTCTCGCACGAGTTCGTACCGATTCATTCCCTCGATGCGAGCCATCGGGTGACTTCTCTGAAGTAACGAGTCTCGACCCGTAACGCGAGAGGCAAACACTCTTCCAAGGGATTCACTAGAAAGTCTCCAACGGGAACCCCGACGCGCAGAAATCACCTTGGTGCTGGCGCGGACCGCCTCCTTTCAGATCCTTCGCCCGGGTCGTCGATGCCGCTGCCGAAACATCCAGATAGCGATTTCGGAAAATGGCTTCGACTGAGCGCCACTGAAGAAAACGTTTGACGCCAGGCAGCGAACTTACCAACGAATACCGAACGTCACCGGAATCAATTCCGTGGTTCCCAAACCATTGGTCTCGGTGATCGGGGGAGTGTGAATGTAGATGTAGCGGGCCTCGCCGAAGAGCTTCATTTGCCCGTCGCCGTAGACCCCACCGAGACGGTGCGTAAATCCAAAGCCAAGGTTAAAGCCACCCTGGCTCGACGAGAAAGAGTTCGCAGTGATAAACACCGGGTACCCGTAGAAGTCGTAACCACCTAACACATTGAAGTTTGTTGATTTGTAATAGTAGCCGCCTCCACCGGTCAGGTAGGCACTATTGACCCGCTTCGGGAACAGGTCGACCACCGGATCGACTGTCAACGATATGATGTGCGAGTTACCTGTCTGTCCACCCCCTGCGGCAACAAACGCGCCAGGAAGTTTGTTGTCCAAGAATTGGAATTCCCCCAAGACGGTGAAGCGCGGTGAGAAGTGCAGCCCAGCGCCAGCGATAAAGTGGCCACCCCATGTGATGTAAGGAGTATCGTTGCCAATGGGAGCGCTGAATCCGCCACCGCCCTCGAATGCGATGTGACTAAAGCTGTAGAACCTCTTGTTGTCGCTGCCGTTCTGACCGGCACCTGCCCCTCCCGCAGCGGGTGCGGCAGGCACGGCATCCAGCACACCCCCGCCGGTCGGGCCCGTGGCTTCAAGCGAACTCGACTCTGCGGACGGGATGATGGTCGGAAAGGCATTGTCGTGAGACAGGGTTGACTGTGCGCTCAGAGTGTGGGTCGCAATCATCACAGCAAAACCAAGGACACTGAAACGCCGCATCAGCGGCATCCAAGTGGGAGTTATCATGTCTTCACCTCGTCGTAATACTGCCTTTTAGAACGCAGTGGCAGTTCCTTACTCCGGCTAACAACTTAGACACTCCTCCTATGCAGAGGTTGCCTTGCAGTAAGGGCGCCATTGCGGTTTTGTATATCATTGTATTTATGAGTGATAACTCATTCTACCTTCCGTGAGGAATGTTGAAAAGCTTTAGGTTCATTTGGGCATGTTCTAGATCACGACCTTCCTAGTGTCCAAAGCCTCACCGCCAGAAAGCCATCAAGCGCCGCGGCCTTGAATTAGCCTCGCCGCGCCGGACGCGACGCTCACAAGCGCGGAGCGGATCGACTGTTTGCGCAGCTACTGGACAATGCCTACCACTGGACACCGGGATATAGGCTAGGCAAGCGCCCAGCGCGATACTGAAGTGCTCCCTTTGTTTCCGCCTGCCAGACCAGCTGCGGGACGGAGCTGCTCACGTTTAGTTCCTGAATTAAGGCCCCTCTGTCAAGGGCGGCGTAAAAGGGAACCACTGTGGCGGCGTAAAAGGGAGCCAGTAGAGGGTTGAGTCGGGCATTTCGGGGGAGGAGGGGCGCCGGAGCGTAGCGGAGGCGGCCCTCCTCCCCCG
>CAINJJ010000033.1 GCA_903849645.1 uncultured Acidobacteriaceae bacterium | reverse complement strand
CGCGCCGAATCAACTTCGGCACTCCCCAAAGAAACATGCTTGTCCGTGAAATCAATGCCTGGCGGGGTGGTCTACTTTTACTCCGCCACGTCACGCCGCTGACGCGGCGCTACGTGGTCTATTTTTGCTCCGGCGCGTACATCTTGCACTGTGTCGCCGATACGGACTGAAGCCCTACCGGCACCCGCGCCAACGCCACTCGACCGTGGTGCTGCGGGCTCCAAGGTCATTCATCCACAACACTCTCTGGCCAGAATTCCTCCAGATCAGGGAGGCGCTCGACGAGTACCTGAACGAGGCGACTGAACGGATCATTCGCGAGGAGGTCTTCGGCAACTCCGACGAGGCGGAAGAACAAGCCGGATAATCCCGCTCCGGCACGTTCAGGGTGAGCATCAGGGCCAGTTGCAGTATTGTCCAGGTTTGGTCCGTACACGTGCATCGAGCCTCAAATCATTTGGGATCGCTTCATAGGTATGGGGTAGGAATCTGCCCCGCCTTGCAGGCAATGAGCGCTGCGCTGAATTTCGGTACAACTTCGGTACAAGTGAAAGGGAGATAAAATGGCCTTTGCGTCCCTAAGCGACACCAGACAAAGCACTTAGAGTTTTGACTTTAAGAGTTCGGGACCAGGGGGTCGGAGGTTCAAATCCTCTCTCCCCGACCATTCTTGATTTGTGCCCCTTCGGCAGATGATGTCGAAGGGCTTTCTATAGGCAGGATAAAGACTTACGGCATCAATGGAGCAGTTCAAAAGTGCTTTTTGAGCGTTTCGTCCTGCTCGGGTGGTTGGCACCTAACATGCATAGAATGAATATGTTGCTCTAGTTTCAAAGTTCTTCGTACATTGAGCAGTCGTTCACAAAAGAGTCGTTCTCCAGCATCAACTCGCCGACCTTGGTGTGCAACGCTTTCAGACCGACCGGCGCGGCCTGCTCCGCCCGGGCCTCGCCGAACACCCCTGCGACGCCCTCCTGCAACTGGCTCTTCCACTGCGTGATCTGGTTGGGATGAAGGTCTGACTGCTCGGCCAGCGTCTTCTCACCCTTGACTGCGGCAAGGGGCGCCTTCGCCTTGAATGCCGCTGAATGGTTCCTGCGGGGACGTCGGTTCATCTTCTCTTCTCTGCCATCGGAGGCAGATCAAGAACAGAACCTCCACTTGAATCCCTGTCCGAATTTGCTGAACCGGTTCTGCCGCCCCTGGCGCCCCGCCATACACACCAAGGCCCCTCCAGATTCGGAGAGGCCTTGGTGTGTAAACCGCTACACGGCGTTGCTAGTTGACGGTGAGAGAGAAGACAGCGCTGTGCGACAGCGATCCCGAAGTGGCGGTCACTGTCACAGTGGAGGTGGATGCAGCCGGCGTCGAAGAGCCGCCGCAACCCGAAAGAACCGTAAGGCCGATCAGGCTGACGACAACCAGCAGAAGCATCTGCAGGCTGCGCCGCTTCTTCCATCCGAGGAAGCAGAGCGCGACCGCGAGAGAAGCCCCTGGGAACATGGGTCGGCCCTGGTTGTAGAGAGTGGCTACGGTGGAGTAGTTGATGGTGAGCGTCGTGGAGGCAGCCGCTCCCGCGGGAGTGACTGTTGGGGGTGCGAACGTGCAGGATGCGCCAGCCGGCAGTCCGGAGCAGCCAAACGTGACAGCGGAGTTGAACCCATTGATGGGAGTGACGTTCAATGAGGCCGTGGCCGATTGTCCGGACTTGGCGATGGTCATTGCGCCTGCCGAAACGCCGACATTGAAGTCCGGGACCGGCAGGGTGATGGTATATGCCGCTGAGGAGACCGAACTGGGCGCAAAGCCGGCGGCGAGCGCAATGGCCTGAACGGTCTGGGTGTTGGAGACGGAGATGGGGGCCGTGTAGGCAGCCGAAGAAGCTGTCGGGACGGTTCCATCGGTTGTGTAATAGATGGTCGCGCCCTGTGTTGAGCTTGTCAGGGTGACTGTCTGGCCCGCGGTGTAGTTGCCGGTGCCCGGAGCGAAACTGGGCGCAGCAGTCGGCAGCAGGTTGACAGTATAGGCAGCGGTGGCCACGGGACTGGTTGCGAACCCGTCGGCGATGGCAATGGCCTCAACAGTTTCAGACCCTGAAACGGTGATGGGTCCGGTGTAGAGGATTGTGGTGTTGGGGGCGCCCATGGGGCGGACAATTTGCCCGTGCGAAGGCCTGACGGCAGGTCTAGGCACCGATCCGTCGATGGTGTAGTAGATGGTCGCGCTCGGGGTGGTGGTGGTGATGGTTACGGTTTGCGGAGCGGCGTAATTTCCGGTGCCCGGAGAGAAGCTCGGCGAGGCCGCCGGAAGCAGGTTGATGGTGTAAGCCGCGGAGGCGACGGCGCTGTTGGAGTAGCCCGTGGCGGCGGCGATGGCCAGGATCGTCTGATTCGACGAGACCTGGATCGGAGCAGAGTACAGGTTCGATGAGGTGGTCGGCGTGGTTCCATCCGTGGTGTAGTAGATCGCCGCTCCATCAGTCGAGTCGGAGATCACTACGCTCTGCGCGGAGGTGTAGTTGCCCGTGCCCGGCGAGAAACTCGGCGTGGCGGCTGGAGCAAGGTTGATGTAGTAGTCAGCTTCGGTAATGGTGCTGTCCCCGTAGTTGACCGCAGTGGCGTAGGAGAAGATGCTCTCAGTGGAAGAAACGGTGATGGGACCCGTGTAGAGCAGCCATGAATATGGAACGTCTCGACGGCTCTTGACCGATGCATTTGCATGCTTCACGGTGGGATTGATGTCGCTTCCGCCAATGGCGTAGTAGATCACGGCGCCGTCGGTCGAGTCGCTGATGGACACGGTCTGAATGGTGGAGTACTGGCCGGAAGCCACAGAGAAGACTGGGGCCGCCGCCGGTGTCGGAAGCGTCTCATTGCCATACAGGACTGCGCCGATCAACCCCGGGTTTCCGTTGAGGTTATTCGTTCCCGCCATCAGGATCCCTTCGATCGGGCCGGCAACTTCCTGGTTGGGCGTAAAGTCGATGGTGGCAGTGCAGGTCTGGCCTGCCGCCAATACGGTGGCGGCGGTGCAGTCGGTTGCGCTTCCAGATGCCGCCTCAGGGAAGTACAAGGGATAATTGACCCCGAGGAAGGTCATATCCGCGTTGCCGATGTTTTCCACGGTCATCGTCTGCGGGCTGTCTGTGCTGGTGGTGCCCTTTACGGTGTCGGCAAAGGTCAGGAAGGGGACGGTGGAGCGCGGCATCTCCATTGCGCCGCTCCAATTGCTTGTGGGCGTTGGCACGGGAAGCCCTTGATTGGCCTCGGCCTTCACTGCGGCCTTGGCGGCCTTGGCGGCCTTTCGCGCCTTGATGCGCGCCGCGGCGCGCGCGCTCGGCTTCATCAACTGCACCCTGCCGGACTTCGATTGCTGGACGGCATCATTCCGGAAAGTCTCAGTCAATGTGTAGAGGTTGCCGGCGGCATCCATGTTGAAGCTCCACGGATAGTACAGGCCGCTGGCAAGTGTGGAGGGCGCTCCGTACCCCGTAGAGGTCGCCGGGTACTCAAGAATCTGCCCGGAATAATCGTTGTTGTTGGAGTCAACATAGGTTAGGACAACGAGGTTTCCATTGGGCTCGACAGCCACGCCTTCAGGGGATGGAAGCCCGCTGATAACTGTAACTGGCGTCCCGTAGCCAACCACGCCGGGGGCGTTTTTGGGGATCTCGGTGACGTATCCCGTCCCAAGGTTCCCGGTGTTGTCTGACTCGCTGGAGACAAAAATATTTCCATTGGAGTCGAGCGTGAGGCCCCACGGATAATGGATAGAACTCGCAATGGTTACGGGCGTTCCGTAGCCGGTCAGCGAAGAATATGGAACTTCGACCACGGTATCGCTTTCCCAGTCGCTTGCAAAGAGATTCCCGCTGCCGTCCACTGTGATTCCGCCGCACTCCCAGTTACCTGCAAGCTTCGCAATCGTCTGTGGAGTTCCGTAGCTGCCGTAGCCAAAGCCCGTGTTGTTCCAGGGATCCATTTGCGATTCCCAAATGGCGCCGTTGTTGTCGCAGACAAAAAGGTTGCCGGCTCCATCAAGAGCCAGTGCGTACGGAAAGTCGAATCCGCTGGCCACATCCGTTTCCGGACCATACGACAAGCCGAGAAAACGTCCGCTTGCGTCGCGGGCCAGAAGCCCATTCCCGATAACCGGATACTCGGTGACATACCCCGAGTTTGAAGCGCCGTTGGAGTTCTCAAAATTCAAGACAAACAGGTCGCCGGCAGCATCGGTGACCATCGCCTCCGCTTCAAGGGTGTTCACATTGGGGACGGGAGCCACTGCTGCGCTGTTCAAAGCGGCTTGCGGAGCGGTGCCGGTTCCGTAGATTGGAACCGTGATCAGCGGATCACCCTGGTTGAACCAGTCGTAGAAGACGATGGCGCCTGTGCGCAGGCCGGAAAACTGCGGTCCGAAATCCACACTTACCGTGCAGTTCGTGGTGCTCGGATACGACCCATCCTGCGTGCAGGTACTGGTCGAGTTGTCCCAGCCGAACTCGTCGTTTTGATACCATACGCCCGTGGTGAGTGTGCCAATCCAACTCACCCCCGTGCCCTGCTGAACGGTGAAGTTGAAAGCGATGGGCGAACTGTTGCTTCCCACCGCCTGCGGCCCGAAGTTGACATGCTGGGTTTGGAGAAGGAAGACGCCTCCCTCGTTGCCAAAGTAGATGTCGCCGGTTCCATCCACGGCGACCGCATAGTAGGAACTGTTCGCCGGTGCGGTGGATATCACATTCTGGGTGTAGGATCCACCCGACAGCACTTCTTCAAGCAGGACGCCGTTGCCGGAGTCGGTAACGAAGAGATTGCCATAGGGGTCCACGGCAATCCCGTCCGGGTTGACGGTCCCAGACCCTGCCGTTGTCAATGTATAACTGGCCGCGACAACAATCACAGCGGCACGTGGCTTTAACAGCGCATGGCCGGCCTTGAAGACGGGTGTGAGGCATGAGGGAAAAGGCTGGCACGGCCACGGCGGCGGAGGAGGAGGAGCAACCTGCGGGGTGAGGATCAGGATCAGACCCGCATCCTGGGTACTGGTCGCGTATAAAACGCCATTCGCGTCCACGGCAATCGCTTCAGGATTGGTGAACTGGGGGGTCGCGGTCAAGCCGTTCACAACAACCGATTGGGTGTACGATCCGCTGCCATTGTTGGCCTCGGCCAGGATCCGGTTGTTGCCGGCGTCGGCGATATAGATGTTGCCGCTCAAGTCAACCGCCACGCCTCGCGGTGAGGAGAGCTTGTTGGTTGCCTGATTGAAGAGCACGGATTGTGTGTAGGATCCGTCGGCGTTGAGCGTCTCGAGCACAACGCGGTTATGGTCCGGATCACCGATGTATATATTTTGGCTGGCATCAACGGCAATACCAGGCCAGGCGCTCAGTTCGGTGGCAACCGTGGATTCCGTGTAGATGCCATTCTTGAGCGTCTCTTTGAGCACCGTCCCGGTCCCATAGAGGGCGAGATACAGGTTGCCGCTCCCATCCACTGCCAGGGCTACCACGCGGTTGGTTTCAGAGAGCAGGGTGCTCTGCGCACCGTTGAAGACAACCGAGGGAGATTTTGCCCAAGTGGTCAAGGGCGCCAAAAGACAGAACAGAGCAATGAGGAATATCGAGAACCGCGCTCGCATTTCCTTGCGTGAATGCGCAATTCTTGACGCAGATTGATTCATAGATGCCTCCAAAGGCGTGCATGAAGGTGAAAGTGCAGTATGGGCGCGGAGAGGCCCGCCAGCGCGCTCGCAGGAGTTACCGGTCTTGCGCTCTTAGACTGGCGTTGAAAGCCGGAAAGCATCCAACGCCAAGTGCGCATGGCACCAAAGGATTATGTCCTTTAGTAATCTAGTTACGGAGGAAATGTAGACCGAAAGTACTACCCTTAATGTATCCTTCGTCACACATCAATGTTCATCAGGCGCAAGTGGATCTAGAGCAACAATCAGCTTTAGTACGATCCAGGTGTACGATTGCCCAAGCTAGGCCAGGAAGAACTTCCCGACTTCTCGCAGTGTACGGAAAATCGACATAACTTATTGTTTTTAATGTATTTACGTGTACGGAAGCTTCGATCGAATGGACAGTGCGAAAAGGGTCGGTCAACCGCTCCAGTTTCGTCGGAGACCTCGACCACTCCTCCGCATTTCAGTTCCATCACGCGTCGACTACAACTGGTTCGAGCGGTTGACCCGGCAGGGCGTTTACTTCCTCACCCGCCTGAAGACCAACGCCGACATCCTCGAAGTCGAGGACCGGCCGTTGCCACCACGCAAGGGACTGGTTCGCGATCAGATCATCTGCATGACCCAGCAGGCCGCTGAGAGCGACGCGCCGCCCATGATGCCGCATTGAGTTCTTCGACGAAGAGCAGCAGCGCACCCTGGTCTTGCTGACCAACAACCTGAAGCCGGCCGCCGCCACCGTTGCCGAGGTCTACAAGAACCGCTGGCAAATCGAGCTGCTTTTTAAGGCGCTGAAGCAGTCCCGCAAGGTGAAGACCTTCGTTGGCGCCTCGGCCAACGCGCTGAAGACGCAGATCTGGACCGCGCTGATCTCCATGCTGCTTGTCAGGATCCTGCACATGCCCTCCAGCTTCGGCTGGCACTTGGCCAACTTCATGGTTCTGCTCCGCCAGCAACTGTTCGTCTACCGCAACCTGTGGAAGTGGATCGACGATCCCTTCCAGGCACCCGGAGACAGCGCCGCCGCCGCAACTGGAACTGGCCTTCGGCTGAGTTGGACAGCAGAACCACTCCACACAGGCTAACCCGCTCAAGGGCAGAGCGATCGAGGAGGCTAGCTTAGACAGCGGACCGCACAACCCATAACTCGGCACAGCCCAACCCGATCCGCTTGATGCTCGCGGTGGCTGCCCTATCTCCTGTGAGCTCAACGTCCGTTCAGAACAACTACCGCTATCTTGGACAGCAGTGAATCTGCATGGTGTCGGGTATAGACGGAAAGCATGAGCACCCCGACTTCAGCGAAATTGTGCTCGAATCGCCAAATTGGGGCAAGTTTTGGAGCGCGACTGTACAGTGACTGTACAGTCTGACCCAAATTTCTTCGTCTGAATCTCTAAGTTGATGATATTAAGCAACTTAGAGTTGGTGGAGGCGGCGGGAGTCGAACCCGACATCAGTGTTGAAAACACTCAACTTACTGATTCTGGGAATGCCAGCTTTGCAGGAAATGCAATGATTTCCAAATCTACTGTACAAACGCTGTACAAACTTTTCCTGGAATTCCCAGAACGCCAATCTTCGGCCTTCCCCTCTTGGCGAAGAAGGAGGATTCTGAAGCGCTCTTGGAATAGTTATACATCAGCCGATGCAGACCAAGAGTTGAATTGTGTCTGTATGCCTGCCATCGTGATCCGGAAGTCCTGGATGTGCCGGGATGGCAGGTTCCTCACCTCGATGCAGGTGTTGAGAATGCTTGTTTGCCAATACTCCTGCATGGCGATCAAGGAACTGTGAACAAGCGGGAGCTGAGACGACAAATCAACCTTGCGGCGGGCCGGAGATCAGGAAGTCTTCCCAACTGACGCTTGCGACGCTGTGGCGCCGGGCAATCTCTTCATCGCCGGGCGCACAGATGACCAAAGGTGTAAACGCCGGGTTGCGACGGCAAAACTCAAGTACGCCGCGAAGCGCCAGGACATCGAATCTTCCAGTCTTGACCTCCACGGCCCACTTCCCCCAACTCCCATCCATGACGGCATCGATCTCCAGCGGTTCCTCGCGCCAGTACGTTACCTGCTGGCCCTGGTTGATCGCAAAGGCCAGGCAGGCGTTTTCGACCCAGAAGCCGAAACGTCCCGGCTCACGACCCTGGTCTGGAGCGCCATCGGGGTGCATTGCCGACAAGAGAGCGTTGTTGAGCGTTACGAGTTTCGGCGGAGATGCCCGGCGTCTGTGAACCTGCGTCGAATACTTCTCCAGCGGCGCAATCAAATATGCGTCTCCGAGCAGGGCCAGATAGTTGGCAACTGTTTCGATGGCTCCGCTGTCCTGAAGCTGCCCCTGCAGCTTTTGCAGCGAGACAATTTGCGCGGGCGAGCCGGCGGCAATAGCGAAGACCTGGCGGAGCAGAGCGGGACGCCGTACCGCGCCTTGTGCCAGCACGTCGCGGCCGATGGCTGGCTCGATAATGGCATCGCGCACATACGCTCGCCATCGTTCGGGAGATTTTTGAAATTCTACGGCGCCAGGGTAGGAGCCGAAGAGAACGAGATTGATGGCAGCTTCCTGCGGCGAAAGATGGAATGCTTCAGCCAGCGAGGCGGCAGGCCAGTGACTCAGCGTCAAACGCTCGAAGCGTCCAGCCAGACTCTCCCGTGAGGCTTGGGCGACGCGAAGGGCTGAAGACCCGGTAGCCACCACATGAATGGGAAGGCGGCGCCGACGGGCGCGATCCCAGTGCCCTTTGAGCCGTCCCGCCCAATCGGATAGATGATGCACCTCGTCCAACAGCAGAACTGCCGTACCTTGCTTCGCGCGCGTTTCAGCCTCGGCCCAGCGGCGCTCCCAAAAACCAGGCAGAGCAGCGTCAGGATCGTCGCCGGCGGCGTAGATGGCTTGGTCGCCGAACTTCGCGGCGATGTCCAAAAGCAGCGTGGTCTTACCCACCTGCCGTGGACCGGTGAGAAGCTGGATGCGGCCGGGCGCGGCTTCACCGAGCCGTTCGAGCAGCACTTCACGACAGTGCAGATAGGCGTTCTGAATCTCAGCCATAGTCTAATAATTATTCGACTATGGCTGAGGTTGTGTCAAATCGAGCGTGACCAAGACACACTGTGTCCTGCAAATCGCGATGAGATTGGCGGAGTGTCTGAGGTTTGGCTCTCGCCAAGCGGGCACGTGGTGCCACTTCGCGTCGTTCATGTCCTGGCGCAAACTCTTCTCGTAATTCTTCCTCTGTTGGCAGATAGAGCATGCGAGCCTCATTGAGTGCATTGGGCTGTTAACCGGCTAATCTCTGCCCATTTTCTTTCAGGTGGTGTGGAGTTTTCGTAACTCGGCGAGGATCTTGGTGAGGCGGTTGGCGAGTCGGGCAAGGGATTCGCGCTTTTCGCGGTTCTGGAGAGAGCGGCTGAAGATCTCCAATGCGTGTTGGGAAGTTTTGAAGGAATCGATGAGGCCATCGAGTCCTTTGCGCACGGGCGTGGATGAGGTTTTGGGCTGGGGAGCCAGGTGCCTGGGCTTGGAGCGGGCCAGTTGAAACTCCCGTTGGAGATCGGTCAAGGTCACATCCACATAGCGCATAGTCATGCCTGGATCGGTATGGCCGAGCAGCTTCATGACCGTAGCAAAGCCCACTCCGGCACGGAGCATCTCTGTTCCGTAGGTATGCCTCAACTGATGTGGAACGATACTGGTAGGCAAGCCGGCAGAGTGACAGGCCAGATGCAGGTAATCGCGCAGGCGCGCGAGAAGAGATACTCTCGATCCATGCCATGCCAGGAGCCGTCCGTTGACAGGCAGCGGATCCAGAGAGCGGAAGAAGCGCAGCCGCTGAACGAGATCACGGACGAAAGCATCAACAGGAACCATGCGTTCCGTTTTGAGTTTGCCCAACGGTACGTGGATCGCCCACTGGTTCGGGCTTATGGTGTGCAGGCAGTCATAAGAGAGGTCAACACACTCGCCGATGCGCATTGTCAAGGGCGGCGTAAAAGGGAACCACTGTGGCGGCGTAAAAGGGAGCCAGTAGAGGGTTGAGTCGGGCATTTCGGGGGAGGAGGGGCGCCGGAGCGTAGCGGAGGCGGCCCTCCT
>CAINJJ010000032.1 GCA_903849645.1 uncultured Acidobacteriaceae bacterium | reverse complement strand
GCGGCAAAGGCACCAAAATCGTCGCTATCGCCTCTGGCGACGGTCTTCCCCTCGCCGTATCTGTCGAAAGCGCTTCGCCTGCCGAATGCAAGCTTGTGGAGGCTGTTCTGGCCGGATGCTTCCTCGACGAGCTGCCTGAGAAACTGATCGGCGACAAGGCCTACGACTCGGATGCGTTGGATGAGCAAATGAGTGCGTACGGCATCGAGATGATCTCGCCCAATCGCGTGAACCGCAAACGCAGGACCCAGGACGGACGCCAGTTGCGCCGCTATCGTCGCCGCTGGAAGATCGAGCGCATCTTCGCCTGGATGCAGAACTACCGTCGGCTGGTTACGCGATGGGAATACCGCATCGAGAGCTTCCTCGGCTTTGTGCAGCTTGCCTGCCTGTTGATGCTACTCAGACATTTATGAGATGGCTTCTAGTCGAAGTTGTTCACGTAGCACTCGTGAATCGCATCGAGGGGCGCGTTGGGCCATTTTGCGTGGATCAGGTCGTTTTCATCCACTTCGTGCAGCGAGAAATCAATGGCGCCGTCCGGATGCACTGTTCCCTGCACGTAGCCGTAGATGTGGGTTTTGGCGCTCTTGTCCGCATCCCTGGGAAGCTGATAGCGGTGGGCGCCAGCCGTTCCGATAATCATGCCTGGGACCACCTGGCCGGTGTGCTGCTTCCAATAAGGCGTGTTGAAGATATTGGGCGAGTAATAGTGGGAGTGGCTGGCGATCAGGTAGACGTGCTTGCCGGCCGCCTGCGCGTCATAGAACCAGTTGTAGACCAGTTCGCCGCTGCGCTGGCCCAGTTCCCAGTCATCCATGGCATGTTCCGAGCCGGTCGAATGAGGCAGCGCTTCATGCATGCCCGCCACAATCGCGCGGACGCCCGAGTTGGGCGCCAGGTCGTGGTCAATGACGGCGCGCAACCAATGAAGCTGATTGTCGGAGAACTCGTCGTGGCTGGCGTTGTCGAGGGTGATGAAATCGACCCCGTCGCGCACAAAGTGATACCAGGGAGCCAGAGGGGCGGAGTCTGTGCCGTCGGCCTTTCTTTGCGCCACGAGCTCAGGACGGTTCAGAAAGCCGGTGAACTTCGCGATGTAGGTGTCGCGGGTCATGGGGCTGACATTCTCGTGATTTCCGCGGCCGAGGAAGACAGGAAGCTGGTCGAATGAGGTCATCTGGTGAGCGAGAAAATCGTCCCAGGCACGGAGCTGATAGTCGCCCTTGGAGAGCTGCGTACCCGCCGGCAGCATCGACACCAGGTCCTGATCCGGCCCGCTCATGGCCCTGAAGTCCCCCAGGTGCCAATAGAAGGCGTCCTTCTCCGCCTTCACTTTGGAAGCGATGGCCGGCATCACAAAATCACCGCAGTTGCGGCTGTCGCCGGAGACGGCAAAGGACCAGGATGGAGCCGGAGTCTGGGCGGCGCTCATGGCAGAGGCGAGCGCGAATGGAACGAGGGGCACGAGGGCAAGGGTGAAGCGCATCCTGAACATGCAATCAGCATAGCGCGGCTCCCGCGTCAGGGACATTAAGAACTGGTGATCAATGCGAGGATTCCGACGGGGCCGCCGACGCTTGCCGCCAGGCCAATGCGCCGAGAAACACCACCGGCTGCAGGGTGAAGCTCAACACCAGATGGGGCAACCGCCTGAAATCGTTGACCAGCGAACTGCCGCGGCCTCCTGTAAGGAAGGTCCCGCGGCGCATGACGAAAAGATGGAAGAGCGCGGAGATTGCGGCGAATCCACAGACTGCCAACGTGGCCCTGGGAGGAGCCGCCGCCCCCGCCAGCCGATGCACAAGCCAGTCGAGAACCTGGGACAAGCCGGGCACGCCAACAACGATAAGCAGGTTCCCCAGCGCGCGGGACCGCAGACCGAGCGCCTGCTGTTGCAGCCCCGCATAGACCCCGGCGGTCAGGGTGACGTAGACCATCTCGACGATTGCGATGGACAGCCCCTGACGCGCACCGGCATGCGCCAGCGCTGCCAGGTAGACCACAGTGCGGGCCAGGGCGCTGAGCAGCGCACACTTCCAGTTCCAGCAGGCAAATGCCTGAGCGGCAAAAGGCGAGCGGCAAAGAGTCATGTGTGCATGGTGAGGCAACCATCCCGCACGACGCTTCAACGGTGTGTTACGGGCGGGTTGAGATTCGCCTCGTACCGCATTGAGGTAGGTTTTTCCCACACTGTGATTTGAGTCACGGAGCGGAAACGCTCTTCTCAGTAGCCTCAAGTTGGAAGGCGCATCGTGAAAGAGCGATGCCACCCATGAGGAGATTGACATGTCTTATGTAGTCACCGATGCGTGCACCAAGGACTTTGTCTGTGTAGCCGAGTGCGCCACCGCCGCCATTGCCCCCGCGGCAACCGATGCGGCTGCCGGAACCGTTTCCCAGGTATACATCAACCCCGACGAGTGCATCGACTGCGGCAACTGCGCAACCATCTGCCCGCAGGGCGCCATCTTCTCTCTCGACGACCTGCCGGCAGAAAAGGCCCACTTCGCGGAGAAGAACAAGGCCTATTTCAACTAGACGGGCGGCCGGATCGCGGGCCGGTCAAGAGCGGACACCGCGAAGAGTTGATCGGCACAGGGCCTTTGGCTATCCAGGTTGAGGATGACCCAAGGCCTTTTGCTTCGGGCCGCCGGTTGGCTGCGACGATGCAACGTTCCTGGCGTCAGCGTGAAGAGAGCGCCGCCGCAGGCCCTTGGACCCGGAGCCTCAATCAGCATCCGGCGGACTGCGCCTGTGAGGTTTCGGTATCCAAGCGGGTGGATGCTGCACGGGCTCCGGAGCCTGAGCGGAGTGGTGAACCGTATCACAATTCCGTCAGCGACAGAGGCATACAATTGCACCGATAAGCACCTGGCGCCTGTGTCATCCTCCAGCAGGTCGCGTGGGTTTCCAGCGCAACGGCCCCGGGGCCGCGGAAATCCAGGCAGGGATGGGATTGTCCGGTCAGCGGAACCAGGGCTGCCGGGGCGCCAGATAGAAATTCGGCCGTCCATGAGAGTGATGGAGACGCGCGCACCAGTCAAGACCCTGACTTGGAGCCTCTCGGCGCGCAGTCTGATTCTCATGCCCGGCCCAGGAGCAGCGATGGCCAAGCAGGAAGATATCCCCAAGAAAAAGACAATGCTCGACAAGGTTGCGGAGCTCCAGGCAAAGCGCGCTGAACTCGAGCTGGGCGGCGGCAAGGCGCGCATCGACAAGCAGCACGCCTCCGGCAAGCTTTCAGCGCGCGAGCGCGTGGCGCGCCTCGTGGACCGTGGCAGCTTTGAGGAGATTGGCCTGTTTGCCCGTCACCGCGCCACCTACTTTGGCATGGCCGACAAGGAACTGCCCGCTGACGGAGTGGTCACCGGATGCGCCACCATCGATGGGCGGCTCGTGCACCTGGCCAGCCAGGACTTTACGGTGGCCGGCGGGGCCGCGGGCGAGACCCATAGCAACAAGGTTGCCGAGATGATGAACATGTCTCTCAAGACCGGCAGCCCGTTCGTCTTCATCAACGACTCCGGCGGCGCGCGCGTGCAGGAGGGCATCGACAGCCTGGCCGGCTACGCCCGCGTCTTCTATAACAATGTGCGCCTCTCCGGCACGGTGCCGCAGATTTCGCTCATCTGCGGTCCTTGTGCCGGTGGCGCCGCCTACAGCCCCGCTCTTACCGACTTCGTCATCCAGACCCAGCAGGGGCGCATGTTCATCACCGGGCCGCAGGTTATCAAGCAGGTTACGGGTGAAGTGGTGAGCGCTGAGGAACTGGGCGGCCCGCAGTCGCAGATGAATCACGCGGGCGTGGTGCATCTGATTGCGCAAAATGATGACGAGGCGCTCCAGCTTTGCCGGCGCCTGCTCAGCTTCATGCCTTCGAACAATCTTGAAGATCCTCCGCGAATGGCGTTCAGCGCCAAGCTCAAGACCGATTCGGACATGAACGGGATTGTGCCTGTGGACGCCAAGGTCGCCTACGACGTAAGAGCCGTCATCGCGCGCGTGGTCGATAACCAGGATTTCCTCGAGATCCAGCCGGGGTTCGCTCCGAACATCATCATCGGCTTCGGCCGGCTGCAGGGCCGTCCGGTCGGAATCGTGGCCAACCAGCCCTGCTTTCTGGCTGGAGCGCTCGACATCGACGCGTCTGACAAGTCTTCGCGCTTTGTCCGCTTCTGCAACGCCTTCAACATTCCGCTGCTCACTTTCGTCGATGTGCCGGGCTTTCTGCCCGGCGTGGAGCAGGAGCGCGGGGGCATCATCCGTCATGGCGCAAAGCTCTTGTTCGCCTACTCGGCCGCGACCGTGCCCAAGATCACCGTGGTGCTCCGCAAGGCCTACGGCGGCGCTTATATCGCCATGTGTTCCAAGGGCCTGGGCGCGGACAGGGTTGTGGCCTGGCCCACGGCGGAGATTGCCGTGATGGGCGCGGAGGGCGCTGCCGAGATCGTCTTCCGGCACGAAATCGACGGGGCGGAAGACCAGGCGGCGCGGCGCAAGGAACTGGTGGACGCCTACCGCGATACCTTTGCCAATCCCTATGTTGCAGCCGGAAGGCGATTGGTGGATGACATTATCGAACCCGCGGAGACCAGAAAATACCTGGCCCACGCCCTTGAGTCGTTGCACGCGAAGCGCGAACTGCGGCCGCAAAAGAAGCACGGACTGATTCCACTCTAAAGAGGAGTTGCGCGTGGCATCGCATTCAATAGACCTGGCAATCGTGGTCGCATTGGTGGCAGTCGCAGGCGTACTGATGTATGGTGCCCTGCGGAGGGCGCTTCAGCGGGCCGTCGCCCTGCAGCAGGAGCAGACAGAACGCCGGTTGAACGCTCTTTCCGCTACCATCAAGTCACTGGAATCGCGCCTGGCGCTGGCCGCTGAGCCCGTCGCGGCGCAACCTGCAACCGTCGCCGAGATTGAACCGCCAGCGTTCGCGCAGGCGTCGGAGGCCGCCGTTCAAAATGAGAGGGAAGAAGTCACACCTGAGATACTTGCTGTGATTGCGGCGGCGGCCAGCGCGTTTCTCGGCAGCGAAGTGCGCATCCGCTCCGCCAGCCTGATGCAGTCGCCGATCAAGAACGTAAGCCCATGGTCGCAGCAGGGACGAGTCTTTGTGCAGGCATCGCATAATCTGCGGTAACAGCGCTGGAACATTGGGCAGGTCGACCGAGGAAAGGAATTGTTCCCTTGAAGCTCCAGATCACGATTGAAGGAAAATCGTACGAGGTAGACGTCGAAGTTCTCGAAGAGGATGGGGCCCCGCGCCCGCAGACCTACCTGCCCTATCAGCCCGTCCCCGCGACGCTTCAGCCGGTGCCCACTCCCGGCGCGCAGAGCCTTGTTCCAGAGCCTGCATATGACGACGAACAGAAGATCTGCCGCAGCCCGGTGATGGGCCTGGTGATCAAGGTCAATGTGGAACCGGGACAGGATGTGCAGGCCAATGACCTGATCATGGTGCTCGAAGCGATGAAGATGGAGACCAACGTGACGGCGCCGCGCTCTGGAATTGTGAAGAGCGTAAGCGTGGCGCCCGGCGACTCTGTCAAAGTCAACCAGGTTATTGTTGAGTTCGAATAGAAGTCATGGTTCGCATTGCGAGCCTGACCGGACACACCTTGGAAAAGGAAATCGATGAGTTCTGTTGATGAAGAATTGAAGCAGGTTCCCGGCATCCTATTTGTAGACCACGTTGCCATCGCCGTCCGGCAGGGCGAACTGGATGGTCAGGTCAAGGCCTACGAGATGCTGGGCTTCAAAGAGATTCACCGCGAAGAGGTGCTCGGCACAGACCAGGTGCGCGAGGCGCTGCTCAAGGTGGGCGACGGCCCCAACCTGATTCAATTGCTGGAGCCGCTGACCGCGGAGTCTCCGGTGCAAAAGCTCATTGAGCGCAACGGTGGCCGCGGCGGACTGGCTCATGTTGCCTTCCGTGTCCACAGCGCGCACCACGCATTTGACGCCATGCAGGCCATGGGATTTCAAATCATCGACAAGGCTCCACGCAAAGGGTCGCGCGGCACCACCGTCTTCTTTGTTCATCCAAAATCGAGAGCCGACAATCCCTTCGGGCTGCTGATCGAGATTGTCGAAGACCCTGAGGGCAAGTGAAGAAACATGGCCACTGAGAAGCTGCTCCAGGAGTTCCCCCCCGTCAGCACAGCGTCCTGGGAAGAACTGATTCGCAAGGATCTCAAGGGCGCGGACTACGCGCGGAAGCTGATCTGGCAATCCGAGGAAGGACTCGCGGTCAAGCCCTACTATCGGGCAGAGGACGCGGAGGGTCTGGACTATTGCGACGCGGCGCCCGGCGACTTCCCCTATGCGCGCGGCGCGCGTCCGTCAGGCGACTGGCGCATCCGCGAAGAGATCGAGGGCGCCACGCCCGAGGAAGCCAATCGTGAGGCGTGCGCCGCCGCTGCCGCCGGCGCGGAAGAGATTGCCTTTCGCCATGTGGAGCTTCAATCGGCCACCGATGTGGAAACCCTGGTGGCGAATCTCCAGCAGATTCCCGTCCACTTCCAGAACGCGGACGAGCCTCTGATTCGACTTCTGCTCGAGTCTTCGCATGATGGTCATGCGCTGTCGCTCATCTCCACCGGCTGGAACCCGCTCAAGCATCTTGATTTTGCTGCGGAGGTTCTTCAGGCAGCGCCGCCATCGTTCGCATCCTTCACCATCAATGGTGAAGGCTTTGAAGAATCGGGCGCCACCTGTGTGGAAGAGGTCGGCTTCACGCTTGCCGCAGGCGTTGAGTTTTTTGGAGGGATGCAAAGCCGGGAGATCGACGTGGATCGCGCCGCGGCGTCCATCGGTTTCTCCTTTTCGACAGGCGCGAGCTTCTTTTTTCAGATCGCCAAGCTGCGTGCCTTTCGCCTGCTATGGGCGCGCGTGGTTGAGAGCTTCGGCGGAGCGCGCTCCAGCGCCAGGGCAAGGATTCATGCGCGCACCTCCCGCTGGAGCAAGACTGTCTATGACCCGCACGTGAACATTCTGCGCGGCACAACGGAGGCCATGTCCGCCGCGTTCGGCGGTGCTGACTCCATCACCGTGGCGCCCTTCGACGATTGCTACAAGAAGCCCGATGAAGCAAGCAGGCGGCTGGCGCGGAATACGCAAATCCTTCTCAAGCATGAAGCCATGCTTGGTCGCGTGGCCGACCCCGGCGCGGGGGCCTATTTGATTGAGGCCATGACAGAGTTCCTTGCGCGCGAAGGCTGGAAGACAATGCAGGAAATCGAAGCCGCGGGAGGTTTCCGCAAGGCGGAGGCGGAAGGACTGATCGCGCGCACGCTGTCGCAGTCGCTGGCCGCCAGGGAAGAGGCTGTAGCTTCGCGCCGCCGCGTCTTCACGGGAACGAATCAATACGCAAGCCTCTCTGAGAACGCATGGGAGCGCATCGACGCGGCGCGCGTGCATGAGGGAACCCGCGCAACGCAAGCCTACGAGGCGCTTCGCCTGCGCACGGAGCGCCATGCGATCAGGACCGGAAGCCGGCCCCGCGTGCTGCTCGCCGAGATGGGAGACGCGAAGATGCGGTCAGCCCGCGCCGGCTTCGCCGCAAACTTTTTTGCGTGTGCTGGTTTTGGCATCAGCACGGAACTTCTATCGAACGCGAACGAGATTGCGGCCCGCGATGCCGACCTGATTGTGCTCTGCAGTTCCGATGCGGAGTACCTGGCTTTGGCTGAACAAGTACAGTCAGCGCTCCATGCGTGCGGACGCGAGACGCCGATTCTGATTGCAGGCAACCCCGAATCCGCGGAGCAGTTGCAGGCCATGGGCATTGCGGATTTCATTCACCTGCGCAGCAATCCAATTGAAGTTCTTGCCAGGTGGCAGCAGCGGTTGGGAATCAAGGAATAGCAATGCGCCCAGACTTTTCAAAGATCGATTGGAAGCCCGCGCCGGAGCAGCCGGAAGCGCACGAGACCACCGCGTGGATCTCGCCCGAGCACATCGCGGTCAAGGGCTTCTATACGCGTGAAGACCTCCGCGACCTCGAACACCTTGAGTATGCAGCAGGCGTCGCGCCCTTCCTCCATGGGCCTTACAGCACGATGTATGTGATGCAGCCATGGACCATCCGGCAATACGCGGGCTTCTCCACGGCCGAAGAGTCCAATGCGTTCTACCGGCGCAATCTTGCCGCCGGGCAGCGCGGGCTTTCCGTTGCCTTTGATCTCGCCACGCATCGCGGCTACGACTCCGATCATGAGCGCGTGACGGGCGACGTGGGCAAGGCGGGCGTGGCCATCGATTCGATCCTCGACATGAAGGTGCTCTTCGACCAGATTCCTCTTGGGCAGATGTCGGTGTCGATGACCATGAACGGCGCTGTGCTTCCCATCATGGCCTTCTATATCGTGGCCGCGGAGGAGCAGGGTGTTCAGCCGGAGCAACTGAGCGGCACCATTCAGAACGACATCCTCAAAGAGTTCATGGTCCGCAATACCTATATCTATCCGCCCGCGGGGTCCATGCGCATCATCGGCGATATCTTCCGCTACTGCGCGGAGAAGATGCCGAAGTTCAACTGCATCAGTGTCAGCGGCTACCACATGCAGGAGGCTGGCGCCACGGCGGATATCGAGCTGGCTTACACGCTTGCCGATGGCCTCGAGTACCTGCGCACCGGCGTCAAGGCTGGCCTGGATGTGGACAAATTCGCGCCCCGCATCTCCTTTTTCTGGGGCATCGGCATGAACCACTTCATGGAGATTGCCAAGATGCGCGCTGCGCGCATGCTCTGGGCCAAGCTGGTCAGGACCTTCAACCCGAAGAACCCGAAGTCGCTCGCGCTCCGCACACACTCGCAAACCTCCGGCTGGAGCCTCACCGCGCAGGATCCGTACAACAACGTGGTGCGTACCTGCGTCGAGGCGTTGGCTGCGGCTTTCGGCCATACGCAGTCGCTTCACACCAATGCGCTCGACGAAGCGATGGCCCTGCCCACCGACTTCTCCGCGCGCATTGCGCGCAACACGCAGATCTACCTGCAGGAAGAGACCAACATCACCCGGGTCGTGGACCCCTGGGCCGGCTCCTACTATGTTGAAAGGCTCACTCATGAGCTGATGCACTCCGCATGGACGTTGATTGAAGAGGTTGAGAGCCTCGGTGGCATGGCCAAGGCCATTGAAACCGGCGTCCCCAAGATGCGCATCGAAGAAGCCGCCGCCCGCAGGCAGGCCTGCATCGACTCCGGCAGAGATGTGATCGTCGGCGTCAATGCCTATCGCTCTCCCGAGGAGCCGCTGATCCCGGTTCTCGACATCGACAACGCCGCGGTGCGCAGATCGCAGATGGAGCGCCTCTCCCTGCTCAAGCGCGAGCGCAATGCGGAGGCAGTTCTCGAGTCGCTGGCCAGGCTCGAACACTGCGCCGCCACGGGTGAGGGCAACCTGCTGGAATGCGCCGTTGACGCGGCCCGCCGGCGCGCCACCCTCGGCGAAATCTCCTCCGCCCTTGAGAGGGTCTGGGGCCGGTACGAAGCCACCACGCGCACCATTGCCGGCGTTTATTCAGCTGAGAGCGGCAACGATCAGGAGTTCCAAAAGGCCCACCGCATGGTCGCGGATTTCGAACGAGCCGAGGGTCGCCGCCCGCGCATCCTGGTTGCCAAAATGGGCCAGGACGGCCACGACCGCGGCGCCAAGGTCATTGTCACGGCCTTCGCGGACATCGGATTTGACGTGGATGTGGGCCCGCTCTTCCAGACCCCGCGAGAGGTTGCGCGCAACGCGGTTGAGAGCGACGTCCACGTGGTTGGCGTTTCTTCGCTGGCAGCGGGGCACAAGACGCTCGTCCCGCAGCTCATCGAGGAGTTGCGCAAACTTGGCCGGGATGACATTCTTGTGGTCGTAGGCGGAGTCATTCCGCAGCAGGACTACGAGTTCCTCTACAAGGCCGGGGCGGTCGGCATCTTTGGGC
Source organism: uncultured Acidobacteriaceae bacterium (assembly GCA_903849645.1). Taxonomy (GTDB): domain Bacteria; phylum Acidobacteriota; class Terriglobia; order Terriglobales; family Acidobacteriaceae; genus Telmatobacter. The sequence continues at coordinate 36,413 of CAINJJ010000032.1, read as the reverse complement.
CGGGCACCGTGATCCCCATGGCTGCGCAGCGAATCCTCGAAATCCTCCGCGGCAATCCGGTGGTGGAGCAATCCTGATTGGCAGAGCCAGGCGACAGCGCGTTGCATGTGAAGCCCGGATGCGCAGCGCCGCAATCGCCGCTTGATGCGCAGGCGCGCACATCGAGTCGGCGCGCACTTTCACGCGAGCACTACGTTGAAGGCATCCTGCAAGGCCAGCGCGCCATCCTCGCGCAGGCCATCACGCTCATTGAGAGCTCGCGCGCCGCAGACCAGGAACTGGCCGAGCAGATTGTCGAGGACTGCCTGCCTCAAAGCGGCAACTCGACGCGCGTGGGCATCACCGGCGTGCCCGGCGCCGGCAAGAGCTGTCTGATTGAGACCCTCGGCTCCTACCTCATCCGGGAGCACGGGCAAAAAGTTGCGGTGCTGGCCATCGACCCCAGCAGCCAGGTCTCCGGCGGCAGCATCCTTGGCGACAAGACCCGCATGACTTCGCTTGCCTCAAGCGAGATGGCCTTCATCCGGCCCTCGCCGTCTCGCGGATTTCTTGGCGGCGTGGCGCAGCGCACACGCGAGGCCATGCTGCTGTGTGAAGCCGCGGGCTACAAAAACATCCTGGTCGAGACCGTGGGCGTGGGGCAGTCCGAAACCGCCGTGCACAACATGGTGGACTTCTTTCTGCTGCTGTCGCTGGCAGGCGCGGGCGACGAGTTGCAGGGCATCAAGCGCGGCGTGATGGAGCTGGCGGATCTTGTAGTGGTCAACAAGGCGGACGGCGACAACGTGAACGCGGCCGAAAGGGCGCGCGGCGAGGCGCAGAACGCGCTGCATTATCTTCCCCGGTCGCAGTCCGGCTGGACTCCGCGCGCGCTCACCTGCTCCGCGCAGACCAGCAAGGGCATCGTCGAGTTATGGGAGTGCGTGCTGCAGCATGGAGCGCTCACGCGCTCCAATGGCTGGCTCACCGCCAACCGGCGAAGCCAGACCCGCAGTTGGATGCAGGAGATCATCGAGCATGGCTTGCGCCGCCGCTTTGAATCGTTTCCGGCCATCCGTGAGCGCATCGCAGTGCTGGAGCAGGACGTGCTGGAAGGGCGCACCACATCGTTTCGCGCCGCGCGCACGCTGCTTGAAACCTACGCCGGCCTGCGGGGCAACGGCTGACCAGCCGCGCTTGCGCACAATCGATTCCGCGGGCGAGAATCACAGCGGAGACAGATGTGAGACGAACCCTTCAATACAGGCTATCCATTCCTCTGGCGCTGATGGTTCTCAGCTTCGGGCTGTCCGGCGTTGCACAGGACGATCAAAGGACGGCAGCCTATACGCTGGAGCAGCAAGGCCGTATCGCCGAAGCGGAATCAGCGTGGCAATCGCTCTCCAGAGCGCAGCCGGCGAATCCAGAGCCGTTGGCGCATCTGGGCTTGCTGGCGGCGCGGCAGGAGCACTACGCTGAAGCCATCGCTTCTTACCGCAAGGCAATGGCCTTGAATCCGGCCATGCCCAGCCTCCGCCTCAACCTTGGCCTCGCCTGCTTCAAGGCCGGCGACTACAAGTGCGCCCTCCAGCAGTTCACGCCGCTCCTCAAAGCGCGCCCTTCCAGTCCCGAAGAGTTGCAGCGGCTCAACATCCTGATGGGGATGTCGCACTACGGGCTCACTGAGTACGCCGCGGCTGCGCCGTATCTCAAGCAGGCCTCGGCCAGCGATGCGCAGAACCTGCCGCTGTTGCTGACGCTTGCGCACAGTTGCCTTCTCTCCAATCAATATCCGTGCGTGCTGGACGCTTATCATCGGCTGGTTGCGCTCAACGCCGAGTCCGCGGAGGCAGACATGCTGGTGGGCGAAGCACTGGACGCAATGAAGGATCCGGTAGGCGCAACGCGTGAGTTTCGCGCCGCGGTGGCGGCCAATCCCAAAGAGCCCAATGTGCATTTCGGGCTTGGTTATCTGCTGTGGACCAAGGGCCAGTATCCAGAGGCCGCGCAGCAGTTTCAGTTGGAGATCGACAACGATCCCCACCACTTCCAGGCCATGCTCTACCTGGCGGATGCGCAGATGCAGATGAACCACATGGAGGAGGCGCGCCCGCTGCTGGAGAGTCTGGTGAAACTCAATCCGGCGAGCTCCATGGCCCATCTTGACCTGGGCATTGTCTATGCCGATGCAGGGCGAAAAGACGAGGCACGTACGGAGTTGCAGGCCGCGGAGAAGATTGCGCCCACCGATGTAAACGTTCATTGGCGCCTGGGCAGGCTTTACCGCTCCATAGGCAACGCAGCGGCCGCCAATGCGGAGTTCGACAAGGCCAGGTCTCTCAACAAGGCCGCCGACACGCAGCTTCTCAAGATCATGTCCCAGCCTCCAGTCGGTGACCACAAACCCCACGAGGGCGCCGCGGTTGGGAAATAAAGGAGGCCGGAGCTCTCGCCCCGGCCTCCTGTGATCACCGCGCTGACTGCGGTTGTTTAGAAGTTGAACTTCGCGCCCACCTGGATTCTGCGCGGCACGTGACCACTGACCACCTGGCCATAGGCGCCGTCGCCCAGTGTAGAGTCCACTCCGCTGAAGTTCTCGTGGTTGAATGCGTTGAAAAACTCGCCGCGGAGTTGGAAGGCATAACGGTCAAAGAACTTGACGTTCTTGATCGCGGCCAGATCCCAGTTCTGCAGTCCGGGGCCGAGCAGGGAGTTCGAACCTTCCGAACCGAAGTGCCCGATGGCCTGAGCAAACGACGACGGGGAGAACCACTGGTTGAGCTTCTTGGTCATGTGCACCGCGCCCACCTGATCCGGACGTCCACCGCCCATGCCAAGGCCGACGTTGGTCCCATTCGGATCAAATGGATCAAAGGCCTGGTAAGCCGAGAACGAGGAACCGGAGACCATCGAGGTAATGCCGGAGAGTTCCCAGCCGCCCAGGACTTTGCCTTCCAGACCATGCTGCTGCTTGAAGAAGGGCAGCTCATAGACGTAGTTGGCTTCAAAGACCTGCGGGGTGTTGGTCGAAGACGGACCGTAGTCCAACTTCAGGTTATAGGCGTAGGTCGCCGTTGAACCGCGGTCGTTGGAGTTGGTGGTCATATCTTTAGACCACGTGTAGGCGATGCCGACGGTCAGGCCCTTGGAGGAGCGATGGTTGAGTGAAACCTGAAGGGAGTTGTAGTTGTTAGTGAAGATGGGCGCGCGGGACTTGATGTTGGCATAGCCCATGTAAGGACGGATTGCGTTGACGCTGGTAGTCGGATCGGCGGCGGTTCTGGCTGAAACGGTGGGCTGGTTGATGTTCAACTCGCCCAGCAGATGGCGGGCGACGTTGCCGACATAGGCAACTTCAACCGTGGTGGTAGGCAGCAACTGGCGCTGCACAGACACGTTGAAGTTGGCGTAGTTGGGCACCTTGAAAGTCGGCGTTCCCGTGACCGTGAGGGCGTTGGGGCCGAGCGATGGACCGGCCACCTGACCGGAACCGAGGATGGCGTCAAAGGAGCCGTTGTTGACGGTGGTGGACTGGGCCAGCGGCGGGTCAGAGAAGGCGTTCTGTTCCCAGATGCCGTTGAGCACGCGGTCATAGAAGATGCCAAAGCCGCCGCGGAATGAGGTCTTGCCATGGCCATCGGGGTTGTAAGCGAAGCCAAGACGCGGCCCGAAGTTCGCGTTGCTGTTGGGGTTTACATAAGCGCCGTAAGGCGAGCACTGCACCAGTGGCCCCACTGCCTGCGCCGCCGTGCAGGCCGCGCCCTTGGGGAAGATCAACCCGTTGGAATAGGTGGCCGGAATCAACGACGTGCTTCCGGCAAACTGGTTGGGGTTGAAGTTGCCGGAAACCGGGTCGATGGTAGGCGACAAGGATGCCTTGTAGAGCAGCGGAGAGAAGTTCGCCAGCGTGTTGTTCACGTCCGTTGGCGAGGGGAAAGCGCTCCAGCGCACACCGAGATTGATAATCAGCTTCGGGCTGATCTTCCAGTCGTCCTGCACATAGGCTTCGCTGTTGATGTAGTGCAGGTCGGGGGTGATGTCGCGGTTGGCCTGCGAGTAGGACGCCACGTTGCCCAGCAGGAAGTCGCCCCAGGAGTTGAAGTTGAATCCGGGGTTGCCGCCGGTGCCGTTTTCAGTCTTCAGCATCTGCTGAATCTGGAAGCCGGCGCGCAGTGTATGCGGTCCCACGGTGACCGAGAGATTGTCGAAGTAGGTGCGGTCAAGATTGCGCTCTTTCCAGGGAGCCGAGCCGGCCGAGAATCCCTGGATGCCCTTGATGCCAATGGCAGGAACGCGGCCGTAGGGATCCTTGTAGGCCCAGTTGTTGGTCAGCGAGGTATTCACGGAAGAGGATGTGGCGAACTGTCCGCCCTGGATGGTGGAGTTATAAGTACCCTGCGACCAAACAAACTCCGCCTCATTCACAATCTTCGGCGAGATGGTCCAGGTCAGGTTGCCCACCACGTTCTTGCCGGGCGAGTCCACCAGGGTGTTGACGAGGCCGGGATAGTTGCCGCCTGCCCACAGGCCTTCCGGCGCGCTCACGGGCATGATGTCGTTCATGCCGCGCGCGTAGAAGTGGACCTTGTCATTGAAGTAGTGGTCCACGCGGACGATGTCGTCGCGGAAGTTGTTGGTGTTCGAATACGAAAACGTGTAGTTGCCGTTGGCCGCCGCGGGAAACTTGCTGAACACGCTGGTGAGATAAACCTGCGAGTTCTTGCTGTAGCAGGATGAATTGATCGCGGTCGTGTTGGAAACCTGGTCGTACTTGAGGCAGTTGGCTGGGCCGTTGATGAAATCGCCAGGCGCAACGCCCGTCAGTTCTGCCGGGGTGGCCGCGGGCAGGCTGTCGCCGCCGGGCGTCGACTGCTTGTGCCACTCCTCTGACCAGAAGAAGAAGGTCTTCTTCTTGTCCACGTTGTAGAGCTTGGGGACGAAGATCGGCCCGCCGATGGTGAACCCGTACACGTTGTGGTGATTGATGGCGCGCGCCCCGCCGCCCATCTTGTTGAAGTACTCGTTGGCGTCCAGTGCCGTGTTGCGCACAAATTCGTAGGCGTCGCCGTGGAATTCGCTTGTGCCGCCCTTGATGGCTACCAGCACCTGGCCGCCGCCAGAGCGTCCATAGCCGGCATCGTAGTTGCCGCGCTGCAGGGTGAACTCCTGGATCGCGTCCACGCTCGGCGCGTTAATCACCGTTCCGTTGGATCCGCTGTCGTTGATATCCGCGCCGTCCACCGTCCAGTTGTTGGCCGTGGTGCGCGCGCCGTTGACCGCCAGCGCCGTTCCGCCGGGGCTGGACTCGTCGCCCAGTCCGCTGACCACGCCGGGCTGCAGCGCAACCAACTGCTCAAAGTTGCGGCTGCTCAGCTCCAGTTCGCGAACCTGCACGCCGGAGATGGTGCCCGCCTGCGAGCTGCTTTCGGTGTCCACCGAAACCGGGTTGTCTTCCACCACCACGGTCTCTGACGAAGCGCCGGCCTTCAGTTGCACGTTCACGGTGTGCTTCTCGGCCACGTTGAGGGTGATGTTCTTGCCCTTGTAGGTCGCAAAGCCCTGCGCCAGCACCGTGATGGAATAGGTGCCCGCGGTCAGGTTGGTAGCGGTGTAGCTGCCCGCCCCATCCGACTCTACAACGCGGGCGGTGCCGTTCACGCCGTTCAGCGTGATGGTGACCTCCGCTCTTGGGATCACCGCGCCCGTTGTGTCGGTTACCGTGCCGGTCAATGTGGCGGCAAGTTCCTGCGCACGGCCAGTTGCCGGGCCGACCAGCACCAGGGCCAGCAGGCAAACCACCGCGGGGGACTGCCCAATCGAGCGACAGAGTCTGCTCAGGGTCTGCCGCGCCTGGCATCCGAATTGAGATCGAGAGAATCCATGTGAAAACCGCGCAAGGTTGGTCATAGCAATCGCACCTCTCTTTGAAGTCCGGTTGGTGTCCATACGCCGGTACGTATTGACGAATAGTGTTGAAACCTGAGAGCACCATCCTGGCCGGGAAGATGCTCGCCTCCGAAGTTGTCTTGAAGCCCCAAGCCAGTGAATGCACCGCCTTGGACCCCACCTCGATCTGGGAAGCATCGGCTCTCAGAAAAGGGGTGGTCGAGGGTTGGCAGGCTTGCTGGGGAGTCTTTTGCCTGCTCTCATGCCACGTAATTACAGTGGCGGCAGGTCACAGATTCCACTCCCACCCTCGCAACCAGGCTGTTTTCCCCATTTCTTTGATTAAATCAGTGCGAAACGTTCAGTTGCGAGTTGAAAATTACATTAGTACAAAAGCCGTGTGGTATACAAGAGGGAATTGACGATTTTAAGCCTAAATGGTCAGAAATGTGAAAAAAATGGCCGCCACTTCAAGTTTCCCCCTCTGATTGCGCCCTCTAGTCTCGGTTCGCCTGACTCGTGCGGGCTCGCCCCCCGCGCTGTCGCCGCAATCCAGTGGAAATAGGCCTTCAACTGGCCATGGATTGCTGGTTTCGCGCTGGAAATCCAGCTTGCGCAGCCCTGGGGCTTGCTGGTGATTGGGGGCCCATGGACCAACTCCATGAGCAAAACTCCAAATATCAGGTAGATTGTTGAGCGTTTTGACTAAATACGATTGATCTTTTAGTGTTTCAGTTGTCATTCTGCCGTTTCGGGTTCCTGTATGAAGCGTTTCTTCCTCGAGATCTGCGTCGAGTCCCTCCCCTCCGCCCTGGCTGCTCAGCGCGGGGGCGCCAATCGTGTTGAGCTATGCGCGCAACTCGATATCGGTGGCCTCACCCCCGCGGAGTGGTTGACGAGCGAGGTCATCGATGCGCTGGCCATCCCGGTTCACGTGCTGATTCGGTCGCGCGGGGGCGACTTCATGTTCACCCCCGGCGAGCTTGAACTGATGAAACGCCAAATCCGCTGGGTCAAGCGCGCGGGCGCTGCCGGGGTGGTGGTGGGAGTTGCACACGCAGATGGGCGGATTGACGTTAATCGGAGCCGGGAACTGGTCGAACTGGCGCGCCCGATGCAGGTCACCTTTCACCGCGCCTTTGATGAGACGCCGGAGAAGTTCGAGGCATTGGAAGCCGTGATTGCTACTGGAGCCGACTGCCTGCTCACCTCTGGCGGAGCCGCGGACGTGCTGGCCGGGGCGGCGACCATTGCGCGCCTGGCGCGCCAGGCCGGGCAGCGCATTCAAATCATGGCCGGGGGCGGATTGCGGCTGACCAACCTGGTTCAGGTTCTGCGCCGCTCTGAGGTCTCCACTCTTCATGGATCGCTGTCCCGCAGGCCCATGCGCCCCCTGAGTGCAAACCCCGCGGAAGCCCTGGAGGCAGACGTGCGGGATGCGGTGGGTTTGCTGCAGAGCGAGTTGGGCGCGCTCGATACAGCGGCACAGGGCAGCTAGGCCGCCCAAGCTCTCAAGCGCGAATGATCTGGATGCCCTGCCGCTCAAACGGCGCCACGGCCTCAGGGGTAGCTCCCGTATCCGTAATCAGCACGTGAATCTCGTTCGCGGGGCAGATGAAGGCAGGGCTCACCTTGCCCAGTTTGCTGGAGTCGGCGGCAACGATCACCTTTTTTGACTGCTTCAGCATCTTGCGGTAGACGAGCGCCTCGTCGGTCTCAAGCGAGGTGGCCCCACGCTCGGCATCGAGCCCCGTGACGCTGAGGAAGACCGTGTCCATATATACGTCGTCCAGGAACGTGAGGGCGGCGTTCCCGGTGAGGGAAAACGACCAGGCCCAGGGAACCACACCGCCGGTCAAATAGGTGCGGATGCCCGGCTGATTGCACAGTTCCATCCCGATATTGATGGCGTTGGTGACGACCTGGATCTTGTCGCGATGGCGGAGGCTGCGCCCGATGTGAGTGGTGGTGGTGCCTGCGGTGAGCCCGATGGTCTCGCCGGCTTGCACCATCTCGGCCGCGGCCAGGCCGATGCGGCGCTTTTCCGCGGCGTGGCGCTGTTCGCGGGCAAGAAAGGAACTGTCATAACGGAAGGGCTCGTAGAGGAGCGGCTCCACCAGTTCCGCGCCGCCATGGGTGCGCCGGATGAGGCCGCGGCTCTCCAAACGGGCCAGATCGCGCCGGATGCTGGGCGCCGAGGAGCCGGCGACTGCGAGCAACTCCTCAATGGTGGCGGTTCCGGTACGAAGCAGGAACTTGATGATCTGCTCGGATCGGCGGTTGATTGACTCGGACATATCACACAGATTCTACTCCGTGGATTATGGAAAGATAGAGGGTATAGAGCATTTTTTGACACGAATCCTGGCATACTTTCCCCCAAATTCCTATCAAAAATGACCATTTAAGCGTTATATGATCGTGATGAGAAGTTTTTTGGTCTGCAATTGCAGGCGCCGGGAGTGAAAAAGATGCCCAGCTTTACCCATGAGATGTTGCGCGAGATCTACGAGCAGCCGGAGGCGCTTCGCCGCACCCTCGCTCTCTACCTTTCTGATGAAAAGCTGAGGCCGGAGGTGGCGAAGCTGCTGGCGGGGTGGGCCATTCCCGAGGGGGAGGTGCTGATTGCGGCCTCCGGGTCGAGCCGGCACAGCGGCCTGGCTGCTGAAATCCTGCTTGAAGACCTGTGCGGGCTGGCCGTGGATGTGGAGTACGCGAGCGAATACAGTTGCCGGGGCGGTCATGACCGCACCGACATACGCCACCCCAGCGTGCTCGTGCTCTCGCAATCAGGAGAGACCTCTGACACCCTGGCGGCCCTGCGCGAGGCGGAGCGGCGCGGGCAGAAGACGCTGGCCATCACCAACGTGACCGGGTCTACCATGGCGCGGGAGGCGGTGGTCTCCATGCCCCTGGCCGCGGGCGTGGAGCGGGCCATTCCCGCCACCAAGAGCTTCACCTGCCAGTTGGCGGTGCTGTATCTGCTGGCGCTTTATGAGGGGGCCCGGCTGGGCCGCATGGACGCAACCGCACTGGCCCGGCATATCGCCGGCCTTTCGGCGCTTCCTGACGCCATCGCCGCGCAACTCGACGGCTGGCGGGAGCAGATGGCCGGGTTGGCCCACAAGTACGGGACGGCCAACACCTTCCTCTACCTGGGCCGCGGCATCCACTACGCCATCGCCCGCGAGGGCGCCCTCAAGCTGAAGGAGGCTTCCTACGTCCACGCCGAGGGATACCCTGCCGGTGAGTTGAAGCATGGGCCGAATGCGCTGGTCAGCGACCGGGTGCCGCTGGTGGTGATGGCCACGGTGGACCGGGAACTGGACGCCTCCGTGATGCGCTATGAGCGGACGGTGCAACTGCTGGCCGACATGAAGGCGCAGGGCGCGCGGGTCATCGCCATCGCCAACGCCGGCGACAGGGAAGTTGCCGAACTGGTGAGCGATTGCGTCGAGGTGGCGACGGCGACGGAGTACCTGCTGCCCATTGCCGAAGTGGTGCCGCTGCAACTGTTTGCCTACTTCATGGCGCTGGAGCACGGAGTGGATGTGGACCGGCCGAGGAACCTCTCAAAAGCGGTGGTGGAGAAATAGACCGCCGGGTTCCTCGTATACTCGACCCAGCGTATGTCTACTCACCTCGACAGAATTCTGGCCACCACGCGGAGCACGGTTGAGTCGGCCAAGGCACGGGTCGCCGTCCCGGAACTGGAGCGGCTGGCCGCTCTTCATCAGCCTCGGGGCTGGGCCGCGGCGCTTCGCCGGAGCGCATCCACCGCTCCCGCCATCATCGCGGAGATCAAAAAGGCGTCGCCCTCCAAAGGACTGATACGGGGAGACTTCGACCCGGCATGGCTGGCCGGCCGCTACCAGACGGGCGGGGCCGCGGCACTCTCGGTCTTGACCGACGAGCCCTACTTTCAGGGAAGCCTGCGCAACCTGGAGCTTGCTTCGGCGGCGGTTCAACTGCCCTGCCTGCGCAAGGATTTCACGGTGGACGAGTACCAGATCGCCGAGGCGCGCGCCCACGGCGGCGATGCCATCCTGCTGATCGCCGCCGCGCTGACGGACAGCGAACTCAAGCGATTTGCGTTGGCCGCGCGAGGCTTCGCGTTGGACGTGCTGGTCGAGGTGCATACCGGGGAAGAACTGGACCGGGTGCTGGAAGCACTGGGCGCGGACGGCGCGGACGCCATCGGCGTGAACAACCGTGATCTCAGGTCGTTTGAGGTGCGGCTGGAGACTTCCATCGAGTTGGTGGAGCGGATTCCCCGCTCTGTTGTGCGGGTGGCTGAGAGCGGAATCGCGGCTCCGGCGGACCTGGCGCGGCTGCGCGCTGCCGGATTCGATGCTTTCCTGATCGGCGAAAGCCTCATGCGGCAATCGGACCCCGGCACGGCGCTTGCCGGCCTGCTGGCGGGAGCGGCTTCGCTCGCATGAGCCTGTGGATCAAGATCTGCGGCAACACTTCCCTGGAGGACGCGCTCCTCGCCGCCGAGGCCGGTGCGGATGCGCTGGGCTTCGTGTTTGCTCCGAGCCCACGGCGAGTGACTGCCTCGCAGGTGGCGGCGATTGTGCCGCACCTGTCGGCGGCGGTTGAGACCATCGGCGTGTTTGTCGAAGCCGCAGTGGAAGAGATTGAAGCCACGGTGCGGGCCGGTGGCCTGAGCGGGGTTCAACTGCACTTTGACGCTCCGCCGGAGCTCACGGCGCAGTTGCGTGCGCGACTGGGGCCCAGGCTCAGGATTTTGCGCGTGGTTCACTTCAGCGCCAGCGGGGCCGGGCTTGCCGCGGAGCAGTTGCGCGGGCACGCTCAGGACCCGCACGTGGATGCGGTGCTGGTGGACTCGCGCACGGTGGCGGCGGTGGGCGGCACCGGAGTGGCGTTTGACTGGGCTGAGGCGGCGGCCTTGCTCTTCCGGGGAGCAGTGGAGCAGAGGCTGATCGCGGCCGGCGGCCTGAAGCCTGAAAACGTCGCAGACGCCATCGCCACCCTGCGGCCGTGGGGCGTGGATGTCGCCTCGGGCGTCGAAGCCGCGCCGGGGCGCAAGGATCCGCTCCGGGTCCGGGAGTTTGTCGCCAAGGCCCGCAACGCAAGCCGGACTTCAGGCGGATGAGGCTGCGCGCGGAGTCCATGCGCCACGACTCTGAAAGGGATCAGGTGGATCGAATGCAAGGGCAGGCAGTTTGGCCAATGCAGCGAGTCAGCGGGGCTGCGGTCAGGGCGGGACTCTTTACTTCGCGGGCCGGGCAAAGCTGAGACGGAAGCTCCTTAGAGGGGATAGCGCTCCAGGCGAATGCACTCGCGGGCAACGGTACGGCTGAGCGCGACGGCGTCGGCCGGGGTGGACCGCGCCAGTCGGCGCAGGATGGCAAGTTGGGTCCGGAGCAGGTCGCCCTCGCCGCAGGCGGCCAGGACGCGCCGCGCGGCCTGCTCGGCCAGGCCCATGGTCTCATCGGCCAGGAGGCCGGTCATGGCGGCGGCCACTGCAGCGGAGGGCTTGCCACCGAGTTTGCGGGCTCGGAGCAGCGCGGACTCCAGCGCGTAGACCTGGGAGATGATGTCAGCCAGGTCGGCCATCACCTCCTGCTGATCCTGCAGGGCGGCCATGAAGCGCTGGCTGGCAACCCCGGCGGCAAAGAGGGCGATCTTTTTGGCGGCGGCGAGCACGTCCGCCTCACGCGCCAAGGCTTCGCCTTCGCTGGAGCCGAGGTCGAAGCTGGGCGGCTGCATTACCTCGTCCATGATCCGCTTGATGGCCGGCAGCAGGGGCAACTGGCCGCTCAGGGCGCGCTTCATGAGCCAGCCGGTGATGATCATGCGGTTGATTTCGTTTGTGCCCTCAAAGATGCGGTTAATGCGGGCATCGCGATAGAAGCGCTCGGCCGGGTACTCCTCGACGTAGCCGTAGCCGCCCATGGTGGCGATGAGCTCGTCGGCGACGAGGGAGAGCATCTCAGAGCCGTAGACCTTGAGGATGGAGCACTCGACGGCGTACTCCTCGATGCGCTTCTGGGTCTCGCGGGGGGAGTGGGCTTTGTCGCCCTGAAGCTGGGCGAGGCCGGCGTCAATCATGCCGGCGGTGCGGTAGGCCATGCTTTCAGCGGCATAGAGCTGGGTGGCGCCGGCGGAGATCTTGCGCTGGATGAGGCCGAAGTCTGCGATGGGCTTGCCAAAGGCGTGGCGCTCCTTGGCGTAGCGGATCATGTGCGCGAGGGCGTGGCGGGCGCCGCCGATGCAGGCCACGCCGAGCTTGAAGCGGCCCACATTGAGCACGTTGAAGGCGATGTGGTGGCCCTTGCCGGCCTCGCCCAGGAGGTTGGCGGCGGGGATCTTGCAGTTGTCAAAGACCAGCGGGCAGGTGGAGGAGCCGCGGATGCCGAGCTTGTGCTCCTCGGCGCCCACGGTGAGGCCGGGGGTGTCCCGCTCGACGAGGAAGGCGGAGAACTTTTCCGCGCCGGTGGCGGGGTCAACAATCTTGGCAAAGATGGTGTACAGCGACGCGATGCCGCAGTTGGTGATCCACATCTTTTCGCCGTTGAGGGTATAGTGGGCGCCGTCGTCTGAAAGCACGGCGCGGCAGCGGATGTTCATGGCGTCCGACCCGGAGCTGGCTTCAGAGAGGCCATAGCCGCCAATCCACTCGGCGGAGGCCAGCTTGGGCAGGTAGCGCTGCTTTTGCTCTTCCGTGCCGTACCAGACAAGCGGGAGCGTGGCGATGCCGATATGGGCGCCAAAGGCCGTAGAGAAGCTGGCCAGCACGGAGATGTGGTCGGTGATGACGGTGGAGGTGACCTTGTCCATGCCCATGCCGCCGTAGTCCTCGGGCACGTCCACGGCGGAGAAGCCGAGTTCCCCGGCCTTGCGCAGGAGTCCGGCGAGGACGCCCGGCTGCTTGGACTCGATGGCGGCGGTCTGAGGCAGGACCTCGTCGCGGCCAAACTGCGCGGCGGTGGCGGCAATCTGGCGCTGCTCCTCGTCAAGGTCTTCCGGAGTAAAGACTTCGGCGGGGGTGCGGGTTTCAAGCAGAAAGCTGCCGCCGGCGGCGGCGACGATGGAAGAAGCCAAACTGGTGGACATAGGTCGAACACTCCAACTGCCACAGAACGTTACGCCTGCGAGGTGTTCGAGGGCAAATGGGCTGTGGGGAGCGGGCCCTTGCGGCGGCCTGCTGTCCCTGCGCCATTTGATCAACAGGTTTCCGGGGACAAGCGGCACTTTGGCCCGCTGAATGGAATGACCATTCGGGGGGTGCGGATCACGGCGCTCGGGGAATTGCTTGCGGTCCTTCGGAGCCGTCTTCCCTAGCCCTCCATCGCGTACAATTGCCGGTATCGTGCCCCTGGAGGCTTGCCCTGTTCGCCGCGCTTTTGACCCGTCTGAACCCCGCCGCCAACCTGCTGCACTCCGTGGCTTCACAGGCAGCCGCCTACGTGTTTTTCGCGCCTCAGACCGGGATTCGCCACTCCATCAAGGAGATGCTGAACGCCGACCGGACGTTCAAGGGGCTCTATCACTGGAACCTCTTTGACGCGGCGGTACTGCTGCCCTATTTCGCGGTCATGATTATCCTGGCGCTGTATGGCATTCACCGCTATACCATGTGCTACCTGTACTTCAAGTACCGCAAGAACTACCATCCGGATCCGCCGCGGCACTTTGAAGAGCTGCCGCAGGTGACTGTGCAACTGCCCATCTTCAACGAGCAGTTTGTGATTGACCGGCTGATCGAGGCCATCTGCGCGATGGACTACCCGCGCGAGAAGCTGGAAATCCAGGTGCTGGACGACTCGACGGACGAGACACAGGCCGTGGCCTCCGGGATTGTGGACCGGTATGCGGCGCTGGGGCACCCGATTGTCTACATTCACAGGACCAACCGGCACGGGTACAAGGCGGGCGCGCTGGACGCCGGGCTGAAGGTGGCCAAGGGCGAGTATGTGGCCATCTTCGATGCCGATTTTGTGCCGCCCACCGACTGGCTGATGAAGGTGATTCACCACTTTGCAGAGCCGGAAGTGGGCATGGTGCAGACGCGCTGGACGCACATCAACCGCGACTACAGCATGTTGACGCAGATTGAGGCCATCCTGCTGGACGGGCATTTTGTGCTGGAGCACGGCGCAAGGGTGCGCTCGGGAGACTACTTCAACTTCAACGGCACGGCGGGAATGTGGCGCATTCAGGCGATTGTGGACGGCGGGGGCTGGCAGCACGACACGCTGACCGAAGACACAGACCTGAGTTACCGGTCGCAACTGGCGGGGTGGCGGTTCAAGTACCTGCCCGAGGTGGAGTGCCCGTCGGAGCTGCCCATCGAGATGACGGCGTTCAAGACGCAGCAGGCGCGCTGGGCCAAGGGGCTCATCCAGACCAGCATCAAGGTGCTGCCGCTGATGTTCAAGTCGGACGTGCCGCGGCGCATCAAGGTGGAGGCTGTCTACCACCTGACGGCCAACCTGAGCTATCCGCTGATGGTACTGATGTCGGCGGCGCTGGTGCCGGCTATGATCTGCCGGTTTTACCAGGGCTGGTTTCAGATGCTGCTGATCGATTTTCCGCTGTTTACGGCGTCGACTTTTTCGATTGCGGTGTTTTATGTGATGAGCCAGCGGGAGCTGTTTCCCAAGACTTGGTGGAAGACGTTTCTCTACTTACCGTTTCTGATGGCGCTGGGCATCGGGCTGACGGTGACGAATACGAAGGCGGTGATGGAGGCGCTGTTTGGCATCAAGAGCGCCTTTGTGCGGACGCCCAAGTTCCGGGTAACGAAGAAGGGCGAGAAGTCGCAGGCGGCCAAGTATCGCAAGCGGCTGGTGCTGGCGCCATGGATTGAATTGCTGCTGGGTACGTATTTCCTGGGCGCAATCGTTTACACCTTCATGAACCACAACTACTTCACCGCGCCGTTTCTGGTGCTGTTTGTGATCGGGTACTGGTATACGGGGCTGATGAGCCTGCTGCAGGGGCGGTTTGAGCGCTGGAAGACGGGCGCCAATACGGATGAGGAGTCGAGCCCGAAGCCATTCCCGGTGGGGGTGTGAGGTGCAGCCCCAGTCGATTGTCTGGGACCCGGCAAAGGCCCTGCTCAACCTTGGGAAGCACGGAGTGGACTTCGACGAGGCGGCGACAATTTTTCGCGATCCTCTCTTGCTGGTTCAGCCCGATTTGTAGCATTCTCAAGAAGAGGAAAGGTGGCTTGCCCTTGGAAAGTCAGAGCGGCAAGTTCTGCTGGTTGTAGCGCACACAGAGGATGAACGGACGATTCGGCTTATCAGCGCACGGAAGGCTGAACCCAGGGAAAGGAGACGGTATGAGCAGCAACCCTAAGCTCGTGAAAGGTGAAGGCGATATGAGCGCGGAATATGACTTCACGAACGCGGTTCGCGGCAAATACACGAGCCGTTTCCCATCGGATGTCGTGATGGTGACCCTTGCCCCAGATGTGGCGGAAGCCTTCCCTGATGCGGAGTCGGTCAACGAGGCGCTGCGTGTGCTGCTGAAGGCAGCGAAGAAGGTAGCTCCAGCCGCTTGAAATTCTGCAGGTCTTGAAATCCAATGCTCTATAACCTGGCCCTTCAGCCTGCGCGCCCGATAGGGCTCGCCCGTTCTGGACCATAGGTCTCATTCGCGAGCACGTTGTGGCGCGCATTGCGGCGCTTTCCGGCACTCCCTGAGCCCGCCTCCGGTACAATACTGTGAAGCGCCTGCCACGCCGGGGACTCGATTCCGCGGTTTGCCAGGCGCATCAGAGCATATGCTAGCCAAAAACTTACCTGAAGCCCTTACCTTCGACGATGTGCTGCTGGTGCCCGCCTACAGCGACGTGGTTCCCGTGCAAGTGAGTACGCAGACCCAGCTCACGCGGGAGATCACGCTGAATACGCCGCTGCTCTCCTCTGCCATGGACACGGTGACGGAGTCGCGGATGGCGATTGCCATGGCGCAGGCCGGGGGCATCGGGGTTGTGCACCGCAATCTGTCGATCCTTGACCAGGCGGGCGAGATTGACAAGGTGAAGCGCTCCGAGAGCGGCATGATTGTTGATCCGGTGACGATTGGCCCGGACCAGGTGATCGGCGACGCGCTCGATGTGATGCGGCGCTACAAGATCTCCGGCGTGCCGGTGACGCAGGGCAAGCGGCTGGTGGGCATCCTCACCAACAGGGACCTGCGCTTTGAAACGCGCACCGACATTCCGGTAGGCGATGTGATGACCAAGGAGAACCTGATCACGGTTCCCGTGGGGACGACGCTGGAAGAGGCCGAGTTCATCCTGCACAAGCACCGAGTGGAAAAGCTGCTGGTGGTGGACGACCAGTACAACCTGAAGGGCCTGATCACGGTCAAGGACATCCAGAAGAAGCTGAAGTATCCCAACGCCAGCAAGGACGATCAGGGCCGGCTGCGGGTGGGCGGGGCCATCGGCGCCACGGGCGACTATCTTGAGAGGGCCGCGGAGCTGGTGCGCGCCAGGGTGGATGTGCTGGCAATTGACTCGGCGCACGGGCACTCCTCGCGGGTGCTGGAGGCGGTGCGCGAGGTCAAGAAGATGTTTCCGAACGTGGGCCTGCTGGCCGGCAACATCGCCACTTATGAGGGCGCGATGGCGCTGATTGACGCCGGCGCGGACGCCATCAAGGTGGGCATCGGGCCGGGTTCCATCTGCACAACGCGGATGGTGACGGGCGCGGGGATGCCGCAGATTACCGCGATTGCCGAGGCCTATCGGGCGGCACGCGAGCATGGGATTCCGGTGATTGCCGACGGGGGCATCAAGTACTCGGGCGAGATCACCAAGGCCATTGCGGCGGGCGCCAGTTCCATCATGATCGGCTCGCTGTTTGCAGGAGTGGACGAGAGCCCGGGGGAGACGATTCTCTACCAGGGCCGGAGCTTCAAGAGCTACCGCGGCATGGGTTCGCTCTCTGCCATGAGCCAGGGCTCCGGGGAGCGGTACTTCCAGAGCACCGCGGATCTGGCCAGCGCAGAGATGGGCACTGAAGGCGTGGTGCAGCGGGAAAGGGCGAGCCAGAACCGGCTGGCCAAGTTTGTGCCTGAGGGTATTGAGGGGCGGGTTCCCTACCGCGGACCGCTGGAGTCGATGGTCTTCCAGCTTGTGGGCGGGCTGCGCTCCGGCATGGGCTACCTGGGCTGCGGCACAATCGCGGAACTGCAGGAGAAGGCGCAGTTTGTCCGGATCTCCGGGGCTGGCCTGCGCGAGAGCCACGTGCACGACGTGATCATCACCCGCGAGGCTCCCAACTACCATGTCGAGTAATCGACGTGGGTTCTGGTTCTGGTTCAGCGCCTGGTTTCCGGTCCTGCTGGGTATCGGGGTGATACTGATCGAGTCGACCGAGGCCCTTGGCGCCAACTACACCAGCGGCCCGCTGCGGCGGCTTTACGAGGCCCTCTTCGGCCATGTCTCGTGGCGCGAGTGGGACAGGATTCACCACATCATCCGCAAGATCGGCCACTTTGCCGGCTATGGCGCGATTGGTTTGGCCTGGCTGCGGGCCTGGTGGCTCACCCTGCCCCGTTCCCGGTTTGTCCAGGATGCGCTGCTGGCGCTGCTGGGCACCGCCCTGGTAGCCAGCGTGGATGAGTGGCACCAGGCCTACCTGCCGAACCGCACGGGCTCGGTCTGGGATGTGCTGCTGGACTGCTGCGGCGCGATTACCCTGCAGCTTGTGGTCTATGTTTATATGCGGAGCTTGCGACCCAAGAAGCTGACGCGGGTGGAGTAGCCCGCTCTGCCCCGCGGGGGCCAGGGCAGGCGGGTGTGTGCTGCCCAGGCATTGCACGAAAACACGGGCGCATCCCGCGAGGGGATGCGCCCGTGCGTCCTTCTGAGCGAAGGGCAGATGCGGTCAAAGAGAGTCCGCGGTTAAGCGGCCTCTTCGCCGCCTTCTTCCTTCTTGCTTTCTTCCAACTGCTTCTCGAGTTCGGCGCGCTTCTTGGCCTTGACGTCGTCGCGCTTCTGGCGCTTGGCGTCGAGCTGCTTTTCAGCGCCGAGAAGTTCGATAAAGGCCTTTTCGCCTCCATCGCCCTTGCGGAAGCCGGTGCGCACAATGCGCAGGTAGCCGCCCTGGCGGTCGCCGTAGCGCGGGGCCACGGTGTCAAACAGCCTCTCGACGGACTGGTCGGTCATGAGAAAGCTGAGGGCCTGGCGGCGGGAGTGGAGATCGCCCTTCTTGCCCAGGGTGATCATCTTTTCAACCAGTGGACGGACAGCCTTGGCCTTGGCCACGGTGGTCTCGACACGGTCCTCGATAATGACGGACGTAACCAGGTTGCGCAACAGGGCGCGGCGGTGACTGGTATTGCGTCCGAGCTTGAATCCTGCATTGCGATGGCGCATGGTGAAGCTCTCTTTCGATAAGAAGTGTTCAGTGAACAGTGGTCAGGGAACAGAGGATTGAATCCTGTTCCCTGTTCACTGACAACTGGCTAGAAGTTTTCAGTTTCCGTAGGCAGTTGCAGGTCGACGGAGTCCAGCGGCTCGTCCTCGTCGTCGTAGCGGCCATAGCTGGCGGCCAGAGCGGCGGCGGGAGGAATGCTGGTGGGTCCGGGAACGGCGTTGCCCTGCTCGTCGATCTTCATACCGAGCGAGAGGCCCATCTGCGCGAGGATTTCCTTGATCTCGTTGAGGCTCTTGCGGCCGAAGTTCTTGGTCTTGAGCATCTCGGCTTCGGTCTTTTGCACCAGCTCGCCGATGGACTGAATGTTGGCGTTCTTGAGGCAGTTGTAGCTGCGCACGGAAAGCTCAAGCTCTTCGACCGAGCGGTTGAGGTTGTCGTTGCGGTGAACGGCGTGGCTGCCTTCGCCGCGCGCGTCTACCTCGATTTCCTCTTCGAAGTTGATGAAGATGTTCATGTGGTCCTTGAGCAGCTTGGCGGCCAGGCCGACGGCGTCGGCGGGCAACACGGCTCCATTGGTCCACACTTCGAGGGTGAGCTTGTCAAAGTCGGTGATCTGGCCCAGACGGGCGGCTTCCACCACATAGTTGACGCGGCGCACGGGCGAGTGGACCGAGTCCACGGGAATAAAGCCCAGGCCCAGGTCGGCGTCAAAGTTCTTGTCGGCGGAGATGTAGCCGCGGCCCTTCTTGAGGCGCATCTCCATCTCGAGCTTGCCGCCCTCAGAGACGGTGGCGATGTAGATGTTCTTGTCGAGGATTTCGACGTCGCCGTCGGCTTCAATCATGCCGGAGGTGACTACGCCGGGCTGGTCGGCGCGCAGATAGAGCGCCTTGGGGCCCTCGCCCGCGAGCTTGAAGGGAACCTGCTTGAGGTTGAGGATGATGTCGGTGGCGTCTTCAACCACGCCGGTGATGGACTGGAACTCGTGCAGCACGCCTTCAATGCGGATGGCGGTGACGGCTGCGCCCTCGATGGAGCTGAGCAGGGTGCGGCGCAGGGCGTTGCCGATGGTGGTGCCAAATCCGCGCTCAAAGGGCTGTGCGCTGAACTTGCCAAATGTGTCGGTAAGCGTCTCGGCATCGACTGCCAGGCGCTTCGGCTTTTGAAATCCTCTCCAAAGCATATCGTTGTCTCTTTTCCCGCGCGGCAGGTACGTCGCGATGCATTTTGCGGCGGCCGCGCAAGTTCTCCTTCAGTTTAGGGGTCAGGGATCAGGGGTCAGGGATCAGTCGAGACCGTGGCAATTACGAAGGTATCGACTCACCCATGCACTCTAAAACCCTGTACTTCATTCTGAACCAAAGGCCAGGAATATCCTCAGAACACGTGCAAGGGCACACACAACTGCCCCCTGATCCCTGACCTCTGTTCCCTGTTACTTCGAGTACAGTTCGACGATGAGCTGTTCGTTGATGGGCAGGTTCACGTCCTTGCGCTTGGGCAGGGAGAGAATCCGGCCGGACATATCTTCAAAGTTCGCTTCAAGCCATGCGGGCACCGGGCTCTGCGCCGCGTACTGGGTTCCCTGCTCGATGATGATGAGCTTCTTGGCGGCGTCGCGAATCTTGATCTCGTCGCCCACGTTGACCTGGTAGGAGGGGATGTTCACCTTGCGGCCGTTGACTTCCACATGGCCGTGACGAACGACCTGGCGAGCCTGGCGGCGGGAGATGGCGAAGCCGAGCCGGAAGGCCACGTTGTCAAGGCGGCGCTCGAGCTGCTGGATGAGCAGTTCGCCGGTGACGCCCTGGGCGCGATTGGCCTTCTCGTAGTATTCGCGGAACTGGCTCTCAAGCGTGAAGTACATGCGCTTGGCCTTCTGCTTCTCATGCAACTGCAGGCCGTAGCCGACGATCTTGGCCTTGCGGTCCTTGCCGTGCATGCCGGGAGGAAAGTTGCGCTTCTCCAGCGGGCAACGGTCGGAAGTGCACTTGGTGCCCTTCAAGAAAAGCTTGGTTGCCTCGCGACGGCAGAGGCGGCAGACTGCTCCTGTATAACGTGCCATTTCTTCTCCTAAGTTCGGATGACGGCCGGTTTACATATCGCGGAGGATATTTCGTCCCGGCCCGTGTTTAGGGTTTAGGGATTAGGGGTTAGGGATTAGTGTTAGTTTCTGCGGCAAATAATCGCGTTTTGACTAACCCCTAATCCCTGATCCCTATCCCCTGCGCGTCTTAGACACGCCGACGCTTGGGCGGACGGCAGCCGTTGTGCGGCACCGGCGTCACGTCGCGGATAGAGCGGACCTCGACACCGGCCGCAGCCAGAGCGCGGATGGCCGACTCGCGGCCCGAACCTGGACCTGAGACACGGACATCGACCGCGCGCAGACCGTGGTCGCGCGCCAGGCTGGCCGCATTCGAGGCTGCCTGCTGGGCCGCGAAGGGGGTGCCCTTGCGCGAACCGCGGAAGCCCAGTGAGCCGGAACTCTTCCAGCTCAGCGTGTTGCCCACCTGGTCGGTGATGGTGACGATGGTGTTGTTGAACGTCGCCTGCACGTGCGCAATGCCAAACGGCACATTCTTGCGTTCGCGCTTCTTGAACTTCTTGTTCTTGGCGGCCTTGCCTGCCTTGCCGGCGCCGGCCTTCTGCTCTGGTTTCGCCATTTAGGTTTTACCCGTCGCTTTCTTCTTGCCGGCAACTGTGCCCTTGCGGGGGCCCTTGCGGGTGCGAGCGTTGGTGTGGGTCCGCTGACCATTCACAGGCAGTCCACGCCGGTGGCGGGTGCCGCGATAGCTCTGGATGTCGATGAGACGCTTGATGTGCATCTGGACGTCCTTGCGCAGGTCGCCCTCGACGTTTCCTTCGTCCTCGATCACCTGGCGGATACGGTTGACCTCGTCTTCGCCCAGGTCCTGGATCTTCTTGAAGGCGTCTACATTTGCCTTCTCCAGAATCTTGAGCGCGCGGGGATCCCCGATGCCGAAGATGTATGTGAGCGCGATTCTTGCCTGCTTGTTGCGGGGCAGATCGACGCCAGCAATACGTGCCATTCTGATTCCTTTGCCGCTACTGGTTGTGTGCCCCCGGCCTCAGCCGGTTCGCACGGGTTAGGCGGGCAAGCCTCCAGAGGTTCATCGCAAGCCTTGAATCAGGCTAACTAGCCTCTTGACAGGGGTCAGAGATCAGGGTTCAGGGTTCAGTTGATTCTGCTGGACTAACTTGCATTTACTGATCCCTGAGCTCTGAAACCTCATCCCTCCCTTGGAGCTTCCGCGTATGCCAGACTCGGGACTAGCCCTGGCGCTGCTTGTGCTTTGCGTTTTCGCAGATCACACGAACCACCCCACGGCGGGTAATGACCTTGCACTTGACGCAAATCTTTTTGACCGATGCACGGACTTTCATTGTTTGCTGCCCTTCTCCGCGCATCCTTGTGGCGCACGGGATTTCAAGAGAATCTACTTGTAGCGGTAGACGATTCGTCCGCGATTCAGATCGTAGGGACTCAGTTCCACGGCCACGCGGTCGCCGGGGAGGATGCGGATGAAGTTCTTGCGCATTCTTCCCGAGACATGGGTCAAAACCTCGTGATTGTTCTCGAGCTTGACCTTGAACATGGCATTCGGCAGGGTCTCAGTGACCACCGCCATTACCTCAATCGCGTCTTCCTTCGACAATCCGTTTCCCGCTTCCGCCGGCGCGTTCTCTTTCCGCATCCAGCCTGTTGAGACCGAGTGTGCTACTCGGTCAAAATTTTTGCCCCCGTGGCCGTGACTGCCACGGAGTGCTCAAAATGAGCGCTCATGCTGCCATCCGCCGTGACGGCGGTCCAGCCGTCGCCCAGGACAACCACTTCCGGCTTGCCGGCATTGACCATGGGCTCGATGGCGATCACCATCCCGGCCTTGAGCTTCATGCCGCGGCCCGCTTCCCCATAGTTCGGGACTTGCGGATCTTCATGCATATGGGTGCCGATGCCATGGCCCACAAAATCGCGCACCACCGAGAACCCCTCGGCTTCAACCACACCCTGCACCGCCGCGCCCACATCGCCCAGGGTTGCCCCCGGCCTGACCACGGCAATGGCCGCATGCAGCGAGGCCTCCGTGACCTTGAGCAGCCGCGCGGTGTCGGGATGAATCTTCTCGCCCACCGGAACCGTAATGGCCGCGTCGCCAAAGTAGCCTTCGACAATGGCTCCGCAGTCCACCGAAACAATGTCCCCTTCCTTCAGAACCCGCTTCTGGGAAGGAATCCCGTGCACCACCTCGCTGTTGACCGAGGTGCACAGGACACAGGGAAAACCGTGATACCCCTTGAAGGCCGGCTTGGCGCCCATGGAGGCGATATGCGCTTCAGCCACTTTTTCCAGGTCCAGCGTGGTGACGCCCGGCTTGACGTGACTGCGCACCAGTTCGAGCGTCTCGCGGACCACCCGGCCCGCGCGCCGCATCTTCTCGATCTCCTGGGACGACTTGAGTACAACCGCCACGCAAACCAGCTTTCAGGTGCAAGGCTCGGCGGAGAGCCTTCCGGCCACCCCCGAGCACCAAAGTTCCTTACAACACAAACCCACCGCCCGGCTGCGCTACTTCCGCAACCGCTCGACGGCGTCAACAATGCCGGAGGCGATCAACTCGATCGGCCGGTCCCCGTCCACTTCCGCGAATCGCCCCAGCTCCCGATAGTGATCCACAACCGGCGCGGTCATGCTCGAGTAAGCGCGCATGCGCTCCTTGAAGACCTGCTCCGTGTCGTCGGCTCGCTGGGCCAGCGCTGCTCCGTCCACATCGCAGAATCCAGCCTGTTGGGGCGGATGCGAATAGACGTTATAGATACGCTGGCAGACAGGACAATTCCTGCGCCCGGTAATACGGCGCAGTAACTGATTATAGTCCACCTGAATGCTTACGGCAACCACGGGAAGTCCCTGAGTCTGCTTGGCGAGACGCCCGTCGAGCCATCCGGCCTGTCCCAGGGTCCTGGGAAATCCGTCCAGAATGTATCCGTTGGCGGTGTCGGGCTGCTGCAGGCGCACAGCCACCATCTCATCGACCAGGGAGTCGGGAACTAGTTCTCCGCGGCCCATGATCTCCTTGGCGACCCTGCCCAGGGACGTCCCCTGTCCTACGTTGGCCCGCAACAAGTCGCCGGTGGAGATCTGGGGAATTCCCCAGAGCTTCACCAGTTCCTTGGCCTGGGTGCCCTTTCCAACCCCGGGGGCGCCCAACAAAAGAATCGGGCCGGGAATGGGCTTGAGACCCGATTCCCGGCCCTGTTCGACTGCTACTTCAGATGAAGACATTACCAGGTTTTCCTTCCGCGTATGCGACCGGAACGAGGGGAAAAGCCGTCATAGTGCCTCATGATCAGCTGCGATTCGATCTGGTTGACGGTATCCATGGCCACACCCACCACAATAAGAAGCGAGGTGCCGCCGAAGTAGAAATTGACCCCCAAACCATGTGTAGCCCAGGCGGGAAGGCTCTCAAAGAATCGGCCCACCAGCCACAACTTGTCGAAGCGGATGCCGGAGATGAGGAATGTCGGCACCAGGGAGATGATGATCAGGTAGACGGCGCCCACCAGGGTGATGCGCGTCAGAATGTCGTTGATGAAGTCGGAGGTGCGCTTGCCGGGGCGGATGCCGGGGATGAACGAGCCCGACTTGCGGAAGTTGTCGGCGATGTCATCCGGCTTCATGACGATGGAGATGTAGAAGTAGGCGAAGAAGATGATGCCCAGCACATACAGGGTCTCGTACCAGGGATAGCCCGGCTGGAGGGACTGCATGATGGGCGAGAGGAAGCGGTTGTTCTGGACCCACTCCACCTGGCTGAAGAGCATGGGGGCGGAGAGGATGGAGCTGGCGAAGATGACCGGCATGACGCCGCCCGAGTTGACCTTGAGGGGCAGGTGGCTGGACTGGCCGCCCATCATGCGCCGGCCGACGATGCGGCGCGCGCTCTGGATGGGGATACGCCGCTCGCTGCGCTCGACGAAGACGATGAAGGCCACGACGGCGATCATGCCGATGACGAGCAGAAGCACCGCGAAGAAGGTAAACGTGCCCCAGGCGTTGGTCTGGACCTTCTGATAGAGGTCGCCCACGCCGCGGGGAAGCCCGGCGATGATGCCGGTGAAGATGAGCAGGCTCATGCCGTTGCCGATGCCGCGGTCAGTGATCTGCTCGCCCAGCCACATGATGAAGGCGGTGCCGGTGGTCAGGGTGAGAACCGTCATGAGGCTGAAGCCGATGCCGGGATTGAGCACCATGCCCTGCTTCTGCAGGATGGCGGCGATGCCGATGGACTGGAGGGCGGCCAGGATGACGGTGAGATAGCGGGTCCACTGCGTGATCTTGCGGCGGCCCAGTTCGCCTTCCTTCTGGATGCGCGCCAGCGGCTCATAGACCACGGTGAGGAGCTGGAAGATGATGGAGGCGGTGATGTAGGGCATGATGCCCAGGGCGAAGATGGTCATGCGGCGCAGATTGCCGCCGCCGAACAGATCCATCAGGCCGAGGGCCGAGCCGTTCTGCGTGCTGAACAGTTGCTCGAGCAGCTTGCCGTTGACG
This sequence comes from uncultured Acidobacteriaceae bacterium, assembly GCA_903849645.1. GTDB lineage: Bacteria > Acidobacteriota > Terriglobia > Terriglobales > Acidobacteriaceae > Telmatobacter. The sequence goes on along the minus strand of CAINJJ010000032.1, from coordinate 11,600 downwards.
CCAGGGGTGGGAATGTGCGCGCCCAGGCGGTAGACAGCGAGAATGCCGAGGGTGAACAACACCCGCTTGCGCAGGTCGGGAATCCGGAAGATATTGAGGAACTTCTCAAGCATATTGGTTTATCCGCTTCAGGGCGTTGCCGCCACTCGAATCTTGTCGCCTACTCCATCTTAGAGGATTCCCGATTCCGAGTGAGCATACAGGAGCCGGAAAAACTCTGCCTATGCGGACGGTCACACCTGTTCAAGCTGACTATCCCGTGCGCCCAGAGCCTGCCCTGAGCGCAGTCGAAGGGTCTCTACTTCGAGGCCTTGGAAACCAGCTTCCCCTTGGGCGCCGCCGGAACATCCCCGCCCAGAATCACGGCCTTGCCGCCGGCCTTCTCGATCTTTTCGATGGCCGACTTGGAAAACTTGTGGGCATGGATGGTGATGGCCGAGGTGAGCTCGCCGGAGCCGAGGATCTTGATCAGAGCCTTCTTGCTCGAGGAGAGGCCGAGCTTCTTGTAGTCGTCGAGACCAATCTCGGTGACGGCAAGGCCGGCGGTCTGCTCGACGATGCGGTCGAGGTTGACCACGGTGTACTCGGTGCGGAAGATGTTGGTGAATCCGCGCTTGGGCAGGCGGCGGTGAAGCGGCATCTGGCCGCCCTCAAAACCGCGCATCATGCTGGTGCCGGTGCGCTGACCCTGGCCCTTGTGGCCGCGGGTGGATGTCTTGCCCATGCCGGAGCCCATACCGCGGCCGACACGCTTGCGCCCAGTATTGGCTTTCCGGGGGGCGCGCAGATTGGATAGATTTCTCGTTGCCATGATTTCCTCGCTGTAGCGCCGGACAGGCTCGGAAGGCCCTGCCGACTCGCGTTGTGGAGCAGCGTGCTGCTGCTAGTTTTCCAGAATCCGGACCAGGTGCGGAATGGCCTTGACCATGCCGCGGATGGACTCGTTGTCCACGCGCTCCACAATCTGGTTGAGCCGGGTGAAACCGAGGCCCTTGACGACCAGTTTGTGCTTGACCGGCGTGGAGTTCTTGGAGCGGTAGTACTGAATGCGAATCATCTTGGTCTCAGTCATGGCTTAGAGCTCCTCGACCGTCTTGCCGCGCATGGCGGCCACTTCCGCACGGTCGCGCAACTGCGCCAGGGCGTCAAAAGTCGCCTTGACGACGTTGTGGGGGTTGGGCGAGCCCAGGCTCTTGGTGAGCACATTCTGCACACCGGCGGAGGTCATCACGGCGCGCACTGCGCCGCCGGCGATGACGCCAGTGCCCTCGGGGGCCGGCTTGAGCAGCACCTGCCCGGCGCCGAAGCGGCCCAGAACAAGGTGCGGAATCGAGGTCTCGGTCAGGTTGACCCGGATCAGGTTCTTCTTGGCCGCTTCAATTCCCTTGCGGATCGCCTGGGGAACTTCCTTGGCCTTGCCCGAACCGTGGCCTACCACGCCCGAGGCGGCGTCACCCACCACCACCAGCGCCGCAAACGACATGTTCTTGCCGCCCTTGACCACTTTGGTCACGCGATTGATGGCCACCACCTGATCCTTCAGGTTGTACTGGTTGGCATCGAGTTTCTTCTTCAGGATCGTCATTGCTCTCTCGTCTGTCCTTCCGGGCTGCTTGCGCAAAACCCTGGAAAACCTTTCAATACACTCAACCGGAACTCACAAGCGCGAAGCGCCTAGAATTCGAGGCCAGCCTCGCGCGCCGCATCCGCCAGGGCCTTGATGCGCCCATGGTAGAGATAGCCGCCGCGGTCGAAGACCACCTTCTTGATGCCCTGCTTGACCGCAAGATCAGCCACGGCCTTGCCGATCTCCTTGGCCGCCGCGATGTTGCCGCCGGTCTTGATCTTGAGCGCCATGGTCGAGGCTGAAACCAGCGTCTCGCCCTTCTGGTCGTCAATCACCTGCGCGTAGATGTGGTTGAGCGATCGATACACGTTCAGCCGCGGCCGCGCTTCAGTGCCGGCAAGCTTGCGGCGGATGCGTGCGTGAATGCGCTGGCGGATTGCGTTTCTCTTGGTCTGCGTAATCATGTCTTCCCTCACCTATGGGCGGAGCCGCCCTGCGACCCCGTTCGGTTATTGTTGCCAGGGTTCAGGGATCAGAGATCAGGGGTCAGCCGCAGAAACCGCTTGACCCTCGAACCTCGAATCCAGTCTCCCTTGCCCGTTGCAGCGGGGCCCCGGATTCGGCGATTCAGCGTATTTTGCTGATACCTGATCCCTGCCCCCTGATCCCTGTCTTACTTCGAGCCCGTCTTGCCGGCCTTCTTCTTGAGCTTCTCGTCGGAGTAGCGAACGCCCTTGTTCTTGTAGGGGTCCGGCTTGCGCAGCGAGCGCATGTCGGCAGCCACCTGGCCAACCTTCTGCCGGTCGATGCCGGAGACGGTCAGGTGCGTCTGCTTGGGGTCGATGACCACCTCGATGCCGGTGGGCAGCGGGAACTCGATCTGGTGGGAGTAGCCCAGCGTGAAGACCACTGTGCCCTTGCCCTTCATCTCGGCGCGGTAGCCGATGCCGACGATGTCCAGGTCCTTCTTCCAGCCCTGGGTAACGCCCTGCACCGCGTTGAAGACCAGAGCGCGGGTCAGGCCGTGGAAGGCGGCGTACTTGTCGCTCTCGCGATTGACGTGGAGGATGCCGTCCTTGGTCTCGAGCGTGATGCCCTCGGCAATCAGCGCCGACACCTTGCCCTTGGGACCCTCGACCAGAACCGTGTTGCCCTCAACCTTGTACTTGACGCCCGCGGGCAGCGGGATGAGCTTTTTTCCGATACGCGACATTGAATCAATCCTTCATATGGCTTGCGAGTCCCGCCGGGGCGATTGCGCCTCCGCGTTCCACTGCAGCCGGAAAACAGTGAACAGTGGACAGGGATCAGTGGATTTCTTTATGGAAGCAGATCATTGCCGGAGCGCAGACTGCCCACTGTTCCCTGTTCCCTGCCGTTACCAGACTTCGCAGAGCAGCTCGCCGCCTACGCCCTCACGGCGTGCCTGACGGCCGGTCATCACGCCCTTGGGGGTCGTCATGATCGAGATGCCCAGTCCACCCTGGACGCGCTTGATCTCGTCGCGGCCGATATAGACGCGGCAGCCGGGGCGCGAGATGCGGGCCAGATCACGGATGGCAGCTTCGGTTCCGCCGTACTTGAGGTACACGCGGAGGATCTGCCTGCCTTCCTCTTCCTGGGTCTTGTAGTTTGAGATGTAGCCCTCTTCCTTGAGGATGCGGGCAATCTCGGTCTTCAGCTTGGAAGCCGGGACATCCAGCTTCTGATGACGCGCCCGGATTGCGTTCCGGATGCGCGCCAGAAAATCGGCTACGGGGTCGGTCAGACTCATTCCTTCTCCTTCATTCCCCGTTCGTCCGCCCTGGGCGGAAACCAGCGGGAATGTCTACTACAGTGAACAGTGGTCAGTGGACAGTGGTCAGTGTCAGATGGGCAGGAAACTGTTCACTGTCCACTGCTCACTGTCCACTGGCTTTCTACCAGCTTGACTTGACGACGCCGGGGATCTCGCCCTTGAGCGCCAGCGACCTGAAACACAGGCGGCATACGCCGAACTTGCGCAGGAAACCGCGCGGCCGCCCGCAGAGCTGGCACCGGTTGTGCTTGCGGCAGCTGAACTTCGGCTTCCGCGCGTCTTTCACCCTTTTTGCAGTGGTTGCCATATTCCTCTTATCCCGCCCTACGCGCCTTGCCGGAAGGGCATACCGAAGTGCCGCAGCAGAGCGCGCGCTTCGTTGTCATCCTTGGCCGTGGTCACAATGGTGATGTTCATGCCCTTCAGCTTTTCCACCTTGGAGTAATCAATCTCCGGGAAGATCAGCTGATCCCGCAAACCGAGCGTGTAGTTGCCGCGCCCGTCAAAACTCTTGGTCGATACGCCGCGAAAATCGCGGACGCGGGGCAGCGCGGTGGAGATGAGCCTGTCGAGGAACTCGTAGGCCTTCTCGTTGCGCAGCGTGACCATGGCGCCGATCGACATGCCCGCCCTCACCTTGAAGGCCGCAATCGACTTCTTCGCCTTGGTGGTCACCGGCTTCTGGCCGGTAATCGCCATCAGGTCGCCCACCAGCGGGTCGAGCAGCTTGGTGTTCTGCGTCGCTTCGCCGAGGCCCATGTTGATGACGATCTTTTCCAGCTCCGGAACCGCCATCGGATTCTCAAGACCCAGCTCCTTTTGCAGAGCCTGCTTGATCTCCTTGTGATACTTCTCTTTCAAACGTGCCGCCATGATGCTTCGCTCTCTCTCTTCCGGCGCCCGGAGTGGCCTCTCGGCCGTTTACCGCTTCGGAAGTGCTGGCCGTGGGGGGCGAAATCCTGCTCGTCCCGCGCGGCTCTGGTTGCTCAGTGAACAACTTGCTTCTTCACTGATTCACTACTTCACTCGTTCACTGCTTTGCTGCAAGCCCTACTTCTTGGTCGGCAGCGTCTGTCCACACTTCTTGCACACACGAACCTTGATGTCGCCCTCGATCTTGGCGCCGACGCGAACCGGTCCGCAGTTGGGGCAGACCAGGGCGACGTTGGACACGTTGATGGGCGACTCCTGCTCGGCGATACCGCCCTTGGTCCGCTTGCCGCTCTTGCCCGAGATCGTCTTCTTGACGATGCGCACATGCTCCACCAGCAGGGTGCCCTTGTCGGGGAAGACGCGCAGAACACGGCCCGTCTTGCCGCGGTCCGAGCCCGTGAGGACCTTGACCGTATCGTTGCGATGAATATTCAAACTCGGCATCTTCTCTCCAAAACAGTTCACAGTTCTTGGTTCGTAGTTCCTAGTTCCCGATCCTCAGCGCTTGAGGACCGCCGTAACTTTCCGGGATCCCTCCGAACTGTGAACTATGAACAGCGAACTCCTACACAACTTCCGGCGCGAGCGAGACGATCTTCAGGAACTTCTTCTCGCGCAGCTCGCGGGCCACGGGACCAAAGACGCGCGTGCCTACCGGCTCGTTGGCCTCGTTGATGACCACGGCCGCATTCTCGTCGAAGCGGATATACGTTCCGTCCCGGCGGCGATGCTCCTTGCGGGTGCGGACGATGACCGCCTTGACGACCTTGCCCTTCTTCACGGTGCCGTCGGGCGAGGCTTCCTTGACCGCGGCAGTTACGATGTCGCCGAGGCCGGCCTTCTTGCCCAATCCGCCGCCCAGCGGCAGAATCACTTGCAGCTTGCGCGCGCCGGAGTTATCGGCCACCGCGAGCATGGTTCTCATTTGCACAGCCATGGGTTCTTCTCCTTACTCGCTCTGGCTAGTTGGCAGCCTTGACTTCTGTCCGGACCTTGGCGTCCTCGAGCTGGCCGAGCGCCGAGCGCCGGACAATCTCTTCGAGCGACCACCGCTTGAGCTTGCTCAAGGGGCGCGTCTCACGGATGCGCACCACGTCGCCCAGCCGCGCCGAGCTGAGCTCGTCATGGGCATAGAACTTCTTGGTTGAACGCACAATGCGCTTGTACTTGGGGTGAGCCTTGCGCATCTCGACCTCGACCACAATGGTCTTCTGCATCTTGGTCGAAACCACCTCGCCAACCTTCTCGTTGCGCCGCGCGCCTGTCGCCGGCGCCTGTACCGCTTCTGTTGTCGCCGTCATCTAGCGTGCTCCCTTCGTGCTCTCCGCCGCGGCCGTTGTATCGGCCGTTGCGCCACGGATGCCCAGCTTGCGCTCGCGGGCCACCGTCTTGATCTGTGCGATCTCCTTGCGCAGCAGGCGAAGCTTCTTGACTCCGTCGTTCTGCCCCAGTGAGACCTGAAAGCGAACCCGGAACAGCTGCTCGGCGGCCGTCTTCTCCTGCACCGCCAGTTCCTCGTCGCTCAAGTTGCGAATCTTTTCCAGTTCCATGGTGTTTCTCTCTCCGGCGCTCTCGCGCCCCTTGAGGGCGCGCCGCGCGTCAATCGTGTCCAGCCAGGGCCTACTTGGCCGCGGCCTCTGCTCTCACGGCGCCAGGCCGCATCACAAACTTGGTGCGCAACGGCAGCTTGTTGGAGGCCAGCCGCATTGCTTCCTCGGCGATGTCCGGCGCCACGCCTTCCATCTCGAAGAGGATCTTGCCCGGCCGCACCACGGCGACCCAGTGATCCAGAGCGCCCTTGCCTGAACCCATGCGGACTTCGGCCGGTTTCTTGGTGATTGGCTTGTCCGGGAACAGGCGCAGCCAGATCTTGCCGCCGCGCTTGATGAAACGGGTCATGGCGATACGGCTGGCTTCGATCTGGCGGTCGGTGATATACCCGCACTCCATGACCTTCAGGCCGTACTCGCCGAACGAGAGCGAAGAGCCACGCCACGCCTTGCCACGGCGCTTGCCCTTCTGCTGCTTCCGGTACTTCACCTTCTTTGGCATCAACATAGCAAAAACCTCGAAAAGCCAGGGATAAGGGATCAGGGATCAGGGATCTGACTCGACCCCCCATCCCGTCTCGCTTCCCGGGAAACTTAAACCAAACTCTGCAAACCATCTGTCCCAGAGGCAACGGCCGGGAATTGATCCCTGACCCCTGATCCCTGTTCCCTGCTCTTAAAACACCGACGTTCCGACAGGCGGATTCTGGCGGCGCTTCTGCTCATAGATGTCGCCGCGATAGATCCAGGTCTTGACGCCGATTACGCCGTAGGTGGTGCTGGCCTCGGAAAAGCCGTAGTCGATGTCGGCGCGCAGCGTATGCAGCGGCAGCTGACCGTCGAGGTACCACTCCGAGCGGGCGATTTCGTTGCCGTTCAAGCGGCCCGAGACACGCACCTTGATTCCCTTGCAGCCGAAGCGCTTGGCCGAGTCCACGCTCTTGCGCATGGCGCGGCGGAAGCTGACGCGCTTCTCGAGCTGCAGGGCGATGTTCTCGGAGACAAGCTGTGCGTCCAGCTCCGGCTTGTTCACTTCAATGATGTCAATGAACACGTCGCGGCTGGTGCGCTTGCCGAGCTCAAGCTTGAGCTTCTCGATCTCCGCGCCCTTGCGGCCAATGACAATGCCCGGACGCGCGGTGCGGATCAGGAAGCGGAGCTTGTTGCCCGGACGCTCGATCTCGACCGAGCTGACGCCGGCGGCCTTGAGCTTCTCTTTCAGCTCCGCCCGCAGCTTGACGTCTTCGACGAGAAGCTTGTCATAGTCACGCTCGGAGAACCAGCGCGAACGCCAGGGCTTGTTCACTCCCAGCCGGAATCCATAAGGATGGACTTTCTGTCCCATGCTATTTCCCTCAAAACCCTCTAGGCCTTTTTAGCGGCCTTCTTCTTGGTTGCCTTCGGAGCCACGGGCTCATCTGCCCGTGTCACCAGACCCGCAGCCGCTGTCCGCTCGGCCACCGAAAGAATGATGTGCGTCAGCCTGCGCTGATAGCGGAAGGCCCGGCCCATGGGCGCAGGGCGGATGCGCTTCATCCGCGGCCCTTCATTGGCCAGGGCCAGCTTGACGTAGAGATTGTCCACGTCCAGGTCCAGCCCCTGCTCTCCGGACACGTACTTCGCGTTGTCCACGGCCGAAGTCAGCAGCTTGTGAATCACCGGGGCGATGCGCTTTTTGGTGAAGGCGGCTACGGTCAGCGCCTCCTCGACCCCCCGGCCCTTGATCAGATCCAGCACCAGGCGCGCCTTCTGCGGCGACACGCGCTGGAATCTCGCTTCGGCCCGGTATTCCTTTGTCTCGACTGCCATTGTCTCTTCCTCAATCTTCACTGACGGCTCTCAGTTGACGGTGCACTGATCACTGTCCACTGTTCACTGTTCACTGCCCACTCCGGTTGCTACCGCGGCTTGGCGCCCGCTTCGGCCTTGCTGCCCCCGGTGTGCCCCTTGAAGGTGCGCGTCGGAGCAAACTCGCCCAGCTTGTGGCCGACCATGTTTTCGGTCACATAGACGGGGACGAACTTCTTGCCGTTGTGCACCGCGATGGTGTGGCCCACAAACTCGGGAAAGATGGTCGAACGCCGCGACCAGGTCTTCACTACCTTCTTGTCGTTGGCCTGGTTCAGCACCTCGATCTTGACGGTGAGGTGCGCATCCACGAACGGGCCCTTCTTAGTCGAACGTGCCATAAATCCTCAGCTCCTCTACTTCGCCCGGCGGCTGACGATAAACGCGTCGGTCCGCTTGTTGTTGCGTGTCTTGTAGCCGCGTGTGGGCTGGCCCCACGGGGTCACCGGGTGACGGCCGCCCGAGGTCTTGCCCTCGCCGCCGCCGTGCGGGTGATCCACCGGATTCATGACAACGCCGCGGTTGGCCGGGCGGATGCCCTTCCAGCGGTTGCGGCCCGCCTTGCCGATGGACACATTCTCATGGTCCGTGTTGCCCACCTGGCCGATGGTCGCCAGGCAGTCGACAAGCACCTTGCGGGTCTCGCCCGAGGGCAGCTTGAGCAGGGCATAATCGCCCTCTTTGGCCACCAGTTGCGCCTGGGTTCCGGCCGAACGCGCCATCTGCGCGCCCTTGCCCGGCCTCAGCTCGATGGCGTGAACCGTCGTGCCGGAGGGGATGTTCTTGAGCGGCAGGGCGTTGCCCACCAGGATGTCGGCATCGGGCCCGGAGGTCACCGTGGCTCCCACCTTGAGGCCCACCGGGACCAGGATGTAGCGCTTCTCGCCGTCCGCATAGTGCACCAGCGCGATGCGCGCCGAGCGGTTGGGGTCGTATTCGATGGTCGCCACGCGGCCGGGTATGCCGAACTTGTCGCGCTTGAAGTCGATCAAGCGGAGCTTCTGCTTGTGGCCGCCGCCGTGGTGACGGATGGTCAGGTCGCCCGTGTTGCGGCGCCCGCCGGTACGCTTGCGGACCGTCAATAGCGGCTTGTGCGGCTTGTCCGTCGTCAGGTCGTCGTTGACCAGCGAGGTCTTGAAGCGCAACGTCGGCGTGATCGGTCTGTATGTCTTGATTGCCATCGTCTTTGTCCTGAAACCCTGTCTCGGAGATCGCGCGCCTCAACCCGGCGCCTCTCTCCCCGTTTCTCCGGAACCCCGCCTCTTGGCGCGGGCCCCGATCATCCATCCCGGTCAGATCCTGCCCGGAACCTTGAACGGAACACCGTTCCCGATTCCCTGACCACTGTTCCTACAGGTTGCTCACGTACTCCGGAAGCTTCTCGCCGGCCTTGAGCCGGACATACGCCTTCTTCCAGTCCGGGCGGTAGCCCGCGAACTTGCCCCGGCGCCGTTCCTTGCCGACCACGTTCGCAGTGCGCACGCCGGAGACCTTCACCTTGAAGAGCGCCTCGACCGCCTGCTTGACTTCAGTCTTGGTGGCCTCGGGGGCGACGTCAAACACCAGCGTCCCTTCGGTCTCCTTCACGCCCAGCCCCTTTTCTGTAATCAGCGGGCGGCGAATCACGGTATAGAGAGTCGGCATTACGCGGCCTCCGTCTGTGCGGCGAGCTTGCGCTTCGACACGGTCTTTTCCAGCGCCTCGGTCAACTGCTCGATGGCGGCCTTGGAGAAGATGGCCCGCTCATAGCGCAGCAGATCGTAGGGATGGACTTCATTGTTGAGCACCAGTTCCACGCCCTTGAGATTGCGCGCGCCCAGAACCAGAGCCTGGCTCAGGGTCTTGCCGTTCTCCACAAGGAGGGCGGTGCGCGTCACATCGAGCCTGGTCAGCGCGGCGCGGTAGAGCTTGGTCTTGGCGTCCTTGATCTCGAGCGTGTCGACCACCGTCAGCTTGCCGTCGGCCAGCTTGGCGGCCAGAGCCGAGCGCAGGGCGCCGAGCAGCTTCTTGCGGGGAAAGGCGTACTCGTAGCTGCGCGGCTGCGGTCCGTGAACCGTGTAGCCGTGACGCCACAGGGGCGAGCGCACCGAGCCGATACGCGCACGGCCCGTGCCCTTCTGCTTCCAGAGCTTCTTGCCGGAACCGGCGACTTCAGTGCGGCTCTTGGTCTTGTGCGTGCCCTGGCGGAGCGAGGCGCGGTAGTGCTTGACCGCCTCCCACAGCAGGGCTTCGTTGACCTGGTCGGCGGCAAACACCGTGTCCGCCAGCTCGATCGAGCCTACCTTTTCGCCGTTCAGATTCAGTACATCGACTTGTGCCATCGTCTTCTTCTTCCGCCGGGAATCCTTCCCCAGCCTTCAATATCTCAGCGCCGCAAGGCGCGTTTGGCCCCACCGCAGGTGGCGTTACTTGCGCTTGCCCTGGGCCTTCTTCGAAGCCTTCAACGGATCCACGGTACCGGACCCGGCAAAACCACGGCGCTCGCGCGGCGGAGTCTTGGCCTTGGAGATCAACACATAGCCTTCGCGCGATCCCGGAACCGCGCCCTCGACCATGAGAAGGTTCTCTTCCAGATCGATGCCGCGGATACGCAGGTTGCGAACGGTGATCTGCTTGGCGCCCATGTGGCCCGGCATACGCTGCCCTGGGAAGACACGGGACGGGAAGCTGGAGGCGCCGATCGAGCCCTGCACCTGAAACATGTGGCCGTGCGACTTGGGACCGCCCGCGAAACCGTGGCGGCGCACAACGCCTGCAAAACCCCGGCCCTTGGAGGTGCCGATCACGTCCACAAACCGGACCTCGGAGAAGATGTCGACCAGTACGCGGTCCCCCGCCTTGGTGGCCACCACGCCGTCGGCGTCCAGCTCGAGCGCGACTTCCTTGATGACCTTGACCGGCGGCGCTTCGGTCTTGGCAAAGTGCCCCGCCTGCGGCTTGGTCACGTTCTTGGCCTTGACGAACTCTACCAGTCCGATCTGCGCCGCTTCGTAACCGTCCCGCGCCAGCGTCTTCAACTGCGTAATCACGCAAGGGCCGGCCTGCAACACCGTAATCGGGTGCACATCGCCCTTTTCATCGAAGACCTGCGTCATGCCGATTTTTTTACCGAGAATTGCTGTAACTGCCATGTCTTCCTCGCCTCATCATGCGATGTTGAACTCATCGCACTGCCGGGGTCCTTCCGGACTTTTGATCTGTTTCGCGCTTTTGCCGCGAAGTGATTGCGCCGCAAGGCGCGTATAGCCCCACCGCAGGTGGCTACTTCTCGAAGGCCTTGATCTCGACATCAACACCGGCCGGCAGGTCGAGCTTCATCAGCGCGTCCACGGTCTGCTGTGTCGGCTCCAGAATGTCGATCAGGCGCTTGTGGGTGCGAATCTCGAATGCCTCGCGCGACTTCTTGTCCACGTGCGGGGAACGCAGCACGCAATACTTGTTCTTGATCGTCGGCAAGGGAATCGGGCCCGCCACCGTTGCTCCAGTGCGCTTGGCCGTTTCCACAATCTCGCCCGTCGAGGTGTCCAGCACGCGATAGTCGTATGCCTTCAACCGTATGCGAATCCTTTGTCCTACCATCTCTCCCAACTTCCCCGCGGGTTCAGGCCTCCCATCCCCCGCGCACCTGAGTTTTCAGCGTCCGGCAATCAGTTCCACCCTGGCTTCAGGCCGCCTGTCGTGCTTGTGGCCCTGTTCCCCGGATCGCTCTTGTTTAAGTCCGGGACCAGGTACTTGACCCCTGATCCCTGACCCCTGTTCCCTGCCTTACTTCACAATCTCAGAAACCGTGCCTGCGCCCACCGTGCGGCCGCCTTCGCGGATCGCAAACCGGAGTCCCTTTTCCAGAGCCACCGGCGTGATCAGCTCAATCACAAGCTGCACGTTGTCGCCGGGCATCACCATC
>CAINJJ010000031.1 GCA_903849645.1 uncultured Acidobacteriaceae bacterium | reverse complement strand
GAGGAGGGCCGCCTCCGCTACGCTCCGGCGCCCCTCCTCCCCCGAAATGCCCGACTCAACCCTCTACTGGCTCCCTTTTACGCCGCCACAGTGGTTCCCTTTTACGCCGCCCTTGACACTTACCCGAATCCTGGCTGAAGTTTTTTCTGTGATGCGGTGATACTCAAGCAGCCCGAGCCGCAGGTGCGCATTCTGCATCGGTATCTTCCTCCTGCCGGATCGGCGTTTCGGTCAACTTCAGCGTTCTTCCGTCGGCGTAGACCAGCCGCAATTCGTTGGCCCACCGCTCGCGGTGATGGACAATCTCGTTTTCCTCGTCGTGCTCGACGAAGGTGGTGACATGCTTGACTGATCTCCACCTCGCAATGTGCCGGTCATCGCCCTGGCCGAAAACACCATTCAACAAGCCGGCCGTGCAGAGCAGTCCGACATGGCCTCCATGCAGAGGCGTGATCGGCCGCCCGGTGGCCACGTCTTCGTGTGGAGCGAGAAACGGCATCACCTGCTTCCACGCGCCGGAGTACGGCAACAGGTCTTCGAGCAGGTCGTAGGGCAGGCCACGATAGCTGAGAGCCGTTTCACTCGAAGGCGGAACTCGATACGGCTCGCAGGCATCGGGCGCCAACGCTGGCAACTCCTGATAGTTCCCGTAGAGGCCAATGCGCTGCAACATGCGTTTATTCGCATCAATGGCCGAGCCGCGTACGTTCGATCGTACGCCGAGCACGGCGATCTGGCGGAAGCGCACTGATTCCTCGTCGGTCATGCGGAAGACATTGAGCTGCGTGAAGTGCGAACTCAGCAGGCCATCGCAGTCCATCAACCGCTCGAAGGGAATGACCATCGCCAGCACGCCATCCATTGCCAGCCAGCGATAGGTGTGATCGAGAAACAACCGCTCCATGCGGCTGTTCGCAACCTGGCCAATCTCGGAGTCGTAGGGCGGATTCAGATAGAGCAGCGAAAAGGACTCTGGCTTCGCTACGGCATCGAAGGCATTGCCCTGGATGGTCTCGATACCCTTCGATTGAGCAATGGCCGCCCGTTCGGCATCGAGTTCGACGCCGTAACGGCGCACCCCCGCGCCTTGCGTGACGATTTCGAGCGCCGTTCCTTGCCCAACGCAGGGATCGACGACCGACGCCGGGCCGGCAAACTCAAGCAGTTGGCGAAGCCGCGTGGCCTCGCTTTTGGGAAGCGGGTAATAACCCATTTTCAACCGCGCCGCGTTGCGCGCCATGGTTCCTCCTTGGGCAGTGAACTCTTGGTGTGAGATAAAGCAATTTGTGGCCGCGAATAAAGCATATGTTGGCCGCACCATATCATCGTCTCAGAACTCCAGAAGCGAGTACCTGCGGTAGACCGAATCCGCGTGGCGCGTCCACAGGGTTCCTGTACCGAATGGAAGACACAGGGTTTGGCAACTCAGGCGCCCGCAAGGCTCTCGGTATCTCAACGTAGAGCTTCAGATCCCAACAGCTGCTCGCATCCAGCCCCTCGCCGGCCAAGATATGCTTTATTTCCGGCCAAAATATGCCTTAAATCACACTTGGTTTTGAATTGTGTCGTGTAATCTTCGAGGAAGGTGCGTTACGCACCTTAACGGAATATTTCTCGGAGTTGGAGCCTGCACGGATTGCTCAGAGAAGAGCGCAGATATAGTCGGCCGAGGTTCTAAGCAGGTTTTCCAACCAGGGGAGTTTCACAGATGATTTGGGTAGCTATCGCCATCATCGTGATTATCTCGTTCATTGACCTTTGGAAGAATGCTGCCCGGAAGAGATCTCAGCGATGTCAACACGGTGTTTTCGGTGACTGTCCAAAATGTCAGGAAGAAGCGAAGGAGCATGCTCGGGCTATCGCGGCAGCTAGAGTTGAGGCTGAAGCCCAACGTCTCCAGGAACTCGACGAAGCATTTTTCGCCATTGATGAAGCTACGAGGACAAAGATCATCGAAGTGCTCGATGACCATTGGGTTGATACGCATCTTCCCGATTGGACGGCGGAGCAGATGAAGCAATCCGTAGTAAAAGCCTACAAGCAGTCGTTGGCGAACGAAGGAAAGCCGATGGAAATCTCAGGATCTTCTATTCGAAGAGGTAAAGCTTAGTTTGTGCGCCGGACAGCTAAGGTTACTTCGTAGCGTTATCAAGGGTTCAGAAAACCAGGAAGCGCCGCAAGATGAGCGCGGAGGCGAGTGAGCGCATCAGGCAGGCGCAGATCAAGCGGCTGGGTGCATTGAAGGGCGCTTCCAAGGCGAACATGAACGCCACTGTCGCGCCGCTGCCAAAGGCAAAGAAGAAGGCTGCAAAGGCCGCTTGATTGGCTTCAGTGCGGATACAATCGATTCCGCAACCGATGCAGCGTTCTGCCGTTAGGCAACCCCGCGAGGGGACCAGCATCATCCTCGCCAGATGTGTGTGGGAGATTTGATCAACCAGCAACTGCCTGTTGGACGGTCAGATTCTCAGTGCAGCGCCGAGATCCGGAAAACGTGCGCGATGGCGACTTCCGTATACAAATCTCTCAACTAGAGGGATAATCTTCGCCAGAGGTCATGATGATGCAAATTGACGATCCAGGTTCAGCACTCGCTGCCCTGAATGACTCGGAAGATCGGGCGGAATTTCTACCGCATAAGACATTGATTGCCACAGGTCTGAGCGCAGCCTTCGGTGCGGTCGCAGCCGCGACAACCGGCGCTGATGCCATATTGTGTGCGACTGCCGCAGGTTTCTTCACAATTGCTGGAAACATCACTGCTTCAGTCGGAGAACGGAGACAGCGAGAGTTCGTTTCATATCTACACGACGAATTCCTTCGCAGAAGCGTTACGCCGGAGATGCTGGAGGAAAAGCTGAAATCCAGGGACGAGAACTTCCACGAGTTACTCGCGGAAGCAGTGGTTCGAGCGTCGGAAGCAAAATCAGCGGAGCGTGTACGTCGAATCGCGCATCTCTTAACGGCGTTCATCTTCTCTCCAAACAGTCCTCAAGTGGAAGAGGCAAGGGTAATGCTGGAGATCGCAGGGAATCTGTTCGATATGGACGCTTTCGTGCTCGGCAGAATGCGCGATGAAATGCACGCCGACATTGAGCGACGACAGGGGCACCCTGAATTGAACGACATCGTGGCGGCGTGGAGAAAACTGCGCGAAGCTCACAGCGAGTTTCGTGAAGGTACGATCAATTCAAGCTGCGCGCGCCTCCAGTCGCACGGTCTCGTAATGCGGGTGGAACCAGGGATGGGCCAGTTTGATCTTCAGACTTATGTCTACGCAATAACTGAGTTCGGGATTCGTTTCTATCAGTGGTGCCTCAAAGACCTTAATTAGTCCTCTGAAACGCTGCAGGACCCAAGATTAGGAAATGCCAGAGTTTTCGCCAGATCGGAAGTTGACTGCCATTTCGAGGACATCATCTTCGCGAGCTTATCCTTCAGCTAGAAATGCGCGGGCTGCTCTCAGAATGGCTGGCGCCACCACATCAATCTCGTTCTCGCACATCAGGCGCAGCGGCACTCTGTCTCCCAGTTCCGGATTCACGCCCGTCAGCCAGGCCTGGACGACGGCGGGCGAATCGTGTTCGCTTATGGCACGCGCCACCTGAAAGGCGAATCGTAGACGACTCTCTACGTCGCCGTAGATCTCACCGCCGGCAATCCAGCGATCGACAGCCCGCGCATCCTTGACGCCGCCGATATAAGCGGTCAGTTTCCGCCCAACGATCTCAACTAGCTTCTCGACCACCTTCGATGCGGGAAGCCGAAGCGCCTCCCGGTGGGCGAACAGGTCGGGCATGGGAAGCAATTGTGTGTCCATGACGGACCTCCTGATTGAGCCTGCATAAAGAGCGATGGGCGGCGTGTCCCATCGGGTCTACTACGCCGCTCTGGCCAATTCGATTCGCATTGTGGGTGCGAACTGCCGAGCTGATACCGAGCCGGAGTGCGGCCCCATCGGCGGCTGCGGCACCAATTCGGCCAGCGGCCAAACGGAGATGTTGCCACACACGCCGCAACATCCCCCGCTGGAGTTCGAGACCGAAGCGCAACTCTCGCAGTAGACCGCTTCGACAACCGGAATACTGACGAGGCTGCGCCGCGGACGCAGAATACTGATCTCTCCCATGATTACCTCCCGGCGCTGAACTGCCCGCTAGGCGACCTGTTGATTGGCCAAAGATTCGAGATCCTCGACCAGTTGCTTCAACGCCGCCAGACTCGTCAACTCCGTGACCGAAGCGATCTTGAAGCGCTCTGTCACGGCGAAGAATTGCGCGTCGCCAGCCATCTCAGCCAGTTGACGCAGCCGCTCAAAACCGCGCGCCGTAGCCTGCATCTTTTCGATGGTCTGCTTCTGCCTCTCCGCGTTGGGAATCGTCCGCGCGTCGGCGCTGTGCCCGGCTCGGCGCAGAATCTCCGCGTAGATCGGCTCGCCCAGCGTCCCGCGAAAACCATCGATCTCGGCAGTCAGCCGTTGATCGACCGGTCCGCGCGTGTCGCCGGCCAGGCCGTTCGCCTGAGCCATGGTCATACCCGGCGGCAGCGCCCACTCGGGCAATGTGGGTATCGCCAAAGGCTCTCCACGCCCATTCAGCCGCACCCGAGTCTCCCCGAAGCGATAGAGGTAGCGGCCCAGCCCGAAACAGCTACAGGCCCGCTTGAAGGCCTGGGCGTCCGCCGCCGTGACAGCGTTTTCGCGGTCAGCCCACTCCTCGCCGGTGCCGGTGTGGCTGCCCAGCCGTGTGATTGTAACGACGGTGGCGATCAGCACCTTGCTTGTGACGATCGCCTTGCCCCGCTCCATGCGGCAGAGCGACGGCACGGTCGAGATTGTGTACTCGCGCGTCCAGCCCGACGGCGTGAAGAGTTCGTTGAGCCGGTCCGTATAGGCGCGCGGATCGGCAAAAGGTAGGATGACGCCGCTCCGGCCATAGTCGAAGGTGCGCATTACGCGCCACTTGACGAGCGCCGGATCGAACGGCGCTTCGAGCTGTGCGAAGAGCTTCTCGCGCTCGGCTTCCGTAAACTTCGTTGCGGCCATACCTCACCTCCTCGGGCTGGGGGCCTGCGTTTCAAGCACAGAAAGACTCAAAGCGCCCAATGGGCGCTCAACAGCAAATTGAATTGGATCGAAAGAGCTTGCTGGGGATCTGCGACGCTCATCCGGTTCAGATCTTGATATGATATCGTTGCTTCGGGAAAGGCGATTATCCGTCATTCGTAAAAACTAAACCTGGCCCCAATAGCCTTTAATCGCCAGCTGGAGTTCTTCAGCAATCTTCTTCCTCAGATCAAGTGGCTCGATCACCTCGGATGCTGCTCCAAACCCTATCAGCCATCTTCGAACCTCTTCTATGTCGGCGATGTCCATTTCGAGAATTACGCTGCCATCATCCTGTGGCGTGATCTTTTGCGAAGGATGCCATATCCGCTCCGTCACATAAGGCGCTTGATCGTCACGGAAGCGGATTGTGACGTGTTGAGGTTCTCCCCAAACCATCTGGAATGCGGACTCAGTGAATTTATCGAAATCGAAAGATGCTGGAATCTCGAATCTGTGATTGGTCGTGCTCACCGCGCCGATTCGGTGGACGGCAAAGATTCGATGCTCCTTGCTGCGGTGGTCGAGACCAACCAGGTACAAGCCGCCATTCACATACCAGAGCTTGTAGGGGTCTACTTTGCGGAGCACCGCTTTTTCGTAACCAGGAACAGTATGGGAAATCTCCACCGTGTAGTGGTGGAGAATCCCCTTCATCAGCGCCTGAACGATTGCTGAAGAACGCTTGAAATCCTTCGTACCGAAGCCACTTACATGGATTCCGGATCCTAGCAGGTTCAGAAGACTGTGGCCTTGCGCCGGCAGAGCCGCGCCAATCTTGTGCATGGCGGATTCGAGAGCATCGTAAATCCCTGTGCCCTGGAGCGGTTTCAGCAATCCACGGCTGAAGTACAGCGCCATCATTTCCGGCAAGCTCAGAGAAAGCGCGGCTTCTGCGCGAAATCCGTCAATAAAGTGCCAGAACACAGTGCCGTTTCGTGGTTCTGAAACCACTGGAAAACCGGCAGCCTGAAGGTCTCCCAGGTCGCGCTGCACGGTGCGCTTGCTGACAGCGAGCTCGGCCTGGAGTTGCGCAAGCGTGCGTCCAGTCCGGCCAGCTAGCAGTTGTACCAGCCGCCATTGGCGAATGAGTTGGGCTCCACGAGGCATGACTTTAATCGAAATGTAACGCTCTATGCGGCTCTTCTACAAGAGGGGTGTGTCAGATGAGGTCACCTTCTGGGAAAGGCATTTTTGGGCTGTGACCTCACCTGTCACACCCGAGCGATAAGCTGCAGGCGTGACAGAGATGAATATCAAATTCCCGGCTGCGGTGAGCGCTGCCCATGATTCGCTCGCACCGTACGCCGGATGGATCGAAGGAATCCTAGGCGCCCCGAAAGGCGAACTCCTGACACTGGAACTGCTCACTGCACTTGATGAAGTGATCGCGGCCCGGATTTTCAAGGACGTGCCAATTCATGGCACCTCACTCCAAGGCTTCAAATTACTGTCGGCGGCGATTCAAGAATGGGAGCTTCCGCCGGATACTACGCCGCGCATCGAAATGCAACCTGTTCAGGACCGGACCTCAGGGGATGCGACATCCTGGTCGGCTTCATGGCGAGAATGTCCAGTTGCTATATGGCTCACCGGAGCTACCGGCCCGGCTATCGTTGCGAATATCCCTTATACCTCGATGAGGAACGGGCTTGCCTCCGATTGGAAGCATTGGCTGATTGTGGCGCGCTCATCAGCAGCTTCAGTCCTGCAGGCTTTAGGTCCTATTTGCAACATCTGCACGAAGCGTATCAGGGTTACCGGCGGGCCGTCGCAAATACTCGATGACAAAACCGGAAACTGGGACGCTCTGGTTCTGCCCTCGGATATCCACAGTCTTGTGAGGCGCGACTTTGAGAGCTTCTTCGCGCGGGAAGAATGGTTTCGCAAGCATCATCTTCCCTTCAAGCGCGGATACCTCTTCTATGGAGCTCCCGGCAATGGCAAGACCAGTGTGATCCGTGCCATGGCGAATCGTCCGGGGCTCTCTCTTTTTTCCGTGAATTTCAACAACAACAAAGAAGTAGATGACTCCGCAGTTGCGTCTATGTTTGAGTCGGCGCGGAACAGCGCGCCGGCATTGGTCATTCTGGAGGATCTGGATCGCATTTTCCCTCGGGACGGCTCCAGGAAAGAGGAGGTGAAGGTCAGTCTCTCTGGCCTATTGAACAGTTTGGATGGAGTCGCTGTCCAGGAGGGACTTATCGTAGCAGCAACTGCGAACGACCCGGAACGGCTCGATCCAGCGATCCTGAACCGCCCTGGCAGATTTGACCGCGTTATCGAGTTTCGTAATCCCTCTGCGGAAATTAGGACCGGATACTTTCAGAAGATCAGCGGACTGGATGCGAGCGCCGCAGCAAAGATTGTCGAATCGACGGACGGATTTTCCTTTGCTCAACTCAGAGAAACCTACATTCTTGCCGGTCAGTTTGCCTTCGAGGAAGAACGGGAGATCGAAACTTGCGATCTTTTACGAGCTGCAGCAGCCATGCGATCGCAAAGCTGCAAAGCAAGAGGTGGCCTCGGGGTGAAGGTGGGTTTTGGCCCGAAATAAGCCCGCGTTGATGGAAGCGGACTCACAAACGGAGTGCTGGGTGGGTGTATAACAATGTCAAAGAATAATATGGAGAAAGCCTGATGAACAGCGACGATTCAGCGATTTTCGATGCCCTGAGCAAGGCGATCAAAGCAACTGTGATCGAGTTTCAGAAGTATCCTCTGGATTTTCTCTCGGAGCGAGACATCCAGGCGCTGCTCTACGCAGAGCTTCGCAAATTGACGCCTGAGCTCCGATATTCATACGGTGCCAACGGGAAGAACAGTCCATTTGGATTCAAGGAGCCATTTTACAAAGAGGCGTTTTATGTCCACCCTGTAACGACTGAGTACTACCTTTACAACGACAAGAGAAAAGACCGCTTCGATGTTGCTGTCTTATCCAGCAAGCGGGATGATGAGGCTGCCATCTGGCGGCAACCCTGCCGAGTGGGGATTGAAATCAAGCTCTGGCAGCCTGGATATGGCGGCTGCAGGTACCGGGCGGATATCACAAAGCTGCAGAACTACCACAAGTATCTGAGGGAAAAAGAGCGCGAATTCACGGGCATTGCCATGTTGTTTGTTCATCCCAACATCGAGAATGAATTGGTCACAGAGTTGCCTAGCGAAGAGGTTTCGAGTGCCGCCTACCCCAAAGATGGTGTTGCCTTGCACTGGGTTACTGGCTGGAAAGACGGGAAACACCACCGGTGGGAGCAGCCTTCATAAATTCAGCACCAAATAGGCGTCCAGACTCTTGCGGCTGGCAGCCCGGATGCCGGGAATCGAACTTAGCCACCACGATCGTTGCTCCATGTGCCTCGTATTCGGGTGCCTGAGACCACTGATCACAACAAGGAGAAGACAGATCACAATAGATCGGTCCCCTAAAACGGGGCGGGGGGCAGGGTTTCCAATTTTGGACCGCTTCAATTCTGTTGTAGGTCAGTATGGCACTTCTTCCTGAGTAATTTCACGTTCTTCGCTAAACTCGGGCGGTGTGAAGCTCTGCCCGGTGACGTATTGCTCCACGTCGTCGCTGCCGCCATCGGGCGGAGGAGACAGGAGGCTGATCTCGGTGACGACAATCTCTGAGCGGTAGCGGCGCTGGCCGGTTTGCCGGTCGTCCCAGGAGCGCGTCCGCAAGCTGCCCTCGACATAGAGCCGCGATCCCTTGCGAACGTAATCGCGCAGGATCTCGCCGATCCGCTGGAAGCCAACCAGGTTGTGCCACTCCGTTTGTTCCTGCCAGTCGCCGTGGATGTCCCGGTAACGTTCGCTGGTGGCGAGCGACAGGTTGACGATTGTGCCTGTGCGCAGGATGTGGACCGACGGGTCCTTGCCGGCGCGGCCTAAGAGAATGACCTTGTTCACACTCCGTCCCATACATCTCTCCTTCCTATTGATCGTGGCCGTAGACAGAATCGAGCGCTTGTCGCCGGTCGATCTCGACGTACTCGCCATTGGCATAGCGGTAGAACTTCCCCGTCACCGCGTCGATGTTCAGATAGCGCCGCGTCAGGCGGTGCTTGTAGAGGGCGATATCGCCGGCCTTGCCCATGAACATGTAGTCTTCGCAGTACTCTGGCGGAATCGCATTCTCAAGAGGCAGCCAGTCTGGCTTGCCAACTTCGATGGCGTGCGTCATGGTTCAATGCCTTTCTTATGGGCCGGAGTCACGGCGATGTGCGTGTGCCTGCGTCCCAGGCAAGCGACCGCGCCGGTGATCTTGCGAGTTGCCTCGTCAAAGCGTTCCGGCAGGTTGAGCACCTCGCCGGCCGCGGTGTAGAAGACCGGCGCAACCGTTCCGCGCAGGGCCTTGTTTTCTCCATTCCAGAGTTCGACTGCGAGCGATCCTTGACGGCCGCGGAAGATTGGGGCCGTGGCGATGGCCGGGCGCGCGTGGCCTTCTTCGGACTTCAGCCAAAGCCGCGTGATGGCCAGTTCGTAGGTGTGACCTATGCGCAGCATTTCTATCCGCACCAACTCCGGCGCAATGACGATGGCGTGGCGGCCGTTGCCAGAGATCGAATCGACTTGTTGCAGCCACGGCGCCGGGTTCCCTTCAGTATCGAAATAGGCGCAATAGCGACCCATGTCGACGACCGCGCCGCCGGACTCAACGCCCCTTAGAACGTACCGTCGCGCCAGATGCTGGTGCTCGATTGAGACGCCCGGCTGGCAGTAAATGCCGCGCTTCTCCAAGGCGCGAAGTGTCTGCTGCGGAAGCGGCAGGCCGTATCGCGCATAGCGGTTGACGTTTTTTGCGACGATCTTTGCTGGGCGCGTCATCGGCATCGCCTCCTCAGACCGCAACCTTGCGGCGGATCGGCTGGCCCAGCGCCGCGCGAATCTCTTCCTTCGTGCAGCCGGCCCAGCATTTGTAGAGGCGGGGATTGCTGATCTGGATAGCGAGGTTGTCGCCAGTGCGGTCATGCCCCGCCTGGGCGCAGGATGGGCATTGCGCCCACCAATTGCGGCTGTCTTTGCGCGTGGCGCGCACATAGTCGAGAATGCGGAACTCGGTGCATAGGGTCGATGAAGCCGGTGGTATATATGGAGGGGCTACGACAGGTCGATAGGCATCAGGCAGCGTCATTCCCTGGATGAAGGTTCTGAGTTCCACCTCGGTGAGCTTCTTCAGGCTGTCGAGGTAATCGAGTTGCGTCTCAGGCGTGAGGGCAGCCTCGTAGAACCAGTACCGCTGGTTTGTTTTGCGGTGCACGCCCAGCGGCGCGCGGATGGCGTTGCCGTACTCGCCGTCCTCTATCCGGTCCTGGCGAGGGAAAACCTCGATGCCGTCATTGAGGCCGCCGCCTTTGACCGGAACGCCGAGCCGCAGGGCGAGGTTGTAAATATAGATGCGGCACTCCGACGCCAAGAGTGGCGTCTCCGCGAAGATCCACAGATGGCCGCCGCGGCGAGATTGCTCGAGCGCGGCCTCAATGCCATCCTGCTTCAGTTCCCAATGCAATTGGAAGAGGGCCTCGATAGCGCCGTCAAAGTCGGCGTCGATGGCGACCCACTTCGAGCGTTGTGTCTCCGGATTGATAGCGTAGAGATTGATGGTGATGTCGCCGTTCAGGTGCATGCGCACCACGTCGGCGTCGAGAGGTTTTGGCTTCTTGGTCTGCCAGTCCCGCGCCAGGTAGTACGGAACCGAACCGTTGGGCAAGGGATGGGCAGCCTGCATCCCGTAGGCGCGCCGGTTGACGAAGAGCTTGATGAACCGGTCGGCCGTCTCGCGGCTTACACAGAAGGTCGTATACATGGATCTCGCTCCTTCCTGAAGTTCTGTGTTTGTACCCCGGTTCCAGAACTCGGTCAAATCTGTGGCGTGTCGGCTGGATGGCTGTTTGCGGGTGAGAAAAAATGACGGCCCGGAGCGTTCACCGGGCCGTCAAAGCAGCGACGAGGTTGGGGTTCTTCAGGACTGGTGGGCGAAGCGCAGCCGGCCGTGCTTGAAGTCAGGCGCGGGTTTGCGGTTGGTGGCGAAGGTGTTGGGTTCGGTGCGGAGGCCGGGAAAGGCGGCGGCCTCGGCCAGGGCGTAACGAGTCGCGAGCGAGCGAATGCGGCCAGCGGATAGGCGCATGGGATTCCTCCTGATTGTGAATGGGATTTGGTGTGGTGGGTGGTATACAGCAGGGTGAAACGGTCAGGCGGCTGCCAGTTGCAATTGGGAGAGCAGCAGGCCGGGTTGCTCAACGTAGCTGAACAACTTGTACTCGGAGAAAACCCGGTCGAACAGATCGGAGGTGAACCGGTCCTCGCAACCCTCGAACGAGAGCATGTACCAATCGTCGCGCTGCCGGTCGAAGACGTAGATCGCGCCGGATGCGTTGTTATCGGGAACCATCTGTAGGAGCATGACGCCCTTGCGGGTCTGAATCCAGCGGGTGGCGACCGCCTCGCCGAGTTCGAGGAAGGCTTGGACGGTCTGTTGGATGGTGTTGGCGGCGCTGTCGCGCCAGTTGAACAGCTTGTAGACGGACATCTTTCCCAGGCTGTGGGGCATTGGAACTCTCCTCTCTTCGAGAATTGGTTAGATGGGTTGGAAGTTAGCGCGGCCTGACAGGCAGCGCCAGATACCAGGTTCTTGCCAGTGAAGCGAACAGGGACACGAAGACCAGGACGATCCCGGTAAGCCAGATTGGGTGATGGGCGGAGACGTTACAGAGCATTCCGCGAAAGACGACAACAGCCGAAGAATCGAGCACGGTGAGCAGGATGCTGATTGCCACACGCGCCGTGCTGCGCGGGATCAGAGCAGGTTCGGCTACGACGGACGGAGAGGCAATCGACAGGGTCTCGAGCAAAGTGATCCTTTCCGAAGGGCTCGCCTTCGATGGGTGGGATGAATTGTGTTGGGCTTCTGGGAACCACGGCGGGATGAATCGGTGGTTGGGTTGTGACTACGGACCGGTCTCCGATGGCTTTCGGTGCAGTTCAGACGCGGCTTTCAGCGTTGCCGAAAAGGAACGAAGGAATCCTGGTCATTGATTTGCTCAGATGCGCTTTGGTTGACCTTCTTCATCTTTCATCCAACAACTCATTCCAACCACCATCCAAAACCACAAACACAAGGGGGTAGTCAGTTATAAGTTGCAGATGGCTCACCGGTTGGACGGGGCCGCAGGCAGTCAAATAACAGGCAAAGAAGGTCAATAGTGAGGCAATCAGCAGTCGTAACGAGTTCAATAAAACGTCAAAACGCGTCAGCAGAAGGAACCTCGTCCCCTGCAAGAAACTCTCTCAACGAAACATGATCACCTTTTCCATTGTTCATAACCATGTGCGTGTTGAGGGGCGATTGGCGGAAGGAACTGCTGATCGCGAATCCAATATGCTTATGCACGGTTCTCAGTTCGCAGGCCAGCGTGTAAAGGAGTTGGCCGTTGACCGCAAGGTATAGAATCGTTTCCGCAGTTTGATCCTGGTTGAGAATCTCGCGGATTTCGCGATAGCGGGCGATCTTCTTCAAGCTTCGTTCGTACTCGATGGCGATCAAATGGGCCACGCCATCGACCTCAATTTCTGCGATTGCGTCGTAATCCTTTGCCGGGGGGCCGTCGAGAACCAGGTTGCGGGAGGCGATCTCCAGGTCGCACTTCCACGCGGCAAGGATGCCGGCGCGTAGCAGGGCTAGCCGAATGTTCACGAGTTCCAGCGCATGAGGAATCTGCAGAGAATGGATGATCTTCTTCTCTGTTGTGCTGGGCAAAGAAAACAGCATGTGGCCGCGGGATTCGAGGAATGCCACACCAGCCGGTGTAATTCCATAGACCGGCTTGCCAAAATGACGAACTTCCTGAAACCGCTGAATGACGCCGGCCTTCTCCATTCGGGCGACACGCCAGCGGAGCGAACTGACGGCCACGCCAGCGCCATCGAAGAGAATCAGATCGCTGAGTTGGTCGAAACAGATGGCGCGTGCGTTGCGAATGTGCAGGAGAACCGGCACATCGCCTGCATCTGAAAGCGCAATGTAGCCCCGTGCATACCTCATTGCCATCCTCCATTCGCGCCTTCAGCGAGCACAAGGCGCCGCCCATCGCCGCCGATTATCCAGCGTCCCAGGCCGCTCTGGACCCAGTCTGCGGAGCCAAAGAGCAGCATCGCTTCGTATCTTGCGCCGCGCAAACTGATCGAGACCGGCTGCACTCCGGCCGATCGCCAACCAGGTTTTGTGAACTCAATCGCGCCGTGAACGTCAGAACTCAACGTCACCAGCCAGGCATCCGGCGCCGCTTCCGCTACCAATCGGACGAAAAGCAGGTGCGCCTTTCCTCCATATTGGTTTGGACCCGAGCAAAGAAATGTCCTGCCCAAAGCGCGAGTGGGAAATTCTGGATTGAAGCCGCTTGTTAGGTTGAAACGGATCTGGCCGGGATAGGCTGCAAAATATCGTATGCGACGGCCGCAACGAAGCGCCGCGGAGTTGAACCATGCCGCCTTTTGCCTGAAGCATAAGGGATCATTCAGAGCGCGTGAGTGCATCTCCCACCAGTTCGATCCGAAGCTGACTACACGGACATGCATGGCGGGATCTCCGCTACGAAGGTGCTCAGAAGGGCACGCGTCTGGACCATTCTTTCCGGCTCACGCAAGAAGTGAAGGAACCAGGCGCGCTCGAAGAAATGACGCGGCAGCGGAGTGTTGTGATGATGGGACCAGACAAGAAGCCGATCCAACTCCGCCATTGCTCTAGCGAAATCGAGGCTATCTGTGTCATTTTCGCCCAACTGACGACGGAGGAATTCGTTCCACGCGCGCTCATTGAATTCGCCGCCGACACGCCCTTTGTAGTCGATCCAGAGGCGGAAGTACGGATTTCTGCTTGCCAGCTGGTCGAGCAATTCCTGTGTCTGCTGTCGCGGGGTATGTTGCCGTGTATGCTTTTCCTCGTCCAGAGTTGGACCGGCTTCGGCAAACAGCACTTCGATCAGGTGCGCCATGATCCGATCGTTGAGTGTGTCGAGTCGGTCCGCGCGATCTGGATCGGGAAGCCCAAGGATGAGATCCAACTCCGCCTTAAGCTCTGCCGGAAGCGACCGACCGCGCAGTTCCAAGAAGCGCAGGAAGAGTTCCATGCGGCCGTAAGCGAGCGCAGTTGGTTGTTCATCACGGGACAATTCACGGCGCACATAGGCCAACCATTCATCATGACTGGCGAAGCAGGCTCTGGATTTCCGTTGCATCTTGCCCTCTCTATGCGCCCTTGAGCGTTGCGTTGCGACGGCGTTCCTCGTCCAGCAGGATCGTCGTCTGGTTCAGTCTTTGTTTGAGGTTCTTCTCGCTGTTTTCGAGCGCCTCCACCCGGCGTTGCAACATCAGGTTGCTCTGTTGCAAGCGCGCTGTACCATCATTCGCGTTACCCACTGCTGCCGATTCGGTTGCGCGCGGGGCCGGGGACGTACTCTTTGCCGCGGAACCCGCAGCCGATGAACCCGAATATCCGTTTTGACCGACGTTCTTCGTGATGCTTTCGGCTGCTTCCTGTTCATGTTCTGATGTCTTTGGCCCGGCGGATAATAGCCGCTCGGTCTCCTGATTTTGCAGTTCAACGAGTTGGTTGAATTGCTGGGTACGGCGCACAATCTCGATCTTGTCGCTGACACGGCCGTTCCAGAGTTCCGCGATGATGGTGGCAGCAACGATCTCTTTCTTTGCCGCGGAGCGCCACTCGAAATAGATAATCCCTGCTGCGCAGACGAGCAGACCGAGTGTGACAGCGTTCGACCAGAAGTAGAGATCGTCGATGGTGTGGCTAACAGCTTCACTGCGTCCATCTGCCATGGCCGCGCCATAATCAGTATTCGATGGGTTGATCTTTCCCAGGGCATAGTCAAAGAACCCCTGGCGCTGGCGCACGGCTTGCCCAGCCGTTTGCGGCTGAACGGTCCGCGTCTGGGCCATCGGGGCTGGCGCAATTGCGCAGAAAAGCAGAACGGCTGCCGACAATTGAATGGCTGAAAGGCGTCGCATCATCAACCTCCATAGGGCGTTTCAAGCGAGATTCCTGCAACTCGTCTGCGCCTCTGGCGGCGATTCTGAGCGTCTTTGAAGCGGAGATTGACGCCAGTGCCGGGGTCCAACAGACTGTGCATCTTGGGATAGAGATACTCGTCGATTCTGTCCAAACGGTGGCTGGGCGCGCGGCGTACATGGAGATGAGAGTGGAGAGTTCCTTCGCGGCTATCTACCATCAGGATCTCCATCTGGCCCACGGGAAGGTTCTTGATGTGGTCCTCGCGCGCCCGCGTCTCCTTCGCTTCGCTCTCGCTTCCCGTGCCGGTCTCGATGTACTTGGGTGTGAAGATGCCGGTCTTGCGAACCGATAAACTGCGCCTCTTCGTCGCAATCCTCGCCGACGCTTTCAGAAACCACTGCGCAGTATTTTCCTCAGAGACGTTCATGATCATCTTGGTTCCAGGCGCTGACGAGACCTCATCGGCAAATGCCTGGCTGACACGCTGCAACTGCGGCAGGCTCTGGAAGGAGAACAGAAACGACACCTTTGCGCCGCGTGCCGTCTGCAAGACCTGCGTGAATCCCGGATAAGCGAACGGCGCAAACTCGTCCAGGATCACGGAAAGCATCGGCTCATCCTTGGATCGCGATGCGGTTGTCTGCGAATATCGCTTGCCGACCATCAGTTGAATATTCTGGAGAAGGATCTTTCCCAAGGCTTCGACGGCGCGCTGGTTGCGATTTGAATTCAACGAGACAAACAAGATCAGATCGTTTTCAAGCACATCGTCGAGCGTCAGAAGGTCCTGGTATGCGCCGGTCACGACCGACAACTCGTCTTCGAGGAAACTCAACAGTTCGTTCAGGAGTCCCTGAATCTTCTCTACGCGCTCGCGATCCTGTAGCGACCGCATGAGCATTTTGACCGACATCTCGAAGTTCAGACGCTTCTGCATTGAAAGGCCAGTGAGCGTCGCGATGCGCGCCTTGGCCGCTTTGATCTGGTCCTGGAGCACGTCATCATCGAGCGCCATGACCAGCACGTCGTAGACATTGAAGAGCTTTCCGGTGTACTGCAGGACGCGGACAAGATCGGAGAGGTAGGCTTCCTGGTGGCCCTTGAAGAAGTCCTCTCGCAGGCCAAAGGAGCGGAAAATGAAGTTCACGTGCTCCTGGTAGGCGTCGTCGAGGGAGTAGAAGGGGTTGTAGCGGCAGGATTCAGTGGGATGTGTCGGGTCGAGAATCCGCAAATCCTGCAAGCGTCCGGCGGCGGCGATATGCGGCAGAATATGGTCCAGAAACTCACGTTCGCCCTTGCCGTCGAAGATGATCATCGGCATCTTGCGCGCGCCGAAGCGGCGCGTCAGATCCTGCGCGATGATGTTTTCAAGGAAAGTGGATTTGCCTGCGCCGGTGCCGCCGACAATTACTCCGTGCTTGATTCGCACGGCATCCGGCCAGACCCATGGCTCTTTATGCACGTTGTAGCCGAGGAGTGTAGCGCAATTATTGTGCGTATCCGTAACGATTCGTGCATCCATGGCTGTGGGCACGACAACAGAAGGATGCGGCCAGTTCTCCTCGCGCTTTGCCCTTCTGCCAATGAGGTGGGCAACAATCAAGCCTCCGCCAAAGAACACGATGGCGCAGTCGAGAAAGATCTCCAGGCATTGGTCATTGCGCAGATGGAGGCGGGAGACGGCGATATACCAGAGAAATCCGAACACGGCGCAGCTAACGAGAACCACGACACCGGCAGCATCTCCCGGTCCTGTGCGCCTGTATCCGGGTTGATCATAATAAGGACTCATAGGCTCCGCCCCAGTGAGAAGTAAAGGAATACGCCCAGCAATGCGAGGACAAAGACGCCTGCCAGAATCACCAGCGAGCTTGGTTTCCAGCGTCCCCGTGCATCGACGGGCTTCAGATCGTCGGCCAGCGCGGAGCGCAATGCCAACTCTGGATTTGTCTCCGTGTCTTCTAAGTGAAGTTTGCGGAGCGCCAGTCGCACCTCTTCCGGCGTGACATAACTCGCGGTGTCCATGACTAAAGCACCGCCTCGGCCGTCACCGGCCGGCTCTGGTCGATCCCGAAGTTCAATTGATAGAGGCGCGGTTGATTCCCATCTGTGCATTTGATGCCGATCACGCCAGTCGCTTTTTCGCCCGGCGCAAGATCGCGCGGAGTGGACTCCGGCTGCGCAACATCGAGAGCAACTCCGCGATGCGTTTTGAAGGATGCGTAAGTCTTGCGCCCGAGCTGGTGGTTGCGAAGGCTCACGAGCGATACAGCATTCTTACCAGGCGTCTGCGCATAAGCAACCGGTGTCGTTACGCGATACGGCGCCTCGGTTCGATTTGTTAGCGAGTACCGGATATAGATTTGGTCTCCGGTGCGGTACACCTGCTCAAGCGCAACTTGCACGCGATTGCTCTCAGCCTTGCTCGATTCCCGCCCAATGTCTTCCGCTCCCGCAAGCGTCTGAGTGAGAACCAGTGTCGCTATTTTGCGAATCTCCTGCTCGGTTGGTTGGGCATCGGAGTGCGCGTCGGTGCGCGGATTAGGAGCGGGATCGGTGCGGATCAGCACGTCCATGGAGGAAAGCGAACCGGATGGATCGAGTTCGTAGCTCAGCTCCCGTGACGCCGTCCACACGAAGAGATTGGTCGAGACGCCCTGCTGAAGCGGCTTGATGAAGACCTTGTCTTCGTGTCGTTCGATCTGAAAGGTGTCCGCATCGCCAACGGCGAGCGTCGTAACCGGCTCACCGAATTCGAGAACGGTGAGATGGTTCATCGAGGTTTCGACGTGCCGGATCTGGCCCTGGCCGGTTGTCTGCGCCCCCGCCACGGCGGCTGAAATAGCGAGAATCATGGTCAAGAGCGACTTCATAGCGGCCTCCTTGGCGCATAAACAGAAAGGAGAAGCCACGGCTCACGCAGTGACTTCTCCTTTGGGTTAAGAGCATCCCAGCGCGGCTGGAATACTCGTGTCCTCAAATGTCAGGTTCCGCTTCCCCTTGTACTGGAAGAGGAATACCCGCTTCACGCCTTCCGGTCCATCGGGATTGGCGATCCGCTCGACGAGAAACGCACGTTGCTGATCGTCAAACCAGACGTACCCGTTGATGGTCTTTGGCAATCGAACCCTTACCCGCTGGCCGCCGGTTGCCTCCGCAAAGGCATCGACGATCTCCTGCGGGAAGGACTGGAAGAGAACCGCCCCGGAGCCTGTGCCATTCGAGACGATGGTGTTCATCGCCTGTGCCCAAGCCCTGCGATTCTCCTGCTTGCCCTGCGCCCAGTAGTGCACAAACAGGTGAAGCGAACTGAACTGATCCCGCGCCTCCTGTTCATGCTCCCAGAGAGCAGATTGCGCTCTGTTGCGCGCAAGCACTGCCGACCTGCGTTGTTCCTTGTCCTCGCACTTGCGCATGGCATCCCACAGCGCCTGTGCGTTCGCGAGTTGAAGTTTGATCTCCTCCTCGCGTTCGACGACCCGGCTGGCGGCATCGGCGTAGATCGAGTTGACCAATTGGCATTCCTCGAACATTCCCTTGGTTACGGTTTCGCCAGAGAAGAGTCCGCGGAAGTCCTCAATCGACATCCGATCTTCGAAGCCAGTGCCGGATTCATTGGGCAGAAAGCCAAGCTCCTTGCGCAACACGTTGTAGAGCCTGCCGACTTTGTCGGTGTCCGCTACATCCAGATGAGCCGGCAGATCCGACACTCTGCGCTCGCGCTTGAACTTGAGCCAGGGCGCCTGAGCTACCTCCTTGCGGATTTCGCTGATCACCGATTCATCGATCTCAACCCGGTGTTTGAGCGAGTCGAGAGCGTTCTGCAGTTGTTCGACGAGCTTGTATGCAAGGTCCGGCCGTCCAGCAGCCAGGCACGAGGTCTTCAGATCGGTGATGGAACCAATTCTGTTTCCACGCGCCTTCATGGCGACCAGGCAGACGTTCCACCAGGGAGACTTCGCCTTTGTGAGCTTGGTCTTCTGTTGGCGGAACTGTTCCCCGTACGCAATCCGTCCCGCAACAAATCGCGGAAATTGATCGGATGGCATGATGCAGACAGTGTCGAAGTCGAAGTCGCCGCCGTTCCGTTTCGCCGTCTCCGAGTGAAGGATGTAAGTTCCCCCCATGCGAAGCTGGCGTTCGAGAATGTAGGCGATCTCGGACTCTTCAAGATCTGCGCCCAGTGCACGCTTGAGCGACGGACCAAGCTCGTCCTTGGTGAGATGGCGGATGGGAAGCAAATCCTCCTGCATCCGAATGGGATACCGGATGCAAAGTCCCTGGTCCGCCGTTAGCGACGTGATGGATGTGTCCAACGGTATCCAGTCCGAGGCCGAGAGAATCTTTCCCCGGTGCTCGATCAGGACGCCGTCATCTGCCAGTGCAAATGCCGGCAGCCGGAAACCTCCACCCGTGCAGATACGAAATGCCCAGCGGGCCAGCTTGCGGTTGATCTGGTTCGACACGTAGGGGAACTTGATGCTGGTTCCACTGCGATCGGCCAGAAGCACTGCTTCAGCCGGTTCCCACTCTTCAGAGACGTGACTTACGCCACGCTCCAACGATTCAGGATCAAAGCTCGAATCCTCATCCTCAAATGCTGCAACGTCGGACGATTTGCCCAGCAGTTCGAGCAAAGCATCGTAATCGCCCTCGTCCCAAGCCTTTCTCACCTTGCGAATCTGCTCGATGGCCCGAGGCATGATCTCAAGTTGAAGGCTGTCTTCCGAAGCGTGCTCAACCAGCGTATAGCTCGATCCAAACTCCAACACCCGGGAGATTTCCTTGATCCCGAGAACCGCTGGACCTGTATACAACCGGCCCGATGTGCCCAGCTGTGGAAGGAAGCGAAGGCCTCCTTTCAATGCCGGTTTCGTGGCGCTGTCGGGCAGAATGAGATCGACCCCAAGCCTGTCGGCCACGCGGTCGCTCATCGCCTTGAGTGCACCCTTTGCCTGCTTCGGTTCATGCGCATCGAACGCCAGCCGGAACTGGCAGAACCTGTTGGTGCCGATCTTGAGCTTGCGGTAGACGGACTCCCGAACCCATCCACGGCAGTCGTTGGTGCCAAGAGCGTGCTCCTGGACCACGGCGACGCGGAAGTTTGGTTCATCCACCATCAGCTTGCAGTCGGAGACGAGAATGGCGAAGTACACCATTGCCGCCTCGGGCCAATGCTGAAAGCGCTCAGCAATCTGTTTGGAGTGCGCGAGATCGACAAAGTAGAACTTGCCGTCCTTTGCCGAGTTGCTCGCGCCCACCAAACGATATTCGACCCCGCCGTAAATGAGCTTGGCCATGCGGTTTTCGACCACTGACTGCTCATACGGCGTCAACTCATGCGGCACGCTGACGCGCGCTACCTGGATGCCGGGATAGATCTCGGCAAGCAATTTGCCTTCGAGCGTATCCTTGCGGCCCAGTTGGCTAGGCTTGCGGGTCACTTCTCCTTGCGCATCGATGCTCAGCTCAAGAATGAGCCGTTGATCGATGGCCGTTTTCTGTGTCCTCGTCGCTGTCATTTTCTCCTCACTTGTCTGGCGCTTCGAGACGAAGTGACTAGAGATCTGCAGATCCCGGTCATGAATCTCTTCGCCTGGCCGCCCGCGTTAGGGGTGGGTGATGATCCAACCAGGTTCGAGATTTCAAACCGGGTCAGCGGAATTCCTCATCGCGCATGCGATAAGGAGTCAAAGGAGGATGACAATAGCCATATTTCAGGGTTGTATCCTCTTTGAATCCGTTGACCTATGGCCCTGCTATTTGCGCACGGGCCGCTTCACCAATGTCGGAGAGCCGCCCTGGATCTCCGCCTCCGCTTTGTAGGCCACCACGGCATAGAGCAAACCACTCTTCGTTTGAAATGCTTTGATCAGAGCCTCGCCTTCGTTTGCAGCCTCGGCGCCAAGCTCCGGCTTTTCGGGCGATGATCCCTCCTTGGCCAGGAAGTATCGGGCCTGTTGATCCTCCTCATGGCCGCGCTTGCGTCTCCGGTTCGGCTCGGCGGCCGGCGCCGGCGGATGCTCGTTTCGAGG
Organism: uncultured Acidobacteriaceae bacterium; assembly: GCA_903849645.1. Taxonomy (GTDB): domain Bacteria; phylum Acidobacteriota; class Terriglobia; order Terriglobales; family Acidobacteriaceae; genus Telmatobacter. The sequence goes on along the minus strand of CAINJJ010000031.1, from coordinate 119,544 downwards.
TACGCTCACTGCTGCTGTCGCCATCACTGGCCTCCTTGATTTGCCGCGGTCTCGCTGCTGGTTATGGTGTCCGGCGCGTTCAGAATCTGATTGCGGCGCTCGCCGTCGATGGGCCGCTCGCTGTACTCGGCGATCCACAATCCATCGGGATTCGCGTCCGATCTTTTGTCCGCGATTACCCGGATGCGGTATTCGTTCACAAAGTGGTCGGTAACCTCGGTTCCGTTCGAGAGATGATGAACGTCCTTGACCCCGTAGATCAGGTACGTGAGTGGCTCTCCCGATACGGCGTCCAGCTCGCGCAGATGAAAGACCGATTGAATCTGCCCATCGTCGATCTTGCCGCGGGTGTTGTCGTCGGCCATGGCTTTCAACGTGTACCCGCGCAGATTGCGGGTCATCATGTTGAGGCTTGCCGCCCAATGATCGTCCACGTCGGACGGCGAGTAGTTTTGGTAGCTGGTCAGAAAGCGCTTGACGAAGGCTTCATCCAGAAACTGGTCCGTGCCAGCTGTGGCAAGATCCGTCACACTGCCTTTGGCTGGCTTGCCCACAACCGAGGCGTCGCCATTCGGGCCGATGCGAATCACAGTCGGCGGCTGCATGCGCACTAAGACGGCGAAGCCGATTGCGGCCAGTGCGATGGGGATCGTCAGAAATGCCAACAGCCAGGCGCGATTTGCATTTGCACGCAAAGCGCCGTCCACCTCGTAATACTTCGGCCTCACCTGGGAGGCCTCGTCCGCTCGGTCTGCCTTTGTCTTCATGAATGCCTCCTACTCCTTGTCCTTTACTCGCCGGGACACGCTTGCCAAACCCTGAGCCGCCACGCGGGCGGCGTGGTATGCGCCCCATGTTCCGATGTTGTAACGGTGGACGGTCGGCCCACGCCTGGCCGGCGCGGATGTTCTCGGAGAACTGCTGCTTCCTCCAGAAGTTGCGCCTGTTACCTGCGTCGGAACCGCGGTTTCCGCGGCCTCGCTCTCAGGCTGCGTGTCGCTTGAACCCGATCCCATCACGTCGCTAAATGAACTGCGAATCTGGTCCGCATGGCCTTCTATCGTCGGTGCTTCTGCAACGGAACTCGATGTAGACGCCGGTAGCAACTGTGGCGGCGCCGGCTGGTTCGAGCCAGTCGAAGCGGCTGTTAGCCGGCCCGAACTTGCGGCCGTGCTCGCCGAACTGCCAGCGCCAGCGCCCTGCGCGCCGCCTGCTCCTGCCGCGGCAAATCCTGCGGCCGCACCTTCGCCAGCGGCAATTCCAGCTGTTACCACAGTGGCCGCTGCTCCAACCAATGCGACCGCGGTAGCCCCCACATCGCCACTGACAATTCGCTTTGCAATAAACGGAATCACCGCGATCGCCAACGAGTAGATGATGCTGGCGATACCGATGAGAAATGCTCCTTCGAGATTTCCCAATCCACCCAGAAAGTTATTTTGGTTGAGCATCTGACCGACCTGACCCATCTGCACTGCGCTCAGCAAAGCGCCGAATCCTCCGTAGAGGATCGGCCATGCATTCCAGATAAGAACGTTTTCGATGTAAGACTTGGCGATGCGGTTCGCTCCACCGAGAGGCATGAGAGCGATCACGATCGGGCCGAAGATGTAGAGGACGCTCCCGTAGAAGATGTAGAAGAATCCGAAAATGGCGATTACAACGGGATAAAGAATGTACGCGACAAGAATGAGGATCCCGTCAATGATGCCGGCGACGGAGCCTGTAATCAGCCCCCAAAGATTCTGAAACCCGATATTGCTGAATTGGGTACTAATGTCGCTCTTCCAATTTTCAAAGAGGTTAAACGATCCGGATGCATTGCTAATCCAATTTCCAGCGTTGACGAATCCCTGGTTGATCGTTGTAAAAACGGTTCCATAGTTCATCACAACGAGCGCGGTGACGATGTACTTGATCAGATTGGTTCCCAATCCGCGCACATCTCCGCCGTGCAGGGCCGATTGATAGACCTGCCAGAGAAAACCCACGAGCAGGACGACATAGGCGACATTCTGCATTCCGCTCGTGATGCTTGTTGAGTCGATCCCGGCAACGGCCTGCGTCAGAAAGCGCTCGAAGAGATTCAGTTGCGTCCCTTGAAAGAACGCAAGCATCGAGACGGCGATATGCGGATTGGGAATCGGAATCGTCATTGCGCATTACCTGTTCGTCAACGCCCCGTTGATAAGGCTGTTGTTGTTCGTGTTGTTCGTGGTTGCAAGTTTCGCTGCCGCGCTCTGATTGGCTAGATCGATTCCGCGCGTGCGCATCAACTCTGCCAGCGCGGCCTGCGTGTAGGCGTTGGCCCGAACGACCCAAACATCGGCTTCAGCTTCGAGAATCGGTGCGCTGCCCGGCGCAGCGGCCGTGATCTGCTGGCCCATCTGGTCCGCTTCCTTGAGTTCCGCATCCGCCAGGGCGTCGATTTCGATTGCCCGTTTCATCGCGTCCTGGGATTGCGCATCGGTCATGTCGGTCATTGTCCGCACGGCGGCCGATGCGGCGTTCTGCTGCATCACCACTCCGTAGACGGACTGGAACTGGGTCGAAACACTGCCCACGTTGCCGGCGTTGCGCGAAAGCAATAGGGACTCAAGGTTGCTCGACTGCGGAAGGGTAGCGCTTGAGACATTCACATGAAAGAGGTTTGAGACCTGGCTGAACTGGTTCTCAAACTGCGTCACCGAGTTCTTGGCCTGATTGATCGCCGCAAGCGGATACATAACCTGCTGCTCGTACTTGGCCACGCTCTGCTCATACTGGTTGATGGTGTTGAGCGGCGCGGAGATGTAGGTGGACATCAGCGACTGCATCTTCTGAAGTGCGGCAAGAATCGCTGCCAGATCAATGCCGAACTGCCCATGCGCTCGCATCGGCAGAATCATAAGAACTGCCAGAACGACGGCCGCTGCCTTGAGCAGCGCCGGCCTGCGCCAGGAACGCTCGGATTGCGCTGGTTCGTAGCCCTCGCCGAATGCCGGAATCTCTGAGGTTGGTTCTTGCTTGCGCCGCCACAGAAATGGCTTGCGCACTTTGTTTGTGGACTTCTTTGAGTCGGACATGACACTCTCCCTTTAGTGCGCCGTGAGCGCCCCCGTGATCAGGCTGTTGATCCCGCCCGTGATGGTTGTTCTGCGCTTCAATAGCGCATTGTCATGCGCGATGCGGCCGGCCTCCTGCCGCAACTGCGCGGCCAGCATCTTCTGCAGATAGGCTTGGCAACGGAGATTTGATACTTGTGCCTGCGCCGTCAGATATGGATTGGAGCCCGGCGTGGTGGTTGCCACCTGGTTCTCCATCTGGTTTGCGGTCTGGAGGATTGTGTCCGCTCCCTGGTCGGCGATGAGCGTGGTTTTCAGGTTCTCCTGGCCCAGTGCGTCGTCCATGTCCATCATTAGGCGGTCCTGGGGCGCGGCGCTGTTCTGCTGTGGAATTGCGCCGTAGTTGGCCGTGAAACTGGTTCCAAGCGCCGGAATCTGCGCCGAGAGGCGGCTATGCAAGATCGATTCGAACTGCTGCGGGCCCGCAGTGACTGCGCTCGTTGTGGGAATGCTGAAGATCTGGTTCATCTGGTTGCGAAAGCTCGAAATCGAATTCGCAACGAAGCCACGAGCTTGATTGAGCGCGGCCAGCGGCCACATCGTCGTCTGGTAGAGTTGCTGCACCTGCTGCGTAAGCTGGTTGATCGATTTGAGCGAACTGCCGATGTCGCTCTGGATCGTGCCGAATATCTCACTAAAGACATCGAAGATGCCGGCATGGGCGCTTACTGGTAGCAGCATTGCAATACCAAGGACTGACACTGCCGTAAGCCATTTCCAGGGCCGGCTCTTTTGTTTGCGTGAAGCGGCGATATCTCCTGCATACGGAATGCCGTTCAGCAATACTGTTTCCTCTGGTTTGCGATCGTCCGGTTTCATTGCGCGAGTACCTCCTGAACTTCTCCTGAAAGCTCTTCTTTGAGCGGCGCAAGTTCTGCCAACCCCCGCGGAAAACGCTCGGCGAGCGCCTCATAAGCTGCGATTCGCGCTATCGACCCGTGCTTCCGCATCCACCACATTCGGTACGTGCGTTCGCGGGCGTAGGTTGTCGTGATCCAGTAGTCCACCGGGCTCGGCACGATGCGGATCGCGTGTGTCGACTCGGCCTTTTCGCCAATCGCGATCAGAAACTCGGCGCTATGGCCCTTCTTCGGATGAGCAAAGGTCTTGATCTGGTTGAGCGCCGTCTCGTTCAGGTGAACGTGCTCCCGGAGCGCTGTCATATCGCCGGGCTGCTTGCCGATGATCTTCGTCGTCGCGTTCTTGACGATGCCCGCGCCGTGCTCGTTGGGCTTGTCCAGCGTGCCGACGAAATCCTCCGGCGTCTGGCTGATTCCCCAGACGCTGGCATTGCGTTTACGGGCGGTGCGGAAGAGCTGGACGACGACGCTCGCGAGGATGGGGGACTCCAGCAGCGCCCAGCACTCATCGAGCAGGACAATGCTTGGCCGGCCGGTGATACCGGATGCACGGTAAGTGGCAGTGTGCGCAATGAGCAGGCTCATGGCGCGTTCCAACCGCGGATCGTCCTTCAACTTCTCCACGTTGAAGTAGAGCCAGGGATTATTTAATTCGACTGTTGTCGGTCTATCAAAGAGTCGGGCATACGGCCCCTCATCCACCCATGCGCGTAACTTGGTAGAGGCCATCTGGGCCATTGCGTTGATCTTCTGGTTGCGGTCCCGGTCCTGCCAGTGAGCCAGTTCCGCCGCCAAGTCGCCGAACAACGGAATCGGATTCGAGGTCTTCGCGCTGCAACGCTTGTAGGTTGATCCAATGGCTTCGAGCAGAACGCTATCAAGCAGGTCGATGTCCAGATCGGGCGGCGTATTCTCGCCCAGCATGTGCCGGGTCAGATTCTTGAGAAACGAAATCTGGTCGTTCGAGGGCCGGTCTTCCCCTTTCGGCAGGTCCCAGGGATTGATCGTCTGGTCCGAGTCAAGCGACATCTCGATCATCTCGCCGCCCATCAACTCCACCAGCGGTTGGTAGGAGTCACCGCGTTCGAGAATCGAGATCAACGGGTTCGCCCTCGCCGCCATCAGGAGCATCTGCTGCGCCGCCAGGGTTTTGCCGCCGCCGCTTTTCGCCATCAGCAGGCCGTTTGCGTCAGAGAGATCCGGATCGAACATCGAAAAGGGAATGAGCTGCCGGTAGGGCGTCTCGAAGAGAATCAGCGGGCTTCGCCTGGTGCCCATCCATGGCATTTCGACGGGAACCAGATCGGCGACATTCGAGGTCAGCATGTCCTGGTCCCGCTTATCCGCTTCGCCCAAGCCTGGCAAGGTTCCAAGGAAGATGCGGCGCTTGGCGATTGTCTCCGCTACGGCCTTCGCGCCGTTCATGTGCGTGAAAGCGTTCAAGACTTCCTGGGTGCGGTTGGCCAACTCGCGCTCCGACTGTTCGAGATCCCGCATCGTCACCGCCGGATGCGACGTCCGCACGACCACCGAAAGGCTCAGCTTCGCCGTCTTGAGCGACGACGAGATGATGTCGCGCTGAACCTGCATTAGCTGCGCTTGCGCAACCTCGGCCTCCGGATTCGATTTGAAGTTGCCGTTCGCATCCTTCTGGGCCGCGGTCATCTTCTGCAACCGCTTCTTGTAACTCTTGAGCACCTTCACCTGGTCCGGGATGACCACCTGACCGCTGATCGTGATCGGAAAGCCAAGGGTCGAAAAGTTCTGGAGCATTCCAGGGAAGGTCGCATCGGGCAGTTCCTTCAGACTCACCACGCCATAAAGATACCCGTCGATGTTCAGGTACGATTCGGTCTCGTTCAGAATGCTCGCTTCCGCTGCCTGCTCTCTGGCACTGCGATACTCAATCATTCCTTCGCCGGGAAGATAAGGTCGGCGATCGCGGCGTGTCGGATGCTGGGCTTGCTTCAACTCCTCGAACAGTTCCTGGGTCGTGAGCCGCCGCGAGCCAAGGTTGGCCGCCTCCATCGATCCCTCGATGCCGCGCAGGGTCGACTCGAATTCCGCCCGATAAGTCTCATGTTCATTGCGTGCGCGCTGAATGGCCTTGGCCTGACTTAGCGTGAAACCGCCCAGCTTGCGATTCTGTTCGGCCGAGTGATAGAGCTTGGCATGAATGCGCGGGTCCCAGACGTAGTAGACCTCCAACCGGTTCTCGAAGAAGTAGCCGGCTTGCTCCTTCTCGCGCCACATCCGCAGCCGGTGCGCATCGAGCGCCGTCACCTCCGGCTGACTGGCGCGCTGTTCGTTGACGTAGCTGTCGAAAAGGTCGCCCAGGCGTTCCGAGATCTCGTAGCGGAACTGGATGCGCATACTGACATCAGGCACACTTCGAAAGAGCGCCTCCAGCATCGCCTTGGTCTGATTGCGGTCGCCGTCCGTCGCGAAGTACCCAAGGATGCCGCGCAACTCGTAGCCCGCAACGAAGGCGCCGTTGGTGCGGACCATGATGTTCTCGCCTTCGGGAAGATCCCGCAGGGAAAACAGCTCGCAGACTGCAGGCGACTTCTTCTTTCTTTCATGCTCGGCATAGGTCATTGGCATGATTCACCTCGTCTGGTCGTCTTCTGGTTGTCGCGCTCCAGCTCTTCTTTGGCTATCCGGGCGAGCGGCGAGATCCCCTCGTGGAAACGCGCGGCGAAGAGAACGCTTGCAAAGACCGCTCGTGCCGCATCGGCGTCGAGTTTGAGTGCGACCCATCCGTCGGTCATGTTTTTGATCGCGGCCTGCATCGGCTAGTCCTCCTCTTCGACCAGATAAGCCTGCGTCAACTCAGAATCTCGCTCAAGCGCGCACCACGCCTTTGGAGCAAAAAACGAACGTGCAAGGTCGGTGAGATACCCACGAGGCCGCCCATACTTGAAAAGGATGAGAAACGGCACCGCCAGCGCAGGCACGATGAACTCCATAAAGATGTTGAGCGGCATCCCGAATACGTGCGCATTGCCGCTCACAAAATGCGCAAGCAGATTCATCAACGCGGCCAGCGCCAGCACCAGGATCAGATCCTCGAACTCAAGGCCGAGAAACGTGACCTTGGTATGCAGGTTGCGGTGAACGGGCGTCAGATCGAGACTCATGCCAGGCTCCTTAAATCCCATGCGCGTGCGTAACCATCGATTCGGCCAATCGCACCATTCCTGAAACCAACAACGCTCCCATTGCGGCGATGAACTTCCTGATCCAGGTTGAACCCGGATAGATCTCCGAGACCACGCCGCCCATATGCAAGGCCATTGCGGCGAGCTGGGTCAGAGCGAACACAGGCAGAATCACATTGGCGACCCAGTTGACCAGGCTCATCGTCGCCATCCAGAAACCGTCCGCGCTGGTCGGCCCGGCGTGCTGGACAAATCCCTCCAACGCGCGGAGCATTCCCGAACACATCAGCGATGCGAAACCGCCGTATAGCAACTGCTCGAACTGGCCTCCCTTGCTGTAGCGGTAGACAGCCGCTGCAAAGAACCCTCCAGCCATTGTCGGCATCATTACGTTGCCGGCCCAGGAGGCGAGGTTCGTGATTGCACCATCGAGACTCATCGCATCTCCTCAAGCCGCCATGGCCTTGAACAACGCCAACAGCCCACTCAAACTCAGAAAGGCAATGGCGGCAAAGATCAGCCGCACCCACGGCCTGTGCCGTACATAATTGATGACCGCGCCTACGCAGGCCAGTCCCGCTGCTGCCGGCATAATCTGGCCGACGATGTAGTTCCAAAGGGAAGTGAGCATGTCGGTCGTGGCGTATTCGCCGCCGGAGTTCCAACCTTGGAGCAACTGCATCGTCGCAGAGATTGACATCAGAAAAAGCGCGGCAAGAATCGATGAGAGCGGATTCTCTCCGCCTGCCACATCGAGCGCCGCTTTCAGCACGAAGTACGCCGCGATCACTGGAACCAACCGTGCGACAACAATCTGATTCACGAAGTTCTTGAAGACCGTCTCCATGCTGGCAAGCCAGCTTGTTCCAACCGATCCGCTGGCTGAAGGAACATGAATGCCCTGGGCTGCAATCCATGAGAGAAGCTGTGGGATTGTGAGAAGAACGACCGTCCACAGAATCCATTTGCCCGCCCGGCCGTTGATGTGGAAATTGATTCCACCCTCCTGCCGAAGGCTGACGCCCGCGGCGGCCAGAGTGCAGAACGCCGCGGGAACCGCCAGATCGAACAGCAGTTGCAACAGGTCGAGAAGGAATTGCGGCACAGGCATCCGGTTCTCCTTACTGAATGCCTTGCGCCTGAGTGATAAAGCCCTCGGCCATGCGCCCGAGACCGGAGATCACCATCAGAGCAACGCCGGTGACTCCCCAGCCCATGTAGCCGCGTCCGCTCTTGAAGTGCCAGCCTGCGATGCCAAGGCAGGCCACTGCGATGACCGGAGCGATGACGTTGCAGCTCCAATTGACGATATTGAGGACAGTGCCCTCGACCGTGGTCGCCTGCTGGCCCTGAACGGCCTGGCCGAACTGAGGACTTGTTCCGAGGTTCTGAGCCCTGGCCGCGAAGGGCGCCATGAGATTGCCAAGAAGCATGAAGCTCAGAGCAATTTTCAGCGCGATGTGCAGCCAGTTAATCTCCGCCGGGCGGTGGAGTACGAGCGTGGAGGATGTGACGGTCGCAGGTCCGCGCCGCCAGAAGGCCAATGCGGTTCTCATACGTTTTCTCTCCTGGACGCGGCTGCTCGTGGCATCCGTGTCGAACGAGAGAATGAGTGCGAATCGAAATTCCGTCAAATTGCCGCGTGAATACCCATCGGCGAACGATTCAATCCCCAACTGCGCATAGAGATTTGTTATAGGGGATTAGAAACGCATATTTTCTGTGGTTCTGTATTTGCCAAAGAGCTAGAATCCTTGATTGAAAGGATATTGGATCTGCCGCGGCCAGATCGGGAGGAGAGCGATGGCGGCCACTGGACAAGTAATGGCGTATCGGTGCGAGCAGTGCGGTAGCCCCGAGATCGTCGCTCTGTCCCTGCTATACGAGCAGGGAACCCGCAGCTTCTCCGGGCGTTTCACCTCCGGTGTCAGCCAGTCCTTCACAGCGAAAGTCGCCTCACCGCCGTCTCCTCGTAATTATGTACGGGCATTGTTCGGTTGGGGATTCGCAATGTTCTTCTGTGTCTTTTGGGGTATCGCAGGCTTTCGTGGCATATTGCAGCATCCGCAAAAGACAGAGTCCCTTGAAGGCGCAGTATTGTTCCTGTTTTGCTTGGGCTTCCTGTTTTTCTTGGGCATGGTTTTCCATTTCCGCAGGATCGCCCGTTATAACCGCGAGGTCCACCCGCATCTCCATTCGGACTGGGCGCACACTTTCATGTGCCGCCGCTGCGGGAAGTATTCTCTGATTCGTCCGTAGCCATCGGAGCAAGATCGCTCAGCGATTTTGCCTCAAACGCACAATGAGGCATCGGGATCGATAATTCCTCAAACGCGCGATGAGGAATTTGAAGCAATATGTCTCAAACGCACGGTGAGGCAACGGGATCGATAATTCCTCAAATGCGTGATGAGGAATTTGAAGCAATTTGCCTCAAACGCACATTGAGGCAACGGGATCGATAATGCCTCAAATGCGTGATGAGGAATTTCACGCAATTTGCCTCAAACGCACAATGAGGCATTGGGATCGATTATTCCTCAAGTGCGCGATGAGGCATTTGAAGCAATTTGCCTCAAACGCACATTGAGGCAACGGGATCGATCTTTCCTCAACTCGGCAACGCACAATCGAAACTATCCTCGTTCTTCATGGTCATCTTTCGGCCATAAAAATGCCCTGACCGAAGCCAGGGCTCGCAGCGACCACAGGGGTCTTATTGGACGGCCGATGCGACCTTGTGAAGCTCTGCGGTGTTCTCGGTGTGCCTGGTAAAGACGATGTAGATCTTCGTATCGGCTGGCACGGACACGACAACGCGGCTATTGGCGTTCAGGCTCATCATCTCCGTATCGCCCGCCGTTCCGATATTCTCGGCCAGCCTCTCCCGCAGCATGTCGCTTTCGGAAAACGCGGCGCTTGAATTGTTGCCGGCCACTTCGGCAAGCACAGAACCGATCCCCGATGCCGCGCGAATCAGGAAATTCTTTCCGGTGTTCTTCCCGTAGACGTTACCTTTGATCGGTCCGAGATCGAGCCCAGTGCCCACGGCTTCGATCTTCTCCCTGGCGCCGTCCAGCAATTCAACCTCATCAAACTTCACGCTGACCAGCCCGCTGCGATCTGCCTGTTGAAGTGAGCCATAGACTCGCGCGCCGGCAGGTATGACGATTCTGTCGCCGATCGCGTAGCTGTACTCGACAACGGCCACAACCGGCGTCTGCACCGCGCTTGAGATCTGCGTTTCGAGCTTCGCCTCGATCCGCGTTCCAGGCGTGAGATCGAGTCGCGGCGTCGCATCGCCGCCGGCGCTCGTATTTGAAAGTGTCCCGGCTGAACTCTGCGTCACGCTTCGCACAAAGACGAGCGACGGCTCCTTCAAAGCGTTCTGCTGCTGGTTCTGCATGGCTGGCTGGTTTGTCGCTTCGCCGTAAGGCGCAGGATCTTCCCACTTCTGTTGTGTCTGCTCGAAGGTCGGCACGCTCGCCAGCGTTCGCCCGGCTCGTGGCTTTGCCATAGCCGGCTTCTCCGTTGCGTCTGAACTCGATTGGGGCGCCTTCGGACCCGTCGATGCGCTTGTCCTCCGGATGTCGCCTGGGCCAAGCTGGCCGGCTGAATTGTCCGGCGCGGCGGTACGCACAGTGTCCATAACAGGCGTGACGCTGCCTTTGGCCGGCTTCGTTTCGGCTTGTTTCTGTTGCTGTGCCTGTGGCTTTGCCGCAATCTGTTTCTTGGGCGCATGGCCTGCGATTGCCGTAATGATGAAGAAGAGAACCGCGGCTGCAAGCCCGCCGCCAAGAAGAAGCAGCTTCCCTTTGCTCAGTCCTTCCGAGCTGCTTTTGCTTGCCCGCGTCGCGAATGCTGACGAACCTTTCGCAGGCTGTTCTTGATCGATCCCGACTCCTGGAGATACGCCCGGCTCCGCAGTGCCTTCAGCCGAAGCAGCCGAGCCAATGGTGCCATTTCCGATGCTGTCGTTGATGCTCATAGTCGATTGCCCCTTTCTACTGGTTGTCGGATGAAATTGGTGGAGTGAACGGAAGCCGGATCAGAATCGGCCGGTCGACCTGATCCGCTTGCGCTATCTGGAGAAAGAGTTGTTCGGTGGACTCTTTGAAATTGGGCCGGTCGAAGACGACCACGCCGTCGGCGCGCGCCCCCGGTTCGAGCCGCGTCGTGCTGAGCTTGTAATCGCGTATCTCCATCTGATCGGAGAGAATGCCCTTACTCTTCTTCGATTTCTTTTTGTCCGGTTTGCGCCCGGCAATCTGGATCTGTGGCGGCACAATCTCGACCGAAGAGTTCGCGTTGTTGTAGATCGAGTAGGCAACCACCGTCTCGTTCTTCCACTGCTGGACTCGGCCGATAGATGTCTCGATCTGCCGGCCGTCCCACTTGGTCCAATCTGGCGCATTCATCTGCGCCTGTCGCGCGAACACTTCATCGATAGCCGACCTGGGCGCATCGGCGGCACCTGAAGGTTGCTCCGCGGCGCGCGAACTAGCCTTCCGTTCTTGGGCTTTGTCCGTGGTCTTCTGCGCTATCGGTCCAGGCGTATCGCCAACAACCAGGAAACTGCGCGTTGTGCGGTACTCGATCAAGAAGTCAACCGGTGGCGTGTCGCTTGCAGCGCTCGCGCCCGCGCTGATCAACTCAATCGTCACGTGCTGGCCGGATTTGGTTGCGATCAAAAGGTTCGATTGTGCCGGTTCCTTGGTGATGGGCTTGACGTAGACGTACTCGGGCTCCCCCTCGTTGTGTTCGGCCTTGAATGCGCCCGGACTACCCAGGATCACGGACGTGACATCCTCGGGCATCCGGATCGACGACTCGAACTCCGGTCGCAGATTGAGGATCGTCACCTCTCTCGGATCAATCGTGAGCGTGGCGACCCGAGCCGGAATGGCATGATCCGCTGCAAGCACTGGCAGTGGAAGCAGCATCACAACCAGGAACACTTCGAAATGTTTCATTCCTCCTACCTCCTTTGCATACCTGTCGACGCGCGTTTGCGCATCGTGTATCTCAGCCGAACGGCCTCAACGTAGGTCACGACATCCGGGTTGTTGTAGTTCAATCGCTTTTCTTGAATCCAGCGATCGCCTGCGTAGTAGGCCGCCGACACCAGCCTCATATCGCCATGAAACTCCCACATCAATGCAGTCACGTAGCGAGTACCCGCCGCGATGTTTTCTTCCACGTCGAATGGATGAATGGCTCCGTAGCGTCGCGCCGTCGCCGGCATCAGTTGCATCAGCCCCATCGCGCCCTTGTCCGAAACGGAACGTGGATTCCAGCGCGATTCAACGTCGATCAGCGCGGCGATGAATTCAGGCGAAACCCGATAGTGAGCGGCGTACAGGCGCACGCATCGTTCCGCCTGAGATGAGTCCGGCTGCGCGCGAGCGCAGGGCAGCGTGGCAAAGAACAGAAGAAAGAGAGACAGGAATCTCATTGTCATTCCGTCGCCTCCGGAACTGTGAGCCTGGCGGCGAAACGCGCGCCATCGTCAAGCAGGCTCTTGAATCCTTCGCGCAAGAGCAGGTGCCTGCGATCCTTTTCCGTCTTTGCCAGGAACGGCAACAGCACGTCGCGAAGATCTTCCGTCACATGGTCCGTACCAAGCAGGCGGAGCGCGTTGGCGAAGTCGATCATCTCCGAGACTGACGGCGGTTTCTCGAGCGAATAGTTGCGGAACGAAAGCGCTATGCCTGCCATCTCTCGGTGGAATCTCTCGTCCGCGTCGGGCGTTCGGCTGGCGATGATCTCAGCTTCGCGGGCTGGCGTAGGATGCTCGACGCGCACGTAGAGGCTGCGCCGGCGGATGGGATCGCCCAGCCTGCGTTCCTCATTGCTGGTCAGCACCACGAAGGGAATGCTCTTGGCTTCGACCGTGCCGAACTCAGGAATCGACAGCTGCCAGGCCGAAAGGATCTCAAGCAACATTGCTTCAAAACCCTCGTCCACCTTGTCCAGCTCGTCAATTAGCAGCACGCACGGCCGCTCGCATTCAAGCGCCCGCATCAGTGGACCCGCCCGGAAGAAATCGCGCCCTTTGAGGCTCGCCTGCACGCTCTGCCAGTCCGCGTGCTCGCCGCGCGCGAACTCCATATAGAGCCGCTGCAACCCTTCGTCGAACTTCCCGATGGCCTGGTCCTCGGTCACGCCGCGATAGCACTGAAGCCGCTCGATATGCGTCCCAGCGGCCTTGGCGACCGATACAGCCAGCTGGGTCTTGCCCGATCCCGCAGGCCCTTCTAACAGCAATGGTTTCTGCATCTTAGTCGCCAGGAAAACGACCTTGATCATCACTGGATCAATGAAGTAACCCGTCGCGGCCAGTTTGCCGGCAAGATCGGTGATCGATTCAAACATCGCCATGCCCTCGTACTTCCGCTGGAATTGGCGTCGTGCTCCGCCCCCACTCCATCGTCCGACCACCAAGCGAAACGCCTGATCCGAGGATTGCCTGAACCCAAACATTCACGAGCGAGCTGATTCCTAGTGAGGCAAGGAGGACCAAGAACTCGCAGTCCCAAATATCTTCTGGCCATGCCTTCCAAATCGCCACGCCCGAGTGCACAGTCACGGCCGCACTGGGAATCGTCAGCAATACCGCGATCATGAAATACCCTGTGCGCCCCTTCACATGGGCCTCCTCGAATGCCGAGTCAGCATGAACCCGCTTCAAGGTTCGGTCAAATTCGCGGATATATGCGTTCGTGTAGCCGGAAAATCACCGATCAGGAGATACTCTGCAAACGCCGATGGACGCGTTGGGCGATCCGCTCGGGGATTCTCAAGGAGGTGTAGCCTCTCCTCACTCTCGTCGGCTGGTGAGCGATCTTGATGACTCCCGGCTCCTTGATAAACAGGCGTCGAATCGTGCTTTCGCTGAAAATCCAGAGCTTTGATAACTGGGCCACGGTGTAGTGTCTTTCGAATGCCTGCAACCCCACCGGTTTCTGCAAGGTTTCTGGACCATTAAGAGCGTGTTGGAAATCCATGTGGCATCTCTCCTGAGTCGGATAACGCCGATCGGGCCATGACGAACCGCCGAGAACGCTGATGGAATCGGCGGATCCATCAGACCAGCACAAAGTAGCTGTAGTTCGAGTTGGAAATTCGGTCAAATTCATCCATTACATGGAAGAAATCGAGGCGACGGCCGACGCGAACGTTCCGGCGCGCGGGCCCCGGCAGAGCGGTGCTGGCTCGCTTGGGCAGGCAAGATTGGAAGAAAATAGAATTCAGTGCTAGGGCATGGGGAGCGATTCTTTCGGAGGCTATCCAGTTGAGAGACAAGTTCAGAGCACGGACTGTCGATTCTTCGGACTCAACTCGAGGCCCTGAAACCGACGAAGCGCTGCGCCGGGATGCGGAGGCTCGCGAGACCGCATGGCGCGCCGAAATGCTCGCGAGGTTTAGAAGAGAAAAAGCGAGCCCCGATTTTATTTACGCATTCGAGAAGACCGGTAATTTTGTGAACAGCGAGAATCGGGACGATTGGAGCGCGAAGGAACTCAAGGGGTGGGACCGTCTGCTCCAGGAATACCATCGGCGGACGGCGATGGAGGGCCGGGTCATCGATCTTTGCTTCCGCCTGCATCACGAGTCCGGCCGGTCCGCGATCGGCAGGCAGAGGCGATTCGCTGCGTCGGAGTTTGGGATTGCCGTGCTTTCCGCTCACGAGCAGGGGATCAGTTCGTTCGCGGTGGAACAGATCTTCCGTGAATCGTGGCTGGACGTTGTCGTAAGACGCAGCAGAGCCGCGGACAGTGAGTGGGACCCGACCGATCACCATCGATTCGACTATGTCGATCGCGCTTCCGTCAGGAACGTGCTGAACCAGCTCCGTGACGACCTGCCGGAGCAGCGCCCTCCGGTTTCGACGAGCGCCGCGGTCGAGAAGCTAATCGCGAAGATCGAAGCGGCTCGGGCGACCGACGGAAGCTGGTTCGGGAAACCGCCTGCTCCCGGTGAGGAAGGAGAACGCGAGAATGCCGTCGTTATCGACGAGATTCATCACGCCATTTTTCACTGCGAACAGGAAGGCGTACCAGAGGACGTGATCGAGTCGATGCTTCTGCGCTCGTGGATTCGCATGCTGATCTTCAACGAGCGTGAGGACGAACGCATCTTCCATATCCTCGACAAGTACTGGGAACAGGTTCACGCCACCTTTCAGATCCGCATGGCGGGATATTCCGGCCTCCGCGTCCAGTGACGGTCACGCCGTCCGGATTCTCCGTCTCGCGTTGTCGATCAGCCCCCACCCCTTTTGTTTGCTGGTGGGGCGTGCGGCTTTCGGCGGATGGTTGTCAGGTCCCTGACCTGCGGGCTCGCCGACCTTCCACGCGTTGCGCACGCTCTTCTGGAGTTGGACCTGCCGTGCCTTCACGAAGGGAGCGTAGTGTCGCTCCGTGATCTTCACCGAAGAGTGCCCGAGGAGTATCGAGACCTGATCCATGGGAACTCCGGCGAGCAACATCTCGACCGCAAATGTGTCGCGGATCATGTGGGGATGGCAACGCTTCAGCTCGCCATCGAGCCCTCGGATATCAGCCAGCTCGAAGAGACGACGATAGGCTCGTTGCCAGTCAGCCACCACAGATTTGGCGGCTCCATTGCCGCTCCAGAAGAAATAGCGTGGGTTCGGCCTGGGACCATCGGGGATATTCACCAATGCATCGACGACATGGGCGGGAAGCGGCACATAGACCGCCTGCCCGGTCTTGGCTTGATAGAGCAGGAGGCTGTCGCCATGCAGACGGTGCCGTTCAAGCGTCACCGCGTCGCGGATGCGGAGCCCGCTCCAGCGCATCAGTAGTGTCAAAGTACGCAGTCTGGTACGGGTGTCCTTTATCGGTATGAAGCCACCGCGAGCGTCGCCATAAACTTCGATGGCAGCGATGATCCTAGCGAACTCATCGCGGGGGAAATAATCGGTGGGAACCGGGGTAGTCTTGATTTTGCTGAGCGACAGAGCGGGATTCTGGGTAACGTAGTTGCGGCGGAAGCAGTCCCAAAAGAAGCCGATGACGCGGTCCTGCTTCTTTGCCTTGACGATGGCACCCTCGGTCCACGTGCTGCGGAAGGCGAGCAGCGCGTCAAGATCGACCTCATCGAGGTATTCGAGTCCCTGCACCCTTGTCCAGGGGAGAAACTGTTTCTCGAAGATTCTCTCGAGCTTCTTGATCGTGTCCGACTTGAGCCCTCGGCTGCGGGCGTCGGTCATGTAGGCATCGACGGCCTTCTGGACCGTAACTCTCGCCTTCTGCCGACCGGTGGACTGGGTGCCGCTTTGAGATGTGGAGGGCGCATTCACCTCAGGTGGGGCTGCGGCCAGTCCCGACGAAATCGGAACGGAGGCGGTGGCCGTAGATTGCGATTGAGCCGCCGAGGCGCGAAGAGGTGAGGGCGGTGCGGCAGGTGCCGTGATCGAGTCCGCGTGAAGACCGTCTAGCGGTAGCCCTCTCGACAGAGCCTCTTCCAGTTTTTCGCGGAACTGTTCGGCCTCGCCCCAAACCCTGGTCGAAGCACTCTTGCGGAAGCGCTCATGGTTGAACCTGCCTTCGACCCACTTGGGGCAGTTGCAGCGGTTGCAGAACCGGTCACGTTTGAATTTGCAGTCGGAAGAGTGACGGGTGAAGACGAACGAATCCATGAGGGCCTCCCACTTCAGCTGGAGTGTTGCTCGAACGCTGAAATGGGTCAAAAAATCGGGAGGCTTTTTGTCCCTGGTACAAAATGGGTACAAAACGGTCACAAAAACGACCCGACTTTTAGGCCCTGATTGGTAAGTACAAGAAAATAAAAAGCTTAAGTATGGTGGAGGCGGCGGGAGTCGAACCCGCGTCCGAAATCGCTGTCAGCCAGGAGAGTTCATGCTTTGTCCGCTTCCTTTTGGTTTCGCCCCCGACGCTCAGAACGGACAAGATGCGGCGGAAACTAGTCCGATGATCTCGCGTGAAACGACACGGACCGAGCCGCTCACGCCAGCCTGCTGAATGACGTCCGCTCGCGGCCCACAGGCAAAACCACGGAAGACGGCAGCTTAGTTAATTAAGCTGCAAGTGCCAGATTGTCGTTGGCAACTTTGTTTTTGCAGGCGATTACAGGTGCCCACACCCTGACATGGCTCCTAAGCCGCAATCGATCCCGTCGAAACCGTGACGCCCCCATTGTTTGCTTTCCCAAGCCGCAGAAAACCTCTGCCGGGAAACCCGCTTGGGTGCGAGCCGGGTCTACTGGCTCGTGTTGCTGATTCTATTCTACTCCGAACCAGTTCTTGCTGCTGAAATGGGTGGAAATTGGACCGCGCCGCCGCGTTACGCATGACCTGGACTTCGTCATTTTGCAATCACTCGCACCGGTTCGTTGGAGCGGCGCCTGGCCGGTTGACTTGCAGTTACCAAGATCATCGCCTTCCCGCACTTGAAGCAGTTGGAAACCCGCCTTGCGCCGGGCCGCCTCCGGAAATCGGGACAGGTCGTCCAAGGCTCTGCCGCGAAACTCGATGGGCTTTGCGGGTTGTCACACGGAGCCGATATACAGAATTTTGCATAATGGAGACGGTAGAACCTGCGGGCGGGTTTGTGGGTTTCAAAAGCTGAATCCGGGGGACGGGCTGCGCCGATCTGAGTCCGAGGTCTCCCAACCTTGAATCAAAGAGCGATTCAAGGTTGGGGCACCCGGCGCGATGGTTGGTCGCACCGATAAGGGACTGTTCATTGCGACCGGAACATTTAAATCGGATGCGAAGAAATAGGCAACTCGTGATGGAGCCCCAGCCATCGATTTGATTGACGGCGATGTCCTGTGCGACCTTCTCAAGAACTTGAATTTGGGTGTTGAAACCAAAATGGTTGAAGAGGTCAGTATCTCTCCCGAGTGGTTCACTAAGATCTGACTAACATCACAGCGACAAAATGCACGAACGCGGACCTCGCGGTCCGCGTTCGTGTTTGATTCGATCTGTTGGTGCTTGTTGCGGCACGACTAAAGTCGCGCCCTGACACAAAGCAAACTGGTTCCGACCTATGCTTTCACCAGCACCTGGCCAGTGAGGCGTTCTTTGAGCAGGGTGTGGGCGTTGGCGAGGAAGTCGGCGAGGGGCAGTTTGCCGGCGTCGACATCGGCGAGGAGGGCCTTCTGCGCCTGGTACTCCTTGTTGACGATGCCGGCCTTGGACTGCAGCATGCGCCAGGCCTTGCGGCGCTCGACGCAGAACATGACCAGTTGGCGGCTGAGGGCGTAGTGGGTTGCCTTGCCGCCCTCGCTCTCGACGGTGATATAGACGCCGAAGTCGGGGATGAAGGCGCGGTGGGCGGGGTTGAGGTAGTAGCGGTAGACCGCGTCCTGCTGTGTGATGCGGACCAGCATGTTGTCGAGCGGGATGAGCTTGGCGGCCGCCTCGGGCTTGACCTTCTTCAGGTGGTTGCGGAAGCGGGCTTCCGTGGTGCACCAGTGGGCCACGGTGTAGCGCGACGTCTCGCCGGTGACCTTGTTTTTGGTCTCGTACCAGTCCAGATCGATCGACGGGTTGCCCTTGAGGTCGAGGGCTTCCTGGTAGGTTTCGCCGAGGCGGGGGTTGAAGACGAACTCGGGCACGCCGCGGGAGTCGCGCACGCGCTGGGCCTGGTGGAGGGCCATGTCGTCGGCCACGCCGTGCTCGGGCTGGCAGGTGGTGAAGGCCTGCAGGAACATGGTGCCGCGGTACTCGAGGCCGTCAAGGATGGCGCGGTAGAGCTTGGGGGCGTTGGCCATGGAGACCTGGGCCACGAAGGGCGAACCATGCCCGGCGAGGAAGGTCTCGGCGACGGTCTTCTTCTCGGTGTTCTTGCCCTGGGTGGCGGAGCCGAAGACGTTCATGTCGTTGCCGCCCAGCATGGGGGTGGAGTCAGAGTTCTGCCCGCCGGTGTTGGAGTAGACCTGGGTGTCAAGCATCAGCACCTTGACGTTGGGGCGGTTCTGGAGGATGACCTTGGAGGTGTTCTGGTAGCCGATGTCGCCGATGCCGCCGTCGCCGCCGACCACCCAGACCTTGGGGAGTTCCACAATCTCCTGGTTGGTCATGAGGGCGTCAGTGAAGTGGGTGAGGTGGTAGTAGAGCTCGTCAGTGAGACCCGACCCGGCAAGGAGGATGTCGGCGAGGCGCTCGGGAAGGACGGAGCGGCGGGCGTGGTCCACGATGAAGCTCTCGCCCATGAGCCAGCCCACGGTGACGCCGTCCTGGAAGAGGGAGTTCATCCAGGGGTAGGGGTGCGGGTTGTTCGGAGCCGTTGACCCGTAGACGGTGTTGCACCCCGTGTGGGCGGCCATGGCCATGACGCTCATGCCATTGGCGAGGCGGCCGTCGACGGGCTGCAGGTTTTTGTGGTTGAAGGCCTCGGTCAGCAGCACGGCGGCCATGGCCTCAACGAGCTGGGCATCGGTGAGGGGGCCGTTGGCGGCTTCATAGGCGGCGATGCGGGCGCGGGTGTCGAGGTCGTCTTCACCGCCGAGGCCCAGGATGAGGTGGGCGATAGCCTGGCGCAGCAGCGCGTACTCGGCCGGCTTGCTCTCACTGAGCGCCGCAAGGTGCGCCGCGCCGTTCTTTTCAAGGTCGCCTGCCTTGGCCAGGAAGCGGTCGCTCTTGGCGTGGAAGACGGGGCGCATGTAGGCCTCGGTAACGGCGGCGATGGAGCGCAGAACGCTCTTTTCACCGCATCCGGCGCAGGCGCCGTCGCCGGCCACCAGAGCGTCATAGGTGGAGCGGACCATGAGCATATTGCGCAGGGTGGCGGTCTTGGAGTCGGCCGGGTTGGAGGCGTTGTAGAGGCCGAGGAACTTCTGCGAGGTGTCGGGAAGCAGGTCGAGGAAGGCGGTGCCGGTCTCGTGCTCGGCGTTGATCTCCTCGGTCTCCTGCACCATCTTGAGGGCCTGGTGGTCGCCGCAGGCGGTGACGCAGGCGGCGCAGCCCTTGCAGAGGTCGGAGACAAAGATGGAGAAGATGCCGCCCGAGCCGGGGGACTTGCGCTCCGGCGAGGCGAAGATGGCGGTCACCTTCTGGTAGGCCATGGGGACCTTGGCCAGGATGGCGAAGAACTGGTCCTTGCTCTGCTGAGAGAAGCCGGCGACTGAGTCGGTGACTTCACGAAGGATGGTGGGCAGCGGGGTGCCGGTTTTGACTTCGGCGACCATGCGCTGGCGGGTGGCCTTCTCAATCTCCGGCAGGGCTGAGAGGAGGGTGGCGCGGTCGGCGGGGTCGGCGATGTAGTACTTGACGGCGGTGGTGAGGAGGGTCGAGAGGTCCTGCGAGGTGTTGGGCAGGGCGGTGTCAGGGCAGACGGAGATGCACTCCATGCACTGGGTGCAGTTTTCGGGGATGTAGAGCGGCGTCTCGCGGCGGGCAACGTACTTGGAGGCGGTGTCGCCGGTGGCCGCGGCGATCATGCCGAGTGCCGAAAGAGGCGAGGCAGGCTGGTTGTAGCCGAAGTTGGAACGGAACTCGGCGTCGAAGTTGGCCACGCTGGCCACCGGGGTGCGCTTGGCCTGGCCGGTGGGCAGGGGTGTGGAACGGCAACCGGTGCCGCAGGAGCCGCCGGCGGTGGCCAGCTCAAGAATAGGCAGGAGCGCCTGGCCGCGCAGGCTGGAGTGGTCGGCGGCGGTCAATGCGCCCACCTTGATCTCGCGGACCTGGTCGAAGCCCTGCATCATCACTTCCATGTTGGACTGAACTACGGCGTCGCCGAGCTTGCCGAACTTTTTGACGTACTGCTTGTGGACGACCTCGCGGTACTGTTCCTGGGTGATGCCGAACTCCTGCAGCAGGGTGCTGACGGCGAAGAACGCGCCGAGGAAGGCATTGCCCTGCATGCGGAGCTGGAGGTCGCCGCGGTCGGTCGCCTTGCGGGCGATGGCGAAGCCGGGAAGGGTGAAGACCCGGATGTTGTTGTCGATGATCTGCTTGCGCGCCCAGAGGGGAAGCTGCTCCCATGCGTGGTCGCCTTCCTGGTCGGACTCCCAGACCAGCGAGCCGCCGGGGGCCATGCCGTCGAGCGGGTTGGTGTGGGTAAAGGCCTTGGGATCGCAGCACAGAACGACCGTTACGTGGCGCAGGTCGCAGTTGACGCGGATGCGATCCTTGGCCGCAACCATGAAGTAGCTGGTGGGCGCGCCCTTCTTCTCCGAGCCGTACTTGGGATTGGCGGAGACGTGGATGACTTCCTTGGGGTTGCCGAGGGAGTCGCGCTCGCCGTCGCGCTCAAAGATGAGGTCGTTGAGGTCGCCGAGGATGGCGCCGAGGTTTTTGCCGGTGGTGATGGCGCCCCATCCGCCGATGGAGTGAAAGCGGACGGCTACCGCGCCTTCGGGGAGCAGGGAGGGGGTTTCATCGCCAACCACGGCATACGGGTGGTCGATGCCGAGAACCATGAAGCTGATGCCGTCGGCAGCGGTCTTGCCGTCCTTGCGGGCGCGGCCGGCGGTGGCGAACTCGTAAGCGCCGAGAACGTGCTCCGGGCGGAAGTCGCGGGAGCCGAGGCCGTAGGTGCCGCCGAAAATGCGGGGAACCTCGGCGAGGGAGATTGCGGGCAGGCCCTCGGTGGACTGCACGGCCTTGGAGAGGGCGGTTCGGATATCGCGGCCGAGGGGGTTGTCGCCGGCCAGAGCTTCGTCGGTGCGCTCCAGAATGATGACGTTCTTCTTGCCCTTGAGGGCGGCGACGAGGGCTGCCTCGGGGAAGGGGCGGATGACGTTGATATGGATGGAACCAACGCTGGCGTTGCGGGTCTGGCGCAGGTAGTCGACCGCGGCCTCGATGTTCTCAGCGGCGGAGCCGAGGGAGACGAAGACAGTCTCGGCGTCCTGGGTCTTGTACTCGGAGAGCAAGCCGTAACGGCGGCCGGTCAGCTCACCGAAGTCTTTGTAGGCAGCCTCAAGGAACTCCAGGATGGGCTCGACGAAGTTATTGCGCCGGGCCACGATGCCATTCATGTAGTGTTCCTGGTTCTGGACAGGGCCGAGCAGGATGGGGTTGGCGAGGTCCATCATCTTGGGAACGCGGCGGCGGGTGGGTCCAAACAGGACGCGCTGGGCCTCGGTGGGGCAGTCGATGACGTCGTCGGGGGAGCCGAGGTACTCGCGGATAAGCTCCGACTCGTGCTTGTAGAAGGTGCGCTCAAGGTGCGTGGTGAGGAAGCCGTCCATGATGTTCATGCCCGGTGTGAGGGAGAGCTCGGTGACGCGGCGCAGGATGAGCGCCTGGTCGGCGGCCTGCTGGGCGTCCTTGCCGAAGAGCATGATCCATCCGGTGTCGAGGGCGCCGTAGATGTCGTCGTGTCCGCAGTGGACGTTGAGGGCGTGCTTGGTGAGGGCGCGCGCGCCCACCTCGAGCACCATGGTGCTGCCCTTGCCGGGGGCGTGGTAATACTGCTCCACGCCGTAGACGACGCCCTGGCCGGAGGTGAAGTTGACCACGCGCTTGCCGCAGACGGAGTGGGCGATGGCGCCACCCTGGGCCGCGTGCTCGCCCTCGGTTTCGATGGCGATGGTGTTCTGCCCAAAGACGTTGAGGTGACCCTCGGCATAAGCCTGCTGGAAGAGTTCGCCGCCCTCTGTGGAGGGGGTGATGGGATAAAAGACGCCGGCGTCGGCGATGCGCGTCTCCGTGTGGTACGAGACGAGCTGGTTTCCGTTAGCAGTGATCCGAATGCCTGGATAGCGAGCAGCAACCGTCATAAAATCCCTCTCTGTGCGTGCAGATTCCCGTGAAGCAAAGTTGTGGCCGCGCGGTGGGCAGCGAGTCCAGCGAAGTGGCTGGCGCAACCCGTTGAAAATACGCCGCGAGGCGATGCCGCCAATGGCGGGCAGGTAGAGCGCTCTGGCGCGGGCCTGGCAATGGCCTGGTTGCCGCATGGATATGGAGCTTCCTTCAGGGGCAGCCAACAGGAGCGGCCGGAAGGAAACGCCCTTGCAAGTGTAATGGCCGAGATGGAGACGGGGAAACCCAAGGGGAAGGAAACCCCGAAAAACGGCCTATACATGAGTATGCTCTTTGGGACAGTGACACGCACCCAGGCAGGAAGGGGAATGTCCCACGGGGTGGGATGGGGGTTCGATTGAGGACACCAGAGCCGCGCGTGGTTGAGTGGAAAGTGGTCCATTCGGATACCCTTGCGGGTGACAGCGCGGGGCGCGGGAATCCAGAGAAGGAGAGTTGCATGGCTGGACGGAATAGCGGACGGTGGGTTGAGACGGTTTGTGCGGGGTTGGCGCTGGGTATGGTGGCGGGGTTGGCGGCGGGGCAGGGGCAGCCGAGGGTGGCCGGCGGGGCACAGAACGTGGAACCCGCATCGGCCAACTACACCGAGGTGCAGCGGCGGCTGGCGCGGGGCTGGAACACCTGGGATGTGCACTCCGTGACGACCCATGTGCTGCTGCCGGATGGGTTGGCGATTCGCGTGGGGATGCAGCACAACTCGACCCTGAACAGCGATGCCTACCTGGGCGATGTCCTGATTGGTCGGCTGGACAAGGGGGCGGAGGTGGTGACGCCGGGACCGCACGCATGGGATGGGAGCTATACGGACCTGTCGATTGAGTGGAAGGAGCACAAGTGGCGGGTGCAGAGCGCGCACGACGGCGGGGACCTGGTGCTGCTGGTGACGCCGCTGGCGGGGGCGAAGCCTGACACGCTGGCGCCAACGGTGGTGATCAGCATTGCAAGCATCTGGAACCAGCCCCAGCACGTGATTCCCCGCGAAGACGTGATTGCGTGGTTAGACGCAGATCACGACATGCCCACGCCCCATGTGGTCTTCTGCACATGCCGCCCGGAGGGGACCAAGTCGGAGCTGCCAGTGGTGAATGCGCCGGTGGGCGGCGCCTTTTTTGCCGCCGACATGACTGGCCCAGTGGGAATCAGCACGGAGAAGCGGCGTTCGCTGGAGGAGATTCAGGCGGCGATTGCGCGCCAGAAGACCGCCTATGAGCAGTCAATCAAGGCAGCCGGCAAGAACGCCCCGATTCTCGACTCCATCCAGACCACCCTGGGCTGGGACACCATCTACGAGCCGGAGAAGCAGCGGGTGATTTCGCCGGTGAGCCGCGTCTGGAGCGTGGGCTGGGGCGGGTATGTGCTCTTTGACTGGGACACGTTTTTTGCGGCGACGATGGCGGGCATCGGCGGCAAGGACCTGGCTTATGCCAACGCCATCGAGATCCTGCGCGAGGAGACGCCCCTGGGGTTTGTGCCCAACTTTGCCAGGGCCGGAGGCTGGAAGAGCACGAACCGCTCGGAGCCGCCGGTGGGGGCCATCACGGTGCTGGGGCTTTACCAGAAGTTCCACGACAAATGGTTCATCGAAGAGGCCTTCAAGCCGCTGCTGCGATGGAACCGCTGGTGGGCGGAGCATCGCGACATGAACGGGTACCTGGTGTGGGGCGACGACCCCGACAACCAGCCGGTCACCCTGGACGACAGCTCGCGGGGGACGTGGCAGGGGGCCGTGTATGAGTCGGGGCTGGACAACAGCCCGATGTACGACGGCAGCTTTTATAACCCGAAGACGCACCTGCTGGAGATTGGCGACGTGGGGCTGATGAGCCTGTACATCGCCGACTGCGACGCGCTGGCGGAGATGGCGGAGGCCTTGGGCAAGGCGGCCGAGGCCAAGGAACTGAAGGAGCGCAGCAGCCGCTACCGGGCCAAACTGGCGACGATGTGGGACGAGAAGGCGGGCATCTTTTTGAATGTGGACCTGCACACGGGGGAAAAGAGCCCGCGGCTCTCGCCGACAAACTTCTATCCGCTGCTGGCAAAGGCGGCCACGGCGGGGCAGGCGCGGACGATGGTTGACAGGCATCTGCTGAACCCCGAAGAGTTCTGGGGAGAGTGGACGATTCCGTCGATTGCGCGCAACGACCCGGCGTTCAAGGACCAGAACTACTGGCGGGGGCGCATCTGGGGTCCGATGAACTACCTGGTGTATCTGGGGCTGGCCAACTATGACGTTGGACAGGCGCGCGGGGAGTTTGCGGCCAGGTCTTTGAAACTGTTTGTGAAGGAGTGGACGGAGAAGGGGCACGTGCACGAGAACTACAACGCCGTGGCGGGCACGGGAGACGATGTGGAGAGCAGCGACCGGTTCTATCACTGGGGGGCGCTGCTGGGGTATGTGGAGTATCTGGAGCAGGGCGGGGAGGCCCGCCCGCGGTAGAGGGTGGGATTCCCGGCATCGCCCCTCCGGGGCTGGAGTCATTTTTAGGCGCTTTCCCAGGACTGCGCTGCGCTTGTCCTGGGCTATTATCCTGCCGCCCCTCCGGGGCTGGAGTTGGGGTCTGCTCGGGGCTGGAACTGGGGTCTGTTTGGGGCTGAGGTTGTCGCTGTTCAGGACCTCGGCTGGACCCGATCCGTGGCTGAGGTTGGCGGCTGTTTGGGGTTGAGGCTGGAGCCTCTCCGGGGCTGGAGCAGTGGCGGTTTGGGGCCGAAGCTGGCGCCGGCTGTTCATCCCCGATGCAACGCGCAGATGCGGGTCAGGATGCCGAGGACGGCAAGGCGATGGAATCGCCGGAATTCCAATGGGCAAATATTTACCTGGAGCCGTTGGTTTCCAGGCCAGGGGATGATTGAATGCCTTAACATTCTGCGGAGGGTTTTTTGACCATGAGCCTTGTTTTGAAACTGCGTTATCGCCTCCCCGTCGTAGCGCTTGTACTTGCTCTTTCCATGCTGTTTGCGGGCCGCGGCGCGGCTCAGACTGCCGAGCAGGCGGCCCAGGTGGTTGCCGCCCTGCCGGCCGCGACCCATGCTGTGGTTGACCGGCTGACAAGCCTGCACGAGCTGCCCGACGCGGGCTGGAAGATGCATGTGGGCGACCTGGCCCACGGCGAAGCGGTGAACCTGGACGACAGCGGCTGGCAGCCGATTGCCCGCGAGACCAAGGCGCCAACGGACGCGGTGTGGTTCCGGCAGACGTTTCAGATTCCCCCGACGCTGAACGGCTACGACCTGACCGGCGCGCGGGTGTGGTTCCAGTTCCATGCGTATGGGAACGGGCCGATGCCGCAGATTCTCTACTTCAACGGGCGGCGGGCGGCCATGGGCGACGACCTGGAGCCGGTGGTGCTGTTTGACGACGCCAAGCCGGGCGACAAGGTGGTTGTGGCGGTCAAGCTGCTGCACACGGTGGATACGAAGAGTTTCCAGGGCTCGACGCTGAAGATCGACTTCCCGGAGAGCCGGCCGAATCCCGAGGATCTGCGCCTGGAGTTCCTTTCGGCGGCGCTGCTGGTGCCGGCGCTGGCGCCGGGGGACGCAAAGCAGTTGGGCGCGCTGACCGGGGCCATTGAGACGGTGGACCTGAAGGCGCTGGACGCGCACGACCAGGCGGCGTTTGACGCCAGCCTGAAGGCGGCGCATACCAAGCTCGAGGCGCTCCGGCCGCTGCTGGAGCAGGTCACGCTGCACCTGACCGGCAACTCACACATTGACGCGGCCTGGCTGTGGCCGTGGACCGAGACGGTAGACGTGGTGAAGCGCACCTTCGGCACCGCACTGCAACTGATGTACGAGTACCCGCAGTACACCTATTCGCAGAGCGCGGCGGCCTATAACGAGTGGCTGGCCGACAAGTACCCGGACATGAACGCCGAGATCGCCAGGCGGGTGAAAGAAGGCCGCTGGGAGATTGTGGGCGGCATGTGGGTGGAGCCCGACCTGAACATGCCGGACGGCGAGTCGCTGGTCAGGCAACTGTTGGTGGGCAAGCGGTGGTTCAAGCAGAACTACGGCGTGGACGTGCGCATCGGGTGGAACCCGGACAGCTTCGGCTATACGTGGCAGTTGCCGCAGATCTACAAGAAGAGCGGCGTGGACTACTTTGTGACGCAGAAGATGGCGTGGAACGACACGAATCAACTGCCGTTCAAGTTCTTCTGGTGGCAGTCGCCGGATGGGTCGAAGGTGCTGGCCTACTTCCCCCACGACTACGCCAACGACAACCTGAACCCGGTGCGGCTGGCGCGGGACTTTACCATCGCGCAGAAGCAGGCCACGGGGCTGCCGGGCATCATGGACCTGTATGGCGTGGGCGACCACGGCGGCGGGCCCACGCGGGCGATTCTGGATGAGGGCTTCCACTGGGCAGGGCCGGGCCATGTGGGGCCGAAGATCGAGTTTGGCACCGCGCAGCCGCATTTCACCGAGTTGGAAAAGCAGATTGCCCCCGACAGCCCGGTCTGGGACTACAAGTCCATCGCCAAGGGCTACACGGCGCCGCCGGCGGTGGCGGGCAAGGTGAACATTCCCACCTGGAAGAGCGAGATGTACTTTGAGTACCACCGCGGAGTGATGACCACCCAGGCCAACCACAAGCGCAACATGCGCGAAAGCGAAGTGGAGGTCTTGGATGCCGAAAAGTGGTCTTCCCTGGCGTGGCTGGACGGAAAGGCCTACCCGGGCAAGGAACTGACAGAAGACTGGAAGAAGGTGCTCTTCAACCAGTTCCACGATCTGGCGGCTGGCTCCGGCATCGGCGTTATTTACAAGGACGCGCAGAAGGACTATGACGTGGTGCGCTACTCGACGAATGAGATCTCGTCGGGCGCGCTGCAGACGGTGGACGAGAGGGTCAACACAGGCGGCGCCGGCATCCCGGTCGTCGTCTACAACCCGCTGGGCTGGGAGCGTTCGGGTGAGGTCACAGCGCACGTGCAGGGCGGGAAGCCGGGAACAGCATCCGGCGCGCAGATCGTGGAGAGCACAACAGACGAGAAGATCGGCGTCTCTGATGTAAGGCTCCACGTCCTCGGTGTGCCTGCGCTTGGCTACAAAGTGGTGTGGATCGGCGCAGGGAAACAGGCGAAGCAGGGGGCGGAAAGCGATGCGCAGGCCACCGAATCCGCCACCGCCATCACGCTTGAAAACGGCGCTCTGCGCTTCGGCGTGGACAAGCAGTCCGGCTGCGTCACGAGCCTCTTCGACAAGCGGACGAAGTTCGAGTTGCTTGCTTCAGGGGCTTGCGGCAATCAGCTCCAGTTCTTCAAGGACACGCCGAAGGATTACGATGCGTGGAACGTGGACCCCGGCACATTTGAGGTGGCTCCGGCGGTCATTGACCACGCGGATTCGGTCGAACTGGTGAAGACGGCCGAGCCTGGCATCCGCGTCACGCGCCACTGGCAGGGCTCCAAGTTTGTGCAGACGTTCAGCCTGAGCGCAGACGGCGATATGGTGAATGTGGACAACGAGATCGACTGGCACGAATCGCACATTCTGCTGAAGGCGGCCTTCCCGCTGGCGGCCACGAGCGACTTTGCCACCTACGAAATCCCCTACGGCGCCATCGACCGCCCCACCACGCGCAACAATAGCTGGGAGAAAGCGCAGTTCGAGGTTCCGGCCATGCGCTGGGCCGACCTGGGCGACGGCAAGCATGGGCTGAGCGTGATCAACGACACCAAGTACGGGTACGACGCGGTGGGCAACCTGCTGCGGCTTACGCTGCTGCGCTCGCCCAAGTGGCCCGACCCGGATGCGGACATGGGCCATCACCACTTCCACTACGCGCTCTATCCGCACGCGGGCACGTGGAAGGATGCGCTGACGGTGCGGCATGGCTATGAGTACAGTTATCCGCTGACCGCGGTGGTGACCACGGCTCATGCGGGCGCGCTGTCGGCTTCGCACTCGTTTGCGTCTGTCGGGCCGGAGAACGTGGTGCTGACGGCAGTGAAAAAGGCTGAAGACGCCAAGGGCCTGATCTTCCGCGTGTATGAGTGGGCGGGCAAGGACTCGGTGGCCGAGTTCCATGTGCCGGCGGGGGCAACCGGGGCAACGGTGACCAACATGCAGGAAACTCCGGAAGGCGCGGCGCTGGCGGTAACGGGCGACGTGGTGAAGGCGCCGATTCATCCCTACGAGATTCTGACCATCCGGGTGGATTACCCGAACGGCGGTCCGAAGGAGTAGCGGCAACCGGAAGAGGGAACACCGGTCAAGGGCGGGGCTTCGGCTCTGCCCTTGCAGGCTTTGGGATAGAGAGAGTCAGGGAGGCAAAGATGCGCCGAAATCTTCCCATGATCCTGATCCGGGTGATCGTGGGTCTGGTTTTTGTGATGGAGGGCACGCTGAAGTTTCTCCTTCCCAACGATCTGGGCGTGAGCCGCTTTGCGCTGATCGGGCTGCCGTATGCACACAAGCTGGCGCCGTTTGTGGGCGGGGTTGAGATTGTCGGCGGCCTGGCCGTCGCTCTCAACTTCTATGCCGGGGAAGCGGCGATAGCGCTGCTGGCGGTGATTGTCACGGCGCTGGTGACCACCAAGCTGCCCATTCTGCTGGGACGGCCGCTGGGCCCGTTCGCACTGGTCAAGCTGAACCACTATGGCGTGCTGAGCTTCTTTCACGAGGCGCGGACGGACCTGCTGGTGCTGTTTGGCCTGGTTGCCGTGTTGCTGGATTCCGGAGTGAAACTGGGGCGGCGGCGGCCCTGGTACCAATCCAAAGGACTCTAAGATGGCGCAGGCTGGCGGAAGGGGTTCGCCAGGGGAGATCTTTGCCGTGTTTGCGCGACTGGGGCTGACGGCCTTTGGGGGTCCGGCGGCGCACATCGCCCTGATGGAGCGGGAGGCGGTGGAGCGGCGGGGCTGGCTGAGCCGGGAGGGGTTTCTGGACCTGGTGGGGGCGTGCAACCTGTTGCCGGGGCCGAGTTCCACCCAGGTGGCCATGGCACTGGGCTACCGGCGGCGGGGCTGGCTGGGCCTGCTGATTGCGGGGGTGTGCTTTATCCTGCCCGCCTCGGCGGCCACGCTGGCGCTTGCCTGGGCGTACGTGCGCTACGGGAGCCTGCCCCAGGCACAGGGGCTGCTGTATGGGGCCAAGCCGGTGATGGTGGCTATTGTGGCCCAGGCGATCTGGAAGCTGGGCCGGATGGCCTGGCGGAGCTGGGGACTGGCGCTGGCGGGTCTGGCGTGTTTTGGCGCGGTGCTGGCCGGGGTGCCGGCGTTTGGGGTGCTGCTGGTGGCGGGCGCCGTGGCGCTGGCGGCGGCCTGGGGCAGCACGCGCGGACCGGTGAGCCTGAGCGTGGCGGCGCTGCCGCTGGGGCTGGGAGGAGCGGGGCTGGCGGCGGGGCTGGGCGCGGTGTTCCTGGTGTTTCTCAAGCTCGGAGTGGTGGTCTTCGGGTCAGGGTACGTGCTGCTGGCTTTTCTGAAGGCTGACCTGGTGGACCGGCTGCACTGGATTACCGAGGCGCAACTGCTGGACGCGGTTACGGCGGGGCAACTAACGCCGGGGCCGGTGTTTGCGACAGCCACGTTTGTGGGCTATCTGGTGCACGGGTGGGCAGGCGCTGGGGCGGCGACTCTGGGCATTTTTCTGCCGTCGTTTGGCATGGCGGGACTGGTCGGTGCGCTGGCCGGGCGGGTGCGCCGGTCCAGGCTGGCGGCGGGGTTTCTGGACGGAGTGAACGCGGCGGCGGTGGCCCTGATGGCGGCCGTGGGGCTGGCGCTCTGCCGCGGGGCGCTGGTGGACGGGGTTGCCTGGGCCATCGGGCTGGCGAGCGCCTTGGTTCTCGTGCGCTGGAAGGTGAACGCGACCTGGCTGATTGTGGGCGGGGCGGGCATCGGCATCCTGGTGCATGGATTGCGCTGACCGCCGGTTGCGGGACCAATCGAAGATCAGTCGAACCGATAGGCGCTGATGGCGGCTGCCATGGGCTCGTCGCTGAAGATGCGCTTGCCGGGGGCATCGCCTCCAGCGCCGGCCGCGACCATGAGGGGAATCAGGTGCTCTTCGCGGGGATGGGCCCAGGCGGCAAACGGCGCCTCGCGCCAGGCGGTGAGCAGGGCGGAGCGCTCGGCGGCCGGGGACTCGACGGCGCGGGTGAGCCAGACATCGAAGGCGCTGGAGCGCTCGGGGGTCTCCGGGCGCAGGTAGCCGCGCAGGTTGTGGAAGCTCATGCCGCTGGCGACGATCAGGACTCCCTCGTCGCGGAGGGGGGCCAGGGCGCGGCCGGCAGCCAGATGGAGCGCGGGGTCGAGCGAGGCGGCCAGGGAGAGCGAGACGACGGGAATCCGCGCCTCTGGAAAAGCCACCTTGAGGGGGACAAAGACCCCGTGGTCGTAGCCTCGGGTGGGGCTGACGGCGGCGGGAAGCCCGGCCCCGGCCAGCAGGCCGGCGGCGCGGCTGGCCAGCGCGGGGTCGCCGGGCGCGGGCCAGGTGAGCCGGTAGGTGTGATCGGGGAAGCCGGAGTAGTCAAAGATGAGGCCGGGCCAGGGCGCGGTGCTGGCGGTGAATGCCGGCTCTTCCCAGTGGCCGCTGATGACCAGGATGGCCGTGGGCGGGGCGGGAAGGGTGGCGGCAAGCCCCTCCAGGAAGCGCTGTGTGGCGTGCCAGGTGTCGGCGGGGCCCCAGGTCCAATCCATAAAGAAGCAGGGTCCCCCGCCGTGGGGGAGAAAGATGGCGGGCTGGCGAGCGGTGGTCATGGGGCGTCCTCCTGTAGATAGTCGTTCAAACAACTATCTACTGGATGCACCCCACGGGTTGAATGATTCAGGCTTTCGCCCAGCGAGGTCCTACTCGATGCGGGGAGCGAGGAAGAGCCCGTAGACAAGCAGTGCCACGCCGACGAAGGCGGGAATGAGACCGCATAGGTAGATGGGCGCGTGGGGGATGAGGGCGCGCAGAAAGATGAGCAGGGCAATGCCGACGCCGAGGTTGACGAGCCCGCCGATCTTTACGCCTTCGCGGGACTTCATGCGCTGCATGCGGTCCTGCTGCTGCAGGAGGTCGAGGGCAGCCTGGGCCCCACCCGCGGAGGACTCGGCGATGCGGCGCAGGGAGTCGGCCTTGTAGAAGGCTTCGCGCTCTCTGCGGCGGGCCTCGATCCAGGACGTGAGGGGGATGAAGACGACGAAGAGGGCGACGGCGCCGATGGAGAGGAACATCCACAGACCCATGACGGGATTGGCGAATATTCCCTCGTTGTCGAAGTGCATCATTGCGAGGTAAGTCATAGAATCCTCCTGAATTGCGTGCTGCGATTTTGTTGCCTGCAAACGGTAGGACCGGGGCAGGCGCTGGGCGGTTGCATTTTGTTGGAGCGGCTGGCACGCGCGAGAAAATGCAACCGGAGGCTCGGCAGGCTTGTCACACCGCAGGGAGAGTGTTCACCATGAGCCCTGAAGCGCCAAAAAGCGCGTCCGACGACCTGGCCGATGTGGAGCGGGTTCTGGCCGGAGATGTGCGCGCGTTTGAGGGCATTGCGCGGCGCTGGCAGGGTCCGCTGGTAAACATGGCCTGGCGCTATTGCCGCGACCGCGGCCGCGCGGAAGAGATGGCGCAGGAGGCCTTTGTGAAGGCCTGGCGGGGGTTGGGGCGCTGGCGGCGGGAGGGGAGCTTTTCCACCTGGCTGTTTGCGCTGGCAGCCAACGTCTTCCGCACGGAGCTGAAGCGGGTTCCGGTGGCGGAGCTGCCCATGGAAGATGCGCCGGAGCCGGCCGCGGCCGC
Source organism: uncultured Acidobacteriaceae bacterium (assembly GCA_903849645.1). Classification (GTDB taxonomy): domain Bacteria; phylum Acidobacteriota; class Terriglobia; order Terriglobales; family Acidobacteriaceae; genus Telmatobacter. The sequence continues at coordinate 86,930 of CAINJJ010000031.1, read as the reverse complement.
GGGACAGTACCGCGCCGTGGCGGCGGGGGAGAGCGCCGAGGCCGTCCGGAGAGCTGTGCTGGCGCTGCCGCATCGCTACCGGGAGGCGGTGATTCTGTTCTATTTTCATGAGATGGACGTAAGCGAGGCGGCGCGGACGATGGGGCTGCCGGAGGGCACGGTGAAGGCGCGGCTGTCGCGGGCGCGGGCTCTGCTGCGAAGACGGTTTCCGCACCTGGAAGCTGAACACGCCGCGATGGGCATGGAATCGGTGCAAGCGGGAAAGGAGGCCTGACGATGAATCGGAAAGCAGAGCAGAGCGAGCCGGGGATGATTGACCGGATTCTGGCATCGGAGGAGGAGTTGGCGCCTGCTTCGGGTTTTCTGGCTGCGGTCATGGAGCGGGTGGAGGAAGAAGCCGCTGCGCCTGCGCCGATTCCCTTCCCCTGGAAGCGGGCCTTGCCCGGGATTGTGCTGGCAGCGGGGGTGTTTGGCTGGGGCGCATGGGCGCTGGTGCGCGGGGGACTGGCTGCGGGGTCGGCTGTCCCGGTGAAGCTGCCGGATCTCTCCGGCGCACTGCTGCTTCCCCTGGAGCAGGCGGGCTGGGTGGCTCTGGCGCTGACCATTTCGCTAGTGTCCTGGCTGCTGGCGCGACGGCTGGCGGGGCGGGCTGAACTGTTGTAGGCGTCAGGCGACGGAGGGCGGGGAAATTGGAAGACGAATTTGACCTGGAACGGTTTGTGAGCGCGCAGAGCGGGGTGCTGGCGCAGGTGCTGGACGAGTTGCGCGCCGGGGAGAAGCGCGGGCACTGGATATGGTTCGTCTTTCCGCAGATGAAGGGGCTGGGCCGAAGCCCGCAGGCCGGGTTCTACGGGATTGGGTCTCTGGCAGAGGCGCAGGCCTACCTGCACCACCCGTTGCTGGGGCCAAGGCTGGTGGCGTGCGCGGGGCTGGTGAATGCCGTGAAGGGGCGGAGCATCCAGCAGATTCTGGACACGCCGGACAACCTGAAGTTTCGCTCGTCCATGACGCTGTTTGCGCAGGCGGGCGGGGAGTTCCCGGTCTTCCGGGAGGCGCTGGAGAAGTATTTTGGCGGCAAGCCGGACCCGCGGACGCTGGAACTGCTGAGCCATCCGCGAAATTAGGGAACCCCTGATCGAGTCATGTTTCCCTGCGATGAACTTCCCTCAGGGGCTAAAGCCCATTGATTTTGCTGGCTTTATCGGCACGGCTGAAGCCGTGCCCTTTCAAGACACCGACTTGTTCAGAGGTTCCTTGGAAGATGGGATTCGGAGCGGGGGCCGCGGGCTAACTTACCGTCCAGTCTTCAGTCTTGAGGCCGTCGACGAAGGAGAAGGCCCTGTCGCTGGCGACCAGAATGAGTTTGAGCGAGAGCGCATGGGCGGCGATCATGAGGTCTTCGTGACTCAGGGGCTGCCCCTTCCGCTCTTGTGCCGCCCGCAGTTCGCCATAGGCATGGGCGGCCTCGGAGTTCCAGGGCAGAATGCGGAATTCCTGGAGAAAGGCCTCGACCTCGTGGCGCAGTCGCGTTGCGTGCGGTTTGCGCGCCAAGGCGTAAAGGAGCTCTGCCTGGGTAAAGACAGACAGTACGACGAGCGCTCCTGGAACTGACTTGAGACGCTTGCGAACGGGCAGCGAATCGCCTTTGATGGCGCAGCTCTCGGTATTGGTGTCGAGCAGGTACTGGGTAGTCACTTAAACAGATCTCGCTCGACCGGCATGTGGACCTCCCGCTTCAGGAAATCCTCGGGGATTTCGAGCGAGTCGAAGACATCAAACCGCGCCTGCAACGACCTGGATTGCGAAATCGGGGGGGAGGAGAGCACCACTTCGCCGGTTGCTGCATCTCGCCGGATGGCCACCTCGGTCCCCTCGAACTGGAACTCCTTGGGAAGGCGCACGGCCTGGCTGCGACCATTCTTGAAGAGCTTGGCGGTCCTGGTCGGCAGCTGAGTGGCAGGGACAGCCGGCAGCTTGGGAGCGGTGTCGGTTGGCGGCACGCGAGGCCTCCCCTCAGTGGTCTATACCATGTATAGACCAACCTCGATTTAGCCAGCGGACGAGGGCGTGGGTGTGTACTTTTCCCCGAACTGGCGGAGTTTGGCCAGGGTGGCTGCGGCCTGGCCGGAGTCGATGGCCTCCGCGCCGAGGAGGACGCCCTCCTTGAGGTCGCCGGCGAGGCCTGCGGCGACCAGGGCCGCGGCGGCATTGAGCAGGACGATGTCGCGGCGGGCTCCGGGGATGCCGGTGAGCACGTCGTAGAGCAGGGCCGCGTTGGTAGCCACGTCGCCGCCAATGAACTGGTCGAGCGTGGTGCGCGGCAGGCCGGCCATCTCCGGAGTAATGCGGGCGGCGTTGAGCTTGGGGGGCGCGCCGGGCTCCGTCTCTTCAATGCGGGCGACGACGGACTCGCCCGTGGTGGTGAGTTCGTCAATGCCGTCCGTGCCGTGAACGACGAAGGCGCGCCGGGCGCCGAGGGCGGCGAGGGCCCGTCCCACGAGAAGCACACGGCTGGGAGCGAGGACGCCGATGACCTGGGCGCGGGCGCCGGCGGGGTTGGTGAGAGGGCCGCAGAGATTGAAGATGGTGCGGAAGCCGAGGGCGCGGCGGAGGGGGCCGACAGCCTTCATGGCGGGGTGATAGAGCGGCGCATAGAGGAACATGAAGCCTGTCTCGCGCAGGCAGGCGGCGGCCAGGTCCGGGGGGAGCGCGATGGGCACGCCGAGAGCCTCCAGCACGTCGGCCGCGCCGCAGAGCGAGGTGACGGCGCGGTTGCCGTGCTTGGCCACCTTGGCGCCGGCTGCCGCCGCCACCAGAGCCGCGCCTGAGGAGATGTTGAAGGTGAGCGGGCCTCCGCCGCCGGTGCCGACCACGTCGACCAGGGCGGCGCGCTCCTCCTCTGTGAGAGGAACGGACGTCGCGCGGGCGCGCATGGTTTCGACAAAGCCGGCGAGTTCGGGAGCCTGTTCGCCGCGGGTCGCCATGACGGTAAGCAGGGCGGCGGTCTCCACTTCAGGCACCTCGCCGGTGAGGATCAGTTCGAGGGCGTGAGCTGCCTGGTCGCGGGTGAGTGCGGTTCCGTCTTCAGCCAGCGGTTTGAGGTATTGCCTGAGGGAAGCCATATCTCTTTATGGTAACGGCGGCAGGCGCGCGCGGCTCTGGGTTTGCCGCTCCTTCGCCGCGCAAGATAGTATTTGCTTACCGCTGGCACGGCTTCGCTGACCCGGCTTTCTTACGGGCCGGCCCCGAATCCCTCCATTACAACAGCGGTCCAGGTGGTTCAAAGCTTTGAAAATCCACGAGTACCAGGCAAAGCAGATTCTCGCGAAGTACGGTGTTGCCGTGCCGCGCGGTGAGGTGGCCAACACGCTCGAAGAAGCTTCGACGGTGGCCCGCAAATTGTTAGCCGAGGGCGCCACGGGCGTCGTCGTGAAGGCGCAGATTCACGCCGGCGGGCGCGGCAAGGGCGGCGGCGTGAAGGTGGCGCGGAACCGCGAAGACGCCGAGATGCATGCCAAGAATATTCTGGGCATGACGCTGGTAACCCACCAGACCGGGCCGACGGGGCAGAAGGTGCAGCGACTGCTGATCGAAGAGACGGCGTCGATCGACCGCGAGCTCTACCTGGGCATCGTGCTGGACCGGGCGACGGGCAAGCTGGTGTTCATGGCGTCGCAGGCGGGCGGGATGGAGATTGAGGAGGTTGCGGCCAAGACGCCGGAAGCCATCTTCAAAGAGGCCATTGACCCGGCGATTGGATTTGGCGGCTGGCAGGCGCGCAAGCTGGCGTTTGCTCTGGGGCTCAAGCCCACGCAGATCAACGCGGCGGTGGCGTTCTTTCAGAGCCTCTACAAGGCCTTCACAGACACCGACGCGTCGCTGGTGGAGATCAATCCGTTCATCACGACGACCGACGACAAGCTCTTCGCCCTCGATGCCAAGATTACCTTCGACGACAATGCGCTGTTCCGCCACGCGGACATCAAGGCGCTGCGCGATGTGGCCGAGGAAGACCCGCTGGAAGTGGAAGCCTCGAAGTATGCGCTGAACTACATCAAGCTGGACGGCTCCATCGCCTGCATGGTGAACGGCGCCGGGCTGGCGATGGCCACGATGGACATCATTCAGTACGCCGGCGGCAGCCCTGCCAATTTCCTCGATGTGGGCGGCGGCGCAACGCAGGAGCAGATCGAGCACGCCTTCGAGATCCTGCTCTCCGACGCCAATGTGAAGGCCATCTTCATCAACATCTTCGGCGGCATTTTGCGCGTGGACCGGCTGGCGACGGGCGTGGTGGCGGCGGCGCGGAAACTGAGCGTGAAGGTGCCCATTGTGCTGCGGCTGGAAGGCACGAACGTGGAAGAAGGACGTCAGATTCTGAAGGAGTCGGGGTTGAACTTCCAGATTGGCGCAACGATGAAGGAAGCTGCGGACCTGGCGGTCGCGGCAGCGAAGGTGGGGGCATAAGATGGCAGTCCTGGTAACGAAGGAAACACGACTGATTGTGCAGGGGCTTACCGGCAAGGAAGGTACGTTCCACGCCAAGGGCTGCGCCGAATATGGCACCGTGGTGGTTGGCGGCGTAACGCCGGGCAAGGGCGGAACTACACACGAGGGCTGGCCGGTGTTCAACACCGTGGCCGACTCCGTGGCAGCCACCGGCGCCAATGCGACCATGATTTTTGTGCCGCCGCCGTTTGCCGCCGACGCAATTCTGGAGGCCGAGGACGCGGGCATTCCTCTGATTGTGTGCATCACCGAGGGGATTCCCACGCTGGACATGATCAAGGTGTGGGCCAAACTGAAGAACTCCAAGTCGCGGCTCATCGGGCCCAACTGCCCCGGCGTGATCTCGCCCGGCAAGGCCAAGATCGGCATCATGCCGGGGCGCATTCACAAAGAGGGATCGGTTGGAATTGTGTCGCGCTCGGGTACGCTGACCTATGAGGCGGTGCACCAGTTGACGCAGCGGGGCATCGGGCAGTCGACCGCGATCGGCATTGGCGGTGACCCGATCATCGGGACCACGCATATCGACGCGCTACGGCTGCTCAATGACGACCCGGAGACCGAGGCGATCATCATGATTGGCGAGATCGGCGGGTCGGCGGAGGAGGCCGCGGCCGAGTTCGTGAAGCAGTATGTGAAGAAGCCGGTGGTGGGTTTCATCGCCGGGCAAACGGCGCCTCCGGGACGCCGCATGGGCCACGCAGGCGCGATCATTTCGGGCGGCCAGGGCACGGCAGCGGACAAGATGAAGGCCATGACGGCGGCGGGGATTCACGTGGTGGTTTCGCCGGCCGAGATTGGCGAGACGCTGGCGCGGGTGATCGGCAGGGGATAGCTTCTGAACGCATTGCAGAGGCACAGAAAGCCCGCCGCGAAGGCGGGCTTTCTTGTGCGCGGGGCATGGAGAACGGGGGCGTTCAGTCGTCGTCCGATGCTTGAATGATCCAATCGCACGTTTGAGTAATTTAAAGTTGCACTTTAAAATACTCAACGATAAGGGTTGGCTTCTGGAAGCGGCGACCCTCCTCGATTGCGACAGAAATCCAACAACGCCAAGCCCTTTGCGGCCTTCAGGCGGCAGGGCTTGCGGCCGCGCGCGAGGGATGGATGCCGTTGACCTCCGCGGCGAAATCTTCGAGGGTGAGAGCTTCCGCGCCCCGTGTGAGGGCTCTTGAGGCGGAGCCGGTGCGCGGCTTGCGGTGGACCACGAGACGACGCAGGGCACGGCTGCCCGCGGCTCCGGCCAGCGCAAGCATGGGCGCGGCCATGGATGGCTGGACGGTTTTTGATGCCTTGGCCTCGACCAGCCAGAAGCGGGCGTTGGGCTGAGGCACGAGGAAGTCCACTTCGAGGCCCTGCTGGTCGCGAAAGTAGTAAAGCTCCTTGCGACGGCCGCGATTGACCTGGCTCTTGAGTATCTCAGAGGCGACAAAGCCCTCGAAAAGCGAGCCCAGGAAAGGTGATCGCTCCAACTCCGCCTGGGACTCGATGCCCAGCAGATGGCAGGCCAGGCCGGTGTCTCCCCAGTAGACTTTGGGAGATTTGACCAGCCGCTTGCCGAAGTTCTCGAAGTAGGGAGGAACGAGGATGATCTGTCCGGTGATCTCGAGGATGCGCACCCACTCCGAGATGGTGGGAACGCTGACGCCCAGGGGCGCGGCGAGGTCGGAGCGGTTGAGCATCTGGCCATGGCGGCTGGCGAGCAGGGAAAGAAAGCGGCGGAAGGTGGGCAGGTCACGCAGGTTGGCGATCAGCCGCACATCGCGCTCGAGGTAGGTCTGCAGATAGGAGGAGTACCAGAGATCGCGCCCCTTGGGGTGGAGGACGGCCTCGGGAAATCCGCCAGCCAACAGACCTGCCCTTGAGGTCTCGGCAAGGCTGAAGGGAAGCAACTGGAGGATGGCGGCGCGCCCGGCCATCGACTCGGTGATGCCCTGCATCAGCGGCGCCTCCTGGGAGCCGGTAAAGAGCCAGCGGCCCATGCGGCGCGGATGCGCGTCGACGAGGGTGCGGACGTAGTCGAGCAACTGGGGAGTGTTCTGTATCTCGTCGAAGATGACCGGCGGGCGAAGCTCATCGAGAAAGGCGCGCGGGTCGCGCCGCACACGGTCCTGGATGTCAGGGTCCTCGAGCAGGACGTACCGGGCATGAGGAACGGCCGCGCGCAGCAGCGTGGTCTTGCCTGATCGCCGCGGGCCGGTAAGCACCACGGCCGGGAACCGGCGGAGGGCCGAGGCGAGCTGCGGGGCGATCTGGCGCGGGATGTTGGACACATGAGTATTTTAAAGTGGAACTTTAAAATACTCAATCGCAATCTGCGCGTCCTGTGACCCTCAGATCGAGCTGGATGCTCTTAAGCCTGCCCGCACGCCACCCGTTGCGCACTCGGCAAGGATGCCCCAAAGGCAATGAGGAGGAGTACGGAAGCCGCCGGGCGGCGGCTCCAACTCCTCCTCAAACTGCATGGACTGCGGCGAGCTCTGGACCTACCAGATGCGGCAGGGCTTGGGGCTCACCATCTTGTCGGTCTTCTTGCAACTGAAGCTCTGGGCGAACTCCGGCAGGTCCTGCAAGACGGTGTTGGTGCGGTACTCGTCGGGCGCGTGCGGGTCGCCCTGCGCCTGGGAACGCAACTGCTCGGGGCGCGTCTGCGTGCACCACTGCTGGGCATAGGCGATCCAGAAGCGCTGCTCGGGGGTGTAGCCCTCGGTAAGGGCCGCCATGTCGACGTGCGCGTCGTGCGCCTTGTCGAGCCAGGCCAGCCAGGCCAGCCAGAGGCCGCCAAGGTCGGCGAGGTTTTCACCGAGGGTGAGCTTGCCGTTCAGGTGCACACCCGGAACCGCTTCGATGGCGTCGTACTGCTTGACCATGCAATCGGCCCGCTCGGTGAACTTCTGTTCGTCGTCCTTGCTCCACCAGTCCTTGAGGTTGCCGTCCTTGTCGTACTGGCGGCCCTCGTCGTCGAAGCCGTGGGTAAGTTCATGGCCTACTGTTGAGCCCATGTCGCCGTAGTTGGCGGCGTCGTCTTCCTTGTCGCTGAAGAAGGGCGGCTGGAAGTATCCGGCCGGGAAGTTCACGTTGTTTTGCTGCGGCTCGTAGTAGGCGTTCACCGTGGGGGGAGACATATACCACTCGCCCTTGTCCACCGGCTTGCCGATCTTGGCCAGGTCACGGGCGAAGTTGAACTGGCGCACGCGCTCCTGGTTACCGAGCGCGTCGCCGCGCACAATCTGCAGCGTGGAGTAGTCGCGCCACTTGTCGGGATAGCCGATCTTGTTCATCACGGTGTGGAGCTTCTCTTTGGCTTTGAGCTTGGTGGGGGCGCTCATCCAGTCGAGCGAGTCGATGTCCTTTTCCATGGCCGCCTCAATGGCCAGGGTCATGTCGAGCGCATGCTGCTTGGCGGCGGGCGGAAAGTATTTGGCCACATACACCTGGCCAAGCGCCTCGCCCATCTCGCGGTCCACGCGGCTGGTGCAGCGCTTCCAGCGCTCCTGCATCTTCTCCGCGCCGTTCAACTGGTGGGAGTAGAAGTTCCAGGTCTCCTGCTCAAAGGCCTCAGGCAAGGACGTGGTGGCGTAGGTGTGGAGCAGGTGCCAGCGCAGGTAGGTGCGAATGACGGCGATGGGCGTATCTGCGACCACGTCGTTGAACTCCGCCAGGAACTTGGGCTGCTCGTTGTTCGCCTTGCCGGTCGCCGGCCCCTTGACGGCGGCAACATACTCGGCCAGTGAAAAATGCGTGAGCTCCTTGCCCAGCTTTAAGACGTCGGTGGGATGGTTCAGGTTCTGCGGGTCGCGCTGCTCGGTGATGGTGAGCGATGCCTTGGCCAGCCGCGTTTCAAGGGCCAGCACATCCTCGGCATCCTTTTGCGCGGCGGCCTCCGGCTCACCGGCCAGCACAAAGATCCTGCGCACGTGCTCGACATACTGCTTGCGCTGCTCCACGGTCTTGGCGTCAGTGCGCGTGTAGTAATCGCGCTCGGGCAGTCCCAGCCCGGCTGCACCATAGGCGGAGATGACAGAACTGGAGTCTGCAAAGTCCTGGCTCGACCCAAAGCCGAAGAAGGCATTCACCTCAGTGGTGTGCAGATGCCCCAACAGCTCGGGCAGCCCGGCCGCGGTCTTTAGTTGCGCGATGCGGTCGAGCTCTGACTGGAGCGGCCTGATGCCGAGTTTGTTCACGGTGGCCGTGTCCATGCAGCTCGAATACTCGTCCCCCACCTTCTGCTCGTTCGCGGTGCGCGTGGGCAGGGGGGCGGAGGTGTCTTCCAGAATCTCGCGCAGGTGCTTGCGGTTCAGCTCGGCCAGCTCCGTAAAGCGCCCGTACGATGTCTGGTCGGCGGGCAGTGGGTTGCGCTTGAACCAGCCGTTGCAACTGAATCGATAGAAGTTTTCACAGGGGTCCACCGACTTGTCCACGAGGGAGGCGTCGAAGACCTTGAGTTCGGTGGCGGGCGCCGCGGGGGCGGTGTTCTGGGCAAAGGCGGGAACTGCGGCCAGCGCAAGCAGCAGCGGCAAAAGGCGGCGTGAGGGTGAAACGGCGAGCGAAAACATGCCGCAACTTTAACAGATTTCGAGGAGGCGGGGCGGGCGCATCGCGCGCCAAGTACAATGGTTAGGCAGCAAACTTCCCTGCAAGGAGCACATCGACGTGGCGCAACGCACCTTCAGCATCGTCAAGCCGGACGCGGTCCGCAAGGGCTACACCGGAGCTATTCTGGCCGAGATCGACAAGGCCGGATTCCAGATTGTCTCGCTCAAGAAGCAGCATATCTCGGTGGCCCAGGCGCAGGGCTTTTATGCCGTCCACAAGGAGCGGCCGTTCTTCAACGACCTCTGCGCCTTCATGGCCTCGGGCCCGCTGGTGCTGATGGTTCTGGAGAAGGACAACGCCATTCTCGACCTGCGTAAGCTCATGGGCGCGACCAACCCGGCCAATGCAGAAGAGGGAACGATCCGCAAGAAGTTCGCGGGATCGATTCAGGAGAATGCGATCCATGGTTCGGACGCCGAGGAGACGGCGGCGTTTGAGATCGGATACTGGTTCGCGGGGTACGAGCTGCTGTAGGGTCGAGGATTGGGATGGTTCAGGTTGGAGGTTTCCCATCCATTCCGCAAAGTGCGCAGAATACATGGGGCACCCTGCACCCGCCCTTGGGCTCAGCATCGGCAAGTTCCCGGCTCAGTTAAAGATCGCCCGGCTTCATGATGCGCAGGATGGGGTGGCCGTCAACGTTCTCGAGCGGCAGATAGACCAGGTGGGACTTCGGGTCGACGCAGACGGTGTGGGCATGGGGCATGCGCAGTTCGCCCAGCAGCTTCAGGCTCTTGCCAGTCTCCTGGAACACGGTTACAGCGCCTGACTCTGCCGAGACATAGAGCCGCTTCAATCCCGGGTCGAAGGAAAGCACATCCGGGTCTTCCGCCACCGGGTAGGCGGCCAGTTGCTTCATCGCATCCAGGTCAACGACGGCGAGCGAGTGGTTCTCTTCGCCGGCAACAAAGGCCAGGTGAGCCGCCGTGTCGAGCGCGATGCCGTGGGGATTCTCGATGCCCTGCAGCGGAACGTGGGCGATGATGCGCGCCGTGGCGGGGTCAATGACGGCAAGTTCGTTGACGTGGTGCACCGCGACCAGAATGTGGCCCGAGTTCGGGTCGTAGACCGTGTTGCCCGCCCCTCCGGCGAGAGGGATGCTCCCGACCAGCGTATTGGTGGTTGCGTCGATGACCGCATCCGTATCGCCGTGCTCATCGGAGACGAAGACCCGCTTCTGTTGCGGGGCATAGGCGAGCCCGTCGGGATAGTTGATGGGCCCGACCTTGGCCAGCGTTTGCAGGCTCTTGCTGTCAACCGCCGCGACGGCGTGCTCGCCGGTGACCGAGGCGTAGACGCGGCCCAGTTCGGGAACCGCCCAGACTCCGTGAACGCGCTTGAAACCGTCGAGATCGGCAACCACCTTGCGCGCGACAGTGTCGAAGACCACGAGCTGGTCGGCGTTCATGTGGGAGATGTAGAGGCGGCCGCTTTGTGGGTCGAAGCTCTGATAGTCGAAGCGGACCGCCGCGCCCGGCATAGGCACATCGGCCACCTCGACGAGCACCCGCGCAGACTGAGCCGGTGCGGCCGACTTCTGCGAGCAGGCTACATTGGGCAGCATCAGCAGACCGGTAAACAGCAGCCATCCGGCACGAGCAGGCATCCTTCGGTTCATCTTCTCCTCCGGTCTATCCATCCCCAAACAGATCGTCGATCTTCTGGCGCAGGGCGATGATTTCCTGGCGCAGCTCGGTCACTGTTGCTTCCAGGCGGGCGATGCGGTCTTCCTGGCCTGCATCCAGTGGTTCGGCGCTCGGCACATAGGCAGCGCGGCGGCCGAGGGCGTTTTCGGTGGCGGAGACGGTCTCGACGCCGCCAGAGAACAGGTGGGCGTAGCGGGACTCCTTGGTTCCGGGCTGGCGGGGCAGGATGGCGGCCAGGGGCGGCTCGCGCTCCATGAGCTTTTGCAGGCCGGCGATGACGTCGGTGAGTTCGTCGAAGCGGTGGAGACGTTCGGTGCGGCCGCGCAGCTCGCCGGGGGTCTGGGGGCCGCGCAGCAGCAGCACGCAAACCAGGGCGGTCTCGGCGCGGCTGAAGTTGAAGGCCTCGCCGAGCCAGTGCTCGTACTTGGTGACGCGCCCGTCGGCCCCGCGGGCGCGGCCGGCCAGCTTGATGTCTTCAAGGCCGTGCAGGGCGTGGCGCACGTCTTCCTCGTCCAGGTCCATCACCGGCTCGCGGTTGGAGCGCTGGTTGCAGGCATTGAGGAGCGCGTTGAGGCTCATGGGGTAGTAGTCGGGGGTGGTGACTTCCTTTTCGACGAGCGCGCCGAGGACGCGTGCCTGGGCGGGGGTGAGGAAGATCGGGTCGGTGGAGGCCATGAGTCTATTGTGCCACTCGCGTGGGGTAGAGGGAGGTTTGTGGTTTCCCGCCAAGCCAGGGAGGTTGGTGGTTTCCCACCCATTGCAGGAGGATGCCGCGCAATGGATGGGGCGCCCGGCGGTCGGACTACTCGGCCGCTTCCAGCGCGTTTTCCTGCGGCTGGGGGGCGCGGTTGCGGGTGAGTTCGAAGTAGACGACGGGGGTGACGATGAGGCTGAGCAACATGGAGATGACGAGGCCGCCGATGACGGCGATGGCCAGGGGCTGGAGCATCTGGGAGCCGGCGCCGAGGGCGAAGGCGAGGGGCAGCATGCCGCAGACGGCGGCGATGGCGGTCATCACGATGGGGCGCAGGCGGCGCTGGGCGGCGTGGAGCATGGCGTCGTGGGCGGAGGCTCCCTCGGCGCGGAACTTCTCGTCGGCATCAAGCAGGAGGATTCCGTTTTTGGCGACGATGCCAATGACCATGATGAGGCCCATGAAGGAGGCCACGTTGAAGCTGGTGCGGGTGACGAGCAGGGCCAGAATGACGCCGGAGATGGAGAGCACGGACGATGTGAGGATGGCGATGGGCGCGGGGAAGTTGCGGAACTCGGTGAGGAGCACGCCGAAGACGAGGGCAAGGGCCAGAAGGAGAACGCGGAGCAGGTCGTGGAAGGACTTCTGCTGCTCCTCGTAGGTGCCGCCGTATTCGACGCGGACGGAGGCGGGCAGGTGGAGGGCGGTGACGGTGCGGCGAACGCGGGTCATGGCGCTGCCGAGGTCGGAGCCCTCAAGGCGGCCGGTGACCACGACGAGGCGCTGGAGATTTTCGCGGCGGATCTCGTTCTGCGGGGGAAGCTGCTGGATGGCGGCCAGGGAGGCGAGGGTGGAGGTGTGGCCTGAGCTGGAGTTGAAGACGGTGTTCTCGATGGCGTCGAGGGAGGCGCGGTGCTCGTCGCCGAGCCGCACGCGGATGGTGTAGGCGCGGTCGTTGGAGATGAGCGGGTCAGAGGCGGCCACGCCGTCGAGGATCGCAGTGGCGTCCTGGGAGACTTCGGCGGGGGTGAAGCCGAGGCGGGCGGCGACGATGGGATCCACCTGGAAGTTGGTGGCGGGGCCGCTGAGGGTGTTTTCGATGCCGTTTTCGACGTCCACGACGCCCTTGACGCCCTTGATGGCCTCGCCGACGCGGGTGGCGAGTTGCTCGAGCAGCGCCGGGTCGTTGGAGAAGAGCTTGATCTGGATGGGTTCGGGGGCGTTGGAGAGGTCGCCGATCATGTCCTGGAGGACCTGGGTGAACTCGACGTCGAGGGCAGGCTCGGTGCGCTTGATTTCGGCGCGGACGTCGGCGATGACGTCGTCGATGGCGCGGCTTCGTTTGGCTTTGAGCTTGACGGTGAAGTCGCCGTAGTTGGCCTCAGTGACGGCGGCCAGGCCGAGCTGGAGGCCGGTGCGGCGGGATGTGGATTCGACTTCGGGGGTTTCGTGGAGGATGCCCTCCACGTGTTCGAGGACGCGGTTGGTCTCACTCAGGGAGCTGCCGGCGGGCATGATGTAGTCGAGGATGAAGCCGCCCTCGTCCATCTCCGGCAGCAGGTCAGAGCCGAGGGCGCGATAGCCGGCCCAGGTGGCGGCCACGAGCAGCAGACAGGCAACGGCGAGCCAGAGAGGCCGGGCCAGAGACAGGTTGAGCAGGCGGCGATGGACCTGGAGGACCCGGCTCATGAGAGCGCCGACCGGGTGACTCGCGGCGGCGTGGCCGGTGGGCTGTGTGGCGTGGCGGCGCTCTTTGAGGAGGACCAGGCTCAGGCCGGGGGTCCAGGTGAGGGCCAAGACCAGCGATGTGAGCAGGGCGGCGGCCATGGTGATGGCCAGGGCGCGAAAGAAGCTGCCGGTGACGCCGGTGACGGAGACCAGGGGGAGAAAGACCACGACCGGGGTGATGGTGGAGCCGATGAGGGGGGTCGTGATCTCCCGGAGGCCCTTGCGGACGGCGTCGCCGCGGTTTTCACCGCCGTCGCGATGGGAGACGATGTTTTCAACCACCACGATGGCGTCATCGATGACCAGGCCGATGGCGGCGGCGAGGCCGCCGAGGGTCATGAGGTTGAAGCTCTGGCCGATGGCCCAGAGCACCAAAATGGTGACCGCGATGGTGACGGGGATGACGAGGCCGGCGATCAGCGAAGAGGTCCAGTCGCGCAGGAAGAGGAAGAGGATGACGCAAGCCAGCAGCAGGCCGATGAAGATGGCGTCGCGGACGCTGGAGATGCTGTCGCGCACCAGTTGCGACTGGTCGTAAAAGGGCTCGATGGCGACGCCGGGGGGGAGCTTGTGCTTGAGCTCCGCGACCTGCAAAGCCACGGCATCGGCCACCTCGACGGTGTTGCTGGAGGGCTGGCGGGCGATATTGAGCAGGACCGCCTGTTTTCCGTTGGCGGTGACGGTGGTGTAGATGGGCATGGTGGCCTGCTCGACCGAGGCCACATCGGCCACGCGGACGGGCGCGCCGGCAGGGGTGGTTTTGACAACGAGCTCGCGGAGCTGCTCGGCGTCGTGGACCTGAGCGCCCACCAGGCCGAGGATCAACTGGTGGTTGGCTTCGTAGAGGCCGGGGGAGTCCACGATGTTGGAGGCCTGGATGGCGTTGACCAGGTCCGTGATGGTGACGCCGGCGGTCTGAAGCTGGGCGAGGTTGGGGACGACGTGGAACTCGGGGACCTTGCCGCCCTGGACGGTGACGGTGCTGACGCCGGCGACGCGGTTGATGGGCGGCTTGAGGTCGTAGGTGGCGATCTCCCAGAGGCGGGTCTGGGGCACGGTGTCGGAGGTGAGGCTGTAACCGAGGATGGGGAAGGTGGCGAAGGTGAGGCGGTTGGTGGTGACCCTGGCGGTGGCGGGCAGGGTCTGCCCGACCTTGCTGAGGGCCGCGTCGACCAGTTGCAGGGTATTGACCATGTCCTGGTTCCAGTCGAAGAAGAGGCTGACTTCCGCCGAGCCGCGGCTGGTGGTGGAGCGCACGGTGCGCAGGCCGGGGACGGAGTTGACGGCGTCTTCAATGGGCTTGGTGATGGTGACCTGCATCTGCTCGACGGGCATGACGCCGTTGTCGACGCCGATGACGACGCGGGGAAAGTTGGTCTCAGGAAAGACGGCGATGGGCACCTGGAGGGCGAGATACGCGCCGGCCAGGGTGAGGATGGCGACAAAGAAGAAGACCGTGCGGGTGTGGCGGGCGAGCCAGAAAGAGGTCTTGACAAGGGTTGTGCCGGGGGGGAGGGGGTGGTTCATTCGGCCCCCCCGCCCTTGCCGCCTTCGGGCTTTTTGTCGTCGTCGGCCGCGGCGGGACCAACCTTGACCTTGACGCCGTCCTCAAGGCCGTAAGCACCGCCGGTGATGACCGTGTCAGTGGGCGCAAGGCCGGTGAGGACCTGCACGTCTTCGCCATCTTCCAGGCCGAGGGTGACGGTGCGGCGGTGGGCCGCGTTGTCAGAGCCGACCACCATGACAGACTTTGCGCCGTCCTGCGCGGTGAGGACAGAGGCGGCGGGAATCTTCCAGGCGTTGGCGTCCGTGCGGCCGGTGATGGAGACCTTGACGGGGGTGCCGACCTTGAGCGCGCCGGCCTTGTTTTCGATTTTGAGCCAGACCTCGACGGTCGTGCTGCCGGGGTCGAGGGCGGGGCTGATGAGGGAGACTTTGGCGGTGACGGGGTCAGGCAGGCCGGGGACGGAGACGGAGGCCTCGTCGCCGAGCTTCATGCGCTGGGCCAGGCTCTGCGCGATGTGGGTCTTGGCGAGCAGGCTGGAGGTGTCCATGACGGTGATGAGGGCCGCGCCGGCCGGGGCGGTTTCGCCGGCGAAGAGGGAGCGGTCGGTGACCACGCCGCTGATGGGGCTGCGAATCTCAGAGTAGCTGACCTGGGCCTGCGCGCCCTTGAACTTGCCCTCGGCGGAGGTGAGCTGGCCCTGGGCGGACTTGAGGGCGGCCTCGCGGCTAACGCTGTGCATGGAGTCGAGGTGCTTGGCGGCGGCGTCATAGGCGGCCTGGGCGGCGACAAGCGCGGCCTGGGCGGTGTCGAGGTCGCGGCCGGGGATGGCGCCCTCGGCGAAGAGGGCCTTGCGGCTCTTGACGATGCTGAGGTTGAGGTCGAGATTGGCTTTTGCCTGGGCGACATCGGACTCGGCCTTGAGGGTGTCTTCCGGCACCTGGGCTTTGGTGGCGGTGGCGTAGGCGGCCTCGGCGGCCATGTAAGAGCCCTTGTTGTCGAGGGCGGCGGCGGCCAGGTCGCTGCTTTCGAGGGTCGCGAGGAGTTCGCCCTCTTTGACCCTGGAGCCGCGCTGGACATAGAACTTGCGCACGGGGGCGGAGATTTTGGGAGCGATGGCGGCCTGGGCAAGGGGGGCCAGGACGGCGTCGGCGACGATGTGCTCGGCGATGGCTCCCTGCTCGGGGTGTTCGGCCTGGACGGTGACCTCGGTCTCCGGGACTGCTTCCTTTTTGCAACCGAAGGAAAACAGCAGCGGAAGCGCGAGGGCGGCGGCCACGAGGCGGCGGGCCGGGAAGGGTGCAGGGTTTGGCTTTGCGTGCATGGTCATGCTCGTCCTTGGCTCACAGGGTTCCGGTAATCGATTCGAGGTCGGCGCGGGCGGACTGGTAGCGGACACGCCCGTCTTCCCGCGCGTTTTCTGCCCCGACGAAGGCGCTCTGGGCATCGACCACCTCAAGCACGGTGGCCTCGCCCTCGGTGTAGCGCAGGCGGGTAAGGCGGAGGCTCTCCGCGGCGGTGGCGACGCTGGCGTCGAGGGAGGCAAGCTGGTCGCGGGCCGCGGCGGCCTCGGACCACGCCTCGTCGATGCGGGCGATGAGATGGCGCTGGGCGGCGGTGAGGGCCACGCGAACGGCATCGCGGCGAATCACGCTCTGCCTGACCTTGTGCTCGGTGGAGAGCCAGTCCCAGACGGGAATGTCGAGGGTGACGCCGGCCGCATAGCCCAGGTTGCGGGAGTGGTCCGGTGCGTTGACGGCAAACTGCGGCGCGTCGATGCCGTAGGACCCGTTGAAGCTGAGGGTGGGCAGATAGGCGGCGCGGGCGGAGAGCACGTCGGCGTTGCTGACGGCGAGGGAGGCGAGGGCGCTCTTGAGCTCGGGATTGCCGCGGGCGGCGGCCTGCTCGGCCTCGGCATGGGTGGGGAGGGCGGGGGCCGTGTCGTCGGTGACCAGAGCAAAGGGGGTGCGAGGGTCGGGAAAGAGGAGGACGGCCAGCTCGAGGCGGGCCTTCTCCGCGGCCACCTGTGCGTCGCCGAGGTCGCGCTCGCGCTGCTGCTCCACGAGCTGGGCCTTGACCACATCGGCGTGGGCGGCTTCGCGGGCCTGTTCGCGCTTTCCGGTGAGGCTAGTGAAGTCGACGGCTTCGGCCCTGGCGCGGGAGGCCACGGCGAGCTTGCTGTCGGCGGCGGCCAGGCCATAGTAGAGGCTGGTGACGGTGGACTTGAGACCGCGGCGGGCGATCTCCAACTCGGCCGCGGCGCGGGCGGCGGCGGCGTTGGCGTGGAGCACGTCTGCCACCTGGCCCAGCCCGAGGGTCTCATTGATGACCGCCTGGCTGGTGTACTCGTGAGAGGCGTTGCTGGCGATGAAGCGGGGGGTGGTCTGGCCGCGGTTGGTCTGGGTGTAGACGGCCTGGTTGTGATAGCCGACGGTGGGCAGCAGAGCGGCGGCGGCGATGGAGCGGTCAATGCCGGCGGAGCGGCTGTCGGCATACGCGGCGGCGAAGGACGGCTCGTTGGCCTGGGCGCGTTTGAAGGCCTCGTCGAGGGTGATGGCGACGGGCTTCTCCGGCTCGGGCGGAGCCTGGGCGCTGCCGCGGGCCGCCGCAAGGAGGAGAAGCGCGAGAACGCCGGTGAAGGGCGCGTATCCAACAGTTCTGCGGGATGCCCCGCTGCATGGCTGCGTAGTCACAGTATGAAGGATACGATTGAAACCTTAATTCCTCGTGAGCGGGGGAAGAAATCGCAGTTCAAGATTTCCATGCGTCGGGTGAACACCTCCGGAGGAGCAGGCAGGCCAATCAGATATGCTTGATTTCCAGAGGAGACCGTGAGACCCAGAATGAATTCGTCTTTTCGGCAATCCAAGTGCCCCGTTTGTTACTCAACCAACTTGAAGACTCTTCGAGATGTATCTTCAGGGGAGGCTGCACAGCATTTCATTCTCCGGGAGGCCAATCCGTCTCGCAACCAGAATCTGAAGGCCCATATTGAGACACTTTGGGGGGGTGGCAACTGTGCGATGAGACAGTGCCAGGAGTGCGATTTCGGGTTTTCCGACCCTTACGTTGCCGGAGATGCGGATTTCTATAACTTAGCGTACGAGCGGAGTGGGTATCCGAGCGATAAATGGGATTATTCACGCACAGTTGAAGAGCTTGAGGTCATTGATTTTCGTGCTGAGCGCGTGCTCGAGGTGGGTTCAGGATTAGGATTCTTCCTGGACAAACTGGCTGGCCGATTTGTTCCAGCATCTGGAATAACCGCGCTGGAATATCACGACAACGCGATCCGCAGTCTACACAAGAAGGGCTACACGGCAATTCAGGCCGATTTCCGCGAGGTAGAACTGGAGCCAGGGTTTGACGCTATTTTCTTGTTCCAGGTGCTTGAGCACATGGACAGGCTTGATCTCCTTTTTGCTCGGCTAAATACGCTTCTTCGGCCCGGGGGTATTGCCATTGTCTCTGTGCCGAACTCCGAGCAAATCTGGTTCAACGAATTGAACGGCCTACTTTTGGACAATCCACCCAACCATATCGGTCGATGGTCCCGGAAGTCTCTGGACCTGATTGGGGCGAGGCACGGGCTGAATCTCGATAAATTCGAAGTGCAACCGTTTGCGCTGAGTGACTACATCCGACAGGATATTGGGTCATCCTATCTTCGGAGAACGCAAAGACCTGGAACTCTGGCGAACTGGTCGAGGATCAGGCGTTCTCGACCTTATGGGAGGCTTGTGGGCCTGATGGCGGCTGCGGCTTACGCACCATTGCGGCTAAACGCTTGGAGACGGGCTGCGAAAGCGCGCTTGGGCGGGTCCTACTGGGCAATGTACCGAAAGGCCTCCTCATGATTCATCCCGATTAAAGGCTCCGGAAAGCCGGTCAACTTTAGCCGCAAGATGCGGGCAAAGCGGGGGGCGCCGTCAAAGCTGAAGGTGGCTGATCAACTGCTGCTGATGACGCCGCTCAGGTTGGATGAGTTTCCTGCGATTTGGCCTTACAAGGGCGGCCCGGCTCTGCGATACTAGCCAGTCATGCCAATTGCCGACCTGCAACAAGCTGCCCAGAAGATCGCCGGATTTCTCTCCAACCTCAACAGGCTTGGCGGAATGCGTCTCAAGTACCGCATCACGGCGCCCGCCGCCGCACCCGACGGCGAGGAGCTGTCGGCCGCCCTTTGCGTCGAGCTGGCGGGGCCTGATGAGCCCCTGGTTACGCAGCACAACGGCGAGCTTCTGATGGCTCTGGAGACGATCGCCGCGCAGATTCTCCGCCTCGACCAGCGCGAAAGCGGCCTCATCAGCTTTGACGCGGGCAACTTCAAGGCGCTGCGGGCGCAGGAGCTGCGCCTGCGGGCGGAGACGGCGGCCGAAAAGGTGATCCAGTCGGGGATTCCCTATGCCTTTCCGCCGATGAACAGCCGGGAGAGACGGCTGATGCACATGGCGTTCAAGGATATTGAAGGCGTGGAGACGGCCAGCTCCGGCGAGGGGATGGACCGGTTCCTGGCGGTCTTCCCGGCGGGCCAGACGCATCTGCCCGTGGCCGCGCCCGTCAGGCCGCGGAGTTTTGAGCGGCGGCGGTAGCCGGAAGCCGCCCGCCTGGGTATGCCACAATACCCAACAATGAGACCCAAAGTTCTGCTGTTTCTGCTTGCCCTCGCCGCGGCTGTCTGCCCATCGCAAAGACGCCTTGTGCTCATCGACCAGGATGGGTCGGGGCCCGGCGGCTCCAACCAGATGGCGATGCTGGCCCTGTTGCAGGCGCCGCAGGTGGAGGTGCTGGGCATCACCATGGTGACGGGCAACGCCTGGCGCGACGAAGAAACCCTGCACACGCTGCGCATGCTGGAGCTGACTGGTCACGGCGCGGTGCCGGTGGCCAGGGGCGCGGTGTTTCCCCTGGTGCGCACGCAGGAGGAGACCCGGCTGGGGTCGGCGCTGAACGGGAACGTGGCTTGGCTGGGGGCCTGGGGACAGGGGCAGACCAAGCTGGTGGAGACGCCCGGCGGGGTGACGCCCATGACGCCGCAGAAGCTGGAGGCGCACGGGCCTTATGAGATTCCGCCCATGCCCGAGGGGCGGCCCTCACTCAAGGCCATTGAAGAGGACGCGGCGCACTTTCTCA
The DNA here is from genome assembly GCA_903849645.1 of uncultured Acidobacteriaceae bacterium. Classification (GTDB taxonomy): domain Bacteria; phylum Acidobacteriota; class Terriglobia; order Terriglobales; family Acidobacteriaceae; genus Telmatobacter. Next base: position 67,120 of record CAINJJ010000031.1, on the reverse strand, counting down.
TCCGGCAGGTGCGGGCGCATCCGCACGAGGTCACGCTCTATGCAGCCGGCCCGCTGACCAACGTGGCGCTGGCCATCGCCATCGACCCCGAGTTTGCCGCGCTCACCAGGGGAATCGTGCTCATGGGCGGAAGCCTGAATCCGCAGACCGAGGACCCGGAGTTTGCCGACAGCCCCCGGCACGAGTTCAACTTCTGGCTGGACCCCGAGGCGGCGCACATCACCCTGCGGGCGGACTGGCCGCGCATCGACGTGACCACGGTGGACGTTTCGATCAAGGCCCCCTTCACCGAGAAAATGCTTGGCGAAATTGCGCGATCGCCACAGCCGGCGGCGCGGTATATCGCGGCCTGGAGCCAGGACCGCTACTACCTGTGGGACGAACTGGCGGCCTGCGCGTGGCTGGACCCGAAGCTGATCACCAGAGAAAAGCTGGTGTACATGGACGTGGACCTGAGCCGCGGGCCGACGTATGGCGAGACCTTGACATGGAGCGAGAAGTTCAAGCCCAAGACCGGCGTGCGGCTGGTTCATGCGCAACTGGATCTGGACCTGGAGCGGTTCCAGAAGATGTTCGTGGAGTTGATGACGGGCGAGTCGGCAGGCGGGAAGTAGACAGAAGCCCGCCGCCAGGGTCAGGCGGCGGGCTTCTGCTTTACGGGTGACTCGATGTCCTGGGAGTTAATGACTCCCTAGCTGTTCAACTGGTCCTGGAGCTTGTTGAGCGTGCGCTGCAGGTCCTTGTCGGCGCGGCGCAGGTCTTCGATCTTTGAGATCGAGTGCATCACGGTGGTGTGGTGCTTGTTGCCGAACTGCCGGCCGATCTCGGGCAGGCTGGCCTCGGTGAGCTGCTTGGCCAGGAACATGGCGATCTGGCGGGGCACCACGACGTTGCGCGAGTTGTTCTTCTGCTTGAGTTCGGCGACCTTCATGCCGAAGCTCTCGGCGACCGTGCGCTGAATGGCCTCGATGGTGACCTTGCGCACCTGGAGGTCAATGAACTGCTTGAGGCACTGCTGCGTGATGGGGAGAGTGATCTCCTGGTGGTTCATCTGGCACCAGGCGATGAGGCGGGTCATGGCGCCTTCAAGTTCGCGCACGTTGGTGCGGACGTTGGAGGCCATGAACAGGGCTACGTCGATGGGCAGGTTCACCTGCTCGCTCTCCGCCTTTTTCTGCAGGATGGCGACCTTGGTTTCGAGGTCGGGCGGCTGAATGTCCGCAATCAGGCCCCACTCGAAGCGGGAGCGCAGGCGGTCTTCAATCTCCGTGAGCTCCTTGGGCGGGCGGTCGGAGGCGATGACAATCTGCTTGGAGCTCTCGTGGAGGGCGTTGAAAGTGTGAAAGAACTCCTCCTGGGTGCGCTCTTTCTGGGCGATGAACTGGATGTCGTCAATGAGCAGCACGTCCACGGTGCGGAAGGTATCGCGGAAGGTGGTCATGCGGTCATTGCGGATGGAGGTGATCATCTCGTTGGTGAACTTTTCCGCGGAGACGTAAGAGATGGTGGCCATGGGCTGGCGGCGCCGGACTTCATGGCCGATGGCGTGCATCAGGTGGGTCTTGCCCATGCCCACGCCGCCGTAAAGGAAGAGCGGATTGTAGGCGCGGGAGGGACGCTCGCCCACCGCCAAAGCGGCGGCGCGGGCAAACTGGTTGCCGCTGCCGATGACGAAAGCGTCAAAGGTATAGCGGGGGTTCAGGAGGGGCGACCCGAAGTCGAGACTCTTCTGAATTGGGGCGCGAGCAGGCGGCGGCGGCGCCGTGGGGGCGTGCGCGGAGAGGGGTCCGAAGCCGCCGTCCTTGCGCTGCGGCGGAACCGAGGGGTCTTCTTCGGCGGTGACAAAACAGACGTCGTCGAACTGAAGTTCCTGCTGGTCGATGGCTTCCTGGATGAGGTCGCCGTAGCGGTCGCCGAGGTTCTGGAACTCGGGCGAGGGAACGCGCACATAAAGGGCGCGGCCCTGGCTGTGGCTGTATCGGGTGGGCTTGAGCCAGGTCTCGAAGGTCTGGCCTATGACCTTCTTCTCGAGTGCTGCGAGAATCTGGAGCCATGGGTTGGTAACCGGAGCGGGCGAAGTTGCAAATGCCATCGTACTGATCCTTGCCTGCGCCGCCTTTCGGCTGCCGGAACATTTGATCCGCTGGGGCAAAAAAGAAAAGGCTCTCTCACCGCGAATGCCGTGAGGCTTCACGTTCGGTGAACTCTGGCCAAATGCCTGATCGCCACTGGTCGGCCCCTGATTTTGACCTCGGGGCCCAGGGATGAAACTTGCTCCGTTGGACGCTGGGAACTTTACTTGAACGGACCCAAGATTAGCACATTTTCGGGTCGCTGCAATGAGTCTTTCACATAACTTTGGTCCTACCCCATTGAGTTGCACCAATGGTGGTGAAAGAGCGCGGAAAAGTTACTGGAGTGACGATACCGGAGATCACTGAAGCCTCAGGATCGCCAGCGGGAGCGGTAGAGCATGGTGCGCTTCGGGGAGTCGTTTTCCAGTCACGGGTCAGTTCCGGCTGGATTCCTGGGCCAACCTGCGATACACTTAAAACTTGCCGTCAAGGCACAGAATTTAACAGAGAAACAGGAGCGCATTTCAATGCCCAAGCGCACATTTCAACCAAATCGCCGCAAACGCGTGAAGACACACGGATTCCGCGCGCGGATGAAGACCAAGAGCGGCGCAGCCGTGTTGAGCCGCCGCCGCGCCATCGGGCGCAAGCGCGTTGCTGTCAGCGCCGGTTTCCGCGACTAGTTCTGCCTTTTCGACTGGCCGCGATATCGGCTCCCCGCCTTTGTGATGGAGCCGGAATGGTTTCGATGGATTCAGCCGTTCCGGCCCGCCTCTCCCGCGGCACTGCCATGAAATCAGCTTCCAAGCCCGACCGGCGCGACGCCACACGGCAGTCGCTCACGGGCCTGCGCCTGCGCAAGCACGCGGCGTATCAACGCGCCTATGCGGCCTCGCGGAAGCGGCAATCCTCTTCAATGAGCTGGTTTTTGGCGCCGCAACCGGCCGCCTGCCCCGGCTATCCGGCGCCGGAGGCCCCGCGCGTGGGCCTGACCGTGGGCAAGGTGCTGGGCAAGGCGCACGACCGCAACCGCATCAAGCGCCGCATGAGGGACATCCTGCGCCGCCACGTGGAGTTGCTGCCGGTGGGCTGCGACCTGATCTTTCACCCCCGTCGCGGGGTGCTGATCATGGATTTCAAGAAACTTGAGGCCGAGGTTGTGCGTATCCTTCAGCAGGCGCAGGCTGAGGCCGCGCGGATGGGGCCAGTCGCTCCATCGGCGGAGACCGCAGCCGGGCCGACCCAATGACCCGCATCCTGCTCGCAACGCTCGCCTTCTATCGCCGCTGGGTATCGCCGGCGATTCATTCGCTCAGCCCCGGCGGCTGCCGGTACCTGCCCACGTGCTCGGAGTACGCCGAGACGGCAATTGCGATTCACGGGCCGCTGCGGGGGACGGGAATGGCGCTGATGCGGCTGTTGCGGTGCCATCCTTTTGCGCGCGGCGGGCTGGACCCCGTGCCTCCGGCGGTGAATTCACGCCCTCTTCCCCACGAACCGTTACCATAGACAGAGCGGCGGCCTCGCGGCGCGCCCCCTCCGTGGCCTGTGAACAGGCACTCAACGAATAGGAAGTCTCCTTTGGCAGAATTTCAGAATCCCAATCTTCAGGCGCAGGGCGGTGGTTCGGGCAGCGGCGGCGGCGACTCGCGCGGCCTGATGGCGTTCACCTTCCTGGCCCTCGTGGTACTGCTCGGCTATCAGTTTTTCTTCAAGCCCAAGCCCGCGCCGGCCACTCCGCCCGCGCAGACGCAGCAAGCGCAGCAACCGCAGCCTGGCGCAACCCCGGCCCAACCCGTGACGCCGCAGGCAGCGCCCGGCGTGTTGCAGGCTCCTGCGGCCGCAGCGGCCATCACGGCGGCTGCTGAGACCGAAACCACGGTTGAAAACAGTCAGTACAAGATCGTCTTCACCAACCGCGGCGGTCAGGTGAAGCACTGGATCCTGAAGGGGCACTCTGACACCGCGGGCAAGCCGCTGGACATGGTGCAGGCGCAGGCGGCGGCGCGGTTTGGCCTGCCGCTCAGCTTTTTTACCTATGAGCCGGCGCTGACCACGCAACTGAATACGGTTCTCTACCAGGCATCGGCGACGGGCCAACTGCCCACGCCGGGTTCGCTGACCTTCCACTATGCGGGCGGCGGGCTGGACGTGGTGAAGACCTTCCGTTTCGACGCCTCGTATGTGGTGAACATTGAGACGCAGGTGCGGCGCAACGGTTCGCCGGTGCGGGCGCTGGTCGAGTGGCCGGCGGGGCTGGGCGACATGGAGGAGTTCACCTCGGCCAAGGGGCTGAGCCTCTCCACGGTGCGCACGCCTTCAATGTTTGCCTGGTCGCTGGACGGCAAGCAGGACTCGATGGCGGCGGGCAAGGTGAGCGGCAACGCCACCTTCGACCTGCCCTATGAGTACGCGGCCATCACCGACCTCTACTTTGCGGCAGCGTTTTTGCCCGACCCGGCGACGCGGACCACGGTGGTGACGCTGCACAACACCATCGACCTGCCCAGCGACCTGAGCGACCCCAACAGCAAGCCCCTGCCGACCTCGGTGCTGGGTCTGGCGGTGGGCGACCTGGGCGGCTACACGCGAACCCGGCTCTACGCCGGTCCCAAGCAGCTCGATGTGCTCAAGACGATCCACGCCTCGGGCGCGGACGGCAAGGCAAGCGGCCCGTCGCTGGAGTCGCTGATCCAGTTTGGCTGGCTCACGGTGATCGCCAAGCCGCTCTACCTGGCGCTGCGGTTCCTGCGCGGGACGCTCGGGCCGGGAGCCAACAACTGGGGCTGGGCCATCATCATTGTCACCGTCATCTTCAACCTGCTGATGCTGCCCACGCGCTTCATGATGATGAAGTCGTCGCTGAAGATGATGCGCATCCAGCCCAAGGTGGAGGCCCTCAAGAAGAAGTACGCCCATCTCAAGATCAACGACCCCAAAAAGGCCGAGATGAACACAGAGATGATGGCGCTCTACAAGACCGAGGGCGTGAACATGTACGGCGGCTGCCTGCCCATGCTGATTCAGATGCCGCTGTTCTTTGCCTACTACCGGGTGCTGCTGAACGCGGTGGAGTTGCGGCAGGCGCACTGGTTCTGGCTGACGGATCTTTCGTCGCCGGACCCGCTGCACATTCTGCCGATTCTGATTATCGCCAGCATGTTCCTGGTGCAGTTCATTACGCCTTCGCCGGGAATGGATCCGGCGCAGCGGCGGATGATGGCGGTGATGATGCCGATCATCTTCGGCTTCTCCATGTGGCACTTTGCCTCAGGACTGGCGCTCTACTGGGGCACGGGCAACCTGATCAACCTGGCCATTCAACTGGGCATCAACCAGTCGAGCATCGGCAAGGAGATGCACGAGATCGCCGCGCGGCGCGCCGCCAAAAAGGCCGGCAACAAGACGATTCAGGGCCGGCGGTAAGCACAGAGCCTCAAGGCAGACAGAAAAGGGCAGCTTCTCCCTGGCGGGCGAGGCTGCCTTTTTCATTTTTGCGGACGAAGAGTCGTGCGCTGTAGACTCGCCCCACCCCGGCCCGGTGTTGTATCTTCCAATCCGTATGGCACACACTCCAAGCAGCATCCCCCACCCCTCCCCCGAGGCCGAAGAAGTCTACCGCCGCTGGATTCAGTTTCTGGATGATGAGTTCACGCGGCACCAGGCGCCTGAAGTGCGGTCGGAGATTGTGCGCGACCAGCTTTACCAGCTCTATCTGGGGCGGCCACACGGCGGCAAGCTCAACCTCACCCTGACCAGCGAGCTGCCGGGGAACGTGCTGAGCCTGTCCCTCGACCCGGAGAACGTGACCCTGGAAGCGGAGCATTTTCCGGACGTGGACCCGGACAAGTTTGCCATGCGCAAGCCGCTGCTGTGGTTCTGGCAGATGTTTGACCGCTCGCCCATCGGAACCAATCACTGGCTGGGCATCCGCTTCCGGTCCATGCTGGGACGGCACATCTTTGCCCGCATCGGGGCGGGGGTCAAGATTCACCACGGGGTGGACATCACGTTTGGCTACAACCTGATTCTGGAAGAGGGCGTCAACGTGCGGCAGAGGGCGCTGCTGAACGACCGGGGCGGCATCACGGTGGGCAAGGGGACGGTGATCGGGTCGTTTGCGCGGGTCTACTCCCACACCCACGCGCCGGCCAACTTTGACCGGGTGACGCTGGTGCCCACGATTATCGGGCCGGGGGCGCGGATTGCCAGCCACGCCATTGTGCTGGCGGGGCAGAACGTGGCCGCCGGGCAGGCCGTGGGGAGCTTCCCTTCCGACAGGGACTGAGAGCCGTTGATTGGGCTCAAGACAGCGAGTATGGCGAATCTGGGGCCGAAGAGGTCTTCTGCCGCATCGCTTCGACCTGGTCTGGACACCTGAGGCCGCAGCTTTGTTCCCGCCGCAGCCGTCTAACGAAGGCAGGCTTGCGCGGGACCCTCCATGCTAACCTGAGCTTTCCAGTTCCGGGAGAATCAGTTGCAGCCCAGCAATTTCCTGATTGCCGTTTTTGAGTTCGTCCTGCTGATCTTTTCTCTCAGCGTGCATGAGTGCGCGCACGCGTGGATGGCCTCGCGGCTGGGCGACCAGACGGCCCGGCTGCAGGGGCGGGTGACGCTGAACCCGATGTATCACGTGGACCCCATTGGCACGCTGCTTTTTCCGGCGCTGATGATCTTTGGGCCGCTGTTCAGCGGAGGGGCGCTGGGCGGGTTCCTCATCGGGTGGGCCAAGCCGACGCCGGTCATCACGCGCAACTTCCGCAACCTGGTGCGCGACGACACCCTGGTGACCCTGGCGGGTCCGGTGTCGAACCTGCTGCTGGCCTTCGTGGCTTTCGTCGTACTGGCCGTGCTGCTGGGAACGCAGGGCTACCTGCCGCACCAGGAGAGCATGGCGAGCAACCTGGAAGCCCTGGGAACCCTATGCGAGCTGGCCATTCAGGTGAACCTGGCGCTCTTCTTCTTTAACCTGCTGCCGATTCCGCCGCTGGATGGAAGCCACATTGTGCGGCACATGCTGCCCTATAACGCGCTGAACTTCTATGACCGAATGGGCATGTTCGGCTACATCCTGATGATTATGGTGGGCGGGCCGGTGGTGCGGTTCTTCATGGGGCCGACGCTCGGTCTTGTGTACGGCTTGCTGGCCCACATTCCGCAGCATTGAGGGTTGCAGGCAGCCTCCCGGTACAATGGAAGCAGCCCTTTTGCGCCTTTGCGGCAAGACAGGCTGCATCCCGGCACCACCCTGGAATCGACAAACACAATGGCTGAAGACCCGACCTTATCCTCGCCCGCGCGCGTCCTGAGCGGGATGCGCCCCACCGGCAAGCTGCACCTGGGCAACTACATGGGGGCGCTGGCCAACTGGGTCAGGCTGCAGGACCAGTACGAGTGCTACTTTTTCATCGCCGACTGGCACGCTCTGACCACGGATTACGCGGATCCGAGCCGCATCAAAATCAATACGCTCGATGTGGCCCTGGACTTTCTGGCTGCGGGTCTCGATCCGGAGAGATCAACGATTTTCATTCAGAGCCATGTGCCCCAGCACGCCGAGTTGCACCTGCTTTTTTCGATGATTACGCCGCTGGGCTGGCTGGAGCGCGTGCCCACCTACAAGGAGCAGCAGCAGAACATCACGGGCAAGGATTTGAGCACCTATGGGTTTCTGGGCTACCCGCTGCTGCAAGCCGCCGACATCCTGATCTATCAGCCGCAGTTTGTGCCGGTGGGGCAGGATCAGGTGGCGCACGTGGAGCTGACGCGCGAGGTTGCCCGGCGATTCAATTCGCTCTACAAGACCCCGGTCTTTCCCGAGCCGGATGCGCTGCTCACGCCTTCTCCCAAAGTGCCCGGCACTGATGGCCGCAAGATGTCAAAGAGCTACGGCAATACCATCGGACTCTCTGACTCCCCGGCTTTGCTGGGGCCCAAGATCGCATCCATGTCCACCAATGGCCAGCGCATCCGGCAGACCGACCCCGGCGATCCTGACCTGTGCCCCATCGGCGATCTGCACAAGGTCTTCAGCGCGCCTGAATTGGCTGAGGAGATGCAGGCTGGATGCCGGACGGCTTCCATTCGCTGTGAGACCTGTAAATCTGCTGTCGCCAGGTCGATTGTCGATCTCGTTTCGCCGATTCACGAGAAGCGGAGAGAGCTGGAAAGCCGGATTGATGAGACCTGGCAGATGCTGCGGGCGCAATCCGCAAAGGCTGCCGCGCGCGCTGAAGAGACCATGGTCTCCGTGCGGGAAGTCTTCGATCTCTCCCGCGACCTGGGTTCGGTGCGGCGCTACTTCGATACCTCCGCCGAGGAGATGAGGAACGCTCACGACTTGAGCCGGCAATCCGATTGGTGGAACCTGGAGCAGGATCAGCGGTCGAAGCTCCTGCGCGATTATTGGAGACACAATCTTGTCTCGCGCGATGTTGCGCTCACCCAGGAAAGCAATCGGGTTTTCACATCACTCGAACGCGAACTGGAGGAGCCCTTTCTCAGCGCGAAGAAGAAGCGAGTCCTGGTGACAACCGCGCGTGAAGAGGAAGACGGTTGGCACTTCAGGATTCCCTCGAAATCCTACGAGGTTTGGACGCTGCTCTGCTGGCACGGAAGTTTCTGGCTCGATGACTTTGTCGTTCCGCAGAAGTTCTATGCGCAGCCCTTTGCGCGGGCTAGGAAGCTGGCCAAAGACAAGCCCATCCATCTGCGCGTGTGGAAACAGGGCGAAGATTGGAAGATGGAGTTCGCCGACCTGCCGGCAAGTGAGGCGGCTGGAGATGCCGTTGCGGCACAGGCATTGGGGCCGATCGATATTACCGAACTTTGCAGCAGCTATGATCCACTGGGGTAAACCAGCGCAGCTAGATTGAGCCAGGAAGCGCACGTGACCGAGAAGACAATCCCGTGGTGGCGGAGGGTATTGAATTTTGCAATGGATGGCCTTCGCTCGGGATTCGGACTTTTTTCGCGGTCCACGCCGCCTGAGGCTGTCGCGGAGCCCAAGGCCGCACCCCGGGTGGAGCAGACCCCCAACAAATCATCCACCGCGGAAGAGAAACCGAATTTGACTGACCGTTCCCAACAAACCGAAGAAGCCGTACAAGCGGCGGCGCCCCCGGCAGAGGTAGAGTCCGCGCAGCCTGAGGCTTTGCCCATGGAACAAGCCCCCGCGCCTATCGCGGTGGATGAGCCTGGAGCCGCGGCCGAAGAGGCCGAAGTTGCGGCCGATCTGCCGCCGGAAGCGGAGGCTGAGACCATGCCTCCAGCGGAGCCGTTGGCCGAGACAGAGCCCGAGACGTGTGCGGCGATTGCGCCGGAGGCGGAGGCTGAAATGGAGCCGGCCGCCGCTGTCGAGCCTGTGCTGGAGGCCCCGCCGAAGGTCGAGCCAGAGCCTGCAGCGGAGTCAGAACCAGAAATCGAGGCTGTGCCAGTGCCGGAGCCGGAACCGGACGTCGTTTCCGAGCCGGCGGCAAACCTGCCCGGAGATGCAGTTTTGGAGGTTGCCGTCGCGGAAGAAATCCAGGAAGCCCCGGAGCCAAAGGCAGAACCCGAGCCATCCGTCGCCGCCGAGCCTGTGCTGGAGGCCCCGCCGATGATCGAGCCCGAGCCGCTGACCGAAACAATCCCAGAAGCGGCCGTCGAGCCGGAACCTGAGGAACCCGCTGTTACCGCAACACAGGAAGAAGCTGAGCCGGAGCCAGCGGCGGAGATTGCCCCCCTGCCCGAGCCAGTAGAGGAAACTCCTGCGCCCTTGCCTGCGGAGATTGAGGCCATTCCGGAGGCGGTGATTGAGCCGGATCCTGACACAGAACCGAGGGTGGAAGCTGCAGCGGACCCCATCGCACCCGAAGCAGGGGAAGTGATTGCGCCCGAACCTGAGCCGGTGCCGGAAGCGGAGTCAGAGGATGAAGCCGTGGCCGTCGTCGAAGTCGACCCCGAGCCGGAGCCAGCGGTCGCCTCAGCACCGGAGCCGGAGCCGGTCGCGCGTGAAGCAACCATCGAGCCGCCTCCACCAGCCGTGACCGCGGAAGAGGCACCGCCGCAGCTTGTTCTGGTGCCGCCGACAGCCAGCGAGGAGAAGGCCGCCGCCAAGCTGGTGGCGCGGCAGAAGATGCTGGACGAGAGCGCGGAGCAGTCGCCGTTTTCCGTGATTGTGGGGCAGGTGTACGACGGCCCGCTGGACCTGCTGCTGGACCTGATCCGCAAGCAGGACATTGACATCTACGACATCCCCATCGCCAGGATCACGTCGCAGTTTCTGGCCTATGTAAACCAGTTGAAGGCCACGGACGTGGATGTGGCGGGCGAGTTTATCTACACGGCATCGCTGCTGATTCACATCAAGTCGAAGATGCTGCTGCCGCGAGCGCCGGCAGGGCCTGACGATCCGCCTGAAGATCCCCGCCGCGAGCTGGTGGAGCGGCTGCTGGAGCACGAGCGCTTCAAGAACGCAGCCCAGATGCTGCAGCAGAAGCAGATGCTGGAGGCGGCGACGTGGACCAATCCCGGCGCGCGCGAGTTCAAGGACGACGAATCGACGGAGCCGGAGATCGCCGCCGACACCGTGGACCTGGTGCGCATCTTCCGCGACATCCTGGAGCGGGCGCGCAAGCGGCCTGTTTTCAACGTGGAAGAGGATTCGGTGACGGTGGGGCAGATGATCCAGTTCCTGGGCCGCCGTCTCACCATGGAAGACAAGCCGGTGGCGCTGCGCCGGCTGCTGAGCCACACCCGGTCTGAGCGGGCGCTGATCGCGATGTTCCTGGCGCTGCTGGAGCTGGTGCGGCTGCAGGCGATTCTGCTGCGGCAGGACAAGGCCTTCAGCGAGATCTTTGTGAAGAAGCACACGGGCTTTGACGCGGTGATGAACGAGGGGCTGGCGAACGCGCGGGACGACTGGCGGTAGGGGGCGTTCCGCCGGCCGGCCAGCGCTGTATTCCGCAAATCCCGGCTTTACCCCCTTCCGCACCCGCCCCTGGGCAATGTAAAATTACGATGAACGAGCAATCCCCTGGGCTCGCGGATCAAACAACTGGCAAAAGAATGCGGTTGTTGGGGTTTTATGGACGCCAATTTATTCGGCCCTTCTGTCTCACGCCAAAAACAAACTCCTTTCTATTTTCAAAAAAGCGCCGTTGCCGAATCTCGACATGGGAGGCTCAGCCGCGTCCGGAGTGATTCCGGCCGCCGCAGAGAAATCTGATGGCCGATCTGGCTGCCACCATTCATGCGCTGCCGCCGGGCGCTTCCCTGCTTGACCGCAAACTGACGAAGAGAACCAGCCGCGCAGGCCTGGTGGTGTTCCTGCTGGCGCTGGGCGCGAGCCTCTGCTACATCGCCTACCACGTGGCCCGCGACCTGGACACGGTGGCCATTCCGAGCATCTGGCCCTACATGCTGCTGGGGCTGGCGCTGGTGATTGCGCTGGGGTTCGAGTTCGTCAATGGCTTCCATGACACGGCCAACGCCGTGGCAACGGTGATCTACACCCACTCGCTGGAACCGAACATCGCGGTGGTCTGGTCGGGCATCTGCAACCTGGCTGGCGTGCTGGCGTCCACGGGCACGGTGGCCTTTGCGGTCATCACGCTGCTGCCGGTGGAGCTGATTTTGCAGGTCAGCTCGGGCGCTGGCTTCGCCATGGTCTTTGCGCTGCTGATCGCTGCGATTCTGTGGAACCTGGGCACGTGGTGGCTGGGGCTGCCTGCCTCCAGTTCGCACACCATGGTGGGGTCGATTATCGGCGTGGGCATCGCCAACCAGCTTGTGCACCTGCGCAGCGGCACGTCGGGCGTGGACTGGGAACAGGCCGTGAAGGTTCTCAAGGCCCTGCTGATCTCCCCGCTGGTGGGCTTTACGCTGGCTGCGCTGCTGATGCTGCTCTCCAAGTGGCTGATCAAGTTCCCGGATCTCTATGAGGCGCCCAAGGACAACCAGCCGCCGCCCTTCCCGATACGCGCGCTGATGGTGCTGACGTGCACCGGCGTGAGCTTCTTCCATGGGTCAAACGATGGGCAAAAGGGCATGGGGCTGATCATGCTGATTCTGATTGGCACGGTGCCGACGGCCTATGCGCTGAACCACGCCGTGAGCCCGATGGAGGTGCAGGACTTTATCGCCGCCTCGGAGCAGGCGGGGCACATCCTGGACCGGCACGTGGACAACAACGCCATTCTCGGCCCCGATGCGCGCGCCGAGGTGACCGATTACATCCGCACCAAGCACCTGCAGCCGGCCACCATCCTGGCGCTGCGCGAACTGGTGGAGGACCTGAACCACGAGGTGGCGCTGTACAAGGTCTTCAAGTCGGTTCCGGCGCAGGATCAGGCCAATGTGCGCAACGACATGTACGTGGCCAGCGAAGCGATCCGGCTGATGGACAAGGCGCACTACCCGGCCTTTACCGCCGACGAGCGCGCCGCCCTGAACAACTACAAGAGCAAGGTGGACAGGGCCACCAAGTTCATTCCCGACTGGGTGAAGGTGGCCGTGGCGCTGGCTCTGGGGCTGGGCACCATGGTGGGCTGGAAGCGCGTTGTGGTGACGGTGGGCGAAAAGATCGGCAAGGACCACCTCACTTATGCACAGGGGGCAAGCGCCGGGCTTGTGACCATGGCCACCATCTTTGCCGCCAACACCTGGGGGATGCCGGTCTCCACCACCCATATTCTGAGCTCCGGGGTGGCCGGCACCATGACGGCCAACGGCAGCGGGCTGCGATTGGAGACCGTGCGGAACATTGCCGCCGGCTGGTTGTTTACCCTTCCCGCCGCGGCGCTGCTCTCCGGGCTGCTTTATTGGATCTTCCGGGCAATTTCCTAGACTTCCGGGTGGATGAAGAGGGGCGTCCGGCTTGCCGGACGCCCCTCTTTTTTGATTTGCTTTTGGGGTTCTGAACCTCGCCGTCGAATTTTGCCTGCGGAATTCATTCGCGGTTCATCTGGCTCCTATATGCCTTGTCTTGTCTCTGTTTCGCTTCCCCGGCACAACTGGACTGAATTCCATCCCAACCCACGGAGCCTCCGCATGTCTGATCTGGCGACCACTCTGCCCGGCCGTCCGCCTGCCGCCGCCTTGCTCGAAAAAAAGATGAAGAAATCGCACGCGCTGATCAGCGGCGGGGTCGTTCTGGCCGCGCTGGTGATTGGCCTCGGGTTCATCGGCTTCCACCTGGCGAGTGACCTCGGGAACATCACGGTGGGCAGCATCTGGCCCTACCTGCTGCTGGGCCTGGCGCTGTTGATCGCCCTCGGTTTCGAGTTCGTGAACGGGTTCCACGACACGGCCAACGCCGTGGCCACCGTCATCTACACGCATTCGCTGGACCCCAACATCGCCGTGGTGTGGTCAGGAATGTGCAACCTGGCGGGAGTGCTCACCTCAAGCGGCACGGTGGCCTTTACGGTCATTACCCTGCTGCCGGTGGAGCTGATCCTGCAGGTGAGCTCGGGCGCGGGCTTCTCCATGGTGTTTGCGCTGCTGATCGCCGCAATCCTGTGGAACCTGGGCACCTGGTGGTTTGGCCTGCCCGCCTCCAGCTCGCACACCATGGTGGGATCGATCATCGGCGTGGGCATCGCCAACCAGCTGATGGCGACCCATACCGGCACCTCCGGCGTGGACTGGGAACAGGCGACCAAGGTATTCAAGGTGCTGTTGATTTCTCCGGTGGTCGGCTTTACCGCCGCCGCGCTTCTCTTCCTGCTTTCCAAGTGGCTGGTCAAGTATCCGGCCCTGTATGAGGCGCCCAAGGACAACACGCCTCCACCGTGGCCCATCCGCACGCTGCTGGTGCTGACCTGCACGGGCGTGAGCTTCTTCCACGGGTCTAACGACGGCCAGAAGGGCATGGGGTTGATCATGCTCATCCTGATCGGCACAGTCCCGACGGCCTATGCGCTCAACCACGCCGTCACCGGCCACGATGTGCAGGACTTTATCGCCGCCTCGGAGCAGGCGGGGCATATCCTTGACCGGCATGTGGACAAGGCCGGCATTCTGGGCGAGGACGCCCGCGCCGAGGTCACGGACTACATCCGGACCAAGGAGATCAAGCCGGACACGGTGCTGGCGCTGCGCGAGCTGGTGGAGGACCTGAACCACGAGGTTGGGCTCTACAAGGAGTTCAAGGCGGTTCCGGCCAAGGATCAGAGCAACGTGCGCAACGATATGTACGTGACCAGCGAAGCGCTGCGGCTGATGCAGAAGAACAAGAAACCGGCCTTTACCAAGGACGAAACCGCCGCCCTGGCCAACTACAAGAGCAAGGTGGACAAGGCGACCAAGTTCATTCCCGACTGGGTGAAGGTGGCCGTGGCCCTGGCGCTGGGCATGGGTACCATGGTGGGCTGGAAGCGCATCGTGGTGACGGTGGGCGAAAAGATCGGCAAGGAGCACCTGACCTATGCGCAGGGGGCGGCTGCCGAGCTGGTGGCGATGTTCACCATCTATGCGGCGGACACCTGGGGGCTGCCGGTATCAACGACACACGTGTTGAGTTCGGGCGTCGCCGGCACCATGGCGGCCAACAAGAGCGGCCTGCAACTTTCCACCATTCGCAACATTGCCGCGGCCTGGGTCTTTACCCTTCCGGCGGCGGCGCTGCTCTCCGGATCGCTCTTCTGGGTCTTCCGGCAGTTCAGCAACTAACGCACGGCCCCTCCTGGCCACTTCGGGCGTCCGGCGTGCCGGACGCCCTTTTTGCGGCTCTGTGGGCCCGCGGACCGCAATGAACGCGCACCTGGACTCCACTTCCGGTACCATACTTGAGGTACCTATTGCAGAATGAGTCTAAAAGCCAAGCTCGAAGCAGTCATTTACGCAGCGGAAGAGCCAGTGACCCTGGCCCAGCTCGCCGCCCTTTTTGCCGCCGACGCCCTTGAGTGGAAGGCGGAGCAGGAGGCCGCGTCCGCGGCCGAAGCCGCAGGCGGCGAGGAGCCGCAAGCGGTGCGGCTCATGTTGGTCAACGAGGAGTTTGCCTACCAGGAGCCGGAGACGGCCCTTCTCGAGGCGGATGCCGCGGCAGCCGAGCCGGAAGCGGCCCCTGCGGACGCCGCGGAAGAAGAACCGACCCCGGATGAGACCGCCGCCGCCGAGGCCGAGGCGCGGCGGCTGGCGCGGGTGCGCGACCGCGATGTGCGGGGCATTCTCCGCCAGATTCTGGACGAATTGATCGCCGACTACGCCAGCGACGACCGGGGCGTGGAGATTCGCGAGATCGCCGGCGGGTATCGCATGGCCACCAAGCCGGAGTGCCACGACGCGGTGCGGCAGTTTGTGAAGAGCCTCAAGCCGGCGCTGCGGCTGTCGCTGCCGGCGCTGGAGACGCTGGCGGTGATCGCCTACAAGCAGCCGGTAACCGCGCCCGAGGTGAACGAGATTCGCGGCGTGGATTCGGGCGGCGTCTTCGGCTCGCTGCTGGCGCGCAAGCTGATTGCCACGGCGGGACGAAAGCCGGTGATCGGCCGGCCGATCTTGTACAAGACCACGCGCGAGTTCCTGCTGCGCTTTGGACTGAAGGACGTTACCGAACTGCCTTCAATGGAAGAGTTTGAGAAACTGGCCGCCAGCGAGCTGGACGAGCCTGAACCGGAGAGGCAGGGGGAGCCGTCGCTGACGGTCAATCCCGCCTTTGGCCCGGAGTTTGACGAGTCGGCAAGCGAAGAGATGGAAGACTCGCCCGAGACGACCGAAAGCCAAGTACCGGCACACCAAGATCAGGCCGCCTCATCACCGGCAATTGATGCGGAATCAACCCCCGCAGAGGCCGCGCCCGCTTCGCCTCCCCACCAGGAGCCGGCAGAAACAGAGAACACTCCTCATGACAAATGAGAACCATGAGCCCGACGTGACCGACGGCCTCGCACCTGAATCGAACGAAGCAGAACTGAAGATCACCGCCGAAGTGGAACAGGAAGACGCGGCCCAAGCGGAGCTGGAAGACGCGGCAGAAGAAGAGCTGGCGGCAGAGGAAGCCGAAGAAGAAGACGAGGCCGAGGAAGAGGCCGAAATCGAGGCGGAGACCGAGGTGGAGGCCGAAGATGGCCCTGAGCCGGAGTCCGAGGACGACTCCGAGGACGACGACGAAGACGCCGAAGCGGACAAGAAGCCCAGGCCACCGGCCAAGCTGGAGCGGCTGCAAAAGATTCTGGCCAAGGCCGGAGTGGCCAGCCGCCGCCGCGCCGAGGAGCTGATCGAGCAGGGCCGTGTGCAGATCAACGGCAAGACCATCACCGAGCTGGGCACCAAGGCCGACGCCGGGCGCGACCATATCCGCGTGGACGGCAAGCTGCTGCAGGGGGCCGAGCGCATCCGCTACTTTGTCCTGAACAAGCCCAGAGGCTTCGTGACCACGGTGAAGGATCCCGAGGGCCGGCCGACGGTGATGCAGTTCTTCGAGAAGATGAAGGAACGGCTCTACCCGGTGGGCCGCCTGGACTACATGAGCGAGGGCCTGCTGCTGGTGACCAACGACGGCGAGCTGGCCAACCGGCTGACCAAGGCCTCGTCGGGAGTGGAAAAGACCTACCTGGTGAAGGTGGCCGGGCAGCCGACCGAGGATGAACTCGACGTGCTGCGCGGAGGAGTGTCGATTGAGCGGGGCAAGCCGGGCACGAGCCGCGTGAAGACCTCGCCGGCCCGGATCAGGCAGGTCCGGCAGGGCGACAATCCGTGGTATGAAGTGGTGCTGATTGAGGGCCGCAACCGCGAACTGCGCAAGATGTTCGAGGAGGTCGGCCACTTTGTGGAGAAGATTCGCCGCATCGGCTACGGACCTCTGGTGCTGGACCAGGAGCCGGGCAACCTGCGCGAGCTGGAGCCGGACGAGCTGACGGCCCTGCGGCTGGCGGCGGAAGGCAAGAAGAAGACGCCAAAGTCAAAGGAAGTAAGGCGGCGAGACCGGGCCGACGCGGCGCAACTGCCCACGGTGGCCCCCAAGCCGAGCCGTCCCAAGCCTGCGCAGCCCTTTGTGGAGCGCCCGGCAGAGGGGGAAGCAACCCCCGAGATTCGACCCAGGAAGACCTTTGGCGCGGCGCCCGGCAAGCCCTTCCGGGTGGCTGGGGAGCGCAACGACGCGCGCCCGCGGCGCACTGGCGCGGCTCCGGGAAAGTTCGGCTCCGCACGGCCCACGGCACGGCCCTCAACGCGGCCCGACGCCCGTGGCGAGGAGCGCCCGGCAGCCCGCCCGGCATGGAAGAAGGACGACCGGCCGGCACGGCCCTCGCCGCGCTTTGCGGCAGGCGCAGGCGGCGAAGAGCGCCCCGCGGGCAAGAGCTACCCAGACAAGCCCTCCGCAGGCCGCACCTACGGAGCGAAGCCGTCCGCGGGCAAGACATTCGGTTCCCGCCCAACGGGCAGGCCGAGCGGGGACAAGCCCGCCTGGAAAAAACCGGAAGGCCAGCAATGGCCGGCCTACAAGCGGCCTCCGGTTGGACGCCCCCCGGCGCCGCGACGCGACGACGACGACTTCGACGATCCGCCCCGCAAGCCTTCGATCCTGCACATTGAGGCGGTTTCACCGGACGAGCGTCCCAGCCGGCCCTCAACGCCACGGCCCTATGTGGATCGCCCCCGGCCCAGCAGCTCGGAAGGGGACCGGTCGAGTTCAAGGGGCCCGGGTTCAAGCCGGCCCAGCTCAAACCGACCAAGCTCAGGCCGTTCGGGCACCGGGCGCACCGGGTCGGATCGCCCTTATACGGGACGGTCCAGCTCGACGCGTCCGCCGGCCCCGGCTTCCGGCGAAGCCAAGCCCTTCCGCGGCGAAGGCGGACTGGCGCGGCCCTTCACCACCTCCAGCGGCAAGCCCCGCGCGGGTGGAGCGCGGCCCAGCAGCAAGCCGGGCAAGCCGGCCGGGCGGAGCTACGGCGCAGGGTCCGGATCGCGGTCCGGTTCAGCTCCCCGCTCGGGTTCGGACTCCCGGCCCAGCTACGGCGCCAAGCGCTCCTATGACAGCAAGCCCGGCGGTCCGCCCAAGCGGAGCTTCCGCCGCGAAGAGGGCGAGGGCTCGTTCAAGCCGCGGCCGGCCAGGCCCGCTGCCCCGCGGAGCGAGCCGGTCTCGGACTATCGCCCCACCAAGGCCAAGCCGTTTTCCCCGTCCACCTCGCGCGCTGATCGCAAGACGGGAACCGGCTGGAAGCCCAAACCGAGCTTTGGCGGCAAACCGGCCTCCGGTTCGCGGTCCAAGCCCAAGTCTGGCGGCTATTCCAAGCCCGGCGGAGCTGCAAAGTCGGGGTTCAAGGGCAAGTCCAGCGGTCCCAAGCGCACCGGCGGCAAGCCCGGGGGCAAGAAGCGCGGCTAAGTAGGAAAGAAAGTGCCCCATCCGCTCATGGCGGGTGGGGCTGTTTTTCGTTCACCATCGATTGTCTGCGAGCAAGGAGGCCGGGGTTTGAAATCCGGCCGGGGGCACCCGGAGCCACAGATCAAGCCGCGGCGCAGGTGGATGACTCGAACACAGCTATCGGAAGGGTCACTATGCTGATCTTGGACCGATAAAAGCGAACACCCTGGCGGGAGCCTCATGGGAATTGAGCGCTATCCGAATCGGCACGTCTGCGCCGTTGGTGAGGACGTACCTCGTCTTCCGGAGCACGGTGTAGTTGGTCGATCTTGCGCGGTAACTCGCTGGCTGGTTGATCGCGGGAGCAAGGTTGTCCGGGTTTGTTCCCGCGCGCAGCAGAATATGGAACTCGATTTGCTTATGCGGTTCCTTGCGTTGAACATAAGTGGCCAGGTTCTTGAGTTGCTCTAGCGCTTTGGCAATGTCAGCGCCTTTGGCCTCAGAGACGATGATCGAGTGCGGCCCATCGCTCACAACAAAATCCGCGGCCTTCTCTTCGAGCGGCACGTCAAAGACTTCGAGGTGCCGTTCCGCGCCCCAACTAAGAATCGTTTTACCTTGGGCCCGATAAAAGGCCTTCCCTTCCCTTTCGAAGTCGGTTGATTCCTTTTTCTCTTCGGCGGCCATCCTTTTGTTGTGCCTTCGGATTTCCTCGGTCCGGTCGGCCATGCTCATCACCTCGACGCCACGAATCGTAGCATGGAGCGTCTGGGCCATCAAAGGCTCAAATCCGCAGCGGGAAGTTGCCGCGAATCCTGTTACCTTGTGCCGCGCCCGCGCATCTGATGGTGCATGAGCATTGAGAAAGCAACTTTCGGAGCGGGATGTTTCTGGGGAGTGGAGGCGGCCTTCGCGGCCATTCCGGGCGTGACGGCGACGGCCGTGGGCTATGAGGGCGGACAACTGGACCGGCCCACCTACAAGGATGTCTGCACGGACTCGACAGGCCACGCCGAGGTGGTGGAGCTGGACTTTGCCCCGGCGGTGGTGAGCTTTGAGCGCCTGCTGGACGCCTTTTTTGCCCTGCACGACCCCACAACGCTGAACCGCCAGGGTCCGGACTGGGGCACGCAATACCGGTCGGCGATCTTCTTCCACTCTCCGGAGCAGGAGGCGCAGGCTCTGGCGAAGATTGAGCAACTGACGGCCGAGGGACGGTTCAAGCCCAAGCGGATTGTGACCAAAGTCGAGCCGGCGCGCACCTTCTGGCGGGCGGAAGAGTATCACCAGCAGTACCTGGCCAAGCGCGGGCAGGCGAGCTGCCATATTTGAAAGAGGCAGGGACCAGGGGCCAGGCAATAGGCAATAGGGACGAGGGACTGGGGCGGCGGTTAGGCCGCCCTTTTAGTCTTCTGGTGGGTTCTGCGCTGAGTCGGCGGGGATTTCTTCCGTTAACTCAAGATTGGCCGCAGTTTTGCCGTGTTCGTCGATCCAGAGCCAGATGATCCACCAGAGCAGAACGCCGATATAGACCACCTTGTTGGCGTTGACGAGCTTGCCTCCGAGGGCCATGAGGCGCTCGTACTCCTGCTGGGTGCTGGGATGCACGGACTGGGCGACCAACTGCCAGGAGCGCTGGATGGCGATCCAGGCCACGGAGATGGTCGAGAGTCCGATGGCGATCTTCTGATTGTGGGTTCCCCAGCCTGCCTTGAAGCGGCGGCCAAAGAGGATGACGGCAAGACCGAGCCCGACCGTGAGCAGGTCCACGAAGGTGTCCAGCTTTTGCGCCGAGAACTGCATCACGCGGAGCACGCCAAGGGTGGAGTCCATGGCCAGTTCCTTGGCCGCCGGCCAGGGGCCCCAAAGGAAGACCAGCACGCCGGCCACCGCGGCCAGGCCGGCTGCATTCACAACCCACAGGGAGCGCCTGGCGCCCTCAAAGGCCCGGCGGGCGACCTCAATGACCACCAGCAAAGAAACGATGGCCGCGAGGTCGGCAAGGGTGAGGAGGATCTCCTGCAAGGGCAGGGGCGCCATGCGCCCTGCGAGCAGATCCTCGGCCAGGAGGCGCAAGGCAAACAACGCAATGGAGGCCGTGAACCAGGGATAGCGGCGCGCGCGGTCGCGGCCCAGCAGGACCACGAGCAGGACCAATTGCGATGAAAAGGTGAGAACCCAGAGTATCTGGCGGGCGGAAAAAGCGAAGTTGGGGTGCATTTGAACCTTGTCCGGGCCGGGCTTCAAGTGGTTCCCCGGCCGCAAGTTCAGGATAACCGCCCCCGGCCGCGCACCAGCGGGGCCGGATGCCCTGGAGAGGTTCTATTTTGCGGCGCGGGCCAGCCAGGCATCGAGGTATTCCGCCTTGGCTGGGTTCTTGGCTACGATCGCATGGTAGTAGGCCGCCCGCTTGGCCTTGAAGGCTGCCAGCAGGGCGGCGCCATCCGCGGCGTTGACCGCCGCCAGGGTCATGGGGCCCCAGCCGCCGTCTTCCTTGAGCTGTGGAGCGCCGGCGGGGGCCAGGCTGTTGACAGCCTCCTGCAGGCACTTGACGGAGGCTCCAGTGCCTCCGTTCACGGCAAAGTCGAAGACCCGCTTGCAGACATCGTCGGAGTTGACCTGGGCGTACCAGTTGTTCCAGAAGTGATTCTGGTAGAACTGTTGCACGAGCGGCTCGCGGTGGGACTGGTCAACGGCCGCGATGGCCGAAAATTCGGCGGCAAAGACCGCGGAGTTGATGCCGCTGATGGCGTAGCAGGCGCCCGTAAATCCAGTGGGGGGCGCGTCGGGAACCTGCTTGCAGGCCCGCGGCGCATCCTCGTTGTCCATCATCCAGTTGTAGGCGGTATTCCAGTCAGCCATGGTTCCTCACCTTGGGGGGATTTGAGATGAATGCGGATCTGGGGAAGAGGGACCGTGAAACAAGGGAAGGATACAACAGGAGGAGTGTATGGTGCGCCCGGAGAGATTCGAACTCCCGACCTAACGCTCCGGAGGCGTTCGCTCTATCCAGCTGAGCTACGGGCGCGCTCTACCAGCATACCGCACTTTGGACTTCGGGGCGTGAAATGAGCGGCCGGCGGCTCTCAGGGCTCACGGACCGCCTCACGCTGGGCGCGCAGTTCTTCCATCACGGACTGGATGAGAGCCTTGGCGCCCTCGATGCCGGCGAGAACCGCCTGCAGGTCAAGGGCGGGCTTGGAGGGATTGCGGGTGGAGGCGCAGTAGACTCCGTGCTGGCCGACCATGGCCAGCGAATCGGTCAGCAGGTCCAGGGCCACGGCAAGGCGGCCGCGCTCGACCCCCATCATGAACTCGTGCCGCTCCAGTTCCGTCCGTTTCTCGTCAAAGATGTTCATGTTTTCAGCCTAACTGAAACTCCGCGGCGGAGGCATTGCAAAAAGCCGGGCTACTTTTTGCTCCGGTTGCGGCTGGCGGCGGCGATGCCCCGCAACATGCCGTTGAAGACGAACTCGTGCAGGGGCAGCACGGCGTACCAGTAGGCGCGGCCGAGCAGGCCGACTGGATCGAAGGTGGCCGTCTGGCGAATGGAGGAGCCGTTGGCATCGGGGCTGACTTCAAACTCCAGCCACGCCTTGCCGGGCAGCTTCATCTCCGCGGCGAGGCGAAGTAGGCGACCGGGGTCGAAGGCCTCCACGCGCCAGCAGTCCACGATGTCTCCGACCTGGAGCTGATCGGGGTCACGGCGGCCGCGCCGCACCCCCACCCCGCCAATCACCACATCCATCAGGCCGCGAAGCTGCCACAGCCAGTTGCCGTAGTACCAGCCGGTTGCGCCGCCAATGCGGCGAATCGGGGCGAAGGCCTCTGCCGGCGAAGCCTCGACATGAAGGGTCCTCGAATCTGTCTTGAGGTGCCGGCTGCTGGCCCGGATGGCCGCCGCCATGGCTTCGCGGTAGCCGCACGGCACGATGTTGAACACGCGGAGCGCCCGGTTGTCCTCCACCACCGTGGCATGGCGAATGCTGTCGATGAGCTTGCGGCCCACGCGGACGTAGAGCGGGGTGACCAGGCCGAGCCACAGGCTGGACAGCCGGGGGGTGAGGAACGGCACTGAAATCACCAGCCGCCTGAGTCCGCGCTGGCGCGCATACTCCCGCATGAGGCCGCCATAGGACACCTGATCGGAGCCGCCGATTTCATAGATCCCGCTTTCCCCAGGCGGCAGGTCGAGCGCCGCAACAAGGTACGCCAGCAAGTCGGCAATGGCGATGGGCTGGGCCGCAACCGAGACCCAGCGGGGGGCAATCATGACCGGCAGCCGCTCGACCAGGGCGCGAATCATCTCAAAGGACAGGCTGCCCGAGCCGATGACGACCGAGGCGCGGAATTCGATGACGGACACCCCGGTGGAGGCGAGCAGTTCACCCACCTCCTGGCGGCTGCGCAGATGGGCGGAGAGTTGGTCTGTGCCGTGGCCTAGGCCGCCGAGGTAGAGGATGCGCCGCACACCCGCCTGGTGGGCGGCATTGGCGAAGTTCAGAGCGGCCACCCGGTCCTGCTGCTCAAACGACTCGGTCGAGCCCATCGAGTGAACCAGGTAATAGGCGGTGTCGACGCCCGTCATGGCCGCCTGCACGGCTGGGGCATCCAGCACATCGCCGGCTGCCACCTCGAAGCCAGAGAGCCCGTTGGCCCTGAGAGCCTCCGGACGGCGCGCCAGGCAGCGCACGGAGTAGCCCGCGGCGAGCAGGGTCTTGAGCAGTTCCCCACCCACATAGCCGGTGGCGCCGGCAATCAGAATCAACGGCTTGGCGTGCCCGTTCCCCGCGGTCTCCTGGGTCATTTGGCCTTTCTCCGGATATGGAGCACCGAGGCTGGGAGTCCGCCGCGCCGCCTGCGGGTCCTCGTCGAGGACAGGGCGGTGCGGTGCGTCCATCCGCCTCCGGCGGACCTGTGCGGGCCGCCAGACTCGATGGTAGCGGCCCGCTGTGGGCAAACAGGATGACTGGTCCCGCACCGGAACAATGGTATTGGCCCTGTCAAACTGCCGGAGCAGCCTTTTGAGGCGGAACGAAGGCGTCAGATGTCCATCTTGCGCATGTAGTCGGCGTCGCGGCGCAGGGCTTCCATCACGTCCATCTCAAAGTCCTCCTGCTCGATGAAGTAGTGCTTGAGGCCCGCATCGGCGCGCACGATGGGGGCAACGTCCATGCCGCCCGTGCCCATCACGACGGAGTGC
Source organism: uncultured Acidobacteriaceae bacterium (assembly GCA_903849645.1). Taxonomy (GTDB): domain Bacteria; phylum Acidobacteriota; class Terriglobia; order Terriglobales; family Acidobacteriaceae; genus Telmatobacter. The sequence continues at coordinate 43,560 of CAINJJ010000031.1, read as the reverse complement.
TCCTTGCCATCGGGGCCCTTGACCATGTCCTTGATGTGCAGCAGGTGGAAGCGCTCCGGAGACTTGGCGAGATAGGCCAGAGGGTCCTGTCCCGAGGCCTTGACCCAGCCGCAGTCCATCTCAAACACCACCAGCCTGGGGTCGGTGAGCCGGAGCAGCTCGTCGTAATAGACGATGCCGCCCTCAATGCCAAACTCCGGGGTGTGGTTGTGGTAGCCGAAGATCATGCCGGCGGCCTTTACCTTTTCTCCCACCTTGTTGAGCTCGTCGGCCATGTAGCGGAAATCATCGAGCGTGAACGGCCCCGAAGCCTTTGCATCGCGGTGCAGGGGATAGGAGCAGATCATGTAATCGAGCCCCAGGCGATGACCATAGTCGATCAGCTCCGCTGTCTTCCCCTTCAGGTCGGCCATGGAGTGATGGGTGCTGACGCAGCGCAGGCCGGCCGTGTCCATTGATTGGCGAAACTCGGCGGCGGACTTCTTGTAGTAGCCCGCGGCCTCGACCTCGGTGTAGCCCGCGGCGCGGACCTTCGCGAGGGTTCCCGCAAAGTCCTTGGGGAGCAGGTCGCGCACGCTGTAGAGCTGCAACCCGATGGGCAGGGCGAGAGGTTTGGCGGCCAACCGGGCTGCGCCGGCACAGGTCGCGGCGGCAACAGCGGCCGTGGCCTTCAAGAAAGTTCTGCGCGAAGTATTGCTCATGGGTATTTCTCCTTGGGTGGCGAATCTTTGTAGCCGACGCGCCTATCCCTTGATGGTTTTGGCCGCCGCATCCCACGTGGCCACGTTGCGGTGAAAGTAAGAGTGGTTGGCCAGATGGCAGCCGATCGCCGCGGTGTTGCCAAAGACCTCGTCCTCCACCACGTGCTGGCGGGTGTGCACGGCGCTGAAGAAGTTGGCGATGTGATCCGCGGTGTCGTTGTAGCCCTGGGGCATGGTGTAGATCTCCACCTGGCTCGGAACCACCGCCGGGGGCGCAGCCGGATGGTCGGCGCGCCAGGCGTCGAGCGCCTTCTGGCGCTGGGCCGCGGTCATCCCGTTCCAGCCATAGCCCTCAAACTGGGGACGCACCTCCTCGGGTGTAAAGGTGACGGTGCGGCCGGTGACGACCATGGTGCCTTTGGAGCCGAAGAAGGCGATGCGCTCGTCGCTGTCGGCGTTGTTCTGGTTGCAGTGGAGATGAACCTGCATGCCCGGATAGTCATAGATGGTTTCAAGCTGGTCCGGGAAGTCGCGGCCATCCTTGAAGTGGTAGAGGCCGCCGCTCGAATAGGCCCGCGTGGCCACGGTGTTGATGCCGGTGATGGCCTGGATGCCGGAGAGCAGATGAACGAACAGGTCACCGCCCAGCCCGGAGCCGTAGTCGGCAAAGAGGCGCCAGCGGAAGAAGCGCACCGGGTCAAAGGGGCGCGGCGGCGCATCCTGGCTGAAGGCGGCCCAGTCCACGTTCTCCGGGCTGGCGTCGGCGGGGACCGGATAGATCCATGCGCCTCCGGGGGTGTTGCGGTTCCACTGGGCGTCGATGGAGTGGACCTCGCCGAGGCGGCCTGACTGGAAGATCTCCCTGGCCTTGGCATAGAGGATGGAACTGACCCGCTGGCTGCCGGCCTGGAAGATGCGCTTGCCCGCCTGCACGGCGTCCACCATGGCGAAGCCGTCGGCGACGGTGTGGCTCATGGGCTTTTCGCAGTAGACGTCCTTGCCGGCGGCCACGGCGTCGAGGGTGACGCGGCGGTGCAGGTGGTCGGAGGTGGCGATGAGGATGGCGTCCACATCCTTGCGGTCCAGGAGGGTGCGATAGTCGCCGGTGGTGGGAATCTCACTGCCCCAGGCCTCTTTGGCTGTCTGGTGGCGCATGGTGTAGAGATCCGCGGCGCCCACGCACACGCCGGTGGGCACCTGGCGCGCGGCGCGCAGCAGGTCGCAGCCGCGAATGCCCGTTCCCACGATGGCAAAGCGTACTTTGGCCTGCGGATCATCGAGCGCGGCCAGCGCGGAGGGCGCCAGAACGCTTGCTTCCACTGCCGCAATCGCGCCTGCTCCCAGGCGCACAAACTCCCGTCTTGTCATTGAGGATCGTTTCACTGGGACTCTCCCTTGCGCCGCCATTCTCAATCCCCAGGCGGGCCGGTGTCCAGAATCGCGCTGCGGGACCACCGCGGAGGCCGCGCAACCGCAGGCCAATCGCAGCCTGAGCCGCACCCGCCGTCAAATCGTGGGAGAATGGATGGGTAAACCGTCATGACCAACGACAACCTCGAATCCTCTCTCCCTGCCCCCGAAACTACGCCTGAGCCCGCCGCTGAAGTGAATCCCGCTTCCGTGCCCGAAGAAGTTGTGCCTGAAGCTGCCCAGCCTGAAGCTGTGAGCGAGGAAGCGCCGGCCGCGGTGGCTGAGCCCGCCCTTGTGGCTGTGGCCGAGCCAGCCCCGGTGGCTCCGCCAGTAAAACCCCCTGCCCCGGCAGCCGTTCCAGCGCCGGCGCCCGTGGACGAGGAGCCGGCTGAGTCCTTCGCCGATTTGCTCTCCGCCTTTGAGCGGACCCACTCGCACAAGGCCGAGCCGGGGGCAAAGCAGCTCCAGGGCGTGGTGGTTTCGCTCTCCGCCGAACAGGTCTTTGTGGACATCGGCTACAAGACCGAGGGCGTGCTGGCCCGCTCCACCTTCAAGGACAACGCCGACGGCGTCAAGGCGGGCGACACCTTCCCCGTTTCGGTGACCGGGCGCAACGAGGAGCACTACTACGAGCTGACGCGCTTCCATGTAGCGCAGCCTCGGGACTGGTCGGCGCTCGAAGCCGCCTTTGCCGACAAGACCGCCGTGGTGGGCACTGTGACCGCCGTCATCAAGGGCGGGCTCTCAGTGGATGTGGGCGTGCGCGCCTTCATGCCCGCCAGCCGCAGCGGCGCCAAGGATCCGGCGGAGCTGGAAAAGCTGGTCGGCACCGAGATTACCTGCCGCATCACCAAGCTCGACACCACCAGCGAAGACGTGGTGGTGGACCGGCGGGTGGTGCTGGAAGAACAGGCGCGCGGGCTGGTGCAGGCGCGCTACGAAACCATGAAGGAAGGCGACCTGCTGACCGGCACGGTGCGCAGCCTGGCGCCTTATGGCGCCTTTATCGACCTGGGCGGCATTGACGGCCTGCTGCACATCTCCGACATGGCGCACACCCGCGTGGCCAAGCCCGAGGACGTGCTGACCGTGGGCCAGGAGATCCAGGTGCGCCTGCTCAAGGTGGACCCGGAGACCAAGAAGATTTCGCTGGGGCTGAAGCAGTTGCAGCCCGAGCCATGGCAGACCGCGCCCGACCGGCTCAGCGCCGGGCAGCGCATCACCGGGACCGTGACGCGGCTGGCGGATTTTGGCGCATTTGTGGAGATCGAGCCGGGCGTCGAGGGGCTCATTCACATCTCTGAGATGGCCTACGGCAAAAAGCTGCGCCATCCCAGCGACATTCTCAAGCAGGGCGACCGGGTGGACGCCATCATCCTGGGCATCAAGCCCGAGGAGCGGCGCATCTCCCTGGGCCTCAAGCAGACCCTGGCCGACCCCTGGACCGAGGTTCCGCGCAACTTCCCGGTAGGCTCGCAAGTCGAAGGGCCGGTAACCAAGATCATGAACTTCGGGGCCTTTGTGCAAATTGCCGACGGCATCGAAGGGCTGGTGCACATCAGCGAGATTACCGCCGAGCGGCGTCTCAACCACCCCTCGGACGCGCTGCGCGCCGGGCAGGTGGTGAAGGCGCAGATTCTGGCCATCGACCTGGAAAAGCGCCAGATCAAGCTGAGCATGAAGCAGCTCATTCCCACCGACATCGACGAGTACATCGCCGAACACAAGGCCGGAGACCTGGTCTCAGGGCGCGTGGTGGAGGCTTCGCCGGCGTTTGTGCAGGTGGAGCTGGGCGACGGCATCCGCGCCACCTGCCGGAGCAAGGCAAGCGCAGCGCCTGTTGCGGCGGCTGCGGCGCCCGCGGCCAAGGTGGATCTCTCCAGCCTCTCGTCGATGCTCAAGGACCGCTGGAAGGGCAATGCGCCCGCGGCTTCGGCCAAGCCCGAGCCGCTGAGCGAAGGCCAGATTCGCAGCTTCAAGATTGTGAAACTGGACGCCGAGGCCAAGAAGATTGAAGTGGAGCTGGCTTAGGCAGGCTGCGGGGAAAGGCCCTTCCTTGATCAGAAGGTCCGAAGTGCACGCCCCCAGGGGCTAAAGCCCTGTTCATTTGATTCGCATTACGGCACGACTCAAGTCATGCCCTGACACTTCGTGCCTTCCCTATCGAGTTTTCCCGTAGCCTGTAAAGCCCTGTTGATTTGATTGGATTACGGCACGACTCAAGTCATGCCCTGACACATTGATGGCATTCATGATGCTTTTCCGCAACCTGTAGGGCCAGTTCTTCAATTTCCCTCGCGCGAAGTTGAAGAACGGCTCTAGAGATACACCTCGTCGATGTAGCACCAGCGCCAGTTCTCGCCGAGTTCGGCGGACTTGACCAGCGGATGCTTTGAGGCGTGGAAGTGGGCGCGCGCATGGCGATTCTCAGACGAGTCGCAGCAGCCCACATGCCCGCAGGTGAGGCACATGCGCAGGTGCACCCAATGGCTTCCGCTCTTGAGGCACTCCTCGCAACCCTTGGACTGGGGCGTTACATCCTTCAGGAATTCCGCAATATGCTTGCAGGTGGGTGTCGCCATCCTGGCCTCCGAATCAGTAAAACGCTGCCGCCTTCTACTGTTACACGAGCCGGCGCATCCTGTTAAGGCTCAAGCGGCTCGCCCAGCAGTTCGCCGAGCCGGTCGAGCCGCCGCTCCCAGACCGTGCGATGGTCGCGCACCCACTGCATGAGGGCGTCAAAGCCGGCCGGCTCAATGCGGCAGGTGCGGACGCGGCCTGTTTTCTCGGTATGCACCAGGCCGGCCTCTTCGAGGATTTGCAAGTGTTGCGCCACGGCGGTCACGGTGATGCCCAGCGGCGCGGCGAGCCGCGAGACCGAGGCCGGTCCCGCGGTCAGAGAGTCCACAATCGCGCGGCGCGTGGGGTCGCCGAGAGCGTGAAAGACGTGGCCTATATCGATGTTGCTGCCGGGCATGGCTGGCCTCCAGTGGGAAAGGTGGGTTAGCGGGCCAGTTCCTTCTCCAGACTGTCAAAGAGGCTGCGCCAGCCGGCTTCCCGCATCTCTGGCCCATCCGCGCCCTCAAAGAACACCGCCTGATGAGTGCAGACGAGGTCCGTTCCGGCGTCGGTGGGCAGCAGTTCAATGGTCAACAGCGCCACCGAGATCATCTTGTTGGCAAAATACATGGCCGAGGTGGTCACCATGCGCTGGTTGGGGACGATCTCGTGGTAGGTTCCTTCACTGCGGATGGCCACGCCGGGGAAGAGCGTGCCCTCCTTGAAGCGGTAGCGGAAGCGCTCCGTGCCGCCGGGGCGAAAGTCGACCTCGAATTGCTCGACCACATGGTGGTCCCGCTCGCCAAACCAGCGCCGCTTGACGGCGGGGTCCGCAAAGGCAGCAAAGACCCGCTCCGGGGGGACGGGGTAGCTGCGTTCGACGACAAAGGTGTTCTGGATGAGGGACGGCTGGGACATGGCGGTTGCCTCCTTTTACTGAAGTGTGCGCTTCAGTCTCTACAGGTTGATCCGATTCGCGTGAATTGTCAAGCAAATACTTCAGTATTCTTCGGATCGAACAGACACAGCCTCTGCCCTGCTACCCTTTTTGAAGGAAGCGCAATCTTGAGGAGCTAGCCCGTGCAGCGCATCTGCGTGGATATGGACGAAGTGATGGCGGATACGCTGGCAGAGCACCTGCGCCGCTACAACCAGACCTTTGACGAAGACGTGACGCCCCAGGACCTGGCCGGCAAGGGCCTCTGGGAGATTGCGCCGCAGGACCGGCAGCAGCAGTTGCGGGCGTTCCTCGACGCGGAGGACTTCTTTGAGGATCTCGCGCTGATTCCCGACGCGCAGCAGGTGCTGCTGTCGCTTTCCACCCGCTTTGAGATCTTCATCGCCACGCAGGCCATGACGGTGCCCAACTCGCTGGGCCCGAAATACCGGTGGCTGCAGCGCCACTTTCCCTTCATCCCGCCGACGCACTATGTCTTCTGCGGCAACAAGTCCATCCTGCGCGCCGACTATCTGATCGACGACCTGCCCCGCAACCTGCAGCGCTTTGAAGGCCAGGGGCTGCTCTACACCGCGCCGCACAACCTGACCGCCAGCGGATTTACCCGCGTGGATAACTGGCTGCAGGTGGCCGATTACTTTGCCCTTGTGCCCGAGTAACACGCCGCCGGGCATTGCCCCGGCTGCGCGGCGTCGATTCCGCTGGACAAGCAATGGTCGCCGCAGTGTATAGTGCCTCCCAATCCCTGCGGAGGCGCAAAGACTCATGTTTGGTTCCGACATTCTCGACATCATCATCGGCATGGTGTTTGTTTTCCTGTTGATGAGCCTGATTTGCTCGTCGGTCAACGAGTTCATTGAATCGGTATTCAAGAACCGCGCCCGTGACCTGGAGCGGGGCATCGGCCAGTTGATTGGAGACCCCGACAACTCCTCCGGCTTCATCGACCTGATCTACAACCACGGCATGGTTAACTCGCTTTTCAAGGGGAGTTACCCGCCGGATAGCAAAGGCGACCTGCCTTCCTACATCCCGGCGCAGAACTTTGCCATGACCGTGGTGGATATCATCCAGAATCCGCCGCCGGGAATCGTGATTCCGCCCAACGTGCAGACCGCCGTGAACACCTTCATCGCCAAGGCGCCGGGAGACGCGGCCCAACTGCAGGCCAATCTCGAAGACTGGTTCAACACCGGGATGGATCGCGTTTCAGGCTGGTACAAGCGGCGTACGCAGTGGATCATCCTTGGGCTGGGCCTGGCCATCGCCATCGGACTGAACGCGGATACCGTCAAGATTGCCCAGTCGCTGGCCAACGACTCCAGCCTGCGCAAGGGGCTGGTGGCGGCGGCGCAGGCGCGGGCGGGCCAACCTCTCACGGACCCCAACGCCGCCACTGCGACACAGGTTCAGATCAAGCAGTACACCGACCAGTTGAACTCCATCGGGCTGCCCTTTGGCTGGAGAGAGGCGGACCTGCCGCCGGTGCCATTCCCGGCCGCCGTGGCTGGCCAGAGCTGGTTTGAGCACACGCTGCTGACCGCCGAGGCGCTCGCCACGCTGATCGTCCTGCTGCTTTACACTCACCTGTTCGGATGGCTCATCACGGCAGCCGCCATCTCCATGGGCGCGCCCTTCTGGTTTGATCTTCTGGGTAAGGTGATCTCCGTGCGCTCCACCCTGAAGCCCGACGCCGGCAAGCCGGATGCCGACAATACCTAACCGCTGCTGAAATGCTGTTCAGAGGGGCGGGGCCCGCATGCCCGCCTCTCCGGCTCATCCCTCCCATCGCGCCTCCTGTCCGGCTTGCAAGCCCTTCGTCACAAAGCGCGCGACCCGCCGATTCCACTCCGGTTAGCTTGTCATCAGAGCAACAGGCTCCCGGAAAGGAATACGGCCCATGGAACCGCTCGTCAACGTAGCATCGGTCAGCCGCAAGTTCCCGCTCGACCACAGCTTCGTCAGCGCCCTCTCGCACGCCAGCCTGGAGGTTGAGGCCGGGGAGTTTCTGGCCATCGCCGGGCCCAGTGGCAGCGGCAAGTCCACCCTGCTCAACCTCATCGGCTGCATCGACAAGCCGACCGAGGGCCACATCGAGCTGGACGGCGTGGACACCTCAAAGCTCAGCCCAGGGCAAACAACGGCGCTGCGCCGCCGGAAGATCGGCTTTGTCTTTCAGACCTTCAACCTGATTCCCGTCTTCACTGCCGCCGAAAACGTAGAGTTCCCCCTGCTCGTACAGGGCATAGGGGCCGGCGAACGGCGGAGGCGCGTGGCGGATGCGCTGGAGAGCGTGGGACTCTCCGCGCGCGCCAACCATCGCCCGGACCTGCTCTCGGGCGGCGAGCGCCAGCGGGTGGCGGTGGCCCGCGCCATCGTGCACCGGCCCGCGCTGGTGCTGGCCGACGAGCCCACGGCCAACCTGGACACGAAGAACGCGACGCAGTTGATCGACCTGATGCGCGACCTCAACCAGCGGCTTGGCCTCACGTTCATCTTTTCAACCCACGACGCGCGATTGCTGGAGCACACGCCGCGCATTGTGCGCCTGTGCGACGGGCAGATCGAGTCCGACACGCACGCAGTGGTTCTTGCCGGAGCCGGCATGGTGGGAGGAAGCAATGGGTAAGTTTCTGCTGCTCGCATTTCGCAATGTATTTCGCAATCGCCGCCGCACCGTGATGACGCTGCTGATGGTGGGCGGCGGCGTGGCGGGGCTGCTGCTCGCGGGCGGTTTCTTCGCCTACATGATCGACGGGCTGCGCGAGCACACTATCCAGGAGGGCCTGGGGCACCTGCAGATCTTCACCGCCGAGCACTTCCGCCGCGATGAAACGCGCGTGCTCGACACGGGCATCGACAACTGGCGGCAGGTGGCGGCCACGGTCAAGTCCGGCAGCCATGTGCGCGGCGTGGCGCCACGCATCGAGTTCTACGGCATGGTGTCCAACGGCGCCAAGTCCAGCGTCTTCATGGGCTCGGCCGTGGAACCCGCGGCGGAGAGCAGCCTGGGCTTTACGCCACGGCTCTCCAGCGGCCGCGACCTCAGCGCCAAACCGGACGGCGAGGTGGAGGCTCTCATCGGCGCGGGGCTGGCCCGCTCCATGGGCGTGCATATGGGCGACGGGCTCACTCTGCTGGCCGTGACCTCGGACGGCGCGCTCAACGGCGTGGATGTGCAGATTGCCGGCATTGTGAAGACCGGCTATGACGAGATGGACGCCCGCTACCTGCGCATCACGCTCAACTCCGCGCAGCGGCTGCTGCAGAGCGACCGCGTGACCAACCTGGTGGTAGGCCTGGATGCAACGGCCAACACAGACAAGGCCGCCGCCGAACTCGCGCCAAGACTCAAAGGAACGGCGCAGCCCATGGTGCTGAAAAAGTGGATCGACCTGGCCGCTTATTACCTGCAGGTGCGCAACATGTTCAGCGGCATCTTCCTCTTCCTGGGCCTGATTGTCTTCTTCATGGTGCTGATGGCCAGCGTGAACACGCTGCTGATGGCCATGTTCGAGCGCACCCGCGAGATTGGCACCATGCTGGCCATGGGCACACCCCGGCTGTGGATTGTGGCGCTCTTCATGCTTGAAGCAACGCTGACCGGCGCCCTGGGGGCGGTTGCTGGTGTCGTCGGCGGCAACCTGCTGGGCGCGCTCATCAACGCTTCCGGGCTGCATATGCCGGCGCCTCCGGGGCTCACGGTTCCTATTTCATTCCACGTTCTTCATCTCCCCGCCCTGATGATCGGCTCGTCGCTCATCGTGATTGTGTCGCTGGCCCTGGCCTCGGTGCTGCCGGCGATTCGCGCATCAAGGCTGCAGATTGCGGAGGCTCTCGCCCATGTCTAGGATCAATTGCACCCTGCGCGCCATGCTGCTGCTGATGCTGGTTGGCTTTCTGCTGACCTGTGTACTGAAAGCGCGCGGCGCAACCCCAGCAACCGTGGACGCCGAGGCGCTGCTGAAGCGATCCGACGCCTACCGCAACGGCTGGCCCTCATATGTGCTCCGCGTCAAGATCACCAACTACGAAGCGGGCAAGGCGGACGAGGAGAAGCTCTACGAGGTCTCGCAAAAGGGCCCTGACAAGACCTATGTGGAGTTCATGAGCCCCAGGGACAAAGGCCGCCACATGCTGATGCTGGCCGATGATATGTGGATCTATCTGCCGGACACCAGCCGTCCGGTGCGCATTACGCCGCTGGAGCGGCTGACCGGCGACGCCTCGAGCGGCGACGTGGCGCGCACCAACTACGCCGCCGATTACGCGCCCGTTTATCTGCGCACTGAGAAGGTCAGCGGCGACGAGTTCCTCGTGCTGGAACTCACCGCCAGGCGCAAGGGCTCGACCTATCAGCGCGTGCTCTATTGGCTGCGCGCGGCGGATGCGCGCCCGGTGAAGGCGGAGTTTTACCTCACCTCCGGCAAACACATCAAGTCGGCGAGCTTTGACGAGTACGCCACGGTGAACGGCAAGAGCCAGTTGCGGCGCATGACCCTGTCCGACGAGATTCGCCACAACTCGCACAGCGTGCTGGAGTACTCCGGCATTGCTCCGCGCGAGCTGCCCGACAAGCTGTTCTACCAGGGCCGGACGGACCGGTTTTAAGGCGATGAGACGAGGCACAATGCGAGTTGGAGCTGCAAATCCGGCGCTGTTGCTGCTTGCTTTTGCGAGCCTGGCGGCGGCGCAGGAGAGCGCGCCACGCTTCGAGTTCCGTTCATCTCTTGCGGTCATTGAAGACGCGACGCTCTACAGCAACCTGCGCGTCCCCGCGCCCGGCACGCTCAACCAGATCCTGATCGAGCCCAGCATGAGCGCGCGCTACCGGCGGCGGGTCACCGTCTCCACCAGCCTCGTCGGCATGACCGATACGTACGGCGACACCCACGCGCAGGGCCGCGTCAAAGAGGCCTACGCGGGGCTGTCGGCCGGGGACTTCGACTTCACCGTAGGCCGCCGCATGGTTCGCTGGGGCACCGGCTACGCTTTTACCGCGGCCGGCGTGCTGGACCCGCCGCGCATACCCACCAACCCCACGGATCGCCTCAATCTCAACCAGGGCCGCGACCTGGTGAAGGCCGACTACGTGCACGGACTGAACGCCTTCTCGCTGGCATGGTCAAGCGCGGCGCTGGCTCCGGCGCACGCCAATCTGCGCGACACCACCGCCTTCCGGTATAACGTTCTGGTGAAGGGATTCGACACCTCGCTGATAGCAGGCGACGACCGGGGCGGCGACGCCTTTGGCGCCATGACGTTCACGCGAGTTCTGGGCCAGTCCTGGGAGATCCATGGCGAAGCCGCGTGGCGCGAGCAGGGCGCGCTGCTGGCCGGAGCAAAATACACCACCGGCTCGGGCGTCACCTTCATCGCCGAGTTTTATGCGCCGCCGAACATTCCTTACTTTCGCGACATGTCCATCGCTCCCCTCGCAGGCCGGCAGCATTATCTGTTTCTGGACGCCCAGAAGAACCGCCTCCGCGAGCTGCCCGGCTGGAAGGAGTGGGACCTCAGCGCCTACATGGTCGCCAACCTCGACGACCGCAGCTTTACCGTGATTGGCGACGCCAACCGGCGCTTCGGCAACCACTTCTCCGCCTATCTCCACATCGAGATTCCGCGCGGCGGCAAGAGTTCGGACTACGGCGCCGCGCCTTACTCCGCGGCCACATCGGCAGGAGTCCGATTCCAGCTATGAACGACCAGACCTGCGAACCCATGCCCGATCTTCCCGGTACACCCCGGCCTGCCGAGAGTTACGGGTCTTTCTTTCTCAGGGCAATCTGGATCATCGCCGGCGCCACCATCCTCATCGTCGCGCTCTTTCTCACCATCCGGCATACGCGGCTCTCGCAAATTGGCCTCCAGTTGTTCAACGTGTTTGTCTATTCGGCCCTGATTGCGTTGCCTTCCATCTTTCTGGTCACGCGCGTTTCCGTGCGCTACATGGCCCGGTTTCCGCGGCTCATTGTGCTCATCCAGGCCGGCGTCCTGATCTGCACTTCCCTCGCGGGATCCTTCGCGGCAGGGCTTGTTCTTCTGCTGATCGGCATCACTCCCCCCGGCGGCTATTGGAGTGAGTTTGCGTTCTCCGCGCCCTTCTGCGTCTTCATCAATCTGGCCATCGGGCTCAGCATGGCCAGCTTTGAGACCCTGCGTTACAAGCTGCAGGCTGCGACGCTTGATCTGCGCACCCGGCAGGTGGAGCAGGAACGGGCCTACAAGCTGCTCGCGGAGGCGCGCCTGTCTTCACTCGAGTCGCGCATTCATCCCCACTTCCTCTTCAACACGCTCAACTCCATCGCCGCCTTGATTCCCTCGGACCCCCAGCGCGCCGAAGACACCGTGGGCAAGCTGGCCTCGCTGCTGCGCTTCTCGCTCGCCGCCCACCACGGCGGGCTTGTGACCCTGGCGCAGGAACTCAAGATCGTGCGCGACTACCTGGAGATCGAGGCCACGCGCTTTGGACCGCGCCTGCGTTATGTCATCGATGTTCCCGACACCCTGGCCGATGCAAAGGTGCCGCCGCTTTCGCTCGAGTCGCTGGTTGAAAACGCCGTGAAGCACGTGGTGGCGCAGCAGCCGCGGGGAGCGACCATTCAAATCGCCTGTTCTAAAGAGGATGGGCAATTGCGGCTTGATGTGACCGACGACGGGCCTGGCTTTTCGCTCGACGCCACAACGCCCGAACATGGCCTGGGCAACCTGGCCGCCCGGCTGGAGCTCCTTTTTGGCCCCGCCGGCCAACTTGAAGTCACGCGTATCGATGCCGCCACGCGCGTCCGCATCTTGTTTCCCGCCTGAGAGGTAACCGCACTTGGAGACCGCCGCGCTGCGCGCCTATCTCGTGGACGATGAACCGCTGGCCATCGAGCGGCTCAGGCGTTTGCTTGCCCGGTTTCCTTCGCTCTCCATCGCCGGGTCCGCCACCGACCCCGCCGAGGCGCTCGACTGGCTGAGGCGCGAGCCGGTGGATGTGCTGTTTCTCGATATTCAGATGCCGGGGATGAACGGCTTTGAGCTGCTGGCGCAGTTGGCGGAGCAGCCCCTGGTAATCTTCACCACTGCATTCGACGAGTATGCCCTGCGCGCCTTTGAAGTCAACTCCATCGACTATCTGCTCAAGCCCATTGATCCCGCGCAACTGGAGCGCGCCGTGGGCAAGCTCACCCGCCTGCAGCCGGCGGCGCGGCCCGCGTGGCAGCAGAGCCCCGAGTTGCCTGCCCTGCTGCAGCAGTTGGCCGCGTCGCTGCGCGGCGGACGCCCCGAGACACTGCGCCGCATCGCCTCCCGCGTGGGTGAGCGCATCTCCTTTGTGGACCTCGATACCGTGACCCACTTCATTGCCCAGGACAAGCTCACCTGGGCCGTGACCAGCAGTCACCGCCACGCGGTTGACCCCACCATCGCGGACCTGGAAAAGCGCCTGGACCCCGCGCGCTTCCTGCGCATTCATCGCGCCGCGCTGGTGAGTGTGGACTGGATCCTGGAAGTCAACTCCTTCTTCGCCGGCAAGGTGATTGTCACGCTCAAAGACCCGCAGCGCACGCAGCTCACGGTGGCCCGCGACCGCGTGCGCACCCTCAAGGATCGCCTGGGGATTTAGAAAAGGCCGCAGAGTGCGTCACCGCAGGCCGTGCCTGGGGTATGCTCGATACCGGCATCGAGCCGCCGGGACGGCGCGCTCTCAAACTCACCGCAGCCCACTCCATGAGGCCTCCCATGTACCGCTCCTTTCTTCGTTCCATCGTCTTGCCTGCTCTGGCATTGCTGCTTGCATCCTCGGCCGTCGCTTTGCGCGCCCAGACTCCATCCCTCGGCATCTTTGAGGGCCACCAGGACGTGGGTGTGGTCATCCAGCCCGGCTCAGCGCAGTTTGACAGCAAGCGCGGCGCCTACACCTTGAGCGGCAGCGGCGAGAACATGTGGTTTGGCATCGACGACTTCCACTTCGCATGGAAGAAGGTCACGGGCGACGTGGCCCTGACGGCCGATATCGCCTTCCTGGGCGCGGGCGGCAACCCGCACCGCAAGGCCGTGCTGATGATGCGGCAGACGCTCGAAGGCCCCTCGGCCGCGGTGGATGTGGCGGTGCACGGCAGCGGGCTGACGTCGCTGCAGTTTCGCGAGACGGCCGGCGCCAACACCCACGAGGTCGAGTCCAACGTCTCGGCGCCCGCCACGGCTCGCATTGAAAGGCGCGGCGACTTCATCTACGCCTTTGTCTCCGGCAAGGACGGCAAACTGCAACCGGCGGGCGCGGCCACGCGGCTCCCGCTTACAGGCTCGTTTTACGTTGGCATCGGGGTCTGCGCCCACGACAAGGACGCGGTCGAGAAGGCCGTCTTTACCCATGTGAAGCTGGAGCCGCTGCCGCCCGACCCAGGCAAGACGGTGCTGGTGAGCGCGCTGGAGACCGTCTCCATCGCCTCCACTGACCGCCATGTGGAGTATGTGGCCGCGGCGCACTTTGAAGCGCCCAACTGGACCCATGACGGGGCGGCCCTGATCTTCAATCAGGACGGGACCATCCGCCGCCTCGCTCTGGGCGGCGCGGAGCCCACGGTCATCCACACGGCGCCCCAGGTCCGCTGCAACAACGACCACGGCCTCTCGCCCGATGGCCAGTGGCTGGCCATCAGCGACCAGTCCGGAGCGGAGGGCAAGTCGCAGGTCTACGTGGTTCCGCTGGCCGGAGGAACGCCCCGGCTGGTCACCGCCAAGGCGCCGTCGTATTGGCACGGATGGTCGCCCGACGGCAAGACGCTGGCCTTTACCGGGCAGCGCGACGACAACTTTGACATCTACGCGATTGGCGTGGGAGGCGGCGAAGAAACCCGCCTCACCACCGCCAGCGGGCTCGACGACGGGCCCGAGTACTCACCCGACGGCGCCTATATCTACTTCAACTCCGAGCGCACAGGGCACATGCAGATATGGCGGATGAAGGCCGACGGATCCGAGCAGGAACAGGTGATTTCCGATGAGACCAACGACTGGTTTCCGCATATCTCGCCGGACGGGCAATGGATGGTCTACCTCGTCTATGAAAAGGGAGTCACGGGGCATCCGCCGGAGAAGGATGTGGAACTGCGGCTGATGTCGCTCAAGGACAAGCAGGTGCACCTGCTGGCAAAGCTCTTTGGCGGCCAGGGCACCATCAACGTTCCGTCGTGGTCGCCCGACAGCAAGAGGCTGGCGTTTGTGAGTTATGAGCTGCTGCCGGAGGGGAGCCTGACGGCGAAGTGAGGCCTGTTCAAGCGACCGAGCGGAGCGCCGCCTCGGCCCAGGCCACTGCGCCCGCGTAGTGCTTGGCCAACAGCGTCGGGTCCAGGCCGCTTGCCTCGGCCAACGCGTCACAGCCCGCCCAGTCAGCGTGCTCGTAGCACTCGAGCCAGCTCAGCAATGTCCGCTCCGGGCTCAGGGCCCCCTCCAGCGCAGCGCGAATCTCCCTGCGCAGCGGCAAGGCAGGCGCGAGCTCCTCCATGGAGAGCCGCAACATCGCAGGCAAAAGGCTCAGCATCCCCAACAGGTACTGCTCTGTGGAGTCGAGGCCGCAAAGCCAGGCCGATTCTTCGCAAAACCGTCCGCGCACAAAGGCCATGCGCAGGACCTCCGCGGGCCGGCCTGCGCTCAGCTCGCTGGTAATGGCCAGAGTCGCCATCCGGCGAAACGCCCTTTCGCCCACCGTGAGCAGGGCGGAATGGATGGAGCGAATCTCCTGATGCAGTGCATAGACCGGCGAGTTGACCATCCGCAGCAGGCGATAGGTGAGCGAAGCATCGCGCTTCACCAGCCGGGCCACCTTCTCAAGATTCAGGTCCTCCGCCTGCATCAACTGCAGAATCTCCAACTGAAACAGGCGGTTATGCGGAACCTTGCGGTTCTTCATCAGCACCGGACGGCAGAAGTAGTAGCCCTGAAAGAGCGTGAAGCCCTCGCGGCAGGCCTCTTGATACTCCTCCTGGGACTCCACCTTCTCCGCCAGCATGGCGATGGAGCGTCCGCTCACCCGGCGAAAGAGGGCACGTCGATCCGCGGCCCCGGTGAGGCTGAAATCGACCTTGATGTAGTCGGCCAGCTCGACCAGCGGCTCGAAATGCGGCGCCCAGACAAAGTCGTCCAGCGCCAGGCGAAACCCGGAGGCCTTGAGCCGGCGGCAGGCCTCGACCAATGCGGGCGTCGGCTCGACTGTCTCCAGAATCTCCAGGACGGTCAGCGCCGGAGGCAGCACGTCCACCAGCGCCTCTGTCATTGCCTCGGCGGTGCAGTTCACAAAAGCCGGAAGCCCCCCGGCCAGGTGCTCGATGCCAAAGATGACCGTGTTGTCAAGCATGGTCCGGGTGGCAAGATCGCCATCGCCGCGAAAGGCCGCCTCAGGCCCCGCCCGGAAGAGCAACTCGTAGGCATACACGCGGCTCTTGAGGTCCAGAATCGGCTGCCGGGCAACATAGCGCAGTCCGCCCGGCGCCTCGCTGGCGGCATCGCCGCCTGGGGCCACAACTGCCGGATTTGCAGTAGCTGCCATCCCACGCCTTTTATCGGCAGAGGGGAGCCTCTCCGATAGCGCGCGGGCCGGTTCTGACGTCCCTGTTCCTCAGCCGCCCATGAACATACCGCCGTTGACGTCCAGCACATGGCCGGTGATGTAGGCCGCGCCGTCCGAAGCCAGGAACCGGACGGAAGCCGCAATCTCGGCGTCCGTGCCGGCGCGTCCCAGCGGAATGGCGCCCATCATGGCTGTGCGCTGCTTGTCGTCCAGCACTGCGGTCATGGGCGTCTCGATGTAGCCGGGCGCCACCGCATTCACGGTGATCCCGCGTGAAGCCACCTCGCGCGCCAGCGACCGCGTGAGTCCGATCAGGCCGGCCTTGGAGGCCGCATAGTTCACCTGGCCCGCCTGGCCCGTGCGGCCCACCACGCTGGTGATGTTGATGATCCGCCCCCAGCGGTTCTTGAGCATGGGCCGCAGCAGCGCCTGCGTCAGCAGGAAGGCCCCGGTGAGGTTGGTGCCCAGCACGTCGTCCCAGTCTGCCCGCTTCATGGCCATCATCAGCCCGTCGCGGGTGATGCCGGCATTGTTTACCAGAATCTCAACCTTGCCATAACGCTCCACAATCGCCTTTGCGCCGGCCTTGATGGACTCCTCGCTGGCCACATCCAGGGCGAACGCAGCCGCCTGGCCGCCCGCGCCCTCAATCTCCGCCGCCACCTCGGCCAGCTTGGCCTCATTGCGCGCCGCCAGCGCCACCGTTGCGCCGGCCCGCGCCAGCTCCAGCGCGCATGCCCGGCCAATTCCCTGCGAAGCCCCGGTCACCAGGGCGATTCTTCCCTGCAAATCCGCCATAAACCCCTCTCGAACCTTATGCGCGCAATGGCACGCTCTTTCGTCCCTCATTATAAGAGGCGAAAAGTCATGCCCTCCAGCCATTTAGCCAGGCTCAGCCGTTGAGTTTGCTCAGGAATGCCGACGGCCGCCGGATCTGCCGATCCGCTGGTTGCTGGGAGCCTATTTCGCGCGCATCCGGTTGTTCTTTGCGTTGTGCTCCAGCTCGCAGAGGCCGAGTTCTTCCATCAGCGGCGGAATATACACGCCAAATCTTCCACGCAGGCCCTTCTTGAGACCGTACCAACCCCCCACCGGGTTCGCGGCAGACCGGCCCCAGGCTTCGACCGTGCCTTCTTTGGCGGGCTTCTGCTCGTCCGCCCCGCCCAGCTCCACCCAGTCCCCGACGGATTGGAGCATCGCATACAAGTCGTCGATGCAGCGCGCATCATAGTGCAAGACGGTCTTTCCCACCGTGCATACCAGCACCCGCGCGCCTTCCTTTTCATCCACATGCATGGTGAACTCCGAAGTTCCGGGCGGGGTCTTCAGGAGCCAGGGATCAGCCTTGGTTCGATTCGCTGTGGTCATCGGTCACTCTTTTCAGGTCAGGGTGGGGAACCGCCGGCGGGGCGCGGTCAGCCGGAGGGTGTGGCCGCCACGGCCACGGGCCGGGCCACCAGCAAGGGGCGCACTCGCTCGGCCGGCCAGGCATACACAGCCATCCGCCGGCAATAGTGGAGCACCGGCGCATGGCTGCCCAGGTGGATGCCCGCTGCTTTGGCCAGGTCGTTCTGCTCAATCTCCGCCGCGGCATCTTCGAGCGGCCAGGAGACGTGGTGCAGATTGGCGCGGATGGGTTCCCCCGCCTGGTTGATCGAGTAGAGGCAGTGGCGCTCCAGCAGAAAGTGCTCCAGCGTCCCGATGCGGTTCTCGGCCAGCTTGGGGGTCGGTCCCAGGCCCCGGTAGCGCGCCTGGAAGAGCACCGGCTGGCTGGCAAAGCGCCTGCGGCTATAAAACGAGAACTCCCGCTCGGTGCGCTGCTCCAGGCTCATCTGGGCCCAGTGATAGGGCAGGCGATAGAAAGCGCGCCCCACCGCCGCCGCCAGAAGGTTGTTGGCGTCCAGAGAGAGGAACCAGAGTCCCGGCACGCCGGTCTGCTGGTCGCGCGCGTAGGTGCGCACGGTGAGTTCAGGAAAAGTGCGCGCCCCTGGAATCGAGGGCAATCCCCGGAGCTTGATGCGGTCCATCCAGAAGGGCAGAATGCCCAACCAGGCCGACCCTTCAAAGGTATCCACTTGCAGGCCTTCGGGCAGCAGCCGGGCAATGGCCGCCGGTTCAACCGGCCAGTGCGCATAGAGCAGGTCGTTCCATCGCTGGGTCACACGCCAGCGGCCGGAGGGCAGCGGGCGGGGGAGATGCGAAGTGCGTACCAGATATTCCAGCATGACCTGGCTGCTCCTGGCTGGGTGGGCGGGCGAGCGGGAGCAGGCGGACACCGGCGGCCCGTCTGCGGATGGCTCCAATGCCGTATTCTGTTCGCGAGCCCTTGGCATTGTCCAGTGAATCTTTTTCTGCTTCCGCCCGGACGGCTGCGGCAGGGGCCTCAATGACGCCGGCGTGACCAGAACGGGCGCCCCGGACCTGGGAGAAAGCTTCATGCAGCAGGGTACAGACGCAACCGCACCGCTGCCGGCCGGCGCGCGCAACCAGACTGAAGTCTTCGCCGTCCACGGAGCCGACCCGGAGGTCCTGGCCTATGCCATGGCCAAGTACTCGCGCTCCGCGCTCTCCATGCGCGAGTCCCTGGCCGAGATCAGCGCCCAGCGCGCCGAGCAGTTTCTCAACACGTTCTATTTTCAGTATGGGCATCGATCCATCGCCGACCTGGCGCATATCGCCATGGCTGTCGAGCGCCTCAGCCTGCTGGCGGCCATCGTGCTCGTCGACGAGCAGCGCTGGGATGGGCAGGAACGCTCGACGCGCTATCAGAACTTCCTCAAGTCGGGCTGGTTCTTCCCCGATTTCGGCGCCGATTCCGCCTCTGCCACCCTCTATTCCGACACCATCGAACGCCTTTTCGGCGCCTATGCGCGCGTCAAGGATGCGGTCTTCGAAGCGCTTCGGCGGCGGGTGCCGCGCCCGGAGAGCATGAAGCCCGAGGCCTACGACCGCACCCTCAAGGCCCGCGCCTTTGACGTGGCCCGCTACCTGCTTCCCCTGGCCACCAACACCTCCCTGGGCCAGATTGTGAACGCGCGGACCCTGGAGACCCAGGTGTCGCGGCTGCTGTCGCACCCTCTGGCCGAGGTGCGGGACCTTGGAGTGAAGCTGCGGGAGGCCGCCACCGGCCCGGCCTGGAACGTCGGCGGACAAGCTGGCCGTGCTCTGGCGGACAAACTGGCGGCGGCGGACCCCGCCCTGGCTGCCGAGGCCGAGGCCCTGCTGACCCGCGAGGTCCGCACCGCCCCTACTCTGGTCAAGTATGCCCAGCCCAACGACTACGAGCTGCTGACCCGCGACGAGTTGACGGCGGCCGCGACGGAACTGCTGCGGGACCTGCCTATCGCGGAGTCTCCCGTGGTGGACCTGGTGGAGCGCACCGAGACCCTCGAAGTCGAACTGGCCTCCACGCTTCTCTACTCCGTTGCCCACCACCCCTACCGGCAGATTCGCGACCTCGTGGCCGCGCTTCCCGGCTCCCAGGTCTCCGAGATCGTCGAGATAGGCCTGCGCCATCGCGGCCGCCACGACGAGGCGCTGCGCGCCTTCCACGCCGGGGCCGCCCTGCGGTTCGACATTCTCATGGACATCGGCGGCTTCCGCGACATGCACCGCCACCGGCGCTGCACCCAGATCATCCAGCCCTTCACCGCCCTGCACGGCTACGAAACCCCCACCTGCGGCGACCTGGGACCGGACGTGGACATCCTCATCGAGGCTTACGTCCGCGCCGATTTCCAATCCGCCATCGACCAGGCCCACGCGGCCAGCTCCCGCATTGCCGCCTCCGGCGCGCCGGAAGCAGCCCAGTCGGCGCTCTACCTGCTGCCGCTGGCCACGCGCATCCGCTCCCTCTTCAAGATGGATTTTGCGGAGGCGCAGTACATCTCCGAGCTGCGCAGCGGGCCGGCCGGCCACTTCAGCTATCGCCGCGTCGCCTGGGAGATGTTTTTGGCGCTCCAGCGCCAGCACCCGGAGCTGGCCCGGCACATCCGGGTCACCGACTTCACCCAGCCCATCGACCTGCTGCAACGCTAGGAAATTCGAGAGACCTCCCTCCCTATTTCGAAAATATGTAAGGTATAGTTGACAGCTCTCGGGATTGTCTGTAATGTTTACCTTACAGTCTGTAAGGTTGATTCGACAGACGAGAAGCCAATGAAAAACAAACTTCGCATCCTCAGGGCAGAGCGGGCATGGAGCCAGGGAGAGCTTTCGCTCCATCTCGGCGTCTCCCGCCAGGCGGTCAACGCCATTGAGACCGGGAAGCACGACCCCAGCCTCGAACTCGCCTTTCGCATCGCCCAACTCTTTCAACTCCCCATCGAACAGATCTTCCTGTTCGAGAAGAACTAACCCAATCCACCAGGAACAGGAGACCGGATATGAACGCCGTTGAAAATGCATCCCCCGCCAAACCCCTGAACCCGAAAGCCCTCGTCCGCCTGCTGCTCGGAGCAGTTGCCGGCGCAGCCTTCGGCTACATCGTCGTCAAGCTGGCCTTGGGGCTCCATGTCCCGGTCAAGACTCTGGCCTGGTCTGATCTGCTGGCGCTCTGGCTTGGCATCGTCTTTCTCGGGGTCGGGTTGATCCTGGGAGTCATCTCAACCAGCCGCAAGCGAGTGGCGCAGACGCTGGAAGGCGACGAGGCCACCCTGCCCGCCACCACCGGAGAGGTGATCGCTTACCGGCTTCAGGCGGCGAGCCTGGCCCTGGCCGGCATCATGTTCCTGGCCCCCATCTTCGCGCTTGGCTCCATCAGCGGGCATCCGGCGGTCGCCAACGGCGTCTTTTTCGGCATCCTCGCGCTCTTCGCCCTGCAAACGGTCGCCAACATCCAGATCTGGCGCAGCAGCGACGAGTTTGCCCGCAAGATGACCATCAACGTCTGCGCCGTAACCTTCGCCTTGAGCCAGGGCGCCCTTTTTCTGTGGGCGGCGGCGGAGCGGCTGCACCTGGCGCCCGCGCTCAGCAGTTGGGACATCATCACCCTGCTGATGTCGGTCTATATTGTCGCCACATCGGTGCTTTCCATCCGCCACGCCCGGTAAACCCCCACCCGGAGCACAGGGGCCCCTCTTCGGGGCCCAGGCTCCTATTTCTGGCGGATGGCCTGGCCCGCTTTGAGCGTCTCCAGCCGGCCTGTGAGCATCTGCACCAGCCGCGCATTCCCGCGCTGATTGGCCACGTCGATGGCCTGCTGCTGCGCTTCTACGGCTTTGGCAAAGTCCCCCGCCTCGGCATAAGCGGCAGCCAGGGTGCCCAGAATCTCCGCCTCGCGGCCGCGCGTTACTTTGGCCGCGTGCTCGGCCAGGGCCACCGCCTCCGGCCCGTTGCGCAGGGCGGGGTCCGGCGAGGTCGCCATCATCCACGCCGCGTTGTTCAGCACCAGCACATTGTCCGGCTCGATTTTGAGCGCCTGCCGCCAGTGGTCCAGGGCCTGGGGATTGTGGCCCTGCATCATCAACGCGATGCCCAGCGACGAGTGGGCCTCGGCCAGATGAGGGTCCATGGCCAGGGCACGCTCAAAGTGTGGAATTGCGTCGGCGAGCTGCCCCTTCTCGGCCAGTCCCATGCCCAGGTTGTTGTGCAGCTCCGCGGTCTCCTTGCCGGTATCGAGGGCGTGGCGCAGGTGGCCGATCGCCTCGTCCAGGCGGTTGCCTTCCAGTAATGCATGGCCCAGGTTGCCCTCGGCGGCGGTGTAGGCGGGGTCGAGCTCCAGAGCCCTGGCGAAGCTCGAAATCGAGTCGTCCAGTTTGCCCTGCATGGCCTGCGCCACGCCCAGGTTGTTATAGGCGTGGGCGTATTTGGGGTCGCTCTGGATGGCCTGCTGGTACTGTTCAACGGCATCGTCGAGTTGCCCGGTGGAGGCCAGGGCAAACCCCAGGTTGTTGCGGGCCTCGGCAAACTCGGGATTGATGCGCAGCGCCTGCTGATACTCCGCGATGGCCTCATCCATGCGGTGCTGGCCGGCCAGCGCGCGGCCCAGATTGGAGTGGGCCTCCGCATACCCGGGGTTCTGTTCGATGGCCAGTTTGTAGTGCTCGATGGCCTCGCCCGGCAGCCCAGCGCCATCGAGAGCGATGGCCAGGTTGTTGTGCGCCTCTGGATAGTTGGGCCGGGCCGCGATTGCGGTGCGGTACTCCACAATGGCCTGCTCCGCGCGTCCCGCGTGCTGGAGCGTCTGGCCAAAGTTGTTGTGCGCCCGCGCATCGTTGGGGCTCATCGTCAGCGCTTTGGTCCACTCCGGAATGGCGGCCGCATACTGGCCCTTCTTGGCCAGGTCCGCCGCCACGTCAAATTGCTTGTAGAAGTCCACCGCCGGGGTGTCGATGTGGTCGATGCCCGCCGGATCCATGTTCACGAACTCCGGAATATTTACTGCGCGGTTGGCTGCCGTCGCGTTCTCGATGGGGATGGCCGGGGAGTCGTTGCCCTGCTCGTCGATGTGGGTCAAAAACATCCGCGTATAGGGCGAGGCGCTCTTCGACGAGAAGACCAGCCAGCGGCCATTGGGCGAGAAGCTGTGCCAGGAGTTCATCAGGGAGGTGTTGCAGTTCATCCGCCGCGCCGCGCCGCCCGCCGCCGGCACGATGAAGAGCTGGCTGTCCGGGCGCATGAGCTGGCCGTTCCTGGCCTCCACAAAGACGATCCATTTGCCGTCGGGCGAGATCTTGGGAAAGCTGTTGCTCATCCCGTTCCGGCTCGCGCCCACAATCGGCTCCGGCTTGCCGCCGCGGCCCTCGTTGAAGGGGATGCGGTAGAGGTCGTACTGGATCGGCACCTCGGCCGGGTCGTTGGCGTAGGCCGCCATCTTGCCGTCGGCAGGGTAGGGGTCGCGCGCCTGCGCCCTGGAAAACACCAGGTACTTGCCGTCCGGGCTCCAGACGGCGTTGGATTGCACATACTGCGGGTCGTCGGCGCCCGGCAGAGGCTGGAACTTCCTGGTCTGCCGGTCATACCACTGCACGATGCCCCGCGTGGGATAGAAGACCTGCAGAAACCGGTAGTCCTTGAAGTTGGCCACGTAGTAGAACTGCGAGCTTTTGGTCCCCGGCGGCCGGGTGGTGGTGACCACGTAGCGCCCGTTGGGCGACACCTGCGACATGAAGCCAACCCGAACGGGGCTGCCGTTTTCCGTGGGAAAGCCAGCCCAGGAGACCATGTCCTCGGTGCGAATCGTCATCTTCCTGGCGATGGGCGCAAGGGCGTAGAGGCCCTTGTCGTTCTGCGGCCCGTCCATGTCCAGCCCCAGTGTGCTGCCGTTGGCCGCGAACGAGTGGCAGTTGGCGCAGGTGTGCAGGTCGGTCATCACCACGTGGCTCTTGTCGTCAGCCACGTTGCGCATGGACCAGTTGATGAGCGGAATCGCGCTTGAAGCCAGCGGCTTGATAAAGCCCTTCTCGGTCTCCGACGGCATGAGCGGCACGTCGCGAAAGAAGATGGGCGCGGCCACCGGGTCGGCGGCCACATGAATCTCCGTTACGCCCTCGGAGACCACCGCGCCGGAACCCGCCGCGCCATGAATTGAAATTTTGACCGCGCCCGAGCCCGCCTGCCGCTTGATGGCGGCCCAGGTTGCGCCATCGGGCTTCCAGGTGTGGGCCGCCGCCTGCTCGCCGGTCAGCTCGGGCAGCCTGTTGGTGTTGGAGATGCAACGCGGGTCGATCTCGCCCACCTGCATCCGCTCCCCGCGGGAGGCGGCATGGATGGCCGGAGCACCGCCGGCAAAGGTGAGGTCAATCGTCCAGGACTCCGCCGCGGCTGACGGGTCGCGCCAGGCGAACTTGGGCGCGGCCATGTCGGGCGGGAAGATGGCTCCGCTGAGCGGCTCGTCGATGGAGATGGTCTCTGGTTCGCTGCCGGCATCAACGCGGGCCAGCCCCAGCGCAGCCAGCAGGGCTGCGCCCACCAGAACGCCGCCCAGTACCTTGACTGCAACTCCAAACGCGGAGGTGCGCGCAAACGCGCGGTCCTCCGGCGGCGGCTCTTCGCCGCACCCATGCTGCAGGTTCATGTCTCTAAACTCCCGGACCCGGCTCCCACGTGCAGCCCGCCCTGTTCGGTTTTTCAGCTTGTAGGTATAACCCGCAGGCCCCGCTCCGTCTTTGCGATTTCCAGGCCCTGTCTAGCCCCTCATCCTACCACCGCATGTGCTCCCCTCGCCCTCTCGCAATTTCAGCGGAATCCGGGCATTCGCTGCGGCCGGCGGCTCCATGCCCATTGAGTCCAGCGCGGCAAAGAGAAATACCTGTTTGAACAGATTTCTTTCCCCGGCGCGAATCCTTCCCCCCGGCAGGCGAATCGAAGGGAAGCTGTTCAATCCCTGTACGCAGCCCTTCCAAAATGACCTTATCTGCCATTGAATTGAATCAACTGAAGCAGGCCCCCGCTGTCGAGGGCGTGTTGCCCGCCGTGCTGGAGCGCTGGAGTCCACGCTCCTTTGCCGGCCGCGACGTGAGCCCCGCCGACCTGCACAAGGTCTTCGAGGCCGCGCGCTGGGCCGCATCTTCTTACAACGAGCAGCCCTGGCGGTTCCTGGTGGGCACACGGGGCACGCCGGCCTACGCAAAGATTTTTGCCAGCTTGAGCGGTTTCAACCAGGGATGGGCCGGCTCGGCCCCGGTACTGATTCTAGGCGCGGCCAAGACAACGTTCAGCCACAACGGCTCCGCCAACGGCTATGCTCTCTATGATCTGGGCGCGGCCTCTTCTCATCTGACTCTGCAAGCCGCGGCGCTGGGCCTCACCACCCACCAGATGGCGGGCTTTGACCAGGCCGCGGCGCGCAAGGCGCTTGAAATTCCTGACGATTTTCTGCTGGGCGCCGTCATTGCCCTCGGCTACCAGGGTGAGCCCGCGGCGCTGGGCCATGAGCAGTTGATTGCGCAGGAGCTCTCCCCGCGCAGCCGCAAGCCCCTGCCGGAGCTTGTCTTCTCCGCCTGGGGCCAGCCGGCCGACCTGGGCTGAGCCGGGGTCATCCAACGCCTCACACGGCTCAACGCGACTCCAGCCTTCGCTCTATAGTGGAGGCTGGAGAGTCGATTTGCCCTCACGCAAGACAACCCGCAAGGCGCCAGTCCGGCGCGCCGGCCATCGAGGCCGTCCAACGCGACGCCGTGGTTGGGGTTGGCCCGCCCGGCTGCTTCTTGCCGGCTCGGCGCTCGCCCTTGCCTTGCTCGCCTGTGGTGTTCTGGCCCGGCTTCTGGCTCCGCGCGAAAACACGGCGCGGCCACGCTTTGACGCAATCATCGTGCTCGGCAGCCCGGCGGACAGCGACGGAAACCCCACCCCGGAGCAGTTGGCTCGTGTCACGGAGGGGGTCCGCGAGTACGAGCGCGGCGCGGCGCCCCGGCTCATTCTCACCGGCGGCCCGGCTCACAACCAGTTTGTCGAAGCGCGCGTGATGGCCCGCACGGCCCAGGCGCAGGGCGTGCCTGCTTCCGCTATTTATGAGGAGCCAGAGGCGCAGGACACCATCCAGAACGCCCGCTTCGCGGCGCGCATCCTCAAGGCGCACGGATGGCGCTCGGCGGAGGTGGTCTCCAGCGCCGCCCACCTCCGCCGCGCGGCCCTCATCTTCAACCGCCTCGATATGGACTGGCGCGTCCACGCCGCGCCGCCTCTCGCCCCGGAGTCCGCCGTTTGGGCCGCAGCCGTGGAGGCCGCCGAGACTCTCAAGACCGTCCGCTACCTTGTCTGGACCCGCTGGACCGAGCGCTGGGAGCCGTAACGCCTTCAACACCGCTCCTCCCGCGTTTGTCCCCCCTCGGCATGGTCCTGTAAGCTGGATAGTGATGCGTGTCAAAGTAAGTTTCACCACAGCTCTTGCAGCCGCTACCGCCCTGGCACTCTGTGCCGGAAGTCTCGCTCACGCCCAAAGCACAGCCTCTCCGACGGCAGGGAACGGCACCTACATCACCGTGGACCCGCTGGCCAAGGTGCGCTACGACAATCGCTACGATGTGTCGGTGGGCCTGGCCTACGACCACATCAAGGCGGGTCCCACGCTGCTCCAGGGGTCAAACCTGGGCGGGCTGGACCTCTCCGCTTCCTACTGGTTCAGCAAGCACTGGGCCGTGGAAGGCTCGGGGCGCGGCTACCTCGGCACCAGCGGCGCGGCGCCCAACTCCGTCAACATCAAGGGACCGTTCGTGAGCCAATACCTGTTTGTGGCGGGACCTGAGTGGCTGGGGCCCCACAACAAGCACGGCGCGCTCATTGCCCATGCCCTCGTGGGCGGCGCTTATGGCAACTTTGAGCAGGACCTGCGCGGCAGCTCGCCCTCGGTGGTGGACTTCTACAACAACCAGATTGCCCCGGCCGGCATTATCGGCGGACACATCGACCTGAACCGCTCCGCGCACTGGGTCTTCCGCATCACCCCCGATGCCGTTATCACCCGGTACGGCATCAACTACGGCAACAAGATTACCCAGACCGATGTGAACTTCGCCATCTCGGTCGGAGTGCAATACAAGTTCAGCGGCAAGCGGTAAAGGCTTCCCCTGCCCGGCTCACGCGCCCGGCTTCGACAGTGCACGGAGGGCGGTTTCCAACAGGAGCCGCCCTTTTGGCTTTTGGTGGTCAATCACCCCGAATTGACGATAAAGTCATACCGTGCAACAGGAAAGTGCTGTTAGGTTGATCTGTGTGGTATTCTCCACCGTTCGGTAGCACCGCAAAGAACGGCGTCACCGGCAAACAAGCTGTACCGGATAGCGGCTTCTTCACCTCCCCGGTCAGGGGCTCTCCGGGCAGAACGAGTTACGAGGCATGATCCCATGGACATGAGAGACACGCTTGGAGTATTGCTTGCGGGGGGAGCCGGGGAAAGGCTCTTCCCGCTTACCCGCGATCGCGCCAAACCGGCCGTGCCGTTTGGCGGACACTACCGCATCATCGACATCACCCTGTCCAACTGCATCAACTCCGGGCTGCGCCGCGTCTACATCCTCACCCAGTACAAGGCGCTCTCGCTCAATCGCCACATCCGCGAGGGCTGGACCGGCATCATGGCGCAGGAGCTGGGCGAGTTCTACGAGATACTGCCTCCCATGCAGCGCACCGGCTCCGCCTGGTACATGGGCACCGCCGACGCGGTCTACCAGAACATTTACTCCATCGGCAGCGAGCAGCCCAAGTACATGATCATCCTGGGCGGCGACCACATCTACAAGATGAACTACAGCCGCATGCTGGAGTATCACAAGGAGACCAAGGCGGAGGTCACCATCGCCACCCTGCCCATTCCGCCCGACGAGGTCAAGCAGTTTGGCGTGGTGGAAGTGAGCAAGTCGGGCGAGGTGGCCGGCTTCCTGGAAAAGCCGGCTTCGACCACCTTCCGTTCGCCCTTCAATCCCAACGCGGTAGACGCCTCCATGGGCATCTACATCTTCAACACCGAGGTCCTGCTCAAGGCGCTCATCGCCGACGCGGAAGACCCCAACTCCAAGCACGATTTCGGCCACAACATCCTGCCCAACATGCTGGGCAAGAAAAAGATGATGGCCTACAGCTTTGTGGACGAGAACAAGCAGCAGGCGCTCTACTGGCGCGACGTGGGAACGCTGGACAGCTACTACGACGCCAACATGGACCTGTGCTCGGTTTCGCCAACCTTCAACCTCTACGACAAGAGCTGGCCCATGCGCACCAGGGTCCGGCAGTATCCGCCGGCCAAGTTTGTGTTTGGCGAGCCCGGCCGCTCCGGCATGGCGGTCAACTCTGTAATCACCGCCGGCGTCATCATCTCGGGCGCATCAGTCTCAAACTCCGTGCTGTCGCAGGATGTGCGCGTCAACTCCTACTCCAACGTGGACGCCAGCATCATCTTCTCCCACGTCAACATCGGCCGCCACTGCCGCATCCGGCGGGCGATCATCGACCGCGACGTGCATATTCCGGAAGGCACCGTGATCGGGTTTGACCCGGTCGAGGACAAACGCCGCTACTTCGTCACCCCCTCGGGACTGACGATTGTCACCCGCGAGGCGTCCCTGTTTGAGAATCCCGTGGACCCGGAGTTCCAGGGCCGGTACTAGCGCGATTCGCGGCAAAGCGCAGGCGGCCCTTTTCCATGCGGAAAAGGGCCGCCTGCTTTGTGCGTCCTGTGAAGGATGAGGGCGCGGCCTGAAACGATGCGGTAACCTTCGCGCCTCCCCGGCCATCTCACCTGTGGAGAGCAACCATGACACAAGGCATTCTGCTGGGCGGCGATGAGCCGGAGACGGGCGCGGAAGGCCGGATCGCGCGCTGGGGCCGCCGGGCTTTCATCCTCTCGCTGGCAGGGGCGGTGAGCGCCGGGGCATTCTGGGGGCTGCGGCGCAGCACCGTTGCGGCTGCGCGGCCAATGGAGCCCTCGGAGGGGCCGGCCACCGTGACCATCGCCGACTTTTCCGCGGCGGGCAAGCGGACCGGAACCCGCACGGTGCCCCGCCTCATCAAAACCGACGCCGCGTGGAAGAAGCAGCTCTCAACCGACGCCTACTGGGTGACGCGCCACGCGGACACGGAGAGGCCCTTCTCCGGCGCGCTGTGGAATGAAGAAGAGCCGGGGCTGTTCCGCTGCATCTGCTGCGACCTGGCGCTCTTCAGCTCCGCGGCCAAGTTCGACTCCGGCACGGGGTGGCCGAGCTTCTGGCAGCCCATCGCCGAGGAGAACGTAGTGGACTCGGTGGACGGCAGCCTCATGGTGGTGCGGACGGCGGTGAGCTGCCGCCTCTGCGACGCGCACCTGGGCCACGTCTTCAACGACGGCCCCGCGCCGACGGGTTTGCGCTACTGCATGAACTCGGTGTCGCTGCGGTTTGTGCGCCTGGGCTGACCACCTGCGGTGGGGCAGGCGCCTTCGGCCGGGTGCCCCAGGTGCCTCGCAAGGCACCTGGGGTACCCATCGCTTGTGGCGGAACTGACAGTGACTGTGGGACCTCGGCCACCCGCCTTGCGGCTACCCACCCTTCGCAAGTCTTGGGATTCCAGGGGGCCACCGGCGTCAATTCTTCACCTTTCCAAAATGGTCTAGGCCATTCAGATTCAATCGTTTCGGGAAATCGCATCGGAGGCACACTCTCTTTTGCAGACAGGAACAGCTTTTCAGTGCAAAATTACAACAATGAGCACAATTTCAGTCCTCGAATTATGTGCAGGTGCAGGTGGTCAGGCGCTAGGCTTTGAGCAGGCCGGTTTTTCTCACGCCGGTTTAGTAGAGCTCGACAGCCACGCGTGCAAGACGCTGCGCTTTAACCGTCCCGAATGGAATGTTATCGAGGAGAACCTGAATAGCTTCGATGCCAGACCGTTTCGGGGGCGGGTCGATGTGGTCGCGGCTGGGCTTCCCTGCCCGCCATTTTCCAAAGCCGGAAAACAGCTAGGGAAGCTGGACGAACGCAATCTATTCCCCGCCGCATTGCGAATTATTGATGAAGTGCAACCCCGCGCGGTGGTGATTGAGAACGTTCGCGGGATTCTCGACGCGGTCTTTGAGGACAGTCGAAAGTAATTCGAGTTGTCTTCCACTCTTAGACCAAGCAGCCTTATCGGATAGAGATAGAAACATCTATCAGATGTTCCATTATAGAACGCCTATTGAAATCATGAAGTTTAGTCTTTCGATGTGAGCCAGTCCCCCAAAAAGAGCAACATTTCCGGCAACCGAATTGCCGAGGGTCGTGCCGCAGCCAAACCGCCGCTGACGCAAAACGACCTATCCGCAAAACTTGCGCTTACTGGAGTGCAGATGGATCGTGCAGCGGTCGCAAAGATTGAAAACAATCTTCGGCGGGTACTTGATTATGAGCTTAAGGCAATAGCAAAAGTCTTGGGCGTCAAGGTCGATTGGCTGCTCGGGGGCGAAAGTTGAAGGATCCAACTTCGTTGTTGCGCACTGCGACCAGACGAGCCAAATCTGACGTGGCGAATAAGCTAATCAGCATGTTCCTCCATGATTTAAGCCGATCTATCTCTAGAGATTGGAAGATTAGGGTTGACGGGAAGGAATATGAGGATCTCGTTCGAAAATGCTTTGAGAATCGTTGTCCCTATTGTTTTGTCAGGCTTACGGAGACCACGCCAGTAATCGAGCATCTCGATGGAATGAACCGCTATCGCGCTGGGCTTCACCTTCCAGGGAACGTATTGGTTGCATGTCGGAAATGCAATGGAGAAAAACGCCGAGACGATCAAATCAAGGTTCTGCTGCTCGATACATCTGGTTGGGCATCATTTCTTTCTCACGACGGGACGTTCTGCTCTGCGAATTGCAAGACGTGCCTATACTGGGAGAGCGTTTGGCCAGACGAGACCGAAAAGAAAAGGCGATTAAGCCAGAGTCTTCTACGCATTCGGGAATTCCGCAGTCAATTTTCTGAATTTCAGACGGCCCAGCATATTCTTGCGGAAGCCCTTCCTGTGATGCTCTCGAAGTTATATTCGGACTGCCAAATATTTGCCGAAACAGAAATCAGGTCGCTGTTGGAAAGCTTTATGCACGGATCAAATCTCCTGATTTGAAATCCGCAATCGACCAAGAAAGGTTTTGCTCTGTCAGATTGCTTCCCCGTTTGGTTACGATGAGGCGTCGGGAAGCGGTTCATCCTTAAGTATCCAGCGAATATTAGCGACACCGGCATTCGAAATCATTCGCCTTCGTGATGATTTCCCGGCAGCCTTCAATTCCTCATCTCGAATCACTGTCACTCCAACGGAACAAGTCGCACGCTTTTCATCGGACTTTATGAAGAGACACGGATTCCCAACGAGTCTCAGCGGAACGGACCAGGAATGATTAATTGTGCTCTGGATTCCAGCCTCGGTTTCACCAACAACAAGATCAAGCATTTTTCCCCTTGCCAGTTTTAGGCGATGCCTCAATTGAACCCTAACCTTGGTTGCAAGGTAGATTCTCTCGCTGAGTTTCGTATCATCGAGCGTGAAACGGTTTGTGCGGGGCGAGTCAATGACTTCATCTATCGCCTTGCGGAGGAGAAGGGGAATTTCCCTCTTGAATCGCTCCAAGCCTCCCGCGTTTCTCAGGATTGCTTGCTCAAGTTGCTCGATCAGAAGCAAGTCCGTATTGCCCGGTCGAGCCAAGCCAAGTTGATCGTCGGGTTTGCTTGCTGTGTTCGCCGCCATGGTTTATCCGAGCAACTAGCAAAAACAATGTACCACCTTGGTATTCGCTCATGTGGGGCGTTTCTAGGTACAAGGAACCTCTGATCTGGTCAAGTTTTCCAGGCATGGACTTCCCTCGGGGGTAAAGCCCGAGTCTGATTAGGCATTTTGCGGCACGGTTGAAGCCGTGCCCTTTCAATAGCTCGAAGATGCGGCCAATTCCAAATTACTTGCCCTTGTACTCCTGGAACAGTTCCGGAAACTGCTGTTTGAGGGCCTCGACCTTGGGCCGGTCGCAGACCTGGATGTAGGGGTTGCCGGGATTCAGGTCGGCGTAGTGCTGGTGGTAGTCTTCGGCGTCGTAGAAGCCCTGGAGCGGCACAACCTGGGTGACGATGCGGCTGGGGAAGACATGGGCGGCGTCGAGCTGAGCGATGTAGGCGCGCGCGATGCGGCTCTGCTCCGGGCCGTCGAAGAAGATGGCCGAGCGGTAGGATGTGCCCACGTCCGGACCCTGGCGGTTGAGCTGCGTGGGGTCGTGGGCCACGGAGAAAAAGATGCGCAGCAGTTGCCCGTAGGTGATCTTGGAGGGGTCATAGGCCACGCGGACCGACTCGGCGTGGCCGGTGGTCTCCGTGGTGACCTGGGGATAGGTGGCCGTGTCGGCCGAGCCTCCGGCGTACCCGGCGGTGGTGGCGAGCACGCCCTTGACGCGTTCAAAGACCGACTGCGTGCCCCAGAAGCAGCCTCCGGCAAAGACCGCGGTCTGGCGGCCAGGGGCCGAGGCGAGGGTGGCGTCCTGCGCGGCGGGGGGAACAGGGGTCCGGGCGGCGGCGTGGCAGCCGGTGCAGAGGGCCGAGGCCAACAACAGGGAAGAAAGCAGGGAGCGCAGGGAAGCGGCGTGGGTCATGGGTCTCTCCGCAGCCCAGGGAAGTTGGGGCCGCAGTCCTAGAGATGCGGGCCGCGGAGAAAGGTTACGCGGGCGTGACGCCCATTCCTTGCACAGCGACCGCATCCGAATCGCACTTTCCAGCTTAGGGAACAATTCCGGCAAGTCCTTCGTACTAGCGCGATATGCAATGCGTGGCTACATTAAGCTGGAGCGGGATCGGGCTGGCGTCAACAAGCAGGCCGACCCGGCGTACCATGGTAGCGCCGGAGACGGTCGCTCCCAGGACGCCCGCTGCCGGACAAGGCGAGATCCGCGGAGGCACGATGATTGCTCCAGACGCCCGCCCAGCGGGTGGGGAGACAGGGACCCTGGAGATCGACTGGTCGCTGATCGTCCGTCGCTGCATGGACGGCGACTCGGGCGCGTGGGCGGAGCTGGTGCGGACGCATCACCGGCGCGTCTACGGGCTTTGCTACCGGTTCACGGGCAACCCGTCCGACGCTGAAGACCTGACCCAGGACGTCTTCCTGAAGGTGTACTCGAATCTGTCGAGCTTTGACACGGGACGCGGCAGCCTGCAGGTGTGGATCACGACCATGACCCGCAACCTGCTGGTGGACAACTTCAGGCGGACGAAGAACCTGCGGGCCACCGGTTCGCTGGACGACGGGTGGGACAACGCCGAAGAGCTCAAGCCGGTGGACCGGCTGGTGTCCAGGGGGCCCTCGCCGCTCGAGTCGGCCGCACAGAAGGAACTGGCAAAGATGGTGCAGGAAGCGCTGGCGCGCGTCTCGGTCGAGCTGCGCGAGGCGGTGATTTTGAGAGACTTGCAGGACCTTGACTACAAAGAGATTGCCCAGGTTCTGGGCATCCCCGAAGGGACTGTAAAGTCCCGCATCAGCAGAGGCCGCGCGGAACTGGCGCGCCTGCTGGAACGTAATAAACGGGAGGTGATGTAAATGGCAGAGCGCACACACATTCCGAGCTCCCCCGCCTGTGGCGCGTGGGAAACTCTTCTGGCCGATGCGCTGGATGGGCTGTTGAAGCCCGAGGACGAGGCGAATTTTTCCGCCCACATGGCGGTTTGCCCGGCCTGCACGGCACTTTTCGAGGAGTCACGGCGCGGCCGGGAGTGGCTGGAGTTTCTCTCCCCCGACCCGGAGGTGCCCTCGGGGCTTCTGGACAAGATCCTGGCGCAGACGGGTCCGGGGCAGGTAGCCGGTTACGGCCTGGTGACGGGCGGCGGCAACGTTGTACCGATGATTCCCGCCTGGCAGCGGCCGGGCCTGGTGGGCCGGGTGCGGCGATTTGCCGAGCCCCGCCTGCTCATGACGGCGGCAATGGCGTTCTTTTCGATCGCCCTCACGCTCAACCTGACCGGCGTGCACCTGAGCGCCATGCGGATCTCCGACCTGCGGCCGAGCGCGGTGCGCTCCTTCATGGAGCGGCGGCTCACCATGGCTTCCACGCCCATCATCCGCTACTACGACCATCTGCGGCTGGTCTACGAAGTCCAGTCGCGGATGCGGGACCTGAAGCGGGCCACCGAAGGCGAAGGCCAGAGCGACGACAACCAGCAGAAACCCAGGGACGTACAACCCGGAGAGTCCAAACAGACCCCGGGTCACAAGGACGGCGGCTCCCGCGTTGACCCTCCGCAGCAGTCGGTCAGCCCGGCGCCCAACGAATTCAATGATCTTCTTGAAACCTCCCTGACGTATCAAGAACGGCCCGCGCATTCCGGCGGCTCCGCTGAGGCACTACGGGAAAGGAGCACAAAATGGACTGCGTAAATCATGTTGGCGTGAATGCGACTGCCTATTGCCAGACCTGCGGCAAGGCGCTGTGCGCCGGCTGCACGCGCAATGCGGCCAGCGGGCAGATTCTCTGCGAGCCCTGCTGGACCGCGTGGCAGGGGTATCAGCAACCCTTTGTAGCGGCTCCGCCGAGCGGACCCAACCCGTCCGCGGCGGCTGTGCTGGGACTCATTCCCGGCGTGGGCGCCATGTACAACGGCCAGTTTTTCAAGGGCCTGATTCACGTGGTGATCTTCGCGGTGCTGATCAGCATCACAGACCACTACGGCATCTTTGGCATCTTCATCGGAGCGTGGGTGCTTTACCAGTCGTTCGAGGCGTATCACACGGCCAAGGCGATGCGGGACGGGCAGCCGCTGCCCGATCCGCTGGGGCTCAACGAGGTGGGCAACTGGCTCAACCTGGGCACACGGCCACGGCAGCCCGGCGCTGCACCTGCTCCCGGCCCGTTCAACCCCTGGCAGGGCGGCCAGGCTCCTCCGGCAGCGGGCGGCTACCAGGCTCCCCCGGCCGGGCAGTACCAGGCGCCGTATCAGGGCCCTTACGCGCCTCCGCCGGGATTCGTTGATCCAGCAATGCCGCCCGTGCCCCCGGTGCCGCCTCTCTACTGGAAGCGCAAGGAACCCATAGGGGCCATTGTGCTGATCGGCCTGGGACTGCTGTTCCTGCTCGGGCAACTGGACATTTTCAACGGCAGGATGATGGAGTTTGCCTGGCCGGTCCTGCTGATTGGGCTGGGTGTGTTCCTGATCGTTCGCCGTCTCGGAGATTCGCAAGGAGGTTCCAAATGAGCCGTTACATCATGATTCGCCGCCTCCGCGGCCCCGCATTTCTGCTGCTGGTCGGCATCAATGCCCTTCTGGCCCAGGCGCACATCCTGGGCTGGGGCAAGAGCTGGCCCTTTTACCTGATTCTTGCCGGACTGCTGGCGCTCGCCGAGCGGGCGGCGCTGGCTGCCGAGGGCGGCTATCCGCAGGGACCGGGACCGTATCCGGGCGCCCCGTATCCCGGCGCGCCGTATGGCGGAGCGGTTGACCCCAACGCGCCGCCGCCGGCGCCGCCCGCGGGCGCTTCCATGGTTCCGGCGCACACGCAGGAGTACGTGAAAGACCCCGAGGGAGGGCAGTCATGAGCAGTGTGCCTCCGAACATGCCTCCGGGCGGCGGCGTACCGCCCCCTTACCAGTCTTATGACCCCAAGACGCAATGGCGGGTCTATCGCGAGCAGCAAAAGGCCGCCTGGCGCGCTCAGCGGGATGCCTGGAAGGCGCAGCAGTATGCCGCGCGGTCCAGCTATGTGGGCGTGTACGGCCCGCGGGTTCCTTCCGTCGTCGGTCCCATCATCCTGGTGGGCGTGGGCGTGGTGGCCCTGCTGGTTTACAGCGGGCGCATCTCGGCCGCCGACTTCTGGAGCTGGTACGGCCGCTGGTGGCCGCTGCTCCTCATCGGCGCCGGCCTGGCGCTGCTGGGCGAGTGGGCGCTCGACCTGCGCCGGGAGACCCCCGTCCGCCGCGGCGGCAGCTTTGTGGGCATTCTGATCCTGCTCGCGTTCCTGGGCCTGGGCGCGGCCGGCTGGGACAAGCTGGGAGCGTGGCGCGCGCAGTGGGGCGACCACGACGACAACTTCTTCAACGCCTTCGGCATGCCGGAACACGACATGGACCAGCAGGCGCAGAGCGCGCAGATTCCGGCCAACGCCACGGTTGACATCCAGAACCCCCGCGGCGACGTCAGCATTGCCGCGGGCGAGGGGTCCGAGATTGAAGTGACGGCCCATGCCGTGGCATTTGCCAACTCCGACGCCGAGGCCAACAAGATTTTCGCAGCCGAGGCTGCCCATCTCACGGTGAGCGGCAACGCGGTGCTGGTCAAGTCCGACAGCAACTCGAGCGGCCGCCTCAACCTGACGGTCAAGGTGCCCAAGTCGGCGCGGGTCACGGTGGACGCGGGCAAGGGCGATGTGACGGCCTCCGGGCTGGGCGCGGGCATCCGCGTGACGGCGCGGGGCGACGTGCATCTGAACTCGATTGCCGGCACGGTGGAGGCCCACTTCTCCAACGGCAAGCACGACCTCTCCACCCATGACCTCACCGGCGACCTGACCAGCGACGGCGACCTCAACGACTTTACCCTGTCGGAGATCAAGGGCAAGATCACCCAGAACGGGGAGATTGTGGGCGATGTGCACATGGAACGCGTGGATGGGCCCATTCATCTGCACACCACCGTGACCGACCTGCAACTGGCCTCCCTGCCCGGCGACATGACCCTCAACTCGGATGACCTGCGGGTCAACCAGGCCAGGGGCGATGTCCGGGTGGTCACGCACTCCAAGGACGTGGACCTGAGCGAGATCTACGGCGAGACTCACGTGGAAAACCGCGACGGGCGCATCTCGGTCGAGCCGGCCGGAGCCTTTGCCGTGGATGCGAAGAACAACAAGGGCGACGTGGAGGTGACGCTGCCGCCCAACGCCTCGGCCTCCGTCAACGCCCGCACCCACAACGGCGACATCGTCTCGGACTTCGAGATGCCTTCAACCGATGGAGAAAACAAGTCGGCCACCTTCCAGATTGGCGCAGGCGGATCGAGGATCGTCCTGAGCGCCGACAACGGCGACGTGCGCATCAAGAAGGGCTCCGGGATACTGGCGCCGCTGCCTCCGCCCAGCGTGGGCGCAGCGCCCAAGGCTCCGCAGGCTCCCGGTGCGCCGCACCTCAAGACGCCCAGAACGCCGCCACAGCCAGTCGTCCAATAAGGAACAGAAGCGAGCAGCCAAATCCACCGGCGCGGGGGGCCTTCCTCTTCCGCGCCGGTCCTTTTTTTGCGCGCCCGTGCCCGAAGCGCGAAGCGGACCGGCCGTGGTGTAATGCCTGTGTGATTCCCTCCGCATATTTCCAGCCCTCTCTCCTTCCCAGGATTCCCTCCCTCTGCCTGCGCCTGCTGCTGGCGGCGGCTCTCTGCTGCTGCGCCGCGCGGGCCCGCGCGCAGGTCTCGCCGCCGCTGCATACGGCCGGGCAGTTCATTGTGGACAGCACCGGCAAGCGCGTTCACATCAATGCAGTGAACTGGTACGGCGCCGAGTCGCCGGACTACGTGGTGGCGGGCCTCCAGAGCGCCAGCCTGGCGGCCATTGTGCAGCAGCTCAAGAACCTGGGCTTCAACGCGGTGAGGCTCCCCTGGTCCAACCAGCTCTATGAGAGCAACCCGGTGGTGCCCAGCTACGCGCTGGCGGCCAACCCGGATCTCGAGGGCAAGACCGCCCTGGCGGTTCTGGACCAGGTGGTGGGGGCGCTCACGGGCGCCGGAATCCTCGTGATTCTGGACAACCACAACAGCGCCGCCGAGTGGTGCTGCGGCGACGATGGAAACACGCTCTGGTACAACAGCGCATACCCCGAGGCGCAGTGGCTCAGCGACTGGCAGGGCATCGTGGGCCGGTACGCGGCCAATCCGCTGGTGGCGGGCGCGGACCTGCGCAACGAGCCGCGCCTCACCGCGACCTGGGGCGGCGATCCGGCGACCGACTGGCACGGAGCCGCGGAGCGAGGAGGCAACGCCGTGCTGGCTGTGAACCCCCACATGCTGGTGTTTGTGGAAGGCGTGAACTATGCGCTCGACCTCTCCGGCGCGGCGGCGCTGCCGGTGCGTTTGAGCGTGGCCAATCAACTGGTCTACGAGCCGCATGACTACGGGTTCGACTACTCGGGGCTCACGGGCTACAGCGACTATGTGGGGCGGATCACCCCGCATTGGGGCTTCCTGGTCACGGGGGCCAATCCCGCGCCGGTCTGGCTGGGCGAGTTTGGCACCTGCAACTCGGGCGCGAGCTGCGTGCAGAGCGGGAGCCCCCAGGACAACGGCTACTGGTTCGGCCTGGTGACCACTTATCTCAAGGCCAACGACCTCGACTGGTCCTACTGGGCCATCAACGGGACCCAGTCGACCGGGGCTGGTCGTACCTGGGGCGCGGCGGAGGGCTACGGGATTCTCAACACCAGTTGGAACGGCAGCGCCCTGCCGGCGCTGACCCAGGCGCTGGGCTCCATCACAGCGGCCAACGAGGTGGGCTTCACGGCAACCGCGGGGGGCGGCGTTTCCATTGCCACGCCGGGGCTGCCGGGGACGGGCACGGTCACAATCACACCGCAGAACGGATTCAAGGGGATGGTGAACCTGAGCTGCGGCCTGACCAGCTCTCCCGCCAATGCGGTGAACGTGCCCGGCTGCGCGGCGCCGGCGACGGTGAGCCTGGCGGCCGGCATCCCGGTGGCGGCGACCGTGGTGATCTCGACGACCGGCTCAGGCGCGGCGCGGGGTTTGAGCCTCTGGGGAGGGGCGGCGCTGGCCTGCCTTTTGCCGCTGCCCTGGGTTCTGCGCCGCCGGGCCGGGTGGGCTGGGCTGGTTGCAGTGCTGGCGGTGGCCCTGGCCACCAGCGGCTGCGGGCCGGGAGGCGGCGTCGGGCAGGGCGGCGGGTCGTCGACAGCCACAACCGCGGGAAGTTACAGCTTTACCGTAACGGCGACAGCGGCAGGTCAGGCTCCGGCGGCCGTGGTGGTTGCGGTGACCGTGCAGTAGCGAGAGCAAGGCTCGATTTCCACAGCAGTGCGGCGCAACGAGGAAAACGTCGTCCCCCGCCATGCTTGCGCCCCGTCTGGGCCAATCGAAATGAGCGAATCCCCGTGCCGCTACCAGACCCAGGGTAGAAGCCGGAAGGGCGTCTTCTTGCAGTAGGCGCGATAGCCGGGCAGTTGCTTGCGCAGCACATGCTCCTCGTTGAGCAGGCGCAGGACGCAGAAGGGGATGAGCAGGGCAAAGGCCGGCCAGGCGACCCACGAACCCAGAGCCAGAGGCACGGAGAGCCACAGCAGCAGGGCGCCTGCGTAGATGGGATGCCGCACCAGGCAATAGGGGCCCGTGGCGATGACCGTCTGGCCCGGTTGCACGCGGATGGTGCGGGCTGAGAAGCGATTGACGTTGACCACCCAGCCAAGGAAAAAGACGCCCGTGAGGACGAAGACGTCAGCCAGAACCGAGAGCCAATGCGGGACCGAGGCATTGAAGCCCTGGGACCATCCGAGGCGGAAGTCCAGCCCCGGCAGGAGGAGCGCCGCGCAGGAGAAGAGCATCGCCCAGCGCACCAGGCGGGCCTGGGCGGCGATGGGCTCCACGCCCTCAAAACGGCTTGCAAACAGCCCTGGGTCGGCTCGGGCAAGGATCACAACAACCAGCGCCGCGGGGAGAAGGGAGGCCAGCAGGAAGGCCCATCCCTGCCAGAAGTTCGTCGTGCCAGCCGGCACAAAGATGAGGGCCGCAAGCAAGAGCGCAACCAGGGTGAGTCGCAGGGCGAGCCGGAGCGCGGGGCTGGTGGTTTGGGCCGTCTCGGAGTGAGAGTCGATCCCGGTTGCTGAATCGGCTTGCATCGCCTGGTCGGACATAGGCTTCGATCCTCTTTCACGATAGAGCGACCCAGGAACTCCGCGCGGCGCAGTGGTTGCGCCAGGCAGCCGGGGCACGGGCCAACAACGCTGTCCCGGGGGAACGTGCAAGCATACGCCAGCGAATGCTCGGCTGGCAGCAGATATTTTTACAATTCGCTCCAGAGATTTTTGAGAACAGGCTGTGGGAGCAAGGGATTCACTACGGTAGCTAAACTCTGATCCGCGTCACCCGTGCGCCGATGCCGGTGAAGATCTGCCAGGGGATGGCGCCGACGGCCTCGGCGTGGTCAAAGGCGGTGATGGAGTCGCCGCCCTGCGTGCCGAGCAGCACCACTTCGTCGCCGGGCGCAACGCCCAGAATCCCGGTCACGTCGAGAACCGACTGGTCCATGCTGACGCGGCCGGCGAGGGGAGCGCGCTGGCCGCGAACCAGCAGGGAGAAGCGGTTGCCCAGGCGGCGGTCGAGGCCATCGGCATACCCGGCGGCGATGAGAGCCAGGCGCATGGGCTCGGTGGCCACAAAGGTGCCGTTGTAGCCCACCACCGCGCCTGCGGGAACCTCCCGGACGCTGACGACGCGGGTCTTCCAGGTCAGGACCGGCTTGAGCGCGGCCCGCGCGGCGGCCAGCGGCTGTGGCACTGAGGCTGTGAAGTCGGGGTCGAAGCCGGGCACAAGGCCATAGAGCGCAAGGCCCGGCCGAAGGATGGCCCTCATGCCGTGCCGGCCCGCGAGCTCCGCGATGGCGCGCGCCTGCCCCGCCAGCAGCGCGGCGGAGTTGCCCACGTTGAGCCAGTCCGGGAAGAGCCCGGCCGCTTCGACGTGGTGCAGGGCCCGCTGCAGTTCGCTGAGTTGGGCGGCTGTGACCGCGCCATCGGCTTCATCGGCCGCGAACAGATGCGTCATCACGCCCTCAAGCCGCAGGGGCGAGCCGCCCACCAGGCGGGCCAGCATGGGCGCCAATGCCCCGGAGGCCACCCCCTGGCGGCTCATGCCGGTATCGATCTCGAGGTGCACGGGCAGGGATGCAGACGCGGCCCCGGCGGCGCGGGCGGCCGACTCGAGCTCTTCGAGCTGCCACGGCTCCCAGACGACCGCCGTCAGCCTGTGCCGCACAACCGCCGGTCCCTGGCCCGGAAATGCGCCGCCGATGACCAGGATGCGGGTCTCTGGGCAGAGAGCGCGGGCCGCCACGCCCTCTTCCACGCTGGTGACGCCCAGCCAGCCCGCGCCGGCACGCACCGCCGCGGGCGCGCAGAGCGCCAGGGAGTGACCATAGGCAT
This sequence comes from uncultured Acidobacteriaceae bacterium, assembly GCA_903849645.1. Taxonomy (GTDB): domain Bacteria; phylum Acidobacteriota; class Terriglobia; order Terriglobales; family Acidobacteriaceae; genus Telmatobacter. The sequence continues at coordinate 2,836 of CAINJJ010000031.1, read as the reverse complement.
CGGCCTTGACCACGGCCAGCAGTTCGGCATCAGGAGCGGCCAGACCGGAGAGAAAGCGGAAGTTCTCTTCGACGAGGCGGGTGTCAATCTCAACCCAGCAGGGACGTGTTGGCATCAGGGGGTCCAAGCACTAGTCTATCGCGGGCATGGCGGCGCAATTGGGACGCCCGGCAAGCAGTGCGAAAGCGACCACGGTCTCGCCGGAAGAGGGAATCTGGCCAAGCAGTTCCTCCTCCACATCGTGGGGCAGGGCCATGGCGCAGGCGGCGATTTCGGCCTCGGAAGCCCCCACAAAGCACAGCTCGCAGCAGGCGAGGCCCTCCTCCATCTGCACCGGCGGGCCAAACACCCGGCATGTCATGGGCCGCCAGACATAGACATCGCAATGTCCCGTGGCGGGGTCGAGCGCGGGGCAGGCTGCGCTGTTGGCGAACTTCTCAAAGCGCGCCCGGTCGGCGTCCGATTCGCCCAGAATGCCGGTGGCCGGGTCGCCGGGAAACTGCGGTCCGTGCTCGGCAACCCATGCCTGGGCACGCGCCCCGATTGCCCCGGCCAGGGCGGGGTCGGTGGCGCGCAACGCCTCCATGCCGGCGTGGAGGCGAGCGGCGTCCAGCGCGTTGATGGCGAAGGCCCCGTGGCAGCACTGCGTACACCCCGGCAGGCAGGCCAGCCAGACCCCGGCGCGGCGGGCGGCCTCGGCCAGCGCGGCATCCATGATCTGAACGAGCTGGGCATCGCCAGCGGGCAGGCGCATCACCTCTTGAGGATAGTGCCCCCAGGCGGCGAAAGTTTGCGCAGGTTGGTTGTGAAGGGATTGCAGGTCGCGATACTCTGGGCGCGGAGGCTTCCCCAAAGGCCTGGAATTGCCGGCGGATGTAGCGGCGCCTTGAGCGCCCGGCAGGGATGTCTGCACCTCAAAGTGGGGAAGCGGAGGAGAGCGATGAGCGGAAGCCGGAAAGCGGCGCTGGGCTTTGTGTTTGTAACGGTGCTGCTGGACATGCTGGCCTTTGGAATCATTGCGCCCGTGCTGCCGCGCCTGATTCTGGACTTCCAGCACAACGACGTGGCCCGCACCTCAGAGATGATGGGGTTGTTCGTGTCGACCTGGGCGCTGATGCAGTTCTTCTTTGCTCCGGTGCTGGGGATCTTGAGCGACCGGTTCGGGCGGCGGCCGGTGATTCTGCTGTCAAACTTCGGGCTGGGCCTGGACTACGTGGTCATGGCGCTGGCGCCCACCCTCCCGTGGCTGTTTGTGGGCCGCGTGCTGAGCGGGCTGACGGCGTCCAGCATGCCCACGGCCAATGCCTATCTCTCCGACGTGCTGCCGCCGGAGAAGCGGGCCAAGGCCTTTGGCATCTTCGGGGCGGCGTTTGGTGTGGGGTTTGTGCTGGGGCCGGCGCTGGGCGGCTGGCTGGGCGCCATGAATCCCCGGCTGCCGTTCTGGGTGGCGGCGGGGTTCAGCCTGTTGAATGCGTGCTACGGCTTTTTCGTGCTGCCGGAGTCGCTGCCCTGGGAGAAGCGGGCCACGGCGTTCAAGTGGGCCAAGGCGAACCCGGTTGGTTCGCTCAAGCTGCTGCGGTCGCATCATGAACTGGCAGGGCTGGCGTGGATGAACTTTTTGGTCTACCTGGCCCACGAGGTCTACGCGACCGTCTTTGTGCTCTACGCCACGGCTCGCTACGGGTGGACGCAGGGGCAGTTGGGCGCCTCTCTCGCGCTCATCGGCGTGGCCACGGTGGTGGTGTCGGCGGGGCTGGTGGGCTGGTCCGTCAGGCGCTTTGGCGAGCGGCCTTCGCTCTACTTCGGGATGGCGATGGCGGCGCTGGGGTTTGTGATCTTTGGGGCGGCCCCGGTGGGGTGGATCTTCATGGCCGGCGTGCCGGTGAATGCCCTCTGGTCGCTGGCGTCGGCGCCGTCGCAGGCGCTGATGACCCGGCGGGTCTCCCCCAGCGAACAGGGCGAGCTGCAAGGCGCTCTTGGCTCGATGCGCGGCATGGCGATGATTCTGGGGCCGGGCATGTTTTCAGGGACCTTTGCCTTCTTCATGCGGCCGGGTCATCTGCTGCCGGGAGCGCCCTGGTATCTGGCGGCTGGGATTCTTGTTATAGCGCTGGGAATCGCCGTGGTGGTGACCCCGGCTGGGGCGCGTGCGCCGGTCGCCGAGCCGCGGATGGCAGAGGCGGAGTAGGCCGAAAAGCGGCCTGCTCTCCCAGCCTGCAAAAGGCGGGCCAGAGGCGCACCACGTGCCGGGGCGTGTAAAATCGCTCCTCTGTTCCCGGAGGTTCCCTTGCGCCCCATGCGATTTGTCCCCTGTGCCCTGATGATTCTCACCGCGCTCCCTGCCGCCTTTGGGCAAGAGGGGCGGCTGCTGGTGGCGCAGAAGGGCGACCAGAGCCTGGCGATTGTGGACCCGGTGGCCGGCAAGGTGCTGGCCTCGGTCCCCGAGGGAGGCATCACAGGCCACGAGGTGACGGCCTCTCCCGACGGACGGTTCGCCTACGTGCCGGTCTACGGCAACTCCGGGGTGGGGAGCCCGGGCACCGACGGCACCCGGATGGTGGTGATCGACCTGGCCGCCCGCAAGGTGTCCGGCGAGGTGGATTTCGGCCATGGAATCAGGCCGCACCTGCCCGTCTTTGGGCCCAAAGACGGCCTGCTCTACGTGACCACGGAGCTGGACCGCACGGTATCCGTTATCGACCCGCGGACGCTGAAGATCGTGGGCGCAGTTCCCACCGGGCAGGCGGAGAGCCACATGCTGGCCATCGCGCATGACGGGCGGCGTGGCTATACGGCCAATGTGGGACCGGGTACAGTCTCCGTGCTGGACCTGGCG